>BJUU01000005.1 GCA_007988785.1 Agrococcus baldri
CCCGCGCCTGAGTGGCGCCTTCCGCGCCTGAGTGGCGCCTCCCGCAGGTGAGTGGCGCCTTCCGCAGGTGAGTGGCGCCTTCCGCAGGTGAGTGGCGCCTTCCGCAGGTGAGTGGCGCCTCCCGCAGGTGAGTGGCGCCTCCCGCAGGTGAGTGGCGCCTCCGGTTCAGACCCGCTCGAGGAACGCGACCACGTCGGCGAGCTCGTCGGCGACGATCGCGTGCGCCCGGTGGTAGGTGCGGCGGTCGACGTCGAAGTGCGCGTCGAGCCACGGGGCGGAGCGCTCGACCTTGTCGCGGTGGATGACCTCGTCGAGGTCGCCGATCGTCGTCAGCACCGGGATGCGCGGCTGCTGCGCCGCGAGCGCCGCGTCGCCCGGCAGCGAGCCCGCGTGCACGAAGGACGCGAGGTGCGTGATCGAGGCGAAGCGCTCCGGGGCGAGGCGCGCGAGCTGCACCGCCATGGCGCCGCCCTGCGAGAAGCCCAGCAGGTGCACGCGCGCGAAGCGCCGCTCGAGGCCGTCGAGCCAGGCGAGCACCGCCTGCGCGGCCTCGTCGATGACCGCGTGGTCGTCGCTGTCGATGGGCGAGAACTCGAACCAGGCGAAGCCGCCGCCGTAGGGGATCGGCGCGCGCAGCGAGGCGATCGTGAGCCGCTCCGGCAGGTGGGGTGCGAGGCCGAACAGATCGCCCTCGTGCGAGCCGATGCCGTGCATGACGACCAGCAGCTCGGCATCGTCTTCGCCCGAGCCCGTGCCCTCGCGCCAGCGGACCGCGTCCGCGTCGATCTGCAGCATCCGTGCCCCCTCTCGCGGCGCCGCCGGGCGGCGCGCGCCATCAGGAACACCGTAGCCTCGAAGCATGACGAACACGTCGGCGACCACCCGGGTGCTGGGCACCGTCGGCGGTCGCTCGCGCGGTGCCGGCCGGGGCCGCGGCGGCAGCCATCGGGCGTCCCGAGGCGGCCGCCGCATCGGCCGCGTCGTCTCGCTCGACGCCGCCCGCGGGCTGCTGGTGCTCGCGACCGTGTTCTGGCTCGCCGCGCCGCGCCGACCGTTCCCGGCCTCCGAGCCGTGGGGCGCGATCGGCCTCGACGCGATCGCGCTGCCGGCCTTCGCCGTCATCCTGGGCTGCTCGTTCGCGATGGCGCAGCACCGGCACTGGACGAGCGGCGGCCGCGTCGTGCGCCGCACCCTCGTGCTGCTGCTGCTCGGGCTGCTGCTCGCGGCTGCTGCCGCCCTCGTCGCGGGCGCCGCTGCGGGCATCCCCTTCGACGCCGAGGCCGGCGCGCTCGGCGGCCTCGAGCGCATCCGCGTCGCCGGTCCGCTCGTGCAGCTGGCCGTCGCGGTCGCCGCGCTCGGCTTCCTCGGCACGCTCGCCCGCAGCTGGTCGGGCTGGGCCTTCGCCGTCGCGATCGCGACCGCGATCGGCGCGGGCGCCCTCTGGCTCGCGACCGGGCTGTGCGGCGAGCTGAGCGACCGGTGCAGCCCGGCCACCCTCGTCGTCACCGGGGTGGCGGATGCGGCGGGCGCCACCGCAGACCCGCTCATCACCGCGGCGGTCACGACCGTCGTCGCCGGGCTCGGCCTCGCGCTGCCGGCGGCGTCCGGCGCCGCGCTCGTGCACGCGCTGCTGCGCGCCCGCAGCGTCACCGGCCATCAGCGGGGCCGCGTGATCGGCTACGGCCTGCTGGCCTCGCTGCTGTTCGGCGTCCTGGGCGTGCTCGCCTACTTCACGCCGACCGTGTGGGGGCAGCAGCCGCTGCAGCCGGCGACGGCGCTCTGGACGCCGCCGCTCACCCTCGCCGTCGCGGCGCTCGCCTGCCTGCTCGCGACCGCGATGCATCCGTCGATCGACACCGATCTGCGCGGCGGCACCACCGCGCTGGGCGTCTTCGCGCAGCCCTTCGCCGCCCTCGGGCGCATCAGCCTGCTGGCCGTCGGGACCACCCTCGCGGCTCGCACGCTGCTGGAGGCCGTGTCGCCGAGCCCGGTCGCGGCCTTCGCCCGGCTGGGCGACATCCCCTCGATCGTGCTCGGATGCGTCGTCGCTGCGCTGTGGCTCGCGCTCGCGCTGTGGGCCGACCGCAGCGGCCGCCGCCTGCGGCCGTAGGCCCCCGCCGGGCAGCTCCGACCGGGCCCCGGGACGGGGCCCGGCGCTGGCGTCGCGGCGACGGCCCGAAACGGCCGTCGCCTTCAGCTCCAGCGCGCAGGCACAATGGGGCCATGGCTGTGCGCACCCCCGACCCGAACCCAGGCTGGCTGAGCGACGACGAGCTGCAGCAGGCGCGCGAGCGGCTGCCGATCCTCTACGTCGAGGCGATCCCGGTGCGGCTCGACGGCCTCGGCCAGGTGACCGAGGTGGGGCTGCTGCTGCGCATGAACGCGCAGAGCGAGATGACGCGCACGGTGGTCTCCGGCCGGGTGATGCGCGGCGAGCGCGTGCGCGACGCCCTCTACCGGCACCTCGAGAAGGATCTCGGGGCGATGGCCTTCCCGCAGCTGCCCGCCGACCCGACGCCCTTCCACATCGCCGAGTACTTCCCGCTGCCGGGCGACGGCATCTACTCCGACGACCGCCAGCACGCGGTCTCGCTCTGCTACATCGTGCCGGTCACGGGCTCGTGCGAGCCGCGCCAGGATGCGCTCGAGCTCACCTGGCTCAGCCCCGAGGCGGCGGCATCCGAGCTGGTCACGAGCGAGATGGAGGGCGGCCGCGGCGCGCTCGTGCGCGCCGCCCTCGCCCGGCTCGGGGCACTGCGGTGAGCGCCAGCCACCAGGTCACGCTCGAGTGGGGCGCGGCCGGCATGCGCGCTGCCGACGCCGACGTGATCGTGCTCGCCGACGCCGACCGCGGCGCCGAGACGGCCGAGCTGCTCGGCCTCGCACCCCGAACGCGGCTCGTGCTCGAGGCGACGCTCGCGAGCGCCGCCGCCGTGGCCCGCACCGCGCTCGACGAGCAGGCGCGGCGCGGCGAGCGCGTCTCGATCGCGATCGTCGCCGCGGGGGAGCGCTGGCCCGACGGCTCGCTGCGCCCGACCGCCACCGACCTGCTGGTCGCCGGCCGCGTGGTCGACGAGCTGGCCGAGCTGGGCATCGACTTCCACAGCCCGGCGTGCGCGGCCGCCTGCGCCGCGGCGGTCGCCCTGCGCGGCGCGACGAGCACGCTGATCGCGGCCGAGGCCGCGGCATCCACCCCCGCGACGGAGGCAGCACGATGACCTGGCACGCCGACCCCACCCGTTACGACAGCATGCAGTACCGCCGCGCGGGCCGCTCCGGGCTCAAGCTGCCCGCCCTCACGCTGGGCCTGTGGCACAACTTCGGCGACGACGTGCCGCTCGAGCGCCAGCGCGGCATCCTCACCACCGCCTTCGACCGCGGCATCACGCACTTCGACCTCGCCAACAACTACGGCCCGCCCTACGGCGCGGCGGAGTCGAGCTTCGGCCGCGTGATGGCCTCCGACCTCGCCGCCCACCGCGACGAGATCCTCGTCACCACGAAGGCCGGCTGGGACATGTGGCCGGGCCCCTACGGCTTCGGCGGCAGCCGCAAGTACCTGGTCTCGAGCCTCGACCGCTCGCTGGCCCGCGTGGGCCTCGACCACGTCGACATCTTCTACCACCACCGGCCAGACCCCGAGACGCCGCTCGAGGAGACGATGGGCGCCCTCGACCACATCGTGCGCTCGGGCCGCGCGCTCTACGTCGGCGTCTCGAGCTACTCGGCCGACGAGACGCGGCAGGCGCACGAGATCCTGGCATCGCTCGGCACGCCGCTCACCATCCACCAGCCCTCCTACTCGATGCTCAACCGGTGGATCGAGACGGATGGCCTGCTCGAGACCGCGGGCGAGCTCGGCATCGGGGTGATCGGGTTCACGGCGCTGGCGCAGGGCCTGCTGACCGGCAAGTATCTCGACGGCGTGCCCGCCGATTCGAGGGCGGCGCGGATGGGCGAGGCCGGGCCGCTCGACACGCACGTGAGCGAGACGGCGCTGACGCGCATCCGCGGCCTGGCCGCGATCGCCGAGCAGCGCGGGCAGTCGCTCGCGCAGCTCGCGCTCGCCTGGGCGCTGCGCGATGAGCGCATGACCTCGCTCACGATCGGCGCCTCGCGCATCGAGCAGCTCGAGCAGAACCTCGGCGCCCTGCATGGACCGGCGCTCACCGACGACGAGCTCGCCGCGATCGACGAGCTCGCGCGCGACGAGCCCGGCGTCGACCTGTGGGCGGGCGCCCGCGACTCGCGCGGCTGAGCCTCGCCGTGCGCCTCCGGCGCCGCGGCGTCACGGCCACGGTGCGGCCCGTGCGCCGATGATGGCGCGATGCGCCCTGCTGGGGTACGATCTGCACGTCCCGCATCCTTGCCGCATCGGCGAGCTGCCCCGCGGGCACCGCCGGTTCCCCAGATCGGATGGGTACCGCCGCGGTTCGAGCTCGATGGAAGGCGGATGCGATGCGCACTCGCGACCTGCGCCGACGCGCCCTCGCGATGCTGCTCTCGCTCGGTGTGGCGATCAGCACCCTCGCCCCCGAGGCGGCCGCCTCCGCGACCGCGTCGTCACCGGAGCCCGCTCCGACGTCGACCTCGGCACCGACGGCGACGCCGGAACCCGACCCGACGCCTGCGCCGAGCCCGAGTGTGACGCCGGCGCCGAGCCGGACCGCGTCGCCCGAGCCGACCCCGAGCCCCGTTCCGACCCGGACGCCCCAGCCGACGCCGACGCCGACGCCCACGCCGACGCCGACGCCCACGCCGACGCCGACCCCCGAGCCGAAGGTCTCGCCGTCGCTGTGGATGACGGTCGACGGCGACGGCGTGCGCTTCGGCCGCTCCCTCACCGTCTCCGGCCGGCTGCTGGACGAGCGCGGCGCCGCCGTCGCCGCCGCGCCCGTGCGCATCGTCGGGCTGTCGGCGAAGACGGGCCGGTGGGAGCTGCTGGCGACCGTCGCCACGCGTGCCGACGGCCGCTTCACGCACGTGTTCACCCCGCTGACGGGCTACCGCATCAAGGCGGAGGTGTTCGACGGCCCCCGGCTGCATGCCGCCCAGAGCAACTCGCGCTCGATCGTCGTGCAGCCGGGCATCTACGGCGTGCGGCCGAACGGCACGAGCAGCATCTCCGTCGGCGCCGAGCACGTGACCACCGGCACGGTGTATGCCCAGCTCGTGGGTCGCCGCATCAAGCTCGAGGGCCTGACCGAGCGCGGCTGGACGACGCTCGTGCACACCTACGTGGCGCGCAGCGGCGCCTTCACCCTCCGCTGGACGATCGAGGATCGCGCCGTCACGCGCCTGCGGGTCGTCATGCCCTCGGGCGGCGGCATGGTCGTGGCTGCGGGACCGCAGGTGCAGCTGCGCAACTGGGGCACGGGCGTGCGGCTCTCGAGCGCAGATCCCCGATGCTTCGGCGTCACGCAGCTGCTCGATGAGACCTGCGCGTGGAGCGAGGGCGTGGGCGTGATCGCGCCGACCGTCGACCCGGGCAGGCTCCGCGTGGACACGGGCGGCGCATACGTCTCCTCCTGCTGGCAGTACGACAAGACGGCACTGGTGCCGGTCTGCCACGCGGGCAGCACGCGCGGCGACGCGCTGCGGGTGGCGTTCGTCGGCGACTCGCACGCCGCGGGCTACTTCGCGGCGATGCGCGACGAGTTCTCCTACTGGAACTGGAGCGTCGACGGCTACCTCGGCGTCAGCTGCCGCTGGGAGCACGTGCCGCGGGGCCACGGCTGCGAGCCGCGCTATCGGCAGATCGCGAGCGCGGTGGCCTCGGGCCGCTACGACGTGGTCGTCTACACCGGGCTCCGCTTCCCGCACAGCGATCGCGACGCCGAGGCCGCCGCGATCCGGGATCGCTACGTGCGCGCCTGGCAGCCGGTGGTCGACGCCGGCACGCAGCTCGTCGTCATCGGCGACTTCCCGCACATCGGCTACAGCGCACTCGACTGCGTCACGGAGTCGGCGGGCGCCGTGCCCTTCGGCTGCTCGGTGTCCCAGGCCTACGGCACGCGCGGGCGCGATCCGATCCTCGAGGCGGCGGCGCTCGTGCCCGGGGTCCGCGTCGTCGACCCGACGCGCTACTTCTGCGGCGACGGTGCCTGCCCGCTCGTCGTGGGCGGCGCGGTCGTCTACCGAGATGCCCACCACCTCACCGGCACGTACCTGGCCTCCCTGTCGTCGAAGATCATGTGGGAGCTGCGCCGCGCGGTCCGCTGAGCCCTGCGGGGTGTCCCGCGTGGGCGGTGGCGGTTACCGTATGCGCATGGCCTCGACAGCCCGCTCGCAGGGCGAGCGCACGTTCCTGCACGTGCTCGCCAACACCGCGCTCGCGAACGTCACGACCGCGTACGTGTGGTTCGCGCTCACCTTCTGGGTCTACCTCGAGACGCGCAGCGTGCTCGCCACCGGCGTCATCGGCGGCGCCTACATGCTGTTCGTGGCCTTCGGCAGCATCCTGTTCGGCTCGATCGTCGACCACCACCGCAAGCTGCGGGTGATGCTGCTCTCCGGCTCGGTCACGCTTATCGCCTTCGCGATCGCGGGAGCCATGTACCTGCTGCTGCCCGAGCCGGTGCTGCTCGAGCTCGGCTCCCCGTGGCTGTGGCTGTTCATGGCGATCATCCTCGCCGGCTCGGTCGTCGAGCACATGCGCAACATCGCGCTGTCGACCACCGTCACGATCCTGGTGCCCGACGAGCGGCACGCGAACGCCAACGGGCTGGTGGGCACCGTGCAGGGCCTCGCCATGATCGTCACGAGCGTGTTCTCGGGGCTCTCGATCGGCTTCCTCGGCATGGGCTGGACCATCGCGATCGGCATCGGGCTGCTCGCGCTCAGCCTCGCCCACCTGCTGACGCTGCGCATCCCGGAGGACGTGGTGGCGACCGATCCGGACGACACCGCGACCGGCATCGACCTGCGCGGCTCGATCGCCGCGGTGCTCGCCATCAGCGGCCTGTTCGCGCTCATCGTCTTCTCGACCTTCAACAACTTCATCGGCGGCGTCTACATGGCGCTCATGGACCCGTACGGCCTCGAACTCTTCAGCGTGCAGATGTGGGGCGTCGTGTTCGGCATCGCATCCACCGGCTTCGTCGTCGGCGGCCTCGTGATCGCGAAGCTCGGGCTCGGCAAGCGCCCGATCCGCACGCTGCTGCTGGTCGTGATCGCCATGGGCGTGCTGGGCGCCGTGTTCACGATCCGCGAGTGGTGGTGGCTCTACCTCGTCGGCATCTGGGCCTACATGGCGCTCATCCCCGCCGCCGAGGCCGCCGAGCAGACCATCATCCAGCGGGTCGTGCCGCTGCGGCGGCAGGGCCGGGTGTTCGGCTTCGCGATGGCGTTCGAGTCGGCGGCCGCCCCGATCACCGCGTTCCTCATCGCGCCGATCGCCGAGCTCTGGATCCTCCCGTGGGCGCGCTCGGCCGAGGGCGGCGCCGCGCTCGAGCCGCTGCTGGGCACCGGCACCGCCCGCGGCATCGCACTCGTGTTCCTGGTCGCCGGGCTCATCATGGTGGTCGCGGGCGCCCTCGCGTTCCTGACGAAGTCGTACCGGCTCATCAGCGACTCCTACGCCAGCACCGCGCCGCAGCCGGCGGCCGGTGAGGCGGATGCCGGCGGCTCGGATGCGCGGGCCGTGCTGGGCGGCGGCGTCGCGGCCGATCCCGACGGGGACGACGCGCCCCGGCCCGGGTAGCTCGCGTCAGGCGGCCTGCTCCCGCCGCTGCCAGCGCACCTCGACCATCCTGCGCGCCGAGCGCGTGCACGGCTTGCACGCGTAGCGGCCGCGCGGCGCGCGGAACCGCACGTGCTCGTGGCCGCCGGGGCAGACGCCCACCCAGCCGGCGCGCTCCGCAGCGATCTCGCCCTGGTGCGTGCGCCCGCCGACGTAGCCGATCTCGCGCGCGGTGCGGCGCCAGAGCGGGCCGTGCCCCGCGCGCGGGCCGACCATGGCGTGCGCCACCTCGTGCAGCAGCGTCTGGTGCACCTCGTCGTCGTCCCAGCGCGCGGCGAGATGCTTCGAGACGGTGATGCGCCGGCTGGTGTAGTTCGTCAGCCCCGCCCGCTTCGCCGCGCGGTCGAAGCCGAAGCTCCAGGAGTCGTCGAGGTGCATCCTGATGAGCGCCTCCGCCCACACCCGCACCCGCTCGAGATCAGCCATCGTCCACCCTCCCATGGTCCCTGAGCCGCTCCGAGCGCGCAGCGCGCTGAGCGTGTCGAAGGGCGGCTGCGAGCATGCCAGCAGTGGTCGTGGCGGCGCGAACCGCGCGCATCCGCCTGTGGAATGTCGCGCTGCGGGCTCAGCGCCCGCCCCAGATCGGGTGGCTCGCGCGCGGCACGTCCTGCTCGGCACGCAGCGCCTCGGTCTGGGCGCGGTCGGTGGCGACCATGAGCGCGAGCTCGGCCGCCTCCAGCTGCGCGGGCTCGAGCTCGGCCTCGCGGCACAGCTCGACCGCCACGGTGAAGTCGACGCACGCCTCGTGCCACCGACCGAGCGCGAAGTGCACCGTGCCGCGCTGCTGCAGCGCGTGCGCCCACAGCTCGACCCAGTCGTTCGAGCGCGACTCGGCGATGATGCCCGTGCACTCGCGCAGCGCCGTGCGCAGATCGCCGCGGGTCTGGATGACGGATGCGCGCAGCAGCCGCGCCTCCGCCACCCGGTCGCGCGATCCCGAGGCCCGGGCGAGCGTCACCGCCTCGCTCGCAGCCGTCAGCGCGTCGTCGAGCCGGCCGATCGACTCGAGCAGCCAGGCGCGCTCCGAGACGGCGGCGAGCGAGCGCTCCCTGCCGAGCTGCCGCAGCCGGCGGGCGACGGCGCCCACGTCGACCGCGTTGCGCAGCGCGGTCTGGTCGTAGCCGATGGACTCGCTCATGGCCGCAATCGTCGCGCACTCGGCGCGATTCGGCGGGAGCACGCGCCGCAATCCCGCGCGCCGGCGCCCGGCATCAGCCGAAGATGCCCCTGCTCGGCGCCGGGCTGGGCGTGGCGTCGGCGTCGCGCGACGGCTGCGCGCCGCCGAGGAAGCGGCGCAGCTCGGCGCCCGCGACCACCTTGCCGGGCAGCGGGTCGCGACGCAGCGCCCGGCCGATCGCGTCGATGTCGGGCAGCGCGGCGCCCGCGACCGCGACGACGTTGCCGAAGCGGCGGCCCTTGAGCATGCCGGGATCGGCGAGCGCCGCGACCTCGCCGTGCACCTCGTGCAGCGCCGCGAGCTGCCGCTTCGCGAACGACAGCGTGCGGTCATCCGCGATGTTCACGACCACCACGCCCGCGGGGGCGAGCAGCTCGCGCACGAGCGCGTGGAACTCCACCGTCGTCACGTGCGCCGGCGTCTGGGAGCCCGAGAACACATCCACCACCACCAGGTCGACCGCGCCCCGCAGCCCGGCGGGCAGCCGGCCCAGCTGCTCGCGGGCATCGCCGTAGCGCACCCGCATGCTCGCGCCGCGCGGGAGCGGCGCCACCTCGCGCACGAGCTCGACGAGCAGCGGCTCGAGCTCGATCACCTGCTGGCGCGAGCCGCGCCGGGTCGCGTCGATGTAGCGGGGGAGCGTGAGCGCGCCCGCGCCCAGGTGCACCGCCGTGATCGGGCCGGGCGGCAGCGCATCGATCACGTGGCCCATCTGCTGCACGTACTCGTAGACCAGCAGCTCGGGCCGCTCGGGGTCGACGTGCGACTGCGGCGTGCCGTCGACGACGAGCTGCCAGCCGCCCGATCCCGAGAAGCGCATCTCGGCGTGCAGGCCGCTCGAGAGGCGACGGGTGGGGGTGCTCACGGCACCATTCTCGCGGGTCTGCGCGCGCCGTTAGCATCGCGGCCCGCGGCGCCGCCAGCCGACACGCCGCCGCGGCTGGACATCAGCCGATCTGCGGCGTAGTGTGGCTAGTTGCGCTCACAGACATCCCCTCTGCCTTCATATTGCGGTCGGCCTGCACCCGTTCAGGGTGCTTCAGGGTGTTGACGAGTCTCTCACCGACGACACGATCCCGGGAAGACCCGCAACCCTTCCCGGCCCGGAGGTATCTGCCTTGGCTGAACTGAGCCCCAAGACCGGTCGAAACGCGAGCCGCCTGAGCTTCGCGCGGATCACGGACACCCTGACCGTCCCCGACCTGCTCGCACTGCAGACCGAGAGCTTCGAATGGCTCATCGGCGACGACGCATGGAAGGCCCGCCTCGGTGAGGCGAGCGCTGCCGGGCGCGAAGACGTCCACACGGATTCCGGCCTCGAGGAGATCTTCGAGGAGATCTCGCCCATCGAGGACCTGGGCGAGAAGATGCAGCTCTCGTTCTCGGAGCCGGTGCTCGACGTGCCCAAGTACACGATCGACGAGTGCAAGGAGCGCGGCAAGACCTACGCCGCCCCGCTCTACGTCGCCGCGGAGTTCATGAACCACGAGACCGGCGAGATCAAGTCGCAGACGGTCTTCATGGGCGACTTCCCGCTCATGACCGAGAAGGGCACGTTCATCGTGAACGGCACCGAGCGCGTCGTCGTCTCGCAGCTCGTCCGCAGCCCCGGCGTCTACTTCGACCGCACCCCGGAGAAGAACTCCGACAAGGACATCTACTCGGCCCGCGTCATCCCCAGCCGCGGCGCATGGCTCGAGTTCGAGATCGACAAGCGCGACGCCGTCGGCGTGCGCATCGACCGCAAGCGCAAGCAGTCGGTCACGGTCTTCCTGAAGGCCCTCGGCCTGACGAGCGAGGACATCGCCCGCGAGTTCGCCGGCTACGAGTCGATCATGGCGACGCTCGAGAAGGACGTGCCGATGTCGAAGGAGGACGCCCTCCGCGACATCTACCGCAAGCTGCGTCCGGGCGAGCAGGTCGCCGCCGAGGCCGCCCGCGCGCTGCTCGACAACTTCTACTTCAACCCGAAGCGCTACGACCTCGCGAAGGTCGGCCGCTACAAGATCAACCGCAAGCTCGGCATCGACGTGCCCATGAGCGACTCGGTGCTCTCGGTCGACGACATCGTCGCGACCATCAAGTACCTCGTCGCGCTGCACGCCGAGGAGACGACGATCAAGGGCGTCCGCAAGGGCGAGAGCGTCGACATCCGCCTCGACGTGGACGACATCGACCACTTCGGCAACCGCCGCATCCGCGCGGTCGGCGAGCTGATCCAGAACCAGGTCCGCACGGGCCTGGCGCGCATGGAGCGCGTCGTGCGCGAGCGCATGTCGACGCAGGACATCGAGGCGATCACCCCGCAGACCCTGATCAACGTGCGCCCCGTGAGCGCCGCGATCAAGGAGTTCTTCGGCACCAGCCAGCTGTCGCAGTTCATGGATCAGAACAACCCGCTCGCGGGCCTGACCCACAAGCGCACGCTCTCGGCGCTCGGCCCCGGCGGCCTCTCGCGCGAGCGCGCCGGCGTCGAGGTGCGCGACGTGCACCCCTCGCACTACGGCCGCATGTGCCCGATCGAGACCCCTGAGGGCCCGAACATCGGCCTCATCGGCCGTCTCGCGACCTTCGGCCGCATCAACTCCTTCGGCTTCATCGAGACGCCGTACCGCCGCGTCGAGAAGGGCGTCGTCAGCACGACGATCGACTACCTGACGGCCTCCGAGGAGGACGAGTTCATCGTCGCGCACGCCAACAACCCCCTCGACGCGAAGCAGCGCTTCACGGAGGAGCGCGTGGTCGCCCGGAAGAAGGGCGAGGAGGTCGAGCTCGTCGACCCGATGACGGTCAACTACATGGACGTCTCGCCGCGCCAGATGGCGTCGGTCGCGACGAGCCTCATCCCGTTCCTCGAGCACGACGACGCCAACCGCGCCCTGATGGGCGCGAACATGCAGCGTCAGGCCGTGCCGCTGGTGCGCTCCGAGTCGCCGCTCGTCGGCACCGGCATGGAGGGCTTCGCGGCCATCGACTCCGGCGATGTCATCACGGCGGATGCCTCGGGTGTCGTCGCAGAGGTCTCGGCCGATCTGGTCACGGTGCAGCTCGACGAGGGCGGCACGCAGCAGTACTTCCTGCGCAAGTTCGCCCGCTCGAACCAGGGCACGTCGTACAACCACCGCGTGATCGTCTCCGCAGGCGACCGCGTGGAGGCCGGCGAGGTCATCGCCGACGGCCCCGCGACGGAGAACGGCGAGCTCGCGCTCGGCAAGAACCTGCTCGTGGCGTTCATGCCGTGGGAGGGCCACAACTACGAGGACGCCATCATCCTCAGCCAGAACCTCGTGAAGGACGACGTGCTCTCGTCGATCCACATCGAGGAGTACGAGGTCGACGCCCGCGACACCAAGCTGGGCAAGGAGGAGGTCACCCGTGACCTCCCGAACGTCGGCCCCGACCTGCTGGCCGACCTCGACGAGCGCGGCATCATCCGCATCGGCGCAGAGGTCGTGCCCGGCGACATCCTGGTCGGCAAGGTCACGCCGAAGGGCGAGACCGAGCTGAGCGCCGAGGAGCGCCTGCTGCGCGCGATCTTCAACGAGAAGAGCCGCGAGGTGCGCGACACCTCGCTCAAGGTGCCCCACGGCGAGCAGGGCACGGTCATCGCCGTCAAGCAGTTCCGCGCTGAGGACGGCGACGACGAGCTCGGCTCCGGCGTGCACGAGAAGGTCGTGGTCTACATCGCGCAGAAGCGCAAGATCACCGAGGGCGACAAGCTCGCCGGCCGTCACGGCAACAAGGGCGTGATCGCCAAGATCCTGCCCGAGGAGGACATGCCGTTCCTCCAGGACGGCACGCCCGTCGACATCGTGCTCAACCCGCTCGGCATCCCGAAGCGCATGAACTTCGGCCAGGTGCTCGAGACGCACCTCGGCTGGATCGCGAAGACGGGCTGGAAGGTCGAGGGCACCCCCGAGTGGTCGAAGGGCCTCGACCCGGCGACGCTCGAGGCGCCCGCCGACACCAAGGTGGCGACGCCGGTCTTCGACGGCGCGACCGAGGAGTCGATCATCGGGCTGCTCGACGCGACGCTCCCGACGCGCGACGGCGTGCGCCTCATCGACGGCTCCGGCAAGGCGAGCCTGTTCGACGGCCGCTCCGGTGAGCCGTATCCGTTCCCGATCTCGGTCGGCTACATGTACATCCTCAAGCTGCACCACCTCGTGGACGACAAGATCCACGCGCGCTCGACCGGCCCGTACTCGATGATCACCCAGCAGCCGCTGGGCGGGAAGGCGCAGTTCGGCGGTCAGCGCTTCGGCGAGATGGAGGTCTGGGCGCTCGAGGCGTACGGCGCCGCCTACACGCTGCAGGAGCTGCTCACCATCAAGTCGGACGACATCGTCGGCCGCGTGAAGGTGTACGAGGCGATCGTCAAGGGCGAGAACATCCAGGAGCCCGGCATCCCCGAGTCCTTCAAGGTGCTCATGAAGGAGATGCAGTCGCTGTGCCTGAACGTCGAGGTGCTCAACGCGGCCGGTGACGTCGTCACCCTCCGCGATGACGAGGACGAGGCACTCCGCACCGCCGAGGAGCTCGGCATCAACATCTCCCGCCCCGAGCTGTCGTCGATCGACGACATCTGATCCGGCAGCCAGAGAATTCGACAAGAGGGAATTGCATTGATCGACGCAACAACGTTCGATGAGCTGCGGATCGGCCTGGCTACGGCCGACGACATCCGGGGCTGGTCCCACGGCGAAGTGAAGAAGCCGGAGACCATCAACTACCGCACGCTGAAGCCGGAGAAGGACGGCCTGTTCGGCGAGCAGATCTTCGGTCCCAGCCGCGACTGGGAGTGCGCGTGCGGCAAGTACAAGCGCGTGCGCTTCAAGGGCATCGTCTGCGAGCGCTGCGGTGTCGAGGTCACGAAGTCGTCGGTGCGCCGCGAGCGCATGGGCCACATCGAGCTCGCCGCCCCCGTCACGCACATCTGGTACTTCAAGGGCGTGCCCAGCCGTCTCGGCTACCTGCTCGACATGGCGCCGAAGGACCTCGAGAAGGTCATCTACTTCGCGGCGTACATGATCATCCAGGTCGACGAGGATGCGCGTCACGAGCGCCTGCCGCAGCTCGAGCAGGAGCTGCGCCTCAAGGTCGGCGAGATCGAGAAGCGCCGCGACGCCGACATCGCCGCCCGCCTGTCGCAGCTGGAGACCGACGTCGCCCAGCTCGAGGAGGAGGGCGCGAAGGCCGACCAGAAGCGCAAGGTCAAGGACGCCGGCGAGCGCGAGATGGCGCAGCTGCGCAAGTTCGCCGACGACGAGATCGCCCAGATGGAGCGCGTCTTCGACGACTTCCGCACCCTGAAGGTCGGCGACCTGAAGGCTGAGGACGCCACCTACCACGACCTCGTCGACCTGTACGGCGAGTTCTTCCAGGGCCACATGGGCGCCGAGGCGATCAAGCTGCGCCTGCTGTCGTTCGACCTGGTCGCCGAGGCCGAGGATCTGCACACGCAGATCGCCGAGGGCAAGGGCCAGCGCAAGATCCGTGCGATCAAGCGCCTCAAGGTCGTCAACTCGTTCCTGCAGACGGGCAACAGCCCGGCAGCGATGGTGCTCGACGTCGTCCCGGTCATCCCGCCGGAGCTGCGCCCGATGGTGCAGCTCGACGGTGGCCGCTTCGCGACGAGCGACCTGAACGACCTCTACCGCCGCGTCATCAACCGCAACAACCGCCTCCGTCGCCTGCTCGACCTCGGTGCTCCCGAGATCATCGTGAACAACGAGAAGCGCATGCTGCAGGAGGCGGTCGACGCCCTGTTCGACAACGGCCGCCGCGGCCGTCCCGTCACGGGCACCGGCAACCGCGCGCTGAAGTCGCTCTCCGACATGCTCAAGGGCAAGCAGGGCCGGTTCCGTCAGAACCTGCTCGGCAAGCGCGTCGACTACTCGGGCCGCTCGGTCATCGTGGTCGGCCCGCAGCTGCAGCTGCACCAGTGCGGCCTGCCGAAGCAGATGGCGCTCGAGCTGTTCAAGCCGTTCGTCATCAAGCGCCTGATCGACCTGGGCCACTCGCAGAACATCAAGCACGCCAAGCGCATGGTGGAGCGCTCGAAGCCGCAGGTGTGGGACGTGCTCGAGGAGATCATCCGCGAGCGCCCCGTGCTGCTGAACCGTGCGCCCACGCTGCACCGCCTCGGCATCCAGGCCTTCGAGCCGCAGCTCGTGGAGGGCAAGGCCATCCAGCTGCACCCGCTCGTCTGCGCGGCGTTCAACGCCGACTTCGACGGCGACCAGATGGCCGTGCACCTGCCGCTCTCGGTCGAGGCGCAGGCTGAGGCGCGCGTGCTGATGCTCGCCTCGAGCAACATCCTGAAGCCGTCCGACGGCCGACCGGTGACGCTGCCCTCGCACGAGATGGTCTCGGGTCTGCACCACCTCACCACGGTGAAGGAGGACGGCATCGGCACCGGCCGTGCGTTCTCCTCGGTCGCCGAGGCGATCATGGCCATGGACCAGGGCTCCCTGGACCTCGGTGCCGTGGTGCGCATCCGCCTCTCGGGCCTGGTCTTCCGCGACCAGGATCGCCCGGAGGGGTTCGTCGACGGCGAGACCTTCCTGCACGAGACGACGCTGGGTCGCGCGCTCTTCAACGAGCTGCTGCCCGACGACTTCCCGTTCGTGGCCGAGGCCGCGACGAAGCCGGTCATCTCGCTGATCGTGAACGCGCTCGCCGAGCGCTACCCGAAGGTGGTCGTCGCGCAGACGCTCGACAAGATCAAGGACGCGGGCTTCTACTGGGCGACCCGCTCGGGCATCTCGGTCGCGCTCTCCGACGTCATCACGCCGGCGCGCAAGGACGAGATCGTGGCCGAGGCCGAGAAGTCGGCGGCCAGCATCCAGTCGAAGTTCGAGAAGGGTCTCATCACCGACGCCGAGCGTCGCAGCGACCTCACCGAGCTCTGGACCCGGGCGACGAACGACGTCCAGAAGGCGACCCAGGAAGCGTTCGACAAGGACAACTCGATCTACCGCATGGTCACGGCGGGCGCGAACGGCAACTGGATCCAGGTCCGCAACATCACCGGCATGCGCGGCCTCGTGACGAACCCGAAGGGCGAGGTCATCCCGCGCCCGATCATCTCCTCGTACCGCGAGGGCCTGACGGTGGCGGAGTACTTCATCGCCACCCACGGCGCCCGCAAGGGCTCGGCCGACACGGCGCTCCGCACGGCCGACTCGGGCTACCTCACGCGCCGCCTGGTCGACGTGTCGCAGGACGTCATCATCCGTGAGGACGACTGCGGCACCGAGCGCGGCCTCGAGGTGCCGATCGCCGAGACCATCGACGGCCAGCTCGTGCTGCACGAGAACGTCGAGTCGGCGGTCTACGCCCGCAACCTGGCGACGGATGTCGTCGGTGCGGACGGCACGGTGCTCGCCACGGGCGGCCAGGACATCGGCGACCGCGAGATCCGTGCGTTCATCGCCGCGGGCGTCGAGACGGTCAAGGTGCGCTCGGTGCTCACGTGCGAGTCGGCGGTCGGCGTCTGCGCCCACTGCTACGGCCGCTCGCTGGCCACCGGTCTGCTCGTCGACATCGGCGAGGCGGTCGGCATCATCGCCGCCCAGTCGATCGGCGAGCCCGGCACGCAGCTGACGATGCGCACCTTCCACACCGGTGGTTCGGTGGGCGCGAGCGACATCACGCAGGGTCTGCCCCGCGTGACGGAGCTCTTCGAGGCTCGCACCCCGAAGAACTCGTCGCCCATCGCCGAGGTGGCGGGCCGCGTGCGCATCGAGGAGGACGAGAAGTCGAAGCGCGTCGTCATCGTGCCCGACAACGGCGATGAGGAGATCACCTACCAGGTGCTGCGCCGTGCGACCCTCGAGGTCGGCGACGGCGACCACGTCGAGCAGGGTCAGCAGATCCAGGTCGGCGCGGTCGACCCCAAGGAGGTGCTGCGCGTGCGCGGCGTCCGCGAGGTGCAGAAGCACCTGGTCTCGGGCGTGCAGGACGTGTACCGCTCGCAGGGTGTGCCGATCCACGACAAGCACATCGAGGTCATCGTGCGCCAGATGCTGCGCAAGGTCACCGTCGTCGACCACGGCGAGACCGACCTGCTGCCCGGCGAGCTCGTCGACCGCTCGCGGTACAACGAGCTCAACCGCGCCGCGCTGACCGACGGCAAGAAGACCGCCTCGGCCCGCCAGGAGGTCATGGGCATCACCAAGGCGTCGCTCGCGACGGAGTCGTGGCTCTCGGCGGCCTCCTTCCAGGAGACCACCAAGGTGCTCACCGAGGCGGCACTCGCAGGCAAGCGCGACCCGCTGCTCGGCCTCAAGGAGAACGTCATCATCGGCAAGCTCATCCCCGCGGGCACCGGCCTGTCGCGCTACCGCGACGTCTCGGTCGAGGCCACGGAGGAGGCGAAGGCGGAGCGCTATCCGAACCGCCTGTTCGCCGACGCCGGCGGGGTCGACGAGTCGGACCTCTCCTACCTCGACTTCGACGCCTTCACCGGCGGCGAGTTCACCGAGGAGCCCGGCAAGATCGTTTAGTCCGGAGCGCTCACGACCGTGAGCGCGAAGGACTAAAGATCGAGGAGCGCGCCGGCGCAGCCGGCACGCGTCACGAGATCTCGTTCCACGAAGGGGCCGCATCCAGCAACGGATGCGGCCCCTTCGTCGTGCGCACGATTGCGCTCGTCGCGGTGCGCCGCAGGCCGCACGCACCCCCGCATGCCTAGAATCGCCCCACGACGCGGCACCGTGCCGCCGCAGGAGGTTTGACGATGAGCGACGAGCAGCCCACCTCGTGGCGCGATCGGTTCTTCGGCAGCACGCCGGCTGAGAGCCCGGCCGCCGACAGCGACGCCGCGGCGGCCGATGCCGCGACCGCCGACGAGACCGAGGTCACGTACGACTCCGCCGAGATCGCTCCCGACGAGGCCGAGGTCGCAGCGGTGTCGGTGCAGGACCACGACGAGCACCAGCAGCTCGTCGAGCACGATGCCGAGTCGACGCGCGAGATGGCGGCCGACGACACCGACACCGCCGTGCTCGACACGCGGGACGCGCCGGAGCCGCGCGCCGGCGACGAGCAGCGCACCGGCGACGCGGGCGTCGAGCCCACCGTGATCGCGCCCTCGACGCTGCGCGGCCCCTCGCACTCCGCCGCGCACCCCGACGAGGCGCGCGGCACGGCTGACGCCGCGCACGGCGAGGCAGCAGAGAGCTCGCTCGAGCAGCGCCCGGAGGATGCCCCGCCCGCCGACGGCGCCGACGACGCTGCACCGCCCGCGCTCGTCGAGCCCCGCCGGCCCTCGTTCGGCCTGCGGCGCCGCTCCGACGGCGACCCGGCCGACGCCGACGGCGACGCCGACGGCGACGCCGACGGCGCAGAGGGCGACGCGAGCGGTGCGGGTGCAGGCGGCGCGGCAGCGCTCGCTGGCGCCGGCGCCGCCTCCTCCCCGCGCCACGGCGCGGACCCGGCCGCCCCGGAGTTCTCGGAGCCGGCGCCCACCCAGGCCATGGACGCGCAGCCCACGGATGCGGGCGCGGACGACGGCGCCACGCAGGCGATGCCCGCGCAGGAGACCGACGGCGCCGCCTCGACGCGCGTGCTCGAGACGCAGCCGGGCGCCGAGCAGCGCACCGAGCGCTTCGGCATCATCCGCGACGAGGTGCCCGCCTCCTCGATCCCTGTCGACGACGAGACGGCGCGTGCCGCCGCGAGCGGCGGCACGCCGATCGTGCTGGTCGAGGAGCCGCTGCCGCCGCGGCGAAAGGGCGCGCGCGGCGTGGGCTTCGCCGTCGCCCTGCTCGCGACGCTCATCTTCGCGCTCGTCTTCGCCGCCGCCTACTTCGCGGTCGGCTTCCTCTTCGACCGCGCGTTCGACGCGACCGAGACGCTGCAGTCGGTGTGGCTGCGGCCCTCGTACCTGCTGCCCGTCGTGGTGTTCTTCCTCGCCTACTGGATCGTGACGCTGATCGTGAACCGCGCCGGCTGGTGGGCGCACGTGCTCGGCGCGTTCATCGTCGCGCTGCTCGTCTACGCGGCGCACATCGGCGGCGCGTTCATGGAGGAGCAGGGCGGCTGGGCGGGCTACACCGCGCTGCCGGGCATCGACCCGCAGTCGCTCGGCCAGCTGCTGCTGGCGCCGCTGTCGGTGCTCGCGTTCGTCATCGCGCGCGAGGTGCCCGTCTGGGTGGGCGGCATCGTCTCCCGCCGCGGACGCAAGGCCCGGGAGGCGAACCGGCAGGCGCTCGAGGAGTTCAACGCCGAGAATGCCGAGCGGCTCGCAGCCTACGAGCGCGCGCGGGGGTAGCGCCACACCTTTCGCCCAGGTAACCGTTTCCTGAGTTCTGGCACAATATCCGGGGCTACCCCTGCGGCCGCAGGCTTCCCTGCTCCCGGGCTGGCCCGGAAAGGGGATGCCGGTTTGCTTCGGTGGATCAGGCGCCATCGCAGGTCGACGGTGGCGGGTGCGCTCGTCACCGCCGTCTCCGTCGCGCTCGGCATCCTCGCCTTCACGTACGACGGCTTCACCACGACCGACGTCGAGCTGAACGACGGCGGCGTCTGGGTGACGAAGCAGGAGAGCCAGCAGCTCGGCCGCATCAACATCCAGGCAGAGGAGCTCGACGCCGGGCTCACCTCGCCGACCGCGAGCTTCGACGTGCTGCAGGACGGCGACGACGTCCTGCTCCACAACCAGGAGGCATCCGCCGCCATCCTCGTCGACCCCGTGCAGGTGTCGCTCGGCTCGAGCGTGCAGCTGCCGCCGCAGGGCAGGATCGCCATGGGCGGCGGAGTCGTCGCGATCCTCGACCCGGCCGACGGCATGCTGTGGGCGATGGGCTTCGGCGACTTCAGCGGCTTCTCGCCCGAGACCGAGGCGATCGCCGAGCTCGGTGAGGGCGCAGCCGTCGAGGTGGGCCGCGACGGCACCGTGCACGCCGTCTCGCCGCGCGACGGACAGCAGATCACCATCCCGCTGCTCGACGAGGGCGGCTTCGCCGAGCCCGTGGTGCGCGAGCGCGGCGAGCTGCGCGAGATGCAGGAGCCGCTCGTCACCGCCGTCGGCAGCGAGGCGGTCGTGCTCGACCGCGCGACGTCGACGCTGCTGCTGCCCGGCGGCGCCGTCGAGGTGCCGGGCGACGCCGCCGTGCAGCTGGTCGGCGACGCATCCGACCGGGTGGTGCTGACGACGCCGAACCAGCTCATCCACCAGCCCATGGGCGGCGGGGCGGCCGAGGTCGAGCAGCGGCAGGGCGGCGGCGATGCCGTGCGCCCGGTGCAGCTGGGCGGCTGCGTCTACGCCGTCTGGACGGGCAGCGCGCAGTTCGTGCGCGACTGCGAGGGGCAGGAGCGCAGCGAGCAGCAGGTGCCCGAGATGGACGGCAGCCCCGCGACCTTCCGCATCAACCGCGACGCGGTGGTGCTGAACCAGTACGCCGAGGGCTCGTCGTGGCTGCTCTCCGACACCCTCGTGCTGGTCGACAACTGGGACGACCTGCTGCCGGAGGAGTCGGAGGAGACGAGCGAGGAGGACGACTCCGAGTCGACCGAGGATCTGCTGACCAACCAGCCGCCGCCGCTGACCGACGAGAACACCGACCCGGATGCGAACGACGACCGCTTCGGCGCGCGACCGGGCCGCTCGACCGTGCTCCCGGTGCTGTGGAACGACAGCGACGCCGACGGCGACGTGCTCACCGCCAGGGTCGTCGGCGACCTGCCGGAGGGGGTCGCCGTCTCGCCGGTCTCGAACGACTCCGAGCTGCAGCTGCAGCTGCCGGAGGGCTTCTCCGGCGGTTTCACCTTCAACTACGAGATCGCCGACGGGCGCGGCGGCACCGACTCCGCGGGCGTGCGGGTGCAGGCGAGCAGCGACGGCGAGAACGGCGTGCCCGAGCAGCTGCGGGCGCAGGCCTTCGCGGTCGAGCAGGGCGGCGAGTACGAGTACCAGGTGCTCGCCGACTGGGTCGACCCCGACGGCGACGACATGTACCTCACGGGCGCGACGACCGACTCCGGCGACACGATCCAGACCGACCCCTCCGGCCGGCTCATCTACACGGCGACCGGCGACGTGGGCGTGCAGACCCTCACCGTCACCGTCTCGGACGGCCGCAGCGAGACGACCGGCGAGGTCGAGGTCGACGTGCGCGAGCGCGGCGACGCGCCGCCGCTCGCCAATGCCGACTTCGTCAGCACCATCGAGGGCCGCGAGGCGACCATCCGGCCGATGCTCAACGACTACTCGCCCTCCGGCCGGCCGCTGCGGCTCGCCTCGGTCGAGCCCGCGGAGGGCGTCGAGATGGTGTGGGACTCTGCGACCGGCACGGTGACCGTGCAGTCGGGCCCGGTCGGCACCCACTACCTGACCTACATGATCGCCGACGGCCCGCTGCCGAGCGTCGGCCGCATCCGCATCGACATCCGCACGCCCGACGAGGAGGCCCGCCCGGTGGCGGTGCGCGACACGGCCCTGCTGCCGCAGCAGGGCTCGGCCCTGGTCGACCTGCTCGCCAACGACGTCGACCCCGCGGGCGGCGTGCTGGTCGTGCAGCAGTTCTCGATCGAGAGCGCCGCGCCCATCACGGTCGAGCTGCGCGACCGCCGCATCGTCAGCATCCGCGACAACGGCCTCGACGCGCCCTTCCAGTTCACCTACACCGTCTCGAACGGCCGCTACTCCGAGACCGGCACCATCGAGGTCATCCCGGTCGCGCCGCCCGCGCAGCCGCGCGCGCCCAAGGCCGTCGACGACGTCGCGACGGTGCGCGCCGGCGACTACGCGACGATCGACGTGCTCGCCAACGACTTCTCGCCCGACGGCACGCCGTTCGAGATCGTCGACGAGGTGGTCGACACGAGCTTCGCCGACGCCTCGGAGGGCATCGCCTTCGTCGCCGAGGGCCAGCTGCGCGTGCACGCGCTCGTCGACGCCCCGACGCGCGCGACCGTCGCGTACGAGATCACCGATGAGCTCGGCAACCGCGACTCGGCGACCGTCGCCGTGACGATCGTGCCGCGCGACGCCGAGCAGAACACCCCGCCGGCGCCCGAGACGGTCACCTCGCGCGTGCTCGCCGGCTCGACCGTGCGCATCCCCATCCCGCTCGACGGCATCGACCCCGACGGCGACGGCGTCGAGCTCGTCGGCTACGACACGGGGCCCGAGGGCGGCCGCATCCTGCCGGAGGTCGGCCCCGACTACTTCGACTTCCAGGCCTTCCCCGACAGCGCCGGCACCGTCGAGTTCACGTACCGCGTGCGCGACCGCTGGGGCGCCGAGGGCACCGCGACCGCGATCATCGGCATCGCGCAGGCCGCCGACGTCAACCAGACGCCGTTCGCCGAGGTCGACCTCGTCACCGTGCGGCCCGATCGCTCGGTGGCGATCGCGGTGCTCGAGAACGACTCCGATCCCGATCAGGACGCCCTGACGCTCAGGGCCGACGGGCTCGAGCTGCCCGCCGAGCTCGCCGACGCCGAGGTCAACGGCGAGCGCGGCACGGTCGACCTGCGCTCGCCCGCCGAGCCCGGCGACTACCAGTTCACCTACACGGTGGCGGATGCGCGGGGCGCGTCGACGACGGGCTCGGTCGTCGTCACCGTGGCCGAGGATGCGCCGCTGCTGCCGCCGCTCGCTCGCGACGACCCCCTGCCCCGCGACGGCGTCGAGCTGGGCGTGCCGCTCGACGTGCCGGTGCTCGAGAACGACCTCGACCCGGACGGCGACCCGAGCGAGCTCGAGCTCTCGATCGTGACCGGCCCCGGCACGGTCGCCGGCGACACGGTGCAGGTGGTGCCGAGCGAGGAGTTCCAGGTCGTCACCTACCGCGTGAGCGACATCGACGGGCTCACCTCCGAGGCCTTCGTCGCCGTGCCGCCGGTGCGCGACCGAGCGCCCTTCCTCTCGCGCACCGAGCCGGTCCAGATCCCCTCCGGCATCCTGCGCGAGCTGCCGCTGCGCGACTGGGTGACGACCTCCAACGGCAACCCGCCGCGCATCACCTCCGGCGACACCGTCACGGCCGTGAACGACGACGACACCGGCCTCATCGCCGACACCGAGACGCTGCAGTTCCGCTCGCCCCAGGGCTACGTCGGCCCGGCATCGATCACGTTCGAGGTCACCGACGGCAGCGGCCCCGAGGACGGCACGACCGCGATGCTGACGATCCCGATCGACGTCACGCCGTCGAGCGTCGTCGCCCCGGTGTTCGCCGGCGCGGTGCTGCGCCCGGTCGCGGGCGAGGGCGCGACGCAGTTCGACCTGCGCGACGCGACCACCGACCCCGACCCCGGCGACCTCGAGAGCATGAGCTATGAGCTCACGGGCGGATCCATGAGCGGCGTCGACGTGACGCTCGCCGACTCGATCGTCACTGCCACCGCCGAGGTGAACACGCCGCCGGGCGCGACGGGCTCCTTCCAGATCGTCGCGGTCGACAGGCACGGCAACCGCGCGCCCGGCACCGTGGTGGTCGAGGTGGTGCCCACGAACCGGCCGATGCCGATCGCGCGCGACAACACCGGCGAGGCGATCCAGGGCGAGCCGTTCACGCTCGACGTGGTGGCCGACGACTTCAACCCCTTCGCGCGGGACGGCCTGCCCCTGCGCATGATCTCGGCTGAGGTGGTCTCCGGCCAGGGCGACATCGGCTTCACCGAGAGCGAGGTGACGGTCACCCCCGGCGCCGACTTCTCGGGCGTGCTCACGGTGCGCTACACGGTGCAGGACGCGACCGAGCTCGCGCAGCGGCAGGTCTCGGGCACCCTGACGCTCAACGTCAAGGGTGCGCCCGAGGCGCCGCCGCGCCCGAACGTCGACGCCGTCGGCGACTCGCAGGTGACGCTCACCTGGGCGCCCCCTGCCTCGAACGGCGCCCCGATCACCGGCTACGTCGTGCAGTCGGCCGACGGCTCGGTGTCGCAGGAGTGCGGCTCGACCACCTGCGTGATCGACGGGCTCACGAACAACGTCACCTACACGTTCCAGGTGGTGGCGCAGAACGAGGTCGGCGACTCCGACCCCTCTGCCGCCTCCCGCGAGGCCCGGCCCGACGTGCGGCCCGAGCAGCCCGCGCCGCCGCAGCGCCAGCGCGGCGACACGCAGGTGGCGCTGTCGTGGGAGGCGCCGGTCAACAACGGCTCGCCCATCCAGCACTACATCGTCGAGATCTCGCCGCCGGCACCGAACGGCGCCGTCTCGCAGGAGGTGCAGGGCCTCAATCACACCTGGACCGGCCTGACGAACGGCAAGTCGTACCAGTTCCGCGTGCAGGCGGTGAACCTGGCCGTCGAGCCGAGCGACTTCTCGGCCTACTCGCAGCCGGTCACGCCCGCCGGGCCGCCCATGCAGGTGGAGGGCGTGCGGGCGACGCCCGACCGCTCGATCCCCGGCGAGGTGCAGGTGCAGGTGGGCTGGACGGCGCCGAACGCGAACGGCGCGCCCATCGAGCAGTACACCGTCACGCCCTCGAACGGGGCGGAGCCCGCGGTGGTCACCGGCACGAGCGCCAACTTCCGCTTCCCCGCCGAGGGCGAGAACGTCACCTTCACCGTCACCGCCACGAACGACGCGGGCACGAGCACGCCGTCCGCGGCCTCGAGCCCGATCCGCACCTTCACCGCACCGGACGCGCCCCGCGGCGTCAGCGCATCCGACGGGAACACCGACTCGGTCGTCACCTGGACGCCGGGCAGCACCAACGGCCTGCGCGCGAACGAGGTGCGGTACGAGGTGCAGGGCGGCGGCGCCGGCACGCAGTCCTTCGGCCCCGGCGGCACCTACACCGGCATGGGCAACAACGGCGGGCCGTACACGATGCAGGTGCGCGCGGTCGCCGTCATCGACGGCACGACCTACGCGAGCGGCTGGACCAACGCCGGCAACCAGGCGAGGCCCTACGGCGCGATCGGCAGCCCGAGCGCGAGCGGCAGCGGCCAGGTCGAGCAGGTGACGTTCAACTGGTCGGCGCCGGGCCGCAACGGCCGCGACATCTCGACCAGGATCCGGATCGGCAACGGCAGCTGGCAGAACGTCGGCAACAGCGGCTCCCAGACGGCGAACGCGCGCGGCGGCGAGACCGTCCGCATCACGGTCGAGACCACGACCGGCGCGAGCGAATCCGGGCACGGGGCGCAGACCACGACCGCGACGGCCGACGCGACGGCCGAGGAACGGCTGAACCCGAGCATCACGCTCAGCGGCGGCGGAGCGGCCTACCCGGGCGACTGCCAGGGCAACAACGGCGAGACCTGCCAGTGGTACCAGCTCAACTGGACCGACTTCGAGACCGGCGTCTACAGCTTCACCTGCCACAACACGGGCTCCAGCAACGGCGCGGGCAACCCGTTCGAGAGCGGCAGGGTGAACATCACCAGCCGCAACGGCAGCACGATCGCCGAGTACCAGGGCGAGGCGGGCGACAACAACACCTGCTACTCCGGCTTCGCCGGACAGGCGTGGATGCACGTGACCGGCAACGGCATCGACCTCACCACGCCGAGAGTGAACTGGCCATGACGACGATAGGGAACACCATGAACGCATCGATGACCCGTGAGCAGGCGACCTGGTTCGCCGAGACGTTCACCCGACTCGTCGACAACGTCGGCACCGTCGTGCTCGGCAAGGAGGATGTCATCCGGCTCGCGTTCACCGCGATGCTCGCCGAGGGCCACCTGCTGCTCGAGGACGCACCCGGCACCGGCAAGACGCAGCTCGCGAAGTCGATGGCCGCCACGGTGCAGGGCACGAACCACCGCATCCAGTTCACGCCCGACCTGCTGCCCTCCGACGTCACCGGCGTCACGGTCTACGACCAGAAGACCGGCGAGTTCGAGTTCCACAAGGGCCCGATCTTCGCCTCCATCGTGCTCGCCGACGAGATCAACCGCGCGAGCCCCAAGACGCAGTCGGCGCTGCTCGAGGTGATGGAGGAGGGCCGCGTGACCGTCGACGGCACGCCCTACGAGGTCGGCCGCCCCTTCATGGTGATCGCGACCCAGAACCCCATCGAGCAGGCCGGCACGTACCGCCTGCCGGAGGCACAGCTCGACCGCTTCCTGATGAAGACCTCGATCGGCTACCCGGGCCGCGAGCAGACCGTGCGCATCCTGGCGGGCGCCTCGGTGCGCAACGCCTCCGCGGGCGTGCAGCCGGTGATCACCACGAGCGCGATCGCCGAGATGATCGACCTCGCCGCCACCGTGCACGTCGACGATGCGGTGCTCGACTACGTCGCGCAGCTCTCGGAGCACACCCGCGAGTCGAAGGACACCCGCCTGGGCGTCTCGGTGCGCGGCGCGATGTCGCTCATGCGCGCCGTCAAAGTGTGGGCCGCCGCGAAGGGCCGCGCCTTCGTGCTGCCCGACGACATCAAGCAGCTCGCCCAGTCGGTCTGGGCGCACCGCATCGTCATCGACCCCGAGGCCGAGTTCTCGGGCGTCACGGGCGACCGCATCATCGACCGCGCCATCGCCGATGTCGCCGCCCCGCAAGACCGGCAGAACGCTGCATGACGAGGCCCGAACGGGCGACGCCGACCTCCACCGTCCAGGCGGCCCCTGACCCCGACACCGGCTCGGGCGACACGACGTCGTCGACCGCCACCGCATCCGACACCACGAGGCTGCGGCGCAGGGTGCAGCGCGAGCGCACCACCCTGCAGCGCGCCGCCGACCGCGTCGTCGGCGACGAGTCGGTCGTGCAGACGTGGGCCGCGGCGGCCGTCGACTGGGTGCGGCGCAGGGTGTGGCCGCTGCTCGAGCCCATCACCGGCTTCGGCTGGGCGGTGCTGATCGGCACGCTCGTCGCGCTCGTCCTCGGCCTCGTGCTCGGGTGGAAGGAGCTCATCGTCATCGGCATCGTCGGCGCGCTGCTGCTCGCCGCCGCGATCGCGTTCATCATCGGCCGCAACCGCTATCGCATCGAGCTCGACCTCGCCTACACGCGCGTCGTCGTGGGCGAGCGGGCGCTCGGCCGCATCGAGATCCACTCGGCGGCGCAGAAGCCGCTGCTGCCGGCCACCATCGAGGTGCCGGTCGGCAAGGCGCTCGCCTCCTTCCACCTGCCGCGCATGAAGCCCGGCGACGTGCACGAGGATGTCTTCGCCATCCCCACGAGCCGCCGCACGATCCTGCAGGTCGGGCCGGTGCGCTCGGTGCGCGGCGACCCCGTCGGGCTGCTGCGCCGGCAGGTGAAGTGGACCGACCCGGTCGAGCTCTACGTGCACCCGAAGACGGTGCAGCTCGACGAGACGGCGCCGGGCCTCATCCGCGACCTCGAGGGCATCACCACCCGCGACCTCACCAACAGCGACATCGCCTTCCACGCGCTGCGCGACTACGTCGCCGGCGACGACCGCCGCTACATCCACTGGAAGTCCTCGGCCCGCACCGGCACGCTCATGGTGCGCCAGTTCGAGCAGACCCGACGCAGCGTGCTGGCGCTCGGTCTGTCGACCTCGCCCGACGACTACGCCGACCCGGCCGAGTTCGAGACCGCGATCTCGATCCTGGGATCGCTCGGCCTGCAGGCGGTGCGGGACGAGATGGATGTCGTGGTGCAGACCTCGCGGCAGACCCTGCCCGCCACCACCGGCAAGCGCCTGCTCGACGCCCTCTCCGGCGTGGAGTGGTCGCCGCGGCACGACCGCTTCCTCGACCTCTCGGCGACCATCGCGCAGCAGCACGCCGGCGCATCCGTCATCATGCTGCACGCCGGCGCCGCCGTCGAGCCGGCGCTCGTGCGCCGCGCGCGCACGCTGCTGCCCGCGCAGGCGCGCGTGATCGCCTTCACGGTCGTGAAGGACGCCAAGCCCCGGCTGCAGCCCATCGGCGACGTCTCGCTCGCGACGATCGGCAGCGTCAGCGACCTGCCGCGCGTGATGCGGGGGGTGGCGCTGCAATGAGCGAGACGCCCATGCTGCCGCGCACGCCCCGCCAGGCCGCCATCGACTGCGCGGCCGTCCTCCTCGTGGGGCTGGCCGCGACGCTCTCGTTCGGCCCCGTCTTCGGCGGAGTGGCCTACCTGATCGCGGGCCTCGGCGGCACGCTGCTCGGCATCGCCATCGGCGTGCTCACCTCGCTGCGCCCGCTGCGCGGCTGGCTCATGACGGCCGCGGGCGTCGTGCTCGCGCTCGTGCTGTTCGGGCCGGCGCTCGCGGTGCCGCGCAAGACCATCGGCGGCGTGCTGCCGACCCTCGACGCGTGGCAGGAGCTGCTGCTCGGCGTCGTCTTCTCGTGGAAGGGCCTGCTGACGGCAGAGCCGCCCGCCGAGGGCTTCCCGAGCCTGCTCGTCGTGCCGTTCCTGACGCTGCTGGTCACCTCGACGATCGCGACCGTGCTGGCGATGCGACTGCGCCGCGGCGCCCCCTTCGCGATGCTCCCCGGCATCGTGGCGCTCGTCGTCGGCATCACCTTCGGCACCAAGATCGCCTTCCTGCCCGCCGTGCTCGGCATCGCCGTCGCCGGCGTCGTGATCGCCTGGTGGGCGTGGCGCAGGGCGCAGTGGCGCACGGGCCTGAACGAAGAGGTCGAGGTCACGAACGACACGCGCTTCCGCGGCAGGGCGCGGCGGCAGCGCACCCGCGGGGCGGTCGCGATGATCGCCGGCGCGCTCGTCGTCGCCGGGCTCGTCAGCATCCCCGTGCAGCCGGCCGGCCGCGCGGTGCTGCGCGACACCGTCGAGCCGCCCATCGAGCTCGCCGAGTACCCCAGCCCGCTCGCGGGCTTCCGCGACTGGCACAAGAACTTCGAGGACGCCACGCTGATGACCGTCAGCGGCATGCCGGAGGGATCCCGGCTGCGGCTCGCGACCTTCGACTACTACGACGGCACCGTCTACGCCGTCGCGGGCGCGCAGCAGTCCGGCTCCGGCTCCTTCGCCCGCATCGGCGACGAGGTGCTCGTGCAGCAGTCGGGCGAGCCCGCGAACGTGCGGGTCGACGTGCAGGACTACGCGGGCATCTGGGTGCCGGAGGTCGGCTACATCCAGTCGCTCGACTTCGGCGGGGAGCGCGAGGACGCGCTGCAGAGCTCGCTGCACTACAACGGCCAGACCGGCACCGCCATCGCGCTCGAGGGCCTCGGCGCCGGCGACTCGTACGAGATCGAGGCGATCGTGCCCTCGCAGCCCGAGCACGAGGAGCTCGAGGGCGCGACCGTCACCGACGTGCCGGTGCCCGACCCGGCGATCGTGCCCGACCTGCTGCAGGCCTGGGTGGCCACCTGGGGCAACGAGGGCCAGAACCAGCTCGAGAACATCCAGAACATGCAGCGGCTGATGCAGAACGGCAGCTTCAGCCACGGCCTCGAGGACGACACCATCCCCTCGCTCGCCGGGCACGGCGCCTCGCGCATCCAGTCGATGTTCGAGCGCGACGTGCTGGTCGGCGACGACGAGCAGTACGCCACCGCCTTCGCGCTGGCGCTGAACCGCATCAACGTGCCGGCGCGGGTCGTCATGGGGCTCTACCCCGACGACGGCTTCCCGGGCGGCGACGAGCCGGTCGAGCTCACGGGCGGCGAGATGCACGCCTGGGTCGAGGTGCCCTTCGAGGGCCACGGCTGGGTGCGGTTCGACCCGACCCCGCCGGAGGACAACGACGACATCCAGCCCGAGCCGGAGCCCGAGCCCGACCCCAAGCCGCAGGTGCTGCAGCCCCCGCAGCCGCCGGAGGAGCCCGCCGACATGTCGCCGGACACCGTCGCCGACGAGGGTCAGGAGGAGGACGAGGAGATCGAGGATCGCTCCTGGGTCATCTGGCTGTGGATCGGCGGCGGCTCGCTGCTGCTCATCCTGCTGCTCGCCTCGCCGTTCATCGTGGTCGGCGCGATCAAGGCGGCCAGGTGGCGCAGGCGCTACCGCGCGCAGCGCGAGAGCGACCGCCTCTCCGGCGGCTGGCACGAGGTGGTCGACCACGCCGTCGACCTCGGCCTGGCCGTGCCGGCCGGCGTCACCCGCCGCGAAGTCGCCTCCACCGTCGAGGATCGATACCCTCGATCGAGAGCGACCGAGATCGGCGAGTTCGTCGATGAGGGCGTCTTCGGCCCGGGCGAGCCCGCCAAGGAGGATGTCGACGCGTTCTGGCTCAATGTCGAGCAGAGCGTGAAGGGCATGCGAACGGAGGCGAGGCCGATGCGGCGACTGCTGGGCGTGCTGTCGCTGCGGTCGTTCCGACGACGCAGGAGAGAGCGGAGGCGCCGATGAGCTGGGAGCTCCCCGGGCAGCACGGCGCCGCCCCCGTGCGCGACGAGACGGGCAGGCCCGACGCCGCGTACGCCGCGGCGCTCGGCCTGCTGCCCGCGCCGCTCGGGCGCCGCGCCCTCGCATCCGCCATCGAGCTCGCGGCCTTCGCCGTGCTGCAGCTGCCGTACTGGATCCCGGCCGCGCCCGTGCTGCAGGCGGGCCTCGCCGGCGGCCCGCAGGCGATGGCGGCCGACCCGGGCTTCGGGTGGATGCTGGCCGGAGCCGGCCTCGCCGGCGCCCTCAGCCTCGCGTTCGCGATCGTGCAGATCGTGCTGCACGGCCGCCAGGGCGTCACGCTCGGCAAGGCCGTCACGGGCATCCGCTCGGTCAACGTCGCGACCCTCGGCCGGCCCGGCATCGGCAGGGCGCTCGCCCGCGCCGTCGTGCTGTGGCTCAGCTTCCTGGTGCCCGTCGTGGGCCCGATCCTCGTGCTGGTCTCGCCCGTGTTCGACAGCCGTCGCCGCGGCCGCGGCTGGCTCGACCAGGTCGGCGCGACCTGGTTCGTCGACGTCGCGAACGGCCTCGACCCGTACCACGAGAAGCGGATGCTGAGCGCGCGGAAGGCGGTCGACGCGGCCTCCGCGCCGGCCGGCTCGGCAGCGCCGCGGCACGACGAGCCGCTCGGGCGCCCCGCGCAGCGCTACCGCCCCGGTGAGCTCAGCGGCCAGGCGCGCCCTGCAGCGCCGCAGACCGCGTGGGCGAAGGCCGCGGAGCGGCCGGGCCTGGCGATCAGCGGCGGCATCGTCGACAGCGTGCCGGGCCGCGCGCATCCGCCCTCGCCACGCTCCTCGCCGGCGCCGCGGCCGGCGAGCGCGCCGAGCGAGATCAGCGACGAGACCGTCGTCGAGCCCGACGTCGACGGCGAGATCGACGAGAGCACCGTGCGCCGCATCGAGGTGCACGTCGCCGACGAGCCGGAGCTCGACGTGACCCGCGCCAGGCCGCGCGGGAAGCCGGTGCTCGCGACGCTCGGCTTCGACACCGGCGACCGCTTCGACATCACGGGCGCGGCCCTCATCGGCCGCAACCCCTCGCCGAGCCAGGGGGAGGTGGTCGAGCACCTGCTGCCGATCGCCGACGACACCCGCTCGATCTCGAAGACGCACCTGCTCATCACGGCGGCTCCGCTCGCCGCCGTCGACCGCGCCTCGACGAACGGCTCGAGCGTCGTGCGCGCCGGCACCGAGCATCCGCTCGCGCCCGGCGAGCCCTTCGCGCTCGTGCCCGGCGACGTCGTGCGCTTCGGCGACCGCTCGGTGACGGTCGAGTCGGCAGGGGGTCGATCGTGAGCACCGTCGGCGAGTTCCGCTTCAGCCACCCCTCGATCTCGCTGCGCTGGGCGGGCGCGACGCACCCCGGCATGCGCCGCAGCGTCAACGAGGATTCCGTCTTCGCCTCCTTCCCGGTCTTCGTGGTCGCCGACGGCATGGGCGGGCACGCCTCGGGCGACGTCGCGAGCGCGCTCGCGATCGAGGCCTTCCGCAGCCTCAAGGGCCGCACCCTCGCCGACGTCGAGTGCGTCGAGCACGCCGTCGAGCGGGCCTTCGACTCGGTGCACGAGCGCTCGCTCGGCGAGCCGATCGGCGGCACGACGCTCTCCGGCACCGTGCTGGTCGACGTCGACGGCGTCGCCCACTGGCTCATCCTCAACATCGGCGACTCCCGCACCTACCTGCTCGAGCACGGCCGCCTGCAGCAGGTGACCGTCGACCACTCGGTCGTGCAGGAGCTCGTCGAGACCGGCGCGCTCCAGCGGGCCGAGGCGCGCCGCCACCCGCACCGCAACGTCATCACCCGCGCCTTGGGCGCCGGCGAGCGGCAGCCGGCCGACGTGTGGCTGCGCCCGGCCGAGCGCGGCCAGCGGCTGCTCGTGTGCTCCGACGGGCTGACGGGCGAGCTCGAGGACGACGAGATCGGCCAGGTGCTGCGCGAGGTCGAATCGCCCGCGGCGGCGGCCGCGCTGCTCATGCGCCGCGCGCTCGACGCCGGGGCGCGCGACAACGTCTCGATCGTCGTGGTCGACGTCGACGCCGTGGCGCTCGCCGACGACGACCTGTTCGACACCCACGCGCAGTCGCTCGACGACACCGTCCCGAGGGGGGAGCTGCCATGAACGCACGCATCGAGTACGTCCCCGGCGAGGCCTGGTGCGTCGCCGCCGGCCGCGTCGTGCTGGTGTGCGAGCGCGACCTGTCGGCCCCGCGCGCCGCCGCGCTGCACGCCGAGGCCGCGGCCGTCGACTCGCTCGAGACGCTGCGCGCGCTCGCCGAGTCGGAGCCCACGGCGCTGCTCGCCCTCGTCGACCTCGACGGGCGGCGCGCGCTGCTGCGCCGCCACGGGGTGCCCGCCGCGGCGCAGGAGTCGGCCCTGCCCGACCGCTACGGCGAGGCCTGGTCGCTCGACGAGCTCGACGCCGCCCAGCCGATCGCGGCCGGCGGGCTCGGCGCGCTCGACGGCCCCGCGCTGCCGCTCGAGGCCGGCGTCGTGCGCGTGGCGGCGGTCCGCATCGCACCGCGGCGGGCGGATGCGACGGCGCACGACGCCGTCGACGCCCCAGGCGCCGAGGCGGTCGCCACGGAGCCGCGCGCCGGCGCGTTCGGCCAGACGGTGCCGCCGCGCGAGGCGGCCGAGGCACGTGCCGCCGCCGGTCCCGCGCCGGCCCCCGGGCCGACCCCCGGGCCGGCTGCGGAGCCGGCCGCCGACGCGCCGCTCGTCGATGAGCCAGCGGCTCCGGCTCCGGCAGCGGCTCCGGCGACGGCCGAGCCGGAGGCCGCGCCCGCGAGCCCGCGCGACGAGTCGCCGGTGCCGAGCGACACCGGCAACCCGATCGGCGGCCTGATCGACTCGGTGCCCGGCTTCATCGAGCCGGCCTTCGACGTGCGCACGGCGCCGCCCGCCGCCCCGGCGCCGTCCGCGACGCCCGCATCGGCGCCGCCCGCGTCGGCCCCGCCCGCGCCGGCCCCGCCCGCATCCGGCTCGGCCGCATCCGCCCCGCCCGCATCCGCCGAGCTCGGCGACCACGACGGCATGACCGTCACCGCCGACCAGGCGCGCGAGCTGCTCGCGGCATCCGGGCACGCCGGCGCGCAGCCCGCCGGCACCGCTGCCGCCGAGGGGCCGCCGGCCACCGGGCCGCTCGTGCTCTCGACCATCTGCCCCGCGGGGCACGTGAACGCGCCCGGCAGCCAGCGCTGCACGCACTGCGGTGCGGTCGTCGACGAGAGCAGCGCCGCGCAGCGCCGCCGGCCGGAGGTCGCGGTCGTCGTGCTCCCCACCGGCGAGCGCGTGCCGCTCGGCCGCGGCGTCGTGATCGGCCGCCGGCCGCGCTCGCGGCGGGTCGAGGACGGCCGCGTGCCGCGCCTCGTGACCGTCGAGAGCCCGAGCGAGGACATCTCGCGCAGCCACCTCGAGCTGCGCGTCGAGGACTGGAACCTCGTGGCGATCGACCTGAGCTCGACCAACGGCACGCTGCTGCTGCAGGAGGGCGCCGTCCCGCAGCGGCTGCGGCCTGAGGCCTCGACCATCCTGCAGCTCGGCGACCGGCTCGACCTGGGCGACGGGGTCGTCGTCGCGATCGAGCCCGCGCCGTGAGTCCGAAGCGGGCGCCCTCGGCGCCGCCGGAGCTGCCCGGCTACGACTACGTGTCGCTGCTGGGATCCGGCGGCTTCGCCGACGTGTTCCTCTACCGGCAGCTGCTGCCCTCCCGCACGGTGGCCGTGAAGGTGCTGCTGCCCGATGCCGTGAACCGGCAGCTGATCGAGAACTTCCGCCACGAGGCCAACGTGATGGCCCAGCTCTCGAGCCATCCGGCGATCGTGACGATCTACGGCGCCGCCATCGCGCCGGACGGCCGGCCCTTCCTGGCCATGGAGTACTGCCCGCGGCCCAACCTCGGCGTGCGCTACCGCCGCGACCGCTTCTCGGTGCCCGAGGTGCTCACGCTCGGCGTGCAGATCGCCGGCGCCGTCGAGACCGCGCACCGCGCCGGCATCCTGCACCGCGACATCAAGCCCGCCAACATCCTCGTCACCGCCTACAACCGGCCCGCGCTCACCGACTTCGGCATCGCGACGAGCTCCGGCGTCGGCGACGACGCGAGCGGCATGTCCATCCCCTGGTCGCCGCCCGAGGCCTTCCTCGAGCCGCCCAGGTCGACCCCCGCATCCGACGTCTTCTCGCTCGCGGCGACGCTGTCGACCCTGCTGGCCGGCCGCTCGCCGTTCGAGCTGCCGGGCGGCAGCAACACGAGCGTCGACCTGATCGACCGCATCCAGCGGGGCGAGATCTCGCCCATGGCGCGCCACGACGTGCCGCCGCGGCTCGAGGCGGTGCTGCAGTCGGCGATGGATCCGGATCCCTCGCGCCGGCAGTCGACGGCACTGGCCTTCGGGCGTGCGCTGCAGCAGGTCGAGGCCGAGATGGCGCTGCCGGTGACGCCGCTCGACGTGCTCGACGACTCGCTCGCGGCCGAGGCGATCGACGAGGAGGACGGCGGTGCCACGCGCATCCGCGGGGTCGTCTCGATCGACCCGCACGCGCCGCAGGCGCCCGCCGCGGGCGACGACTCGACCATCCGCAGGGCGCCGGCGGCCATGGGCGCTGCACGCGAGCCCGCCGCGCCGCGCTCGCGCCGCGGCACCGTCTTCGCCGTCGTCGGCGCCGCGTGCGTCGCCGCTCTCGGCATCGGCATCGTCGCGCTCGCGCTGACGACCAACGACGAGCCGCCCCCGCAGGCCGCCCCGAGCCGGTCGATCGCCCCGCCGCCCGCCGCGCAGCAGCCCTCCGCCCCGATCAACGTCGACGGCGTCGTCGACGGCGACACGGTGCGCTTCACCTGGACGAACGCGCAGCCCCAGGAGGGCGACGCCTTCCAGTACCGCTACGAGCCCAGCGACGGCGATCCGGTGACCGCGCAGACCGCCGCGCCCGAGCTGGTGGTCGAGCGCGACAGCGACGGCGAGACGTGCATCCTGGTGCGACTGGTGCGATCGGACGGGCGATCGTCGAACGACACGGAGGGATGCGTCGATGGCTGAGCAGGTGCCGGAGCTGAAGGTGGAGTTCGCGGGGGAGTGGATCACGCTCGACCCGAGCAGGCCGTACATCATCGGTCGCGAGGGCGACCTGACGGTCGACGACAACCAGTACCTGCACCGGCAGTTCCTGGAGATCCGCAACCAGGACGGGCTGTGGTGGCTCTCGAACCTCGGCACCCGGCTCTCGGCGACCATCTCCTCCGGCGGCGGGGCGGTGCAGTCGTGGCTCTCGCCGGGCGCGCGCCTGCCGATCGTCTTCTCCGAGTGCTCGATCGTGTTCACGGCCGGGCCGACGACCTACGAGATCGGCCTGCACTCCGACGACGCCTCCTTCACGATGTCGACCGAGCACCGGCGCCGCTCCTCCGGCGAGACGACGGTGATGCCGGTCGGCCTGACCGAGCTGCAGAAGCTGCTGATCGTGGCGCTGGCGGAGCCGATGCTGCGCCGCGACGGCGTGGGGGTGAGCGAGCTGCCCTCGAGCGCCGCCGCCGCCGAGCGGCTCGGCTGGACGATGAGCCGCTTCAACCGCAAGCTCGACAACGTCTGCGACAAGCTCGATCGGATGGGCGTGCAGGGGCTGCGCGGCGGGGTCGGCAAGCTCGCGAGCAACCGGCGCGCGCGCCTGGTCGAGTACGCCGTCTCCTCGCAGCTCGTGACGCGCTCGGATCTGGGGCTGCTCGACGACGACCGCCTGCGCGCCGCCGACGACTCCCAGGACTGATCCCGCGCCGCTTGACCAGGTTTCGCCGCACCGGTAACATCGAGCGGGTGTGCGCACGAGCGCGCCTTGCGTCATGCGCAGGGGGCGGACGAGCTCACTCGGGCCGCGGATCCGCATCCGCGACCCCCACGGCATATCCACCAGTTCGATCAGGGCACGCGAGAGCGTGCGCGGTGGATCCCCGATGGAGCCGGCAGAGCCGGCACACCACATCGATGCGCTGTCACCGTGCAGCAGGAAGAAGCAACGTGCCCACCATCCAGCAGCTGGTCCGCAAGGGCCGGTCGCCGAAGGTCACCAAGACCAAGGCGCCGGCGCTCAAGGCGAACCCCCAGCAGCGCGGCGTCTGCACCCGCGTCTACACCACCACCCCGAAGAAGCCGAACTCGGCGCTCCGCAAGGTCGCCCGCGTGAAGCTCTCGAACGGCACCGAGGTCACCGCCTACATCCCCGGTGAGGGCCACAACCTCCAGGAGCACTCGATGGTGCTCGTCCGCGGCGGTCGTGTGAAGGACCTCCCCGGCGTGCGCTACAAGATCGTGCGCGGCGCGCTCGACACCCAGGCCGTGAAGAACCGCAAGCAGGCTCGCAGCCGCTACGGCGCGAAGATGGAGAAGAAGTAATGCCTCGCAAGGGACCCGCACCCAAGCGCCCGGTCGTTGCTGACCCCGTCTACGGCGCACCGATCGTCTCGCAGCTCGTCAACAAGATCCTCCTCGACGGCAAGAAGGGCCTCGCCGAGCGCATCGTCTACGGCGCGCTCTCGGGCGTCGGCGCCAAGTCGGGCGAGGACGCCGTGGCCGTGCTCAAGAAGGGCCTGGACAACATCCGTCCGACCCTCGAGGTGAAGTCGCGCCGCGTCGGCGGCTCGACCTACCAGGTGCCCGTCGAGGTCAAGCCGCACCGCGCGAACACGCTCGCGCTGCGCTGGCTCGTCTCCTACGCCAAGGCGCGTCGCGAGAAGACCATGACCGAGCGCCTCATGAACGAGATCCTCGACGCGTCCAACGGCCTCGGCGCCGCTGTGAAGCGCCGCGAGGACACGCACAAGATGGCCGAGTCGAACAAGGCCTTCGCGCACTACCGCTGGTGAATCACCGGTGCGGGCCGCCACCCGGTGGCCCGCACCGCACCGAACTTCAACGCATCCATCCACTCATCGGAGGAACCCTGTGGCACAGGACGTGCTCACGGACCTGCACAAGGTCCGCAACATCGGCATCATGGCGCACATCGATGCTGGCAAGACCACGACGACCGAGCGCATCCTGTTCTACACGGGCGTCAACCACAAGATGGGCGAGACGCACGACGGCGGCGCGACCACCGACTGGATGGAGCAGGAGCAGGAGCGCGGCATCACGATCACGTCTGCCGCCGTGACCTGCTTCTGGGACAACAACCAGATCAACATCATCGACACCCCCGGCCACGTCGACTTCACGGTCGAGGTCGAGCGCTCGCTCCGCGTGCTCGACGGCGCGGTCGCGGTCTTCGACGGCAAGGAGGGCGTCGAGCCCCAGTCCGAGACCGTGTGGCGCCAGGCCGACAAGTACGACGTGCCGCGCATCTGCTTCGTCAACAAGATGGACAAGCTGGGCGCCGACTTCTACTTCACGGTCGACACCATCGTCAACCGCCTGGGTGCCCGCCCGCTGGTCATCCAGCTGCCGATCGGCGCCGAGAGCAACTTCGAGGGCATCGTCGACCTGGTCGAGATGAACGCGAAGACCTGGCGCGGCGACGCCAAGGGTGACGTGAAGATGGGCGCCGAGTACGCGATCGAGGAGATCCCGGCCGACCTCAAGGAGAAGGCCGAGGAGTACCGCGCGGCCCTCATCGAGACGGTCGCCGAGGCCGACGACGCGCTCATGGAGAAGTTCTTCGAGGGCGAGGAGATCTCGGTCCCCGAGATCAAGGCAGCCATCCGCAAGATGACCGTCAACTCGGAGATCTACCCCGTGCTGTGCGGCTCGGCGTTCAAGAACCGCGGCGTGCAGCCCATGCTCGATGCGGTCGTGGACTACCTGCCGACGCCGCTCGACGTGCCGGCCATCCCCGGCCACGACGTGCGCGACGAGGAGATCGTCATCGAGCGCCACGCCGACCGCGACGAGCCCTTCGCGGCGCTCGCCTTCAAGGTCGCCGTGCACCCCTTCTTCGGTCGCCTCACCTACGTGCGCGTCTACTCGGGCCACGTCGACTCCGGCGCCCAGGTCGTCAACTCGACCAAGGGCAAGAAGGAGCGCATCGGCAAGATCTTCCAGATGCACGCCAACAAGGAGAACCCGGTCGAGTCGATGACCGCCGGGCACATCTACGCGGTCATCGGCCTCAAGGACACCACCACCGGTGACACCCTGAGCGACCCGGCGAACCAGGTCGTGCTCGAGTCGATGACGTTCCCGGCCCCGGTCATCGAGGTGGCCATCGAGCCGAAGACGAAGGCCGACCAGGAGAAGCTCTCCACCGCCATCCAGAAGCTCGCGGAGGAGGACCCGACCTTCCGCACCGAGAACAACCCGGAGACCGGTCAGACGGTCATCAAGGGCATGGGCGAGCTCCACCTCGACATCCTCGTCGACCGCATGAAGCGCGAGTTCAAGGTCGAGGCGAACGTCGGCAAGCCCCAGGTCGCGTACCGCGAGACCATCAAGGGCACCATCGAGAAGTACGACTACACCCACAAGAAGCAGACCGGTGGATCCGGTCAGTTCGCCAAGGTGCAGATCAAGCTCGAGCCGATGGAGGTCACCGCCGAGACGACCTACGAGTTCGTGAACGCCGTCACCGGCGGTCGCGTGCCTCGTGAGTACATCCCCTCGGTCGACGCCGGCATGCAGGACGCGATGCAGGTCGGCGTGCTCGCCGGCTTCCCGACGGTCGGCGTCAAGGCGACGCTGCTCGACGGCGCCGCGCACGACGTCGACTCCTCGGAGATGGCGTTCAAGATCGCAGGCAGCATGGCCTACAAGGAGGCTGCCCGGAAGGCGCAGCCCGTGCTGCTCGAGCCGCTCATGGCGGTCGAGGTGCGCACGCCCGAGGAGTACATGGGCGACGTCATCGGCGACCTGAACTCGCGCCGCGGGCAGATCCAGTCGATGGAGGACGCGCAGGGCGTGAAGGTCGTCAAGGCGCTCGTGCCGCTGTCGGAGATGTTCGGCTACGTCGGCGACCTGCGGTCGAAGACCTCGGGCCGTGCCGTCTACTCGATGGAGTTCTCGAGCTACGCCGAGGTGCCCAGGGCCGTCTCCGACGAGATCGTCCAGAAGAGCAAGGGCGAGTGAGCCCCGCCGGGGCGGCCCGCACGGCGCCCCGGCACCCACTCCCGCGGCCTCGGTTTTTCCAGAATCCGTCGCCGAAGTACGATAGATCAACACCACCCCGAAGGATCGCCGCAGACGCGGCGGTGCACTCATGAGAACAGTCCTAGGAGGACACAGTGGCTAAGGCCAAGTTCGAGCGGACCAAGCCGCACGTCAACATCGGAACGATCGGTCACGTCGACCACGGCAAGACGACGCTCTCGGCAGCGATCTCGAAGGTCCTGGCTGACAAGTACCCGTCGGCGACCAACGTGCAGCGCGACTTCGCGACGATCGACTCCGCTCCTGAGGAGCGTCAGCGCGGCATCACGATCAACATCTCGCACATCGAGTACGAGACGCCGAAGCGCCACTACGCGCACGTCGACGCTCCTGGTCACGCCGACTACATCAAGAACATGATCACGGGTGCGGCCCAGATGGACGGCGCGATCCTCGTGGTCGCCGCCACCGACGGGCCCATGGCGCAGACCCGCGAGCACGTGCTGCTCGCCAAGCAGGTCGGCGTGCCGTACCTGATGGTCGCGCTCAACAAGTCGGACATGGTGGACGACGAGGAGATCCTGGAGCTCGTCGAGCTCGAGGTCCGCGAGCTGCTCTCCAGCCAGGACTTCGACGGCGACAACGCCCCGGTCATCCGCGTCTCGGCGCTCAAGGCGCTCGAGGGCGAGCAGAAGTGGGTCGACGCGATCGCCGAGCTCATGGAGGCCGCGGACGAGAACATCCCCGACCCCGTGCGCGACCGCGACAAGCCGTTCCTCATGCCGATCGAGGACGTCTTCACGATCACCGGCCGTGGCACGGTCGTCACGGGCCGCGCCGAGCGCGGCACGCTCGCGATCAACTCCGAGGTCGAGATCGTCGGCATCCGCCCGACGCAGAAGACCACGGTCACGGGCATCGAGATGTTCCACAAGCAGCTCGACGAGGCATGGGCCGGCGAGAACTGCGGTCTGCTCCTCCGCGGCACCAAGCGCGAGGACGTCGAGCGCGGCCAGGTCGTCGTGAAGCCGGGCTCGGTCACGCCGCACACGAACTTCGAGGGCACGGCGTACATCCTCGCCAAGGACGAGGGCGGCCGCCACAACCCGTTCTTCACGAACTACCGCCCGCAGTTCTACTTCCGCACCACCGACGTCACCGGCGTCATCTCGCTGCCCGAGGGCACCGAGATGGTCATGCCCGGCGACACCACCGACATGTCGGTCGAGCTGATCCAGCCGATCGCCATGGAGGAGGGCCTCGGCTTCGCCATCCGCGAGGGTGGCCGCACCGTGGGCGCCGGCACGGTCACGAAGATCAACAAGTAAGACCGCTTGATCAGCAGGAGGGGCCCCGCTTCGGCGGGGCCCCTCCTGCGTGCGCCCGCGAGCGCTGGCCCGGCCCCGAGCATCCGTCTGGACTCGGATGCGCCTGCCGGGGAGGATAGGGGCATGGCAGAGCCGAAGACCAAGCCCACCGACGCATCCGTCGACGCCTTCCTCGACGCCGCGCAGCCCGCGCGCCGGGTCGAGGAGGGGCGCAGGCTCGCGCAGCTCATGCGCGAGGAGACCGGTGAGGAGCCGGTGCTGTGGGGCCCATCGATCGTGGGCTTCGGCAGCTTCCACTACGTCTCGCCCTCGGCGACCTCGCGCACCGAGGGCGACTGGCCGAAGGTGGGCTTCTCGCCCCGCAAGGGCGCGCTGACGCTCTACGGCCTGAAGGACCTGCCGGAGGGCGCGGCGCTGCTGCCCGAGCTGGGCGGCTACACCGAGGGCGCCGGCTGCGTCTACGTCAAGCGGCTCGACGCGGTCGACGAGGCGGTGCTGCGGCAGCTCGTGCGCATCGCCGCCCGCCGCGAGGACGACCCGCCCCGCGCCTGAGGCGATCGCGGCCTGCCGTAGCCTGGGGGGCGTGGTGGAGATCATCGACTTCGAGTCCCAGCCGACCTCGATCGACGGGCTCGTGCTCATCCGCATGAAGCAGGTGCACGAGGATCGCGGCACCGTGCGCGAGTTCTACCGCGCCTCCGCGTTCGAGGCCGCCGGGCACCCGCTCCCCGCCTTCCGGCAGGTGAACGTCACCGAGACCAGGCCCGGCGCCATCCGCGGCATGCATGGCGAGGCGATGACCAAGCTCATCGCGATCGCGCACGGCACCGCGTGGGGTGCGTGGGTGGATGCGCGGCCCGGCTCGCCGACGCGCGGCGCGGTCTTCCAGGCCGCGCTCGAGCCCGGCGTGCAGATCCTCGTGCCGGAGGGTGTGTGCAACGGCTTCCAGTCGACCGGGGACAGCCCCACCCAGTACGTCTACTGCTTCACGCAGGAGTGGGCGCCGGCGATGTCGGGCGTGGCGATCACGCCGCTCGACCCCGCGCTCGGCATCGCCTGGCCGCTGCCGGTCGATGCCGAGGACCGCGCCCTCATCAGCGAGAAGGACCTCGCGGCGCCGACGCTCGCGCAGGCGCTCGGCGAGCATGCCTGACGCGGTCGGCGTCGTCGGCGCCATCCTGCTGCTCGTCGGCGCGGCGTTCAGCCTGCTCGTCTGGCCCGCGTTCCTGCGCAGGGTGGCGAACGACGAGCGGTCGAGGGATGCGCACGGCCGGCCGACACGGTTCCTGACGGTGCACGTGACGCTCGTCGCCATCGCGCTCGTGATCGCCGTCGCGCAGGCGGCCGTCGGCGTCTGGTGGCTGATCGACTGAGCCCTCGCCGCCTCGATCGGGTCTGGTGCATCCGAACCCGATCGGCTTGGGTGGCAGGTGGGCGGGCGAGCGTCGTCCGCCGACGACAGGAGGTGCGAGATGGCTGGATCCGATGACATCGCCGACGCGGGCCTGCAGGCCTTCGACGACGAGCACCGGCAGGTGCCCTCGCCGGGCGAGCGGCCCGACTGGGAGGCCGCCGAGGAGGCGGAGGCCGGCGCGACCGAGGCATCCGGCATCGCCGACGACAGCGTCGCGCCCGGCACGCAGTCGCCCACGAACGAGCCGCTCGGCTCCGACCTCGGCGGGCCCGACGCGTTCGGCGTCGGCGCCGCCGACACCGACCGCAGCGGCGGCAACTGGGCGGATGCCGAGGACGCGGGCGCGAGCGACACCGGCATCGACCCGGGGCCGGAGAGCGGCCGTGACGACCCCTTCGACGGTGGCCGGCAGGGAGGCGCACGATGAGCCGCGTCGAGGGCCTGGGCGAGCAGCCGGAGCGGCCCGCGGTGCCGGAGCAGCCTGAGCAGCCGGAGCAGCCGGAGCAGCCCGAGGTGCCCGTCGATCCCACGGCTCCCGGTGCGCCGACCGCGCCGCAGGTGCCGACCGATCCGACGGCACCCGGCGACCCGACGGTCCCGACCGACCCGACTGCGCCGACCGACCCGACCATCCCGACCGACCCCGGCGTGCCGGGCCCGTCCGTGCCGGGTGGGCCGCAGGTGCCGGGCGACACCCCTCGATGACGCCGTGTGACGCGGCGTGACGGGGCATGACGCGGCGGGCTTCCGGGCCCGCCGCGTCGCTTCGTAGCGTGTGGACTCCCGACCGAAGGAGACCCGCATGACCATCACCACCGCATCCGCCATCGACGTCACCGCGACCGAGCGCGCCGAGCGCCTCGAGCGCGCCGAGCAGGCGTGGGGCGAGCGCCTCGCGGCCGACACCGGCAGCGCGAGGCTCGTCTTCGCCGCGGCCGGCACGGCCGAGGGCGCGGTCGCGACGCGCATCCGCGCCGGCCGCCACGAGTGGCTCATCGACGAGCCGGCCGCGCTCGGCGGCGACGACGCGGGCACGAGCCCGGTCGAGGCGGCGCTCGGCGCGCTGCTCGCGTGCCAGACGGTCGTCTACCGCCTGTACGCCCAGCGGCTCGGCGTCACGATCGACAGGCTCGAGCTGCGCGCCGAGGGCGAGCTCGACGTGCGCGGCCTGTTCGGCGCCGACGACGTGCGCGCCGGCTTCGCGGGCGTCGAGATCGTGGTCGAGATCGACGGGCCGCACGAGCGCGAGCGGTTCGACGAGCTGCGCCGCACGGTCGATGCCCACTGCCCCGTGCACGACCTGTTCTCGAACCCGACGCCCGTGCGGTCGCGCCTGGCCTGAGCCGCGGCTCGGTCATTGCCTGGCGGCGCGCCGCGTGGTGTGCTGTCAGCAGGCGGCGCACCGCCGCCGGCGAGGCACGGGAGGTGCGAGATGACGGACGAGGATCCGCGGGGTCGTCGCGATGACGACGAGGCGCTCGATGTCGAGCTGCCGGGCGACGACGTCGACGGGAGCGAGGACTTCATCGACGACACGACCGGCAGGGCCTACGAGGAGCAGGCCGAGCGCGCGCAGGCCGTGATCGACCGGGCGCACGCGATGGAGAAGCCGGAGCTCGAGCCCGACGACGCCTCCGCGGCCGCGCAGGCGCAGTCGCAGCGCCCGGGGCCGGACGCCGACGAGCGGCCGGTCTGACGCTCGAGCACCCCGGCGCGCCGAGCCCGCGCGTCAGCCGCCGCCGAGCCTCCGCGTGAGCTCGGCGGCGGCCGCCGCGCACCGCGCGCCGAGCGCATCCCAGGCCTCCGGCCCGAGCGCCGCCTGCCGGAAGGTCAGCCCGACGGCGGCCGCCGGGTAGCCCGCCGCGTCGCGCGCCGCCGCCGCGACCGAGCCGTAGGCGGCGTCCACCTCGCCGTCCTCGCGCGCCCATCCGCGCCCGCGCACCCCGGCGAGCAGCGTCGTGAGCGCCGCGCGGGTCGCCGGCCGCTCGCCCGCGAGATCGCGATCGTGGGGGATGAGCGCGCGCACCTGGTCGACGCCGAGCGCCGCGAGCATCGCCCGCCCGGTCGCCGTGCGCACGGCCGGCAGCCGCACGCCGACGCGCGAGACGGTCGCGGGGGAGCGCGGGCCCTCGCCGCGGCCGGCGTAGGCGACATCGCTGCCGGCGAGCACCGCGAGGTGGCTCGTGGCCGGCACGGGCGCCGCGCGCACGAGCGCATCGAGGATCGGCTGCGCGAGCCGCTCGAGCCGGGTGGCCGCGGCCACGCGGGAGCCGATCTGCTGCACGCGCGCGCTCGGGCCCCAGGCGCCGAGCTCCGGGTAGTGCACGAGGAAGCCCTCGTCGCGCATCACCTGCAGCAGCTGGTAGGCGCTCGAGCGCGGCAGGTCGAGCTCGCGCGCGATCGTCGACGCGCGCACCGGCCCGGGCTGCTCGGCGAGCAGCGCCAGCACCCGCAGCGCGCTCCGCGCCGCCGGCATCCTCGGCACGCCCATCGCCCCTCCGAGTCTGAGATCTCAGACACCAGTATGTCCCAGGCGGATGCGCCGCGGCGGCCAGGCGGGTGGAATGGGGCCATGCCAGTGGTCATCGGAGACAGCCCCCTCAGCCGCCGCGACGTGGTGCAGGTCGCACGCTTCGAGGCGCGCGTCGAGCTCAGCGCCGGCGCGCTCGAGCGCATCGACGCCGCCCGCGCCGTGATCGACGGGCTCGCCGCCGACGAGCGCCCGCACTACGGCATCTCGACCGGCTTCGGCGCGCTCGCCAACACCGCCATCGCGGCCGGCGACCGCACGCGGCTGCAGCAGTCGCTCATCCGCTCGCACGCCGCCTCGAGCGGCGAGGAGGTCGAGCGCGAGGTCGTGCGCGGCCTCATGCTGCTGCGGCTGCAGACGCTCGCGACGGGCCGCACGGGCATCCGCCGCGCGACGGCCGAGCTCTACGCCGCCATGCTCAACGCCGGCATCACGCCGGTCATCGGCGAGTACGGCTCGCTCGGCTGCTCGGGCGACCTCGCGCCGCTGTCGCACGTGGCGCTCGCCGCGATGGGCGAGGGCACCGTGCGCGTGGAGCGCCCCGGCGCCGAGCCCGGCACCGTCGAGTCGGTCACGATGGATGCCGCGACGGCGCTCGCCGAGGCCGGCCTCGAGCCCGTCGTGCTGGCCGAGAAGGAGGGGCTCGCGCTCGTCAACGGCACCGACGGCATGCTGGCGATGCTGTGCCTCGCGCTCGCCGACCTCGACAAGCTGCTCGACACCGCAGACCTCGCCGCCGCCATGAGCGTCGAGGGGCTGCTCGGCACCGACGCGCCCTTCGCGCCGGAGCTCATGGCGCTGCGCCCGCACCCCGGGCAGGTCGCGAGCGCCGCGAACATCGCCGCGCTGCTCGCCGACAGCCCCATCGTCGCCAGCCACAAGGGGCCGGAGGACACCCGCGTGCAGGACGCCTACTCGCTGCGCTGCGCCCCGCAGGTGCACGGCACCGCGCGGGACACCGCCGCGCACGCGGCTCGCGTCGCCGAGATCGAGCTCATGAGCGCGATCGACAACCCCGTCGTGCTGCCCGACGGCCGCGTGGTCTCGAACGGCAACTTCCACGGCGCACCCATCGCCGCGGTGCTCGACTTCCTCGCGATCGCGATCGCCGACGTCGCCTCCATGAGCGAGCGCCGCAGCGACCGCTTCCTCGACCCGGCCCGCTCCTACGGCCTGCCGCCGTTCCTGGCCGGCGATCCCGGCGTCGACTCGGGCCTCATGATCGCCCAGTACACGCAGGCCGGCATCGTCTCCGAGCTCAAGCGCCTGGCGACCCCCGCATCCGTCGACTCGATCCCCTCGAGCGCCATGCAGGAGGATCACGTCTCGATGGGCTGGGGCGCAGCGCGCAAGCTGCGCCGCTCCGTCGACGGGCTGGAGCGGGTGCTCTCGATCGAGCTGATGACCGCCGCGCGCGGCATCGAGCTGCGCGACGACGCTCCCGGCCCGGGCACCGGCGCGGTCATCGCTTCGCTCCGGCAGCTCGTGCCCGGCATCGGCCCCGACCGCTTCCTCGCCCGCGACATCGAGCTCACGCGGCTGCACGTCTGGAACGGCTCCGTGCTGCAGGCCGCGGGCCTGACCGACACGATCGCGTCGTGGGCCGCAGACGCCGGCCTCGAACGCATCCGCAGGTTTGACGACACCGAAGGAGACCGCTGATGGAAGGCGCCCGCACCGTCCGCGCACCGCGCGGCACCGAGCTGACCGCGAAGGGCTGGCAGCAGGAGGCCGCCCTGCGCATGCTCATGAACAACCTCGACCCCGAAGTGGCAGAGCACCCCGACGAGCTCGTCGTCTACGGCGGCACCGGCAGGGCCGCCCGCGACTGGGCGAGCTACGACGCCATCGTGCGCGAGCTCACCCGGCTCGAGGACGACGAGACGCTGCTCGTGCAGTCGGGCCGTCCCGTGGGCGTCATGCGCACGAGCCCGTGGGCGCCGCGCGTGCTGATCGCCAACTCCAACCTCGTGGGCGACTGGGCGACGTGGCCCGAGTTCCGCCGCCTCGAGGCGGCGGGGCTCACGATGTACGGCCAGATGACGGCCGGCAGCTGGATCTACATCGGCACCCAGGGCATCCTGCAGGGCACCTTCGAGACCTTCGCCGCCGTGGCGCGGAAGCTCGGCCGCGAGAGCCTCGCGGGCACCATCACGCTCACGGCGGGCCTCGGCGGCATGGGCGGCGCGCAGCCGCTCGCCGTCACCATGAACGACGGCGTCGCCATCTGCATCGAGGTCGACCGCTCGCGCATCCTGCGGCGCATCGAGCACCGCTACCTCGACGTCGAGGCGAAGGACGTGGCGGATGCGCTCGCGCGCGCGACCGAGGCGCGCGACGCGGGCACGGGGCTGAGCATCGGCCTGCACGCGAACGCCGCCGAGGTGGTGCCGCAGCTGCTCGCCATGGGCGCGCCGATCGACATCGTCACCGACCAGACGAGCGCGCACGACCCGCTCGCCTACCTGCCTGCCGGCGTCGCCTTCGACGACTGGCACACCGAGCGCGAGCGCGACCCGGAGGGCTTCACGGCGCAGGCCCGCGAGTCGATGGCGCAGCACGTCGAGGCGATGGTCGGCTTCCAGGCTGCCGGCGCCGAGGTGTTCGACTACGGCAACTCGATCCGCGCCGAGGCGAAGCTCGGCGGCTTCGGCGACGCCTTCGCGTTCCCGGGCTTCGTGCCCGCCTACATCCGCCAGCTGTTCTGCGAGGGCAAGGGCCCGTTCCGCTGGGCGGCGCTCTCGGGCGACCCCGAGGACATCCGCCGCACCGACGAGGCGATCCTCGAGCTCTTCCCCGACGACGCCCACCTGCACCGCTGGATCCGCATGGCGCAGGAGCGCGTCGCCTTCCAGGGCCTGCCCGCCCGCATCTGCTGGCTGGGCGCCGGCGAGCGGCACCGCGCCGGCCTGCGCTTCAACGAGATGGTCGCCGACGGCACCCTCTCGGCGCCGATCGTCATCGGCCGCGACCACCTCGACAGCGGATCCGTCGCGAGCCCCTACCGCGAGACCGAGGCCATGAAGGACGGCTCCGACGCCATCGCCGACTGGCCGCTGCTCAACGCGCTCGTCAACACCGCCTCGGGCGCCAGCTGGGTCTCGCTGCACCACGGCGGCGGCGTCGGCATCGGCCGCTCGATCCACGCCGGGCAGGTGACCGTCGCCGACGGCACCGCGCTGGCCGCCGAGAAGCTCGAGCGGGTGCTGACGAACGATCCCGAGATGGGCGTCATCCGCCACGTCGACGCCGGCTACGACGAGGCGGCCGCCTTCGCCGAGGCCCACGGCGTGGCCGTGCCGATGCGACGGGGCTGACATGGCCGCGACCCTCATCACCGGCATCGGCGAGCTCACCACCAACGACGACGGGCTCGGGCGGATGCGCGATGCCGCGCTGGTCATGGAAGCCGGCGTGATCGCGTGGGTGGGGGAGGCATCCGCCGCCCCCGCCGCGGACGAGCGGGTGGATGCGGCCGGCCGCGCCGTGCTGCCCGGCTGGGTCGACAGCCACACCCACCTGGTCTTCGCGGGCGACCGCACGGCCGAGTTCGAGGCCCGCATGGCGGGCGAGGCCTACGCCGCCGGCGGCATCGGCGTCACGGTCGCCGCGACCCGGGCCGCGACCGACGAGGCGCTCGCGGAAGGCCTCGATCGGCTCGCCGACGAGCTGCTGCGCAGCGGCACCACCGCCTTCGAGACCAAGACCGGCTACGGGCTGACGGTCGCCGACGAGCTGCGCAGCGCCCGCATCGCGGCGGCCCGCGCCGACGCGGTCACGTTCCTGGGCGCGCACCTCGTGCCCGAGGGCTGGGACGCCGACGCCTACGTCGAGCTCGTGGTGGGCGAGATGCTCGCGGCGCTCGCCCCGCACGTCGACGCGATCGACGTCTTCTGCGAACGCGGCGCCTTCGACGAGGCGCAGTCGCGCCGGGTGCTCGAGGCCGGCCGTGCCGCCGGGCTCGCGCTGCGCGTGCACGGCAACCAGCTCGGCCCCGGCCCTGGCGTGCGCCTGGCCGTGGAGCTGGGCGCGGCGAGCGTCGACCACGTCGCCTTCCTCGACGACGACGAGGTGCGGATGCTCGCGGGCACCTGGCAGGGCGGCCGCGGCACGGTCGCGACGGTGCTGCCCGCGTGCGACCTCTCGACCCGCATGCCGCTCGCGCCCGCGCGGCGGCTGCTCGACGCCGGCGCGGTCGTGGCGATCGCGACGAACTGCAACCCCGGCACGAGCTACACCACCTCGATGGCGTTCTGCGTCGCGACCGCGGTCCTGCAGATGGGACTCACGGTCGAGGAGGCCGTGCGCGCGGCGACGCTCGGCGGGGCGATCGCGCTCGGGCGCGACGAACCGGTGCCGGCGGGCTCGCGGCCGCCGATCGGGGGTCAGCCCGCCGCATCCGCGCTGCCGGACCTCGGGCGCATCCGCCCCGGTGCCCGCGCCGACCTGCAGGTGCTCGACGCGCCGTCGATCACGCATCTCGCCTACCGGCCGGGGGTGCCGCTCGTGCACGCGGTGTGGCGCCGCGGAGCGCGCGCGGTCTGAGGCCGTCGCCATCGCGGCCCTGGTGGACGCTCAGCGCCCCTCGGTAGCCTCGCGCCATGACGGTGACGATGCGGGGCCTGGCCACGGCGGTGCCCCCGACCCAGCTGGTGCAGGCCGATGTCGCGGAGGTCTTCGCCGCGCAGCCCGAGCTGAGCCGGCTCGCGCAGCGCATCGTGAGCACCTCCTTCGGCGGCTCCGGCATCGAGCACCGCTACACCGTGATCGACGAGCTCACCAGGGACGGCCCGGCGCCGGATGCCCCGGAGTTCTACGACCGTGCCGCGGGGGAGCTGCTCAACCCCGGCACGCGGCTGCGCAACGACCGCTACGAGACGCACGCGAGCCGGCTCTACCTCGAAGCCGGTCGCGCGGCGCTCGCCGCGGTCGAGGGGATCGACGCCGCCGACATCACGCACGTGATCACCGTCTCCTGCACCGGCTTCTACGCACCCGGCCCCGACTTCGTGCTCGCGCGCGACATGGGGCTGCGGCCCGGCGTGCAGCGCTACCACCTGGGCTTCATGGGCTGCTACGCCTCGGTGCCGGCGCTGCGGCTCGCCCGGCAGCTGTGCCTCGCCGACCCCGAGGCGGTCGTGCTGGTCGTGAGCGTCGAGCTCTGCACGCTGCACCTGCGCACCTCCAACGATCCCGACACGATCGTCGCGACATCGCTGTTCGGCGACGGCGCCGGGGCCGCGCTCGTCACCGCGCGGCCACCCGCCGAGGGCGAGCGCGCGCTGCAGCTCGACGGCTTCGCGACCCGCACGACGCCCGAGGGCGAGGGCGACATGGCGTGGCGCATCGGCGACCACGGCTTCGAGATGGTGCTCTCGAACGCGGTGCCCTCGCTCATCGGCGAGCACGTCACCGGGGCGATCGCGCCGCTGCTCGAGCCCGAGCCGGCGCTGGCAGCGGCGCTCGCGGACGGCAGCTCGGGCGCGGCGATCGAGCACTGGGCGATCCACCCGGGCGGGCGCAGCATCCTCGACAAGGTCGAGTCGACGCTCGCGCTCACCGAGGCGCAGCTCGCGCCGGCGCGCGAGACGCTGCGCGACTACGGCAACATGTCGAGCGCGACGGTGCTGTTCGTGCTCGACCGCATCCTGCGCGACCCGGCGGCGACCGAGGGCGACCGGGTTGCGGCCATGGCCTTCGGGCCGGGACTGACGGTGGAGTCGGCGCTGCTGACCGTCCGGGGCTGAGCGCTCGTGGCTCTGCGCGGGCTGCGCCATCGGCATGCGGATGCGCGTGAGGTGATGGACGATCCCGCGTGCGATCCCGAGATGCTCGCGCGCACCTACGCCCGCTTCGACCTGGTGAACGCCGTCGTCTCCGGTCGGCGCGCGCTCTACCGCCGGTGGATCCGCCCGCGGCTGCGCGCCGGCCGCCGCGTGCGACTGCTCGACGTCGGCACCGGCGGCGCCGACCTGCCGCGGCGCCTGCTGCGCTGGGCCGCGAGCGAGCGCGGCAGCCTCGAGGTCGTCGCGATCGATCCCGACCCGCGGGCGATCGCCTACGCGAGCGGGCTGCCGCCGGTGCCGGGGCTCGAGCTGCGGCAGGTGACGACGGGGCAGCTCGCCGACAGCGGCGAGCGCTTCGACGTCGTCGTCTCGGGCCACGTGCTGCATCACCTCGCGGCGCGCGAGCTGGGCGCGTTGCTCGCCGACTCCGAGCAGCTGCTCGCCGCGGGCGGCGTCGCGGTGCACGGCGACATCGCCCGCTCGACGCTCGCCCTCCTCGGCTTCGCCGCCGGCACGCTGCCGTTCCAGGGCACGCTGCTGCGCGGCTCCTTCATCCGCGCCGACGGGCTCGCCTCCATCCGGCGCAGCCACACGCCGGCGGAGCTGGCCTCGGCCGCGCCGCCCGGCTGGCGCGTGCTGCGGGGCCTCCCCTCGCGGCTCGAGCTCGTCTGGGCCGCGCCGTGACCGCCACCCGCGACGTCGCGATCGTCGGCGGCGGGGCCGTGGGACTGCTGCTCGCCTGCCTGCTCGCGCAGCGGGGCATCGACGTCGTGGTGCTCGAGCGGCGCACCGAGCCCGGTCGGGCGTCGCGCGCCTTCGGCATCCACCCGCCCGGGCTCGCCGCGCTCGACGCCGCCGGCGTGGGTGCGGCCGTGCGGGCCGAGGCGCTGCCGATCCGCGCGGGCAGCGTGCTCAGCGGCGGGCGCCGTATCGCGAGCCTCGACTTCGCCCGGCCCGTCCACGCGCTCCCGCAGCTCCGCACCGAGACCATCCTGCGCGAGCGGCTCGCGGCGCTCGCGCCCGCGGCGCTGCGCGTCGGCGCCGAGGTCGTCGCCCTGCGGCAGCACGCCGAGGGCGTCGAGCTGCGGCTCGCGGCGGGCGGATGCGTCGGCGCGCGCTGGGCGGTCGGCGCCGACGGGGTGCACGGTCGCGTGCGCAGGCTGCTGGGCATCGCGGTGCAGCGGCGCCGCGGCGCCGCGGGCTATGCGATGGCCGACGTCGACGACCGCACCGGGCTGGGCGCTGCGGCGCTGCTGCACCTCGAAGCGGGCGGCATCGTGGAGTCGTTCCCGCTGCCGGACGGGCGGCGGCGCTGGGTGGCGCGGCTCGCCGAGCCGGCGCAGGCGGTCTCTGCCGAGCGCCTGCAACGCATCCTGCACGAGCGGCTCGGCGGCACGAGCGCGCTGCCCGCACCGCTGCCCGGCGGCACCGAGCCGAGCGCGTTCCTCGCCCGGCAGCGGCTCGCCGCGCGCTTCGCGAGCGGCCGGGTCGCGCTCGCCGGCGACGCGGCGCACGAGGTCAGCCCGATCGGCGGGCAGGGGATGAGCCTGGGCTGGCTCGACGCGCTGGCCCTCGAGCGCGCGCTCGCCGCCGCCGCGACGAACGGTGCCGCGACGAACGGCGTCGCACGCGCTGCCGCGCCCTTCGCCGCCTACGAGCTCGAGCGCCGCCCCGCGGCGGTGCGCGCGATGCGCCGAGCCGCGTGGAACATGGCGATGGGCGCGCCGGCGAGCCCTCCGGCCCTCGCGGCACGGCTCGCGCTCGCGCGCGTGCTCGCGCTGCCCCCGGCGCGCTCGGCGATGGTGGCCGCGTTCACCATGCGCGGCCTCTGAGCGCCGCGATCAGACCGCGCGCAGCGCGGGGAACCGCTGCTCGTCGCGATCGGCGAGGGCCGCGATCGCCTCGAGCACGCCGAGCGCGACGAGCCGCACGGTGCGCCCGTCCGCGGCGTCGGCGGCCGCGTCGACCTCGGTGAAGTCGATCGAGCGCACCTGCGGCGACACCACGATCGCCCGCACGAGCGCGCGCAGCTGCCAGGCGCTGATGCCGCCGGGCACCGAGGCCGGGCAGCCGGGCGCTACCGAGCGGTCGCACGCGTCGACGTCGACGTCGAGGTGGATCGGCCCGCCCGCGGCGCCCGCCACCTGCAGCGCCTCGTTCGCGGCCGCGTGCACGCCGCGCAGCTCGAGGTCGTCGCGCGAGATCACGTGGATGCCCGCGTCGTTCGCCCGCTCGGCGTAGGCGTGCGAGTTGGCGAAGTCCTGGATGCCGATCTGCACCACCCGCGAGCCGTCCAGGCCCGCGTCGAGCAGTCGCTGCACCGGCGAGCCGTTCGAGCGCCCGTCGCGCAGGTCGTGATGGGCGTCGATCGTGATCAGGCCTGCCGTGGCGAGCTCGTCTCCCCAGCTGCCCATGGCCGCCGGCACGGTGGCCGCGTTGTCGCCGCCGAGCACGATCACGAGCCGAGCGCGCTCGGCCGCGCGAGCCACGAGCGCGGTCGCGCCACGCTCGTCGCCGTCGGGATCGGATGCGTCGCCGGCGTCGGCGATGCGCAGGTCGCTGATGGGCGTGGCCGGGTCGTAGGCGTGCGGCGAGTAGCGCTGCAGCGCCTCCCGCACGGCGGGCGGGGTGGTGTGCGCGCTCGTCGGGCTGAGCGAGGTGGCATGGGTGCCGAGGCCGACGAGCACGGCGTCGAGCTGCCCGGCGGTCTGCGCCAGCGCGGGCCAGCCGCCGGCGCGCGGCCAGCTCGGGTCGTGGGGGAGCGCGGGCGGCGTGGGAGGCATGCGGCGACGGTAGCAAGCGGCGGTGGCGCTTCCCAGCAGGGTGTGCTTCCGTGTGCGCAGAAGCCGCGATCAGCGCGGCGCCGAAGGAGGAGTGTGCATAGGCTTCGAAGATCTCGTGAACAAGGGCAAGGACGCGCTCAACAGCGAGCAGGGCGAGCAGATGAGCGACCAGGCCATCCAGGGAGCCGGCGACGGCTTCGACACGCTGACCGGCGGCAGGTTCGCCGAGCACACCGACGGCGTGCAGGAGCGCGCTGACGGCTTCCTCGGCCAGCAGGAGCAGCAGGACCAGCAGGACCAGCAGCAGCAGTAGCCGCTGCGGAGCGGGGGACGGGGCTCGCGCCTCGTCCCCCGTTCGCGTGCCGGGACGCGACACGCCCGGGTTGCACGAACATCCGCATCCGTGCGAGAATCGTCAGGTTGCAAACGCGGCGTCACGCCGCTCACTGCTCTGGCTGTGCACAGGTCGATCTTGAACCTGGGCCGCGGGCAGCCCCGACAAGAACTTCGCCGAATTCGAGCGCGGCATGTCCGTGCTCGGCATCGGTGCGCGCCCCTCGTGGGCATTGACAGAAGAACAGCGGTGCACTCGAGCAGTGCGTTGCGAGCAGCCTGAACGGCTGCGTCGACAGGAAGAGAGTCAGCCATGGCGGGACAGAAGATCCGCATCCGACTGAAGTCGTACGACCACGAGGTCATCGACTCGTCGGCGCGCAAGATCGTCGACACCGTGACCCGTGCGGGCGCGACGGTAGTGGGCCCGGTGCCGCTGCCGACCGAGAAGAACGTGGTCGTCGTGATCCGTTCGCCTCACAAGTACAAGGACAGCCGCGAGCACTTCGAGAAGCGCACGCACAAGCGACTCATCGACATCATCGACCCGACGCCCAAGGCCGTCGACTCGCTCATGCGCCTCGACCTGCCCGCTGACGTCAACATCGAGATCAAGCTCTAAGGAACGCCATGTCGAAGATCATGACGACTCGCGGCCTGCTCGGCAAGAAGCTCGGGATGACCCAGGTCTGGGATGAGCACAACAAGCTCGTCCCGGTCACGGTGCTCGAGATCACGCCGAACGTGGTCACGCAGATCCGCACGCCCGAGAAGGACGGCTACTCGGCCATCCAGATCGCCGCCGGCCAGATCGACCCGCGCAAGGTCAACAAGCCCTCCGCCGGTCACTTCGACGCCGCGGGCGTCACGCCGCGCCGCCACCTCGCCGAGGTCCGCACCGACAACGCCGCAGAGTACGAGCTCGGCCAGGAGCTGCCGGTCGACCTGTTCGCCGCCGGCCAGAAGGTCGACGTCGTCGGCACCTCGAAGGGCAAGGGCTTCGCCGGTGTGATGAAGCGCCACAACTTCGCCGGCGTCTCCGCTTCGCACGGTGCGCACCGCAACCACCGCAAGCCCGGCTCCATCGGTGCCTCGGCCACGCCCAGCCGCGTCTTCCGCGGCATGCGCATGGCCGGCCGCATGGGCAGCGACCGCGTGTCGGTGCTGAACCTCACGGTCCACTCGGTCGACGCCGAGCAGGGCCTCATGCTCGTCAAGGGCGCCGTCCCCGGTGCCCGCGGCCGTCTCGTGTACGTCCGCAATGCTGTGAAGGGAGCCTGAGCATGACTGCACAGGTCGCCATCGTCGACGTCGAGGGCAAGCAGGCAGGCTCGGTCGAGCTGCCCGCGAGCATCTTCGACGTGCAGACGAACGTTCCGCTCATCCACCAGGTCGTCACCGCCCAGCTCGCTGCTGCCCGCCAGGGCACGCACGCCGTCAAGGGCCGCGGCGAGGTCTCCGGCTCCGGCGCCAAGCCCTTCAAGCAGAAGGGCACCGGCCGCGCCCGTCAGGGCTCGGTCCGCATGCCGCAGCACCGCGGCGGTGGCATCGTCCACGGGCCCGTGCCGCGCGACTACGCGCAGCGCACCCCCAAGAAGATGATCGCCGCAGCCCTGCTCGGCGCCCTCTCGGACCGCGCTCGCGGCGGCCGCCTGCACGTCGTCGAGGCGTTCGCGGGCGAGACGCCCAAGACGCGCGTCGCCGTCGACATGCTGAGCGCGCTCGGCGTCGCGAAGAACGTGCTGGTCGTGCTCGACCGCTCGGAGGAGACCGCGTTCCTCACGGTGCGCAACCTCCCCGAGGTGCACGTGCTGACCTGGGACCAGCTCAACGCCTACGACGTGCTCGTGAGCGACGACATCGTCTTCTCGCAGCCGGCCTACGAGGCGTTCGTCGCCGCGAAGTCGGGCGCGAAGGTCGAGGTCGCCGCCGAGGCGCCCGCCGCGAAGCCCGCCAAGCCCGCGAAGCCCGCGAAGGCCGTCGAGACCGAGGCCGCTGAGGAGGCGCCGGCAGCAGCCGCCGCCGACTTCGGCCCCGACTCGCACGCCCCGCTCGCCGACGGCTCGGCGCCCGAGGGCTTCGAGATCAAGGGCAACGCCAACTCGATGAAGTTCCACCGCCCCGACGGCCGCTGGTACGAGCAGACCGAGGCTGAGGTCTGGTTCCGCACCGCGGAGGCCGCCGTGGCCGCCGGCTTCACCGAGGCCGGCAAGAAGGCAGAGAAGGACAACTGATGAGCGGCTACAACAAGGACCCTCGCGACGTCATCATCCGGCCGATCGTGTCGGAGAAGAGCTACGCGCTCATCGACATGGGCAGCTACACCTTCGAGGTCGACCCCCGCGCCTCGAAGACCGAGATCAAGCTCGCGATCGAGAAGATCTTCAGCGTCAAGGTGGAGCGCGTCAACACCCTCAACCGCGTCGGCAAGTCGCGCCGCACCCGCTTCGGCACCGGCAAGCGCAAGGACACCAAGCGCGCCATCGTCAAGCTGAAGTCCGGCTCGATCGACATCTTCACGGCTGTCGGCTGAGACTGAAGGAACGAGAACATGGCTATTCGCAAGTACAAGCCGACGACCCCCGGTCGTCGCGGCTCGTCCGTCGCCGACTTCGCTGAGATCACCCGGTCGACGCCCGAGAAGTCGCTGCTGCGCCCGCTGCCCAAGACCGGCGGCCGCAACAACACCGGACGCATCACCACCCGCCACATCGGCGGTGGCCACAAGCGCCAGTACCGCGTCATCGACTTCCGTCGCAACGACAAGGACGGCGTGAACGCCCGCGTCGCGCACATCGAGTACGACCCCAACCGCACGGCGCGCATCGCGCTGCTGCACTTCGAGGACGGCACGAAGCGCTACATCCTGGCCCCGACCAAGCTCAGCCAGGGCGACGTCGTGGAGTCCGGGGCAGGCGCCGACATCAAGCCCGGCAACAACCTGCCGATGCGCAACATCCCCACCGGTACGGTCATCCACGCTGTGGAGCTCCGCCCCGGCGGCGGTGCCAAGATGGCCCGCTCGGCCGGCGCCTCGGTGCGCCTCGTCGCCAAGGACGGCCCCTACGCGCAGCTCCGTCTGCCGTCGGGCGAGATCCGCAACGTCGACGCACGCTGCCGCGCCACGATCGGCGAGGTCGGCAATGCCGAGCAGTCGAACATCAACTGGGGCAAGGCGGGCCGCAAGCGCTGGCTGGGCGTCCGCCCGACCGTCCGCGGTGTCGCGATGAACCCGGTCGACCACCCGCACGGTGGTGGCGAGGGCAAGACGAGCGGTGGCCGCCACCCCGTCAGCCCCTGGGGCCAGGCAGAGGGTCGCACCCGCCGCCCCAACAAGCCGAGCGACAAGCTCATCGTCCGTCGCCGTTCGACCGGCAAGAAGAAGCGCTAGTAGGAGAGTCCGATGCCCCGCAGCCTCAAGAAGGGTCCGTTCGTCGACGACCACCTCCTCACCAAGGTGGTTCGCCAGAACGAGGCCAGCAGCAAGAACGTCATCAAGACCTGGTCGCGCCGCTCGATGATCGTGCCGGCCATGCTCGGCCACACGATCGCCGTGCACGACGGTCGCAAGCACATCCCGGTCTTCGTCACCGAGACGATGGTCGGCCACAAGCTGGGCGAGTTCGCGCCCACCCGCACCTTCCGCGGTCACGTGAAGGACGACAAGAAGGGCCGTCGCCGCTAACGCGGTGACGGAAGAAGGAGAAGGCAATGGTTGAGTCGATCGCTCGCGTTCGTCACATCCGCGTGACCCCTCAGAAGGCCCGCCGTGTCGTCGACATGATCCGCGGCAAGCAGGCCGAGGAGGCCCTCGCGATCCTGAAGTTCGCCCCGCAGGGCGCCTCGGAGCCGGTGTACAAGCTCGTCGCCTCGGCGATGGCGAACGCCCGGGTCAAGGCCGAGGCGACGAACGAGTTCCTCGACGAGCAGGACCTCTACGTGTCCCGCGCATTCGTCGATGAGGGCACCACGCTCAAGCGGTTCCAGCCGCGTGCACAGGGTCGCGCGTTCCGCATCAACAAGCGGACGAGCCACATCACCGTCGTGCTCGCGACGCCGACCACGGAGGACGAGAAGTAATGGGACAGAAGGTCAACCCGTACGGCTTCCGCCTCGGCATCACCACCGACCACGTGTCGCGCTGGTTCGCCGAGTCGACGAAGCCGGGGCAGCGATACGCCGACTACGTGGCTGAGGACGTCCGCATCCGCAAGATGCTGATCACCAGCCTCGACCGCGCCGGCGTCGCCCGCATCGAGATCGAGCGCACCAAGGACCGCGTCCGCGTCGACATCCACACCGCCCGCCCGGGCATCGTGATCGGTCGCCGCGGCGCCGAGGCCGAGCGCATCCGCGCCGACCTCGAGAAGCTCACCGGCAAGCAGATCCAGCTGAACATCCTCGAGGTCAAGAACCCTGAGGGCTCGGCGCAGCTCGTCGCGCAGGGCATCGCCGAGCAGCTCAGCGCTCGCGTGGCGTTCCGCCGCGCGATGCGCAAGGGCCTGCAGTCGGCGCAGCGCGCCGGCGCCAAGGGCGTGAAGATCAAGGTCTCGGGCCGTCTCGGCGGCGCCGAGATGAGCCGCAGCGAGCAGTACCGCGAGGGCCGCGTGCCCCTGCACACGCTCCGGTCGAACATCGACTACGGCTTCTACGAGGCACGCACCACCTTCGGCCGCATCGGCGTGAAGGTCTGGATCTACAACGGTGAGCTCACCAACCGCGAGCTGGCTCGCGAGCAGGCGAACCAGAAGCCGCAGCAGCGCGAGCGTCGGGGACCCCGTCGCGATGCAGCTCCGGCAGGAGCAGAGGCGAAGTAATGCTTATCCCCCGTCGAGTCAAGCACCGCAAGCAGCACCACCCGAACCGTCGTGGCCAGGCCACCGGCGGCACGGCCGTGTCCTTCGGTGACTACGGCATCCAGGCCCTCACGCCTGCGTATGTCACGAACCGCCAGATCGAGGCCGCACGTATCGCCATGACGCGTCACATCAAGCGCGGTGGCAAGGTGTGGATCAACATCTACCCCGACCGTCCGCTCACGAAGAAGCCCGCCGAGACCCGCATGGGCTCGGGCAAGGGCTCGCCGGAGTGGTGGGTCGCCAACGTCAAGCCGGGCCGCGTGCTGTTCGAGGTCGCCGGTGTCGAAGAGGAGCTCGCGCGCGAGGCGATGACGCGAGCAATCCACAAGCTGCCGCTCAAGGCACGCATCATCAAGCGCGAGGAGGCTGACGCATAATGGCGATCGGTTCCAAGGAGCTCATGCCCGCCGAGCTCGCCACCCTCGACGACGAGCGACTCGTCGTCGAGCTCAAGCGGGCCAAGGAAGAGCTGTTCAACCTGCGCTTCCAGTCGGCCACCGGTCAGCTGGAGTCGCACGGCCGCCTCCGCGCCGTCAAGCGCGACATCGCGCGGCTCTACACCGTGATCCGCGAGCGCGAGCTCGGCATCAGCGCCTCGCCGGCGCCGGTCGAGAAGGCTGCGGACAAGAAGAAGTCGAAGAAGGCCGACGAGGCCAAGGCTTCTGAGGAAGACCAGAAGGCTGAGGACAACTGATGGCTACTGAGCAGCCCACGGACGAGAGCGTCCAGCGCGGCTACCGCAAGTCGCGCATCGGCTTCGTCACCTCCGACAAGATGGACAAGACCGTCGTCGTCGAGGTCGAGGACCGCGTGAAGCACCCCCTGTACGGCAAGGTGCTGCGCAAGTCCTCGAAGGTGAAGGCCCACGACGAGCAGAACGCCGCCGGCATCGGCGACCGCGTGCTGATCGCCGAGACCCGTCCGACGAGCGCCACCAAGCGGTGGCGCGTCGTCGAGATCCTCGAGAAGGCCAAGTAGGCCTCGGCCTCGAAGGAGATCCAGACATGATCCAGCAGGAATCCCGCATCAAGGTCGCCGACAACACCGGCGCCAAGGAGCTCCTGACCATCCGCGTGCTCGGCGGCTCCGGCCGCCGCTACGCCGGCCTCGGTGACACCATCGTGGCCACGGTCAAGGACGCCATCCCCGGCGGCAACGTCAAGAAGGGCGACGTGGTCAAGGCCGTCGTCGTCCGCACCGTGAAGTCGACGCGCCGCGCCGACGGCTCGTACATCAAGTTCGACGAGAACGCGGCGGTCATCCTGAAGACGGACGGCGACCCCCGAGGCACTCGCATCTTCGGTCCCGTCGGTCGCGAGCTCCGCGACAAGCGCTTCATGAAGATCGTCTCGCTCGCACCGGAGGTGATCTGACCCATGGCCAGCATCAAGAAGGGCGACCTGGTCCAGGTGATCGCCGGAGCGCGCGAGTCGCGCGGCGGCGACCGCGGCAAGACCGGGCGCGTCATCGAGGTCCTCACCGAGCAGGACCGCGTGATCGTCGAGGGCATCAACCTCGTCACCAAGCACATCAAGGTCGGCCAGACCAACCGCGGCACCCGCACGGGCGGCATCGAGACCCACGAGGCCCCGATCCACGTGTCGAACGTCGCGCTCGTCGACCCCGAGTCGAAGAAGCCCACGCGCGTTCGCAGCGAGGTCAAGACCGTCGAGGTCAACGGCGCGTCGATCCCGCAGAAGGTCCGCGTCGCGACCAAGTCGGGCAAGGAGATCAAGAGCAATGACTGACACCGCTGTGCGCCTGCCCAGGCTCAAGCAGCAGTACCGCGAGACGATCGTGAAGCAGCTCCAGGAGGAGTTCGGCTTCACGAACGTCATGCAGGTGCCTGGCCTGACCAAGATCGTCGTCAACACGGGCGTCGGCGAGGCCGCGCGCGACTCGAAGGTGATCGAGGGCGCGATCCGCGACCTCACCCTGATCACCGGGCAGAAGCCGAAGGTCACCGCTGCCCGCAAGTCGATCGCCCAGTTCAAGCTGCGCGACGGCATGCCGATCGGCGCGCACGTCACGCTGCGCGGCGACCGCATGTGGGAGTTCCTCGACCGTCTGCTGACGCTCGCCCTCCCGCGCATCCGCGACTTCCGCGGCCTGAGCCCGAAGCAGTTCGACGGCACGGGCAACTACACGTTCGGCCTCACGGAGCAGTCGGTGTTCCACGAGATCGACCAGGACAAGATCGACCGCGTCCGCGGCTTCGACATCACCGTCGTCACGACGGCGAACTCGGACGACGAGGGTCGCGCGCTGCTCAAGGCGCTCGGCTTCCCCTTCAAGACCGAGTCCTGAACCCCATCGGCGCCGCCGGCGCCGTGCACCACTTCAAGGTCGTTGTCCGCGGAACGGGCAGCGAAACCAGAACGGAGAACATCATGACGATGACCGACCCGGTCGCCGACATGCTGACGCGTCTGCGCAACGCCAACACGGCGATGCACGACGAGGTCACGCTGCCGTCGTCGAACCTCAAGGCGAACATCGCCGAGATCCTCGAGCGCGAGGGCTTCATCTCGGGCTGGAAGGTCGAGGACGCACGCGTCGGCAAGACGCTGACCCTCAGCCTCAAGTACGGCACCAACCGCGAGCGTGCGCTCGCCGGCCTCAAGCGGGTCTCGAAGCCCGGTCTGCGCGTCTACGCGCGATCGACCGAGATCCCCCAGGTGCACGGCGGCCTCGGCGTCGCCATCCTGTCCACGAGCTCGGGCCTCCTCACGGACCGTGAGGCCGAGCAGAAGGGCGTCGGCGGGGAAGTCCTCGCCTACGTGTGGTGAGCTGACATGTCACGAATCGGACGTCTCCCCATCGACATCCCCTCGGGTGTCGAGATCTCGGTGAACGGCACCACCGTCACCGTCAAGGGCCCCAAGGGCGAGCTCACGACCCGGATCGCGCAGCCGATCGAGGTCGAGGTCGCCGACGGCCAGGTGCAGGTCACCCGGCCCGACGACGAGCGCGAGTCGCGCTCGCTGCACGGCCTCACCCGCACCCTGATCGCCAACGACATCGTGGGCGTCACGCAGGGCTACTCGAAGTCGCTCGAGGTCGTCGGCACCGGCTACCGCGTGCAGGCGAAGGGCACGGGCCTCGAGTTCGCGCTCGGCTACTCCCACCCGATCAACGTCGAGCCGCCCGCCGGCATCACGTTCGCGGTCGAGGGCAACAACAAGGTCACCGTCAGCGGCATCTCGAAGCAGGCCGTCGGCGAGGTGGCCGCGAATCTCCGCAAGCTGCGCAAGCCCGAGCCCTACAAGGGCAAGGGCGTGCGCTACGCAGGCGAGCAGATCCGCCGCAAGGCTGGAAAGGCTGGTAAGTGATGGGCATCGGTACCCGAGGCAAGAGCAAGTCGGCTGCCCGCGGCCGTCGTCACGCACGCCTCCGCAAGAAGATCGTCGGCACCGCTCTGGTGCCGCGCATGGTCGTCACCCGCTCGGCACGGCACGTCTTCGTGCAGATCGTCGACGACTCGCAGGGCATCACCGTCGCATCGGCGTCGACCATGGAGGCAGACCTCCGCGGGCTCGACGGCGACAAGACGGCCAAGGCCAAGCGCGTCGGCGAGCTGCTCGCTGAGCGCGCGAAGGCCGCAGGCGTCGAGTCGGTCGTCTTCGACCGCGGCGGCAACCGCTACGCCGGTCGCGTCGCCGCGATCGCCGACGGCGCACGAGAGGCAGGGCTGGGACTGTGAGCGAAGAGAACAAGGACACGCAGGTGACGGACACCACGCAGCAGGCTGCGACCGGCGCTCCCGCCGCGGAGGCCGCGACGTCGGCCGACCACCGCGACGAGCCCCGCGAGCAGCGGCGCGGCAGCCGCGACCGCGGCACGCGCAACGAGCGCGGCCGTCGCGACGACCGCACGGAGAACCAGTTCCTCGAGCGCGTCGTGACGATCAACCGCGTCTCGAAGGTCGTCAAGGGCGGCCGCCGCTTCAGCTTCACGGCGCTCGTCGTCGTGGGTGACGGCGACGGCATGGTCGGCGTCGGCTACGGCAAGGCGCGCGAGGTCCCGACGGCCATCTCCAAGGGCGTCGAGGAGGCGAAGAAGAACTTCTTCCGCGTCCCCCGCATCGCCAAGACGATCCCGCACCCGGTGCAGGGCGAGGCCGCTGCCGGCGTCGTGCTGCTGCGCCCCGCTGCCGCCGGTACCGGTGTCATCGCGGGCGGCCCCGTGCGCGCCGTCCTGGAGTGCGCCGGCATCCACGACGTGCTGAGCAAGTCGCTCGGCTCGTCGAACTCCATCAACATCGTCCACGCGACGGTCGCCGCGCTGCGCATGCTCGAGGAGCCCCGCGCAGTGGCAGCCCGTCGTGGTCTCGACGTGGACCGCGTCGTGCCGGAGCGCCTGCTCCGTGCCGAGGCGGAGCACACCAAGCACGAGGCCGAGATCGCGAAGGCGGCATCCAAGTGAGCAAGCTGAAGATCACGCAGACGAAGTCCGTGATCAGCGAGAAGCAGTACCAGCGCGACACGCTGCGCTCGCTCGGGCTCAAGCGCATCGGCCAGACGGTCGAGCGCGACGACAACCAGCAGAACCGCGGGTACGTCAACACGGTTCGCCACCTCGTCAAGGTCGAGGAGATCGAGAATGACTGACAAGAACGAGTCGGCCGAGCTGCCGTCGCTCAAGGTGCACCACCTCCGGCCCGCGCCGGGCGCGAAGACCGCCCGCACGCGCGTCGGCCGCGGTGAGGCGTCGAAGGGCAAGACGGCCGGTCGAGGCACGAAGGGCACGAAGGCCCGCTACCAGGTGCGCCCCGGGTTCGAGGGCGGCCAGCTGAACAGCGTCATGCGCGCTCCGAAGCTGCGCGGCTTCAAGAACCCGTTCCGCACCGAGTACCAGGTCGTCAACGTGGGCCAGCTGCAGTCGCTGTTCCCGGGTGGCGGCGAGGTCACGGTCGAGGCGCTGGTCGCCAAGGGCGCCGTCCGCAAGAACGAGCTCGTCAAGGTGCTCGCCGGCGGCGAGCTCTCGGTGGCGCTCACGATCACGGTCGACAAGGTGTCGGCTGCGGCAGAGCAGAAGATCGTCGCCGCTGGCGGTTCGGTCAAGTAAGTAGGCTGAGGGGCGGTCCGTTCGCGGGCCGCCCCGATCGCCGTTCTCTGGAAGGCTGTACGTGTTCAGTGCCATCGCACGCATCTTCAAGACGCGCGACCTGCGTCGGAAGATCTTCTTCACGCTCGCCATCGTGGCGCTGTTCCGGTTCGGGTCGTTCATCCCGGCGCCGTTCGTCGACTACGGCAACGTGCAGGAGTGCATCGCGGCCAACCAGACCGCGACGGGCCTCTACCAGCTCGTCAACCTCTTCTCCGGCGGCGCCCTGCTGCAGCTGAGCATCTTCGCGCTGGGCATCATGCCCTACATCACCGCGGCGATCATCACGCAGCTGCTGCGCGTCGTCATCCCCCACTTCGAGGCGCTCCAGAAGGAGGGCCAGCAGGGGCAGGCGAAGCTCACGCAGTACACGCGCTACATGACGATCGCGCTGGCCGTGCTGCAGTCCACCACCCTCATCACCGTCGCGCGCTCCGGTGCGCTGTTCTCGCAGACCGGCGGCCCGGCGCTGCCGCAGTGCCAGAACCTGCTGACGAACGACTCGTGGTGGTCGATCACCCTGATGATCTTCACGATGACGGCCGGCACCGGCCTCATCATGTGGTTCGGCGAGCTCGTCACCGAGCGCGGCATCGGCAATGGCATGTCGCTGCTCATCTTCACCTCGATCGCCGCCACCTTCCCGACCGCGCTCGGCCAGATCTTCCAGACGCAGGGCCCCAACACCTTCGCGATGGTGCTCGTGGTCGGCGTCATCATCATGGCGCTCGTGGTCTTCGTCGAGCAGTCCCAGCGCCGCATCCCGGTGCAGTACGCCAAGCGCATGGTCGGCCGGCGCATGTACGGCGGCCAGTCGACGTACATCCCCATGAAGGTCAACATGGCCGGTGTCATCCCGGTCATCTTCGCCTCCTCGCTGCTCTACCTGCCGATGCTGGTGGCGCAGTTCAGCACCCCGACCGACGGCACGGCCCCGCCCGAGTGGGTGCTGTGGGTGCAGGCCAACCTCGTCTCCGGCGACGCCCCGCTCTACATGCTGGTGTTCTTCCTGCTGACGGTGGGCTTCACCTACTTCTACGTCGCGATCACCTTCAACCCCGAAGAGGTCGCCGACAACATGAAGAAGTACGGCGGCTTCATCCCGGGCATCCGCGCCGGTCGCCCCACCGCCGAGTACCTCGACTACGTGCTGACCCGCATCACCCTGCCGGGCTCGCTCTACCTCGGCATCGTGGCGCTCATCCCGCTCATCGCGCTGTCGACCGTCGGCGCGAACCAGAACTTCCCCTTCGGCGGCGCGTCCATCCTCATCATCGTCGGCGTCGGCCTCGAGACGGTCCGCCAGATCGACGCGCAGCTGCAGCAGCGCCACTACGAAGGGCTCATCCGCTAGATGCCGAACCTCCTCATCGTGGGCCCGCCCGGTGCGGGCAAGGGCACCCAGGCAGCCAGGATCGCCGAGGCGCTCGGCGTGCCCGCCGTCTCCACCGGCGACATCTTCCGCCAGAACATCAAGGACCGCACCGAGCTCGGCGAGCGCGTCTCCGCCATCCTCGACGCGGGCGAGTACGTTCCCGACTCGCTCACCAACGAGCTGATCGACGACCGCCTCGCGCAGGCCGACGCCGAGCAGGGCTACCTGCTCGACGGCTACCCGCGCACGGCCGGCCAGGTCGAGTTCCTCGACGGCGTCAACCTGCGCCGCGGCGAGCAGCTCGACGCCGTCATCCGGCTGGTCGCCGAGACCGACGAGGTGGTGCGCCGCCTGCTGGCCCGTGCGCAGGAGCAGGGCCGCAGCGACGACACCGAAGAGGTCATCCGCCACCGGCTCGAGGTGTACGAGCGCGAGACCGCGCCGCTGATCGCCATCTTCGCCGAGCGCGGCCTGGTGGTCGAGGTCGACGGCATCGGCGCCGTCGACGACGTCACCGAGCGCATCCTCGCCGGACTGGCCGAGCGGGGCATCGCCGCCTGATGCGGGGACGGTCGCACAGCAAGTCGCGGCGCGAGCTCGCCGCGATGCGCGAGCCGGGTCGCATCACCGCGCTCGCGCTGGCGGCGGTCGAGCGCGAGATCCGCGCGGGCGTCACGCCGCTCGAGCTCGACGCGATCGCCGAGGCCGTGATCCGCGAGCACGGCGCCGTGCCGAACTTCCAGCTCGAGCCCGGCTACCGCCACACGCTCTGCGTGGGCGTCAACGACGTCGTCGTGCACGGCATCCCCGGCTCCACGCCGCTCGAGCCCGGCGACCTCGTCACGATCGACTGCGGCGCGACGATCGGCGGCTTCCACGGGGATGCTGCCATCACCGTCGTGGTGCCCGGCGGCGACCCGCGGGTGACGGAGGCGAGGCAGCGGCTCAGCGACGTCACGCGCGGCGCGCTCTGGGCCGGCATCGTCGCGCTCGCGGGCGCCAGGCAGCTCGGCGAGGTCGGCGCCGCCGTCGAGGACCACATCGAGGCCAACAGCGACTTCGGCATCAACGACGACTACATCGGCCACGGCATCGGCCGCGCCATGCACGAGGACCCGCCGGTGTTCAACTACCGCACCCGGGTGCTCGGCCCCGCCGTGAAGCCGGGGCTGTGCGTCGCCATCGAGCCGATCATCCACGCGGGCTCCACCGACACCGTGGTCGACGACGACGGCTGGACGGTGCGCAGCGCCGACGGCAGCGACGCATGCCAGTGGGAGCACTCGGTGGCCGTGCACTCCGGAGGCATCTGGGTGCTCACGGCGCTCGACGGGGGAGCGGCCGAGCTCGCGCCCTTCGGCATCGTGCCGGTGCCGATCGCCGAGCGCTGACACCGCTCGCGCAGCCTCCCAGCGGTGGTAGCGTGACTTCCACCCCGGGCCGCCCCGGCCCTGACCCCCAAGGAGCAGCATGGCCGAGCGCACCGTCACCGTCGAGTCCTCGCACGGGCTGCATGCCCGCCCGGCAGCGCTCTTCGCGCAGGCCGCGGCGAAGGCGAGCAGCCCCGTGACCGTCGCCAAGGGCGACAAGCAGGTGAACGCGGCCAGCATCCTCTCGGTCATCTCCCTCGGCGTCAGCAAGGGCGACACCGTCACGATCGCCTCGGACGACGAGGCCTCCCTCGACGAGCTCGAGCAGCTCCTCTCGACCGACCACGACGCCTGACGCGACCGCGGCCCGGCACACCCTTCGCAGCACGGAGTCGACGATGACCAGCACCGAAGCATCCACGAAGCCCGGCGGCGCGCGCGTCGCCATCCAGAAGTTCGGCACCTTCCTCTCCGGCATGATCATGCCGAACATCCCGGCGCTCATCGCCTGGGGCATCCTGACCGCGCTCTTCATCCCGGTCGGCCCGTTCCCGAACGAGGGGCTCGCGTCGATCGTCGACCCGACGATCCACTACCTGCTGCCGATCCTGATCGCCGGCACCGGCGGCCGCATGGTCTACGAGACCCGCGGCGCCGTCGTGGGCGCGTTCGCCGTGATGGGCGCGATCGCGGGATCCGACCTGCTCATCGATGCGTTCAACGAGGCGAACCCGCCCGTCGACGGCGGCGCGCCGCTCGGCTACGTGCACATGTTCATCGGCGCGATGATCCTCGGCCCGCTCGCGGCCTGGGTCATGAAGCAGCTCGACAAGCTCTGGGACGGCAAGGTCAAGGCCGGCTTCGAGATGCTCGTCAACATGTTCTCGGCGGGCATCGTCGCCTTCCTCATGGGGCTGCTCGGCTTCTACGTCATCGCCCCGGTCGTGAACTGGATCATGTCGATCGTCGGCGGCGCCGTCGGCTGGCTGGTCGACACGGGCCTGCTGTGGCTCGCGTCGTTCCTCATCGAGCCGGCGAAGGTCTTCTTCCTCAACAACGCCATCAACCACGGCGTCCTCACGCCGCTGGGCACCTCCGAGGTCGCGACCGACGGCAGCTCGATCCTGTTCCTGCTCGAGGCGAACCCCGGCCCCGGCCTCGGCCTGCTGCTGGCGTTCTCGATCTTCGGGGTCGGCGCCGCGCGCGCCACGGCACCCGGCGCCGCGATCATCCAGTTCGCCGGCGGCATCCACGAGGTCTACTTCCCGTACGCGCTCATGAAGCCCGTGCTCATCGTGGCGCTCATGCTCGGCGGCGCGGCGGGCGTTGCCACGAACATGCTGCTGGGCACCGGCCTGGCGGGCCCCGCGGCACCCGGCAGCATCTTCGCCGTGGTCGTGCAGGCGGGCCTCGTGGGCGTTCCCAACGTGCTGGGCGTGCTGCTGTCGGTCGTGATCGCGACCGCCGTGACCTTCGTGGTCGCCGCGATCATCCTGCGGGCGAGCCGCAAGCGCGACCTCGCGCGGGCGGAGGCCGGCGACGACGGCCTCTCGGCCGCGGTCGCGAAGACCGAGGCCGCGAAGGGCAGGAAGTCCGAGCACCTCTCGAACCTCGCCGGCGGTGCCGCCGCCGGGGGAGCGGCGACCGGCACCGCGACCGAGGCGGGCGTGCCCGCGGTCGCGAGCGAGCCCATCCGCAAGATCGTGTTCGCGTGCGACGCCGGCATGGGCTCGAGCGCGATGGGCGCGAGCGTGCTGCGCAGCAAGATCAAGAAGGCCGGCATCGAGGGCGTCGAGGTCACGAACAAGGCGATCGCCAACCTCGACGGCAGCGAGGACCTCATCGTCACGCACAAGGACCTCACCGACCGCGCCAGGCTGCAGAACGGGCGCGCGACGCACGTGTCGGTCGAGAACTTCATGAACAGCCCCAAGTACGACGACGTCGTCACGCTCGTCGGCGAGTCGAACCAGAGCGAATAGGAGTCCCATGGCCGTCCTCGACCTCGAGCAGATCACCACCAGCCCGACCGCGACCACCAAGGACGAGGCGATCCAGGAGGCGGCCGACATGCTCGTCGCCGCCGGCGCCGTCACCCCCGACTACGCCGACGCGATGCGCGAGCGCGAGCAGAGCGTCTCGACCTACATGGGCAACCTGCTCGCGATCCCGCACGGCACCAACGAGTCGAAGGAGTCGATCCTCGACTCGGGGCTCTCGGTCGCGCGCTACGCGACGCCGCTCGACTGGGACGGCAACCCGGTGAAGTTCGTCATCGGCATCGCCGGCAAGGACGGCGGGCACCTCGAGATCCTGTCGAAGATCGCCATCGTCTTCGCCGACGAGGACGAGGTGGCGAAGCTCGAGGCCGCGCCCGACGCGGCGGCGATCCTCGAGCTGCTCGGCGACGTCAACGAGTGATGCGCGCCGTCCACTTCGGCGCCGGCAACATCGGCCGCGGCTTCGTCGGGCTCATCCTGCACCGCGCCGGCTACGAGGTGACCTTCGTCGACGTGAACCCCGAGCTGATCGGCATGCTGCAGACGGCGGATGCGTACCAGGTGCGCGAGGTCGGGCCCGACGCGACCGTGCACACGGTCACCGGCTTCACCGGCATCGACTCCAAGGCCGACCCTGCGGCCGCCGCGCAGGCGGTGGCGGATGCGGATGTCGTCACGTGCGCGGTGGGCCCGACGGTCATGCGGTTCATCGCGCCCGTCATCCGCGAGGGCCTCGCGATGCGGCAGGGCGCCCCGCTGGCGGTGATGGCGTGCGAGAACGCCATCGGGGCCACCGACACGCTGCGGGAGTACGTGCTCGAGGGCGCCGAGGAGCTCGCCGACCGCGCCGTGTTCGCGAACACCGCGGTCGACCGCATCATCCCGCCGCAGGATCCCGCCGGGCTCGACGTGGTGGTGGAGGACTTCTTCGAGTGGTCGATCGACCGCACGCCCTTCGCCGGGGCCGAGCCGCGCATCCCCGACGCCCACTTCGTCGACGACCTCGCGCCGTTCATCGAGCGCAAGCTCTTCACCGTGAACACCGGCCACGCGACGACCGCCTACGCGGGCTGGATCGCCGGCATCGGCACGATCGCCGAGGCGCTCGAGGATCCCGCGATCCGCGCCGCCGTGGAGGCGGCGCTCGCCGACACCTCGCGGCTGCTGCTGGCGAAGTTCGGCTTCGATCCGGGCGAGCACGCCGCCTACGTGGCGCGCGCGATCGAGCGCTTCGAGAACCCGGCGCTGCCCGACACCTGCGAGCGCATCGGCAGGCAGCCGCTGCGCAAGCTCTCGCGCCACGAGCGCTTCGTGCAGCCCGCCGTCGAGCTCGTCGCGCGCGGCGAGCCGGCCGATGGGCTGATCGCCGCCTACGCGACCGCCCTGCGCTTCGACGCCGAGGGCGACGAGCAGGCGGTCGAGCTGCAGCGGCTGCTGGCCGAGCTCGAGCCCGCGGCGTTCGTCGCGCAGGTGAGCGGCGTCGAGGACGGCGAGCTGCACGAGCTGCTCGTGGCGCAGGTGCGGTCAGCGGGGGGCTGATCCCATCGGTCGCGCCGAGAACCGACGCCCGGGACGGGCGTCGGCGCTGGGGTCGCGGCAGAGGCCGAAAGGGCCTCTGCTCCAAGCTCCACCGCGCAGATGCGGCAGGATCGAGGCATGCGGAGAGGGCGGATGCGGTGCTGACCAGGGGTGCGCGGCGCAAGGGCCGCTCGAGCGCGAACCCGCGGCAGCGGCTGCTGCACGGCTGGGACTGGGCCGATCCGGCGATCGAGCTCGAGGAGCTCTCGCCCACCAGCCGCGTGCTGGTCTCCGGCGGCGCGGGCGAGATGATCGCCGCGCTCGCCGAGGCGGGCCACCGGGTGACCGCGATCGGCTCGAACCGCAACCAGCTGGAGTACGCGCGCCGCCGCATCGCGGGAGGAGCGTTCGAGCCGGGGGCCGCCGAGCGGCTGTTCGACCTCGGCCGCGGCATGATCCGGGCGGCGAGCCCCGCCTGGAGCCGGCGCCGCGTGCGGCAGTTCCTGCAGGAGGGCGACCCGCTGCGCGCCGCGCAGGCGTGGAAGGACCGGCTCGACAACCGCACCCTCGCATCCATCCTGAAGACCATGCTCGGGCCGGCGGGCTCGCTCTCGGCACTGATCCTGCGCGACTTCTCGACCCCCATCCCGCCGCACTTCGACGAGGCGATCCGCGGCCGCATCGGGCGGGCGCTGCGCAAGCACGCGCCGCGCGAGAACCCCTACGCGTGGCGGCTGCTGCTGGGGGAGGAGCTGCCCGGCCTCCGCGTGCCCCACGTCGACCCGGCACGGGTCGCCTGGGTCGACGCGCCGCTGCTCGAGCACCTCGAGCGGGCGGAGCCCGGCTCCTACGACGCCGTCACGCTCTCGAACGTCATCGACGGCGCCGACGAGCGCTGGGTGCGCGATCTGCGCAAGGCGGCCGTGCGCGCCGTGACGCCGGGCGGGCCGGTGATCGCCCGCTCGTTCGCGACCACGATGGACGACGACGCGGCCAAGCGCGCCCGCCGCGACCGCGCGATGCTGTGGGGGTCGATCGTGGTGCAGCGCTCGTAGCTCCACCGCGCGACACGCCCGGCTTGCACGATCACGCACCTTCCGCGTAGAGTTGACCGTTGGTGTCGTGCGCCCTCTGCGCGCGTCACTCGCATGACCGGCAACCAGAAACTTGCAGAAGAAGGCTATGGCCAAAAAAGACGGCGTCATCGAGATCGAAGGCACAGTCATCGAGGCGCTCCCCAACGCGATGTTCCGCGTCGAGCTCTCGAACGGACACGTGGTGCTCGCGCACATCTCCGGCAAGATGCGGCAGAACTACATCCGCATCCTCCAGGAGGACCGCGTGATCGTGGAGCTGAGCCCCTACGACCTCAGCCGCGGCCGCATCGTCTACCGCTACAAGTGATCCGGCTGCTGGAAAGGAACGGCTCGAGCCACCGCACGAGCACGAGGCCAGCGAGGAAGAGAACATGAAGGTCTACCCCAGCGTCAAGAAGATCTGCGACAAGTGCAAGGTGATCCGCCGGCACGGTCGCGTGATGGTCATCTGCGACAACCCCCGCCACAAGCAGCGCCAGGGCTGATGCCGCAGCGCTCGATGCGACGCAGTCGCGTCGAGCGCGAAGGCATCAGGGCTGAGGAGCGCGCCGCCGAAGGCGGCACGCGTCTCGAAGCCTGAAGCGAAGCAAGGCAGCACAACTGAACACATCCCAGCAGCGGTAAGAGTCCTCGCACGAGGGCGACACCTTGGGGAGAGGCCCAGGCACCTCCGCTGCTCCATACCTCTCACACTCCCCAAGGAGACACACGATGGCACGCATCGCAGGTGTCGACATCCCGCGCGAGAAGCGCGTGGAGATCGCACTGACGTACATCTTCGGCGTCGGCCGCACCCGGTCGATCCAGACGCTCGAGGCAACCGGCATCGACCGCAACACTCGCGTCAAGGACCTCACCGACGACCAGCTGGTCGCGCTCCGCGACCACATCGAGGGCACGTTCAAGGTGGAGGGCGACCTCCGCCGCGAGGTGACGGCAGACATCCGCCGCAAGGTCGAGATCGGCTCGTACGAGGGCATCCGCCACCGTCGCGGGCTCCCCGTGCGCGGTCAGCGCACCAAGACGAACGCGCGCACCCGCAAGGGCAAGAAGCAGACGGTCGCCGGCAAGAAGAAGGCCGGCCGCTAGGCCGCGTGGAGGTAGAGGAACATGGCAGCTCCCAAGTCCGCGGTCCGCAAGCCGCGCAAGAAGGACAAGAAGAACATCGCAGCGGGCCACGCCCACATCAAGTCGACGTTCAACAACACGATCGTCTCGATCACCGACACCACCGGGGCCGTCGTCTCGCAGGTCTCGGGCGGCGGCGTCGGCATGAAGGGCTCGCGCAAGTCGACGCCCTACGCCGCGCAGCTCGCCGCCGAGTCGGCCGCGCGCCAGGCGCAGGACCACGGCATGAAGAAGGTCGACGTCTTCGTCAAGGGCGCAGGCTCTGGCCGTGAGACGGCGATCCGCTCGCTCCAGGCCGCCGGTCTCGAGATCGGCGCGATCCACGACGTGACGCCGCAGGCGCACAACGGCGTTCGCCCGCCGAAGCCCCGCCGCAACTAGTCGCTCTTGCCGGGCAGGCGGTCCACGCCTGCCCGGCCTTCCGCCGTCACTGAACACGCGAGTCATATAGCGGACTCGCGACCGAAAGGAACCGACACGTGCTGATCGCCCAGCGCCCCACTGTCACCGAGGAGACCGTCTCCGAGCACCGCTCGCGGTTCACGATCGAACCGCTCGAGCCCGGCTTCGGCTACACCCTCGGCAACTCCCTGCGCCGCACCCTCCTCTCGTCGATCCCCGGCGCTGCTGTCACCAGCATCCGCCTGGACGGCGTGCTCCACGAGTTCTCGACGATCGCCGGTGTCAAGGAGGACGTCACCGAGATCATCCTGAACATCAAGCAGCTCGTCGTCTCCTCCGAGCACGACGAGCCCGTGGTCGCCTACCTCTCGCGCCAGGGCGCGGGCACGGTGACCGCAGCCGACATCACCGCTCCCGCGGGCGTCGAGATCCACAACCCCGAGCTCGTGCTCGCGACGCTGAACGACTCGGCGAAGCTGCAGCTCGAGCTGACGATCGAGCGCGGCCGCGGCTACGTCTCGGCGTCGCAGAACCGCGACGAGTTCGCCGAGGCCGGCGTCATCCCGGTCGACTCGATCTACTCGCCCGTGCTCAAGGTCACCTACCGCGTCGAGGCGACGCGCGCCGGTGAGCGCACCGACTTCGACTCGCTCGTCGTCGACGTCGAGGCGAAGCCGGCGATCTCGCCGCGCGACGCCATCGCGTCGGCCGGCCGCACGCTCGTCGAGCTGTTCGGCCTGACGCGCGACCTGAACGCCGAGGCGGAGGGCATCGAGATCGGCCAGGCGCCGGCAGAGGCCATCGGCTCCGGCGAGCTCGCCACGCCGATCGAGGAGCTCGACCTCTCGGTCCGCTCGTACAACTGCCTCAAGCGCGAGGGCATCAACACGGTGTCCGAGCTGGTGGCGCTGAGCGAGACGCAGCTCATGAACATCCGCAACTTCGGCCAGAAGTCGGTCGACGAGGTGAAGGACAAGCTCGTCGAGCTCGGCCTCTCGCTCAAGGATGCGGTGCCCGGCTTCGACGGCGCCCACTTCTACAGCGGTTACGACGAGGACGCTCGCTGAACGCGGGCCGACTGAAGAACTAGAGGGATACGAACCATGCCCAAGCCCACCAAGGGTCCCCGCCTCGGAGGCGGCCCCGCCCACGAGCGCCTGCTGCTCGCGAACCTCGCGGCCGCGCTCTTCACGCACAAGTCGATCAAGACGACCGAGACGAAGGCCAAGCGCCTCCGCCCGATCGCTGAGCGCCTGATCACCTTCGCCAAGCGCGGCGACCTGCACGCGCGGCGTCGCGTGCTCGGCGTGATCGGCGACAAGGGCGTCGTGCACGAGCTGTTCACCGAGATCGCCCCGCTGGTCGCGGAGCGCGAGGGCGGCTACACCCGCATCACGAAGCTCGGCTTCCGCAAGGGCGACAACGCCCCCATGGCGCAGATCGAGCTCGTGCTCGAGCCGGTGCAGAAGAAGGCCTCGAAGTCGAAGGCCGCCGCTGCCGCGCAGTCGGCCGCCGCCGACCAGGAGGCCGAGGAGGCGAAGGCCGCAGAGGCTGCTGAGCCCGAGGAGACCGAGGCCGCCGAGGCCGAGGTCACCGAGGCGCAGGAGGCGCAGGTCGAGGCCGACGCGGAGGCTGCCGAGGCAGCGAACGCCGAGTCCGCCGAGGCTCAGGACGTGGCGCAGGACGCCGCGACCGGTGCCGCCTCGAAGGAGAACACGCAGCGCGACGGCAAGTAGCCGACGCGCACGAGGAGGGGCACCGCGGCAACGCGGTGCCCCTCCTCTGCGTCAGCGCTGCGGGGCGTCCTCGTCCCGCGGCTTCGGCGACACCGCCGGATCCGGCCCGTCGCGATCGCTCAGCGTCTCGTCCGCCTGCTCCCGCTCGGCGTCCTTCTGCTCCTGCTCGGCCGACTCGGCCCGCCCCGGGCTGCTGCGCTCCTGCTCCGCCTTCGCGATCTCGGTCGCCGCCAGCACGAGCCCGAGGTGCGAGAACGCCTGCGGGAAGTTGCCCCAGTGGCGGCCGGTCGCGGGGTCGACCTCCTCTGCCAGCAGTCCCACGTCGTTGCGCATCGACACCAGGCGCTCCATCAGCGCCTCCGCGTCGTCGAGCCTGCCGGCCTGCGCGTAGGCGGTCACGAGCCAGAACCCGCACAGCACGAACGGGAACTCGTGGCCGGCGAGGCCGTCGACACCGGTCGTGCGGTACCGCAGCGGCAGCCCCTCGACCAGCAGCTCCTGCTCGATGCGCGCGATCGTGCCGAGGAAGCGCGGGTCGGTGGCCTCGATGATGCCGATCGTCGGCAGCTGCAGCAGCGAGGCGTCGACCTCGGTCGTGCCGTAGTGCTGGCGGAACGAGCCCGTGGACTCGTCGAAGCCGCGCGTCAGCACCTCCTCGCGCAGCGCATCCCGCAGCTCGATCCAGGTCGAGGGATCGCCGTCGCAGCCGTCCTCCTCGATGGCGCGCACGCCGCAGTCGAAGGCCGCCCACATCATCGCGCGCGAGTGCGTGAAGAAGTGCGGCTCGCCGCGCATCTCCCACAGCCCCTGGTCGGGCTCCTGCCAGTGCGTCGCGAGCTCGTTCAGCAGCGCCCGCTGCATGCGCCAGGAGTCCTGCGTGTCGTCGAGGCCGATCTCGCGCAGCCGCCGCAGCGTGAGCATGACCTGCCCGAGCACGTCGTGCTGGCGCTGGTCGGCGGCGCCGTTGCCGATCCGCACGGGCGTGGCGCCGCCGTAGCCCGGCAGCTCGGGCAGCTCGCGCTCGAGCAGCTCGCGCCCGCCGTCGCGCCGGTACATGATGCGCATGTCCTGCGGGTCGCCCGCGATCGCCCGCAGCAGCCAGTTGCGCCACAGGTCGACCTTCTCCGACAGCCGCACCGCGAGCATCGCGTCGACGGTGAGGGATGCGTCGCGCAGCCAGGTGAAGCGGTAGTCCCAGTTGCGCTCGCCGCCGGGGGCCTCGGGCAGCGACGTCGTCGGCGCGGCCAGGATGCCGCCGGTGACGCCGTCGGTCAGCGAGCGCAGCACCAGCACGCTCGTCTGCACCGCCTCGAGGTAGGGGCCCCGGTAGTCGAGCTCTCGCAGCCACTCGGCCGACTCGGCGACCGTCGTCGCCACAATCTCGGGCTCGCCCACCGGGCCGGCGAAGGGGCGCCAGGAGTGGCGCCAGCAGAGATCCAGCACGATGCGATCTCCCTCGCGCACCGTGAAGCTCGAGCGGTGCCGATGGCCCTCGGCGCGCGGCAGCTCCGGCCCGCGCAGCACCAGCCGGTCGGGCCCGGCGATCGCCACGAGGATCGGCTCGCCGTCCTCCTCCAGCCGCCGGAACCACGGCGGCACAGTGCCGTAGTCGAAGCGCACCACGAGCTCCTGCTCGAGCTCGACCTCACCGGCGACGCCCTCGATGATGCGCACCACGTCAGCCCGGTCGTCGCCGGTGGGCATCGCATCCGTCACCGTCACGCTGCCGGTCGAGGTCTCGTGCGTCGTCTCGAGCACGAGGCTGCCGGGCAGGTACCGCCGGGTCGTGCTCGCCTCGGCGGTCGGCCCGACGCGCCAGTGCCCGTGCTCGGGGCCGCCGAGCAGCGCCGCGAAGCACGCGGGCGAGTCGAAGTGCGGCAGGCACAGCCAGTCGATCGATCCGCGCCGGCTGACGAGCGCCGCGGTGGTGCGGTCGCCGATCAGCGCGTAGTCCTCGATGGGGGTCGGCTCCTGCTTCGGCATGCCGCGAGGCTATCGGGGGCGCGCACGGTCAGAAATAGGCTGGCGGCATGCCCCGCATGCGCCTCGACCTCGCCTACGACGGCGGCGGCTTCGCGGGCTGGGCCGCGCAGCCCGGGCTGCGCACGTGCCAGGGCGAGCTCGAGCGAGCGCTCTCGACCATCGCGCGCGAGCGGGTGCGCGTGACGGTGGCGGGCAGGACGGATGCGGGTGTGCACGCGAGCGGGCAGGTGGCGCACGCCGACGTGCCGGTCGGGCTCGCGGCGCAGCTGCCCGAGCGGGCGCCGCAGCTCGCCCGCCGGCTCTCGCGGCTTGCGGCGCCGGACGGCGATCTGGTGGTGCGCGCCGTCGGCCTCGCGCCGGAGGGCTTCGACGCGCGGTTCTCGGCCGTCTCGCGCTCGTACCGCTACCGCATCGTCGCGGATCCCGCCGGCGACCCGCTCGAGCGGCGCACCGCCGCCCACGTGCCGCAGCCGCTCGACGTCGAGGCCATGCGGCGCACGGCCGCCGCGCTGCTCGGGCTGCGGGACTTCGCCGCCTTCTGCAGGCCGCGCGAAGGGGCGACCACCATCCGCGAGCTGCGGGCGTTCTCGTGGGCGCAGGAGGAGGCGCTGCTCACCGCCTCGCTGACGGCGGACGCCTTCTGCCACTCGATGGTGCGGGCGCTCGTCGCCGCGTGCGTGCGGGTGGGGGAGGGGCGACTCGGGCTCGCGCAGGCCGCGGCGCTGCTCGACGAGCGACAGCGATCGCCGCTCACCGGGCTGATGCCGGCGCACGGGCTCACGCTCGTGGCGGTGGGCTACCCGCCCGACGACCTGCTCGCCCAGCAGGCCGAGCGCGCCAGGGCCAGGCGCAGCGCATCCGACCTGGACGCCTGAGGGCCGGCGGCTCGCCCGAGCCCGCGGGATCAGGCCGCGAGCACCAGCGCGAGCTCGTCGACCGAGTCGACGATGCGGGTCGCGCCGGCGGCCTCGAGCTCCGCCCGGCCGCCGTAGCCGTAGGCGACGCCGATCGAGCGCATGCCCAGCTCGTGCGCCGAGGCGATGTCGTTGACGCGGTCGCCGACCATCACGAGCTCGGCGGCCGGCAGGCCGATCGATGCGACGGCCCGCGCGATGACGCTCGCCTTCGAGTGGCCGACCTCGTCGTCGATGCGCCCGTGCACGCCGCGGAAGCGGTGGCGCAGCGTGTAGTGGTCGATGACGGTCTCCGCATCCCGCTGGAGCTTGTGCGTCGCCACGGCGAGCGGTCTGCCCGCGTCGTCGAGGGCGCCGATCAGCGCCTCGACGCCCGGGTAGAGCGTCGAGTCGACCAGCCCGCCGGCCGCCTGCCTGGCGCGGAACGCGACGAGCGCCGCCTCGATCTCGGCGGGCGTGCGGCCGGCCTCGCCGAGCACGGTCACGAGCGGCGGCCCGAGCCACTCGAGCAGCTCGGCCTCGCCGGGCACCTGCCATCCGACCGACTCGTGCATGTGCTTCAGGCTCGCGAGCAGCCCGGGCTTGGAGTCGGTGAGGGTGCCGTCGAGGTCGAAGATGATGCCGCTGGGAGTCATGTCCCACCATGATCTCAGGTATCTGATCAGGCTCGCCATGCGTTCGCGCGCGGCTTAGACTGGTGCGCGGCCGACGCGGGTTCGGCGGGGACTCGAGGGGCACACATGGCTGAGCAGCAGCAGGCGTTCGATCAGGCGTTCCGCGGCTACGACCGCGAGCAGGTGGACGCCGCCGTCGCATCGCTGCGCGGCGAGCTCGAGGAGCTGCGCAGTCGGGGCGAGACGGCCGCGCTCGCGACCGAGGCCCGCGTGCAGCACCTCAGCGAGGATCTCGACGCCGCCGTCTCGCGCGCCGACCAGGCGGAGGCGCGCATGCTGCGCCTGGCGCAGCAGGTGCAGACGCTCGACGAGGAGGAGGGCGAGGAGGCCGCCGAGGGCGACGCCGAGGAGGGCAGGCAGACGCGCGTGCGCTTCGCCGAGATCCTGCGCGTCGCCGAGGATCAGGCCTCGACGCTCGTGAACAACGCCTCGACCTCTGCCGAGCGCATCCTCGACGACGCGAACACCGAGCGGGACCGCATCCGCAAGGATGCCCAGGAGGAGGCCGCCCGCGTGCTGCAGGAGGCGCAGCACGAGGCGGAGCTCGCCCGCCGCCGCAGCGAGACCGAGCAGACCGCGCACCGCGCCCGCATCGAGACCGAGCTGGGCTCGCTGGGCGAGAAGGTGTCGCAGGCCGACCGCGAGGCGCAGGTGCTCCTCGGTGAGGCCGAGCGCGCCGCCGCCGCGATGCGCGCGCAGGTGCAGCGCGAGACCGACGACCTCAAGCTCGACGCCGATCGCATCGTGCGCGAGGCGAAGGCGCGCCGCGTCGAGCTCGACGCCGCCATCACCCGCCGGCAGGACGACGCGCAGCAGGAGTTCCTGCGCCTGCACAGCCAGGCCGTGGCGCACGCGGAGCGCATCACGAGCGACGCCAACGACAAGGTCGCATCCGCCCTCGCGCACGCCAAGCACGTCGCCGAGCAGTCGGAGGCCTACGAGCAGCTCTCGAAGGCGCAGGCGGCGCAGATCGAGGCGAGCGCCAAGGCGCGCGCGTCGGCGATGCTCGACGAGGCCAGGCAGCGCTCGCAGTCGATCGTCGACACCGTCACGAAGCACACGAAGGATGTGCTGCGCGACGCCGAGGACCGCACCCGGTCGCTGCGCTACCAGCAGACGCAGCTGCAGGGCTTCATGGCGGAGGTGCAGTCGCTCATGCACGTGGCCGACGCCGCCGACCCGCGCACCTGGAGCACGGCCGGCGCCGAGACGACCGGCGCCGGGACGACCGGCGCCGCCACGGCTGCCGATGCCGACACGGCGGATGCGTCCACGACGCCGAGCGCCGACGCCGCGGTGCCGCCGGTGGCCGCCGAGGACCGCGCGGTCGTGGCCGACTCGCACACCGCATCCGCCCCCGACGCCGACCCGCTCGCCGACCTCACGATCGCGGTGGACGAGCCCGTCGAGGGCGAGCCGCTCGAGGACGGCGCCGAGGTCTTGGCCACGAGCGAGCAGGTCGTCGACGTCGTCTGGCACGAGGACGAGGCGTACGACCCCTCGATCGACCGCTGACGCGCGGTTGACCGGAGGCGCCTCGCGCGAGTATGCTCGATCCTTGGTGCGCACAGCCTGTGCCCATCCGAATGAGCCCTCCACCGGATCGTTCCGCCCCGTTCGCGGCCGGAACACCTCGGAGTGGGATTCACGACCATCCATTCGATCAGTGAGGCATCAATGACTCGCACGTATTCGCCCAAGGCGGCGGACGTCCAGCACAACTGGATCGTCATCGACGCCACCGACGTGGTGCTGGGCCGCCTGGCCAGCCACGCGGCCGCCATGCTCCGCGGCAAGCACAAGCCGACCTTCGCCCCGCACATGGACATGGGTGACTTCGTCATCGTCGTCAACGCGGAGAAGGTGGCGCTCACCGGCCAGAAGCTGGCCAAGAAGGTCGCCTACCGCCACTCGGGCTACCCGGGCGGCCTCAAGGCCGTCGGCTACGAGGAGATGCTCGACCGCTACCCGGTCCGCACCGTCGAGAAGGCCATCCGCGGCATGCTGCCGAAGAACGCCCTGGGCCGCGCTCAGATCAAGAAGCTCAAGGTCTACGCAGGCCCCGAGCACCCGCACGCGGCGCAGCAGCCGACCCCCTACACGTTCGACCAGGTCGCCCAGTAGGGCGCGAGGAGACATCAGACATGGCGAAGATCGCAGACTCCATCGAGGCTCCTGAGAGCTTCTCGACCGAGACGCCGGCAGCTGAGGCTCCCAAGGCGCCCCGTGTCGTCAACATCGGCGGCCAGGCCGTCGGCCGTCGCAAGCAGGCCATCGCCCGCGTGCGACTGGTCCCCGGCTCCGGCACGTTCTCGGTGAACGGCCGGACGCTCGAGGACTACTTCCCGAACAAGCTGCACCAGCAGCTCATCAACGACCCGTTCACGCTCCTCGAGCTCGCGGGCAGCTACGACGTGATCGCCCGCATCTCGGGCGGCGGCCCCTCGGGCCAGGCCGGCGCGCTGCGCCTCGGCATCGCTCGTGCGCTCAACGAGATCGACGTCGAGAACAACCGTCCGGAGCTCAAGAAGGCCGGCTTCCTCTCGCGCGACGCTCGCGTCATCGAGCGCAAGAAGGCCGGCCTCAAGAAGGCCCGCAAGGCGCCGCAGTACTCGAAGCGCTGATCCATGTCGCGCCTGTTCGGCACGGATGGGGTTCGGGGTCTCGCAGGCCTCGACATCACGGCGGAATCGGCGATGGCGCTCGCACAGGGCGCCGCACTCGTGCTCGGGCGTCACGCCCGGCAGGAGGGGCGGCGCCCTGTTGCCGTCGTCGCGCGCGATCCCCGCGTCTCGGGTGAGTTCATCGTCGCCGCCGTCTCGGCGGGCCTGGCCTCCAGCGGCATCGACGTGCTCGACGCGGGCGTCATCCCGACGCCCGCGGCCGCGTATCTGGTGGCGAGCATCGAGGCCGACTTCGGCGTGATGGTCTCCGCGTCGCACAACCCGGCGCCCGACAACGGCATCAAGTTCTTCGCCGCCGGCGGGCGCAAGCTGCCCGACGCGGTCGAGGACGAGATCGAGTCGGCCCTGGGCGGCGCTCCGCTGCGCCCGATCGGCGGCGAGGTCGGCACGGTGCGCCGCTTCAGCGACGCCGAGGACCGCTACCTCGTGCACCTGCTGGGCACGCTCGACGTCAGCCTCGAGGGGCTGCACGTCGCGCTCGACTGCGCGCACGGTGCGGCAGCGGGCGTCAGCCCGCAGGCCTTCGCCGACGCGGGCGCCAAGGTGACCGTGATGGGCAACGACCCCGACGGCATCAACATCAACCGCGAGGTCGGCTCGACGCACCTCGAGCAGCTGCGCGAGCTGGTCGTCTCATCCGGTGCCGACCTCGGCATCGCGCACGACGGCGACGCCGACCGATGCCTGGCCATCGACGCGGCGGGCGAGGTCGTCGACGGCGACCAGATCATGGCCATCCTCGCGCTCTCGGCGAAGCGTCGCGGGCTGCTCGCCGAGGACACCCTGGTGGCGACGGTCATGTCGAACCTCGGGCTCAAGGTGGCGATGGACGAGCACGGCATCCAGCTCGTGCAGACCAAGGTCGGCGACCGCTACGTGCTCGAGGCGCTCGGCGAGTACGAGCTCTCCCTCGGCGGCGAGCAGTCGGGCCACATCATCTTCTCGGCGCACGCCACCACCGGCGACGGCATCCTCACCGGCCTGCAGATCTCCGCCGAGATGGCGCGCACCGGCCGTTCGCTCGCCGAGCTGGCCGGCGTCATGCAGGTCTTCCCGCAGGTGCTCATCAACGTCACCGGTGTCGACCGGCTGGGCCTGCAGGGCAACCAGCCGATCGCCGAGGCCGTCGCGCGGGCCGAGTCGGAGCTGGGGGAGCAGGGCCGCGTGCTGCTGCGCCCCTCCGGCACCGAGAAGATCGTGCGCGTCATGGTCGAGGCGAACGAGCTGCACCTGGCGCAGTCGATCGCCGACGAGCTCGCCGACCTCGTGCGGGCAGAGCTGAGCGTCAGCGCGTAGCGCGGTGGAGCCGAGGATGCAGGTCCTTTCGGACCTGCATCGCGACCCGAGCGCCGAGGCCCGTCCCGGGACTCGGTCGATGGCGGATCATTCGAGTGGGATCGCGCGCGTCGGCTCCGCGGTGCCCTCGCGGTACTCGCGTCGGCGGGCGGCGCGCGCGATCAGGAACAGGATCGTGCCCACCACGACGTAGCCGCCGGCGATCAGCCAGGTCTGCAGCGTCTGCTGCGTGAGCAGCCCGATCGAGGCGACGAGCGCGAGCACCGAGACGATGCGCGGCGCCGTGAAGTGCTTGTGGGCGACCTTGTCCTTCTTCAGCACCAGCACCGACACGTTCGCCGAGATGAACACCAGCACGAGCAGCAGCACGGTCGTGTCGGCGAGCATGCCGACGTCGCCGATGAACGACATGCCGATGGTGACCGCGCCCACCACCAGGATGGAGACCCAGGGCGTGCGGCGGCCCGAGAGCACGGCGCCGAACGCCTTGGGCAGCAGCTTGGCCTCGGCGAGCCCGTAGGTGGCACGCGAGGCCATCAGCAGGAACAGCAGCGCGCCGTTGCCGATCGCCACCAGCGCGATGATCGAGAAGATCCAGCTCGGGAACGCGAGGCCGGAGGCCTGGATGACCTCGAGCAGCGGCCCCTCGGAGGTCGCGAGCTGGTCGGTGGGCACGACCGCGGCCGCGCCGAGCGCGATGAGCACGTAGACGACGGCGGCGGTGATGAGGGCGCCGAAGAGGGCGCGCGGGTAGGAGCGGCTCGGGTCCTTGACCTCCTCGGCCATGTTGGCCGCGGCCTCGAAGCCCAGGAACGAGAAGAACGCGGTGATGCTGGCCGCGAAGACGCCCGACATCGCCGGCACCTCCGGCGAGAAGGTCGTCAGTCGCTCCAGGTCGCCGCCGCCGGAGCCGATCACGATCGCCGCCACGGCGATGATGATGATGAGACCGGTCATCTCGATGAAGGTCGCACCCACGTTCGCGATCAGCGACTCGCGCACGCCGCGCAGGCTGATGAGGATCAGCAGCACGATGAAGCCGACCGTCACCGGCACGGCTGGGATGCCGGGGATGAGCGCCTGCAGGTAGTCGCCGGCGAAGGCATTGGCGAGCGCCGCGGCGGTCGTGATGCCGGAGGAGAGCATGAGGAAGCCGATGAGGAAGGTGATGTACGGCTTGTCGAAGGCGCGCTCCGCGAAGCGGGCGGCGCCGCCCGCGTGGGGGTACTTCGTGATCAGCTCTGCGTAGGTGCCGGCCGTGAGCAGTGCCAGCGCGAGCGCGAGCAGCAGCGGCAGCCAGAGCACGCCGCCGACGTCGGCGGCCATGGTTCCGACGAGCGTGTAGATGCCGGCACCGAGGGTGTCGCCGACGATGAAGAAGAACAGCAGCAGCGTCGTGATGCCGCGCTTGAGCTTCGTACCGGTCGATGCAGGTTCGGCTGCTGTCTTCTGTGACATGGTCGACAAGGATGCCACAGGCTCCCGTGCCCGCCGAGTCAGCGACTACTGCCGCGCGGATCTCGCCCGGAAGGCCGCCACGTTCGTGCGCGACTGGCACGTGGTCGAGCAGAAGCGCCGCGAGCGGTTGCGCGACTGGTCGAAGAAGAGCCGCTCGCAGCGGTCGTCGCCGCAGCGCTTGCAGCGCGCGGTGTCGTCTGTGCGCACGAGGTCGACGAACGCCATCGCCGCGTGCACGGCGACCGCATCCGCGACCGGCGCGCCGACGCGCACGCCGTGCAGGTGCCAGTCGAAGTCGCCGTGCCGCACCAGGTGCGGCCGCGCCTCGCGCTCCTTGAACACGCGGTTCGCCATCTCGGCGACGGTGTCCCGCTCGGCATCCCACATGGCCTCGATCGTCGGCAGCACCGCCCACGTCGCCGCCGCATCCGCCTTCGTCGCCCCGCTCGCCCCCGGGAACGCCCACTCGGCGCACACGCGCCGAAGGCCCGCGGCGGTGTCGAGCTGACCGGCCCGGCGCTGGTTGCACAGCTCGGCCATGAACTCGAGCGTCGTCACGAGCTCGCGCGGGTGGTGCAGCGTCACGGGTGTTCCTCTAGGCTCACGACTGTCAGGGCCAACGGTCGTGACACGCGTGCCTCGACTCGGTGAGCACGATCGTAGACCCCTTCCTCCGCAAGCGAGTCATCATGCAGTCCCGTCGCCCTCTCGGCCTGGCGCTCGCGCTCGCGAGCGCCGCCTCCTTCGCGCTCTCCGGCATCTTCGCCGCCGCGCTGCTCGACGGCGGCTGGAGCGCGGGCGCCGTCACCCTCGTGCGCATCGGCGGCGGCGCGCTCGTGCTGCTGGCGCCGACCCTCTGGCTGCTGCGCGGCAGGTGGGATGCGGTGCTGCGGTCGTGGCGGGAGGTGCTGGTGCTCGGCGTGCTCGCCGTCGCCGTCTGCCAGCTCGCGTTCTTCACCGCCGTCGCCTTCATCGATCCCTCGCTCGCGCTGCTGATCGAGTTCCTCGGGCCGGTGCTGCTGGTGTTCTTCACCTGGGCGACCACCCGAAGGGCGCCCGCGGTGCTCACGCTCGCCGGCGCCGCCGTCGCGCTGCTCGGCCTCGCCCTCGTGTCGGGCATCGGCGGGGATGCGCTGCACCCGCTGGGCGTGCTGCTGGCGCTCGGGGCCGCGGTCGGCAACGCCGGGTACTGGGCCTCGGCCTCGAAGGCCGACTCCGAGCTGCCGCCGATCGCGCTCGCGGGCCTCGGCCTGATGGTCGGCGCGCTCGTGCTCGGCATCGCGTCCGCCACCGGCCTGCTGCCGTTCGCCGCCACCGCCGAGCCGGTCGTGCTGGCGGGCTCGACGGTGCCGTGGTGGGCGGCGATGGGCATGCTCATCCTCATCGCGACGGCAGCCTCGTACGTGCTCGGCATCCTCGGCGCCCGCCGGCTCGGTGCGACGCTCGCGAGCTTCGTCGGCTACGCCGAGCCGATGTTCGGCATCCTCTGGACGGCGCTGCTGCTGGCGATCCTGCCGACCGGCACGCAGTGGCTGGGAGCCGCGGCGATCATCGCCGGCGTCGTGCTCGTGCGGCTCGGCCAGGCCCGGCGCCCGCGCCCCACGAAGGGGCCGGCGATCGTCGAGGGCATCCCGTCCCCGTAGATCGCCCTCCTCCTCGACCTACGACGCTCAGAGCTTCCGCAGCAGGACGCTGCGGATCGTGTGGTCGTCGGCCTTGCGCAGCACGAGGTCGGCGCGCGGCCTGGTCGGCAGGATGTGCTCCACCAGGTTCGGCCCGTTGATGGAGTCCCACACGTCCTCCGAGTACATCCGCGCCTGCGTGCGCGTCATGTCGGCGAAGCGGTGGAAGTACGACTGCGGATCCTGGAAGGCGCTCTCCTTCAGTGCCCAGAACCGGTCGACGTACCACTCCCGGATCGCGCTCGTGCGCGCATCCACGTAGATCGAGAAGTCGAACAGGTCGCTCACCGCGAGGTGCGAGCCCGAGGGCGGCGGCTGCAGCACGTTGAGGCCCTCGACGATGAGGATGTCGGGGCGCCGCACCACGATCTCCTCGCCCGGCACGATGTCGTAGGTGAGGTGCGAGTACACGGGCGCCCGCACCTCGGTCTCGCCCGACTTCACGCGCGAGACGAAGCCCAGCAGCGCTCGCCTGTCGTACGACTCGGGGAAGCCCTTGCGCTCCATCAGGCCGCGCTCCTCGAGCACCCGGTTCGGGTGCAGGAAGCCGTCGGTGGTGATGAGCTCGACCCGGGGCGAGCCCTCCCAGCGGCGCAGCAGCTCCTCGAGCAGGCGGGCGGTCGTCGACTTGCCGACCGCGACGCTGCCGGCGACGCCGATGACGAAGGGGGTCGGATGCGCGACCGTGCCCAGGTAGGCGTGCGTCTCCCGGTGGAGGCGGGCCGCCGACTCCTGGTAGAGGCTCACGAGGCGCGACAGCGGCAGGTACACCTCTGCCACCTCGCGCAGCTCGAGCCGGTCGCCGAGGCCGCGCAGCCTGCGCACCTCCTCCTCGGTGAGGGGGTTGGGCATGCGTGGCGCGAGCCGAGCCCAGTCGGGTCGCTCGATCTCGACGAACGGCGACTGGATCGGGTGTGACACGGGGGCGAGCCTACCGCCGGTAGGATCGTGACCATGTGTGGAATCGTCGGGTACACGGGTCAGCGCAGCACCGTCGAGGTGCTGCTCGAGGGCCTCAGCAGGCTCGAGTACCGCGGCTATGACAGCGCGGGCGTCTCGGTGCTCGACGGCGGCTCGGTCGCGCTGCGCAAGAAGGGCGGCAAGCTCGCCGTGCTGCGCGACAGCCTCGAAGACGCGCCGCTGCCCGACGAGGGCGCGGGCATCGGCCACACCCGCTGGGCCACGCACGGCGGCCCCACCGACGAGAACGCGCACCCCCACCTGGCCGACGAGGGCAGGCTCTCGCTCATCCACAACGGCATCATCGAGAACTTCGCCGAGCTCCGGGCAGAGCTCGAGGCCGACGGCGAGACCTTCCTGAGCGAGACCGACACCGAGGCGGCCGCCAAGCTCGTCGGCCGCGCGTTCCGCGAGACCGGCGACCTCACGAAGGCCATGCAGCAGGTCGTGGCCCGCCTCGAGGGCCAGTTCACGCTGCTCGCGGTGCACGCCGAGCAGCCCGGCGTCGTCGTCGGCGCCTGCCACAACTCCCCGCTGCTGGTCGGCTACGGCGAGGGCGAGCACTTCCTCGGCAGCGACGTGAGCGCGTTCGTGAAGTTCACGCCCAACGCCGCCGCCCTCGACAACGACCAGATCGTCACCATCACCGCCGAGGGCGCATCCGTCACCGACTTCGCCGGCGCACCGCTCGAGCCCAAGCGCTTCGAGGTGAACTGGGATGCCTCGGCCGCCGACAAGGGCGGCTGGTCGTCGTTCATGGCGAAGGAGGTCGCCGAGGGGCCCGAGGCCGTCGCCAACACCCTGCGCGGTCGCCTGACCGACAGCGGCGTCAGCCTGGGAGAGCTCGGCGTGCTCGACGAGGAGGCGCTGCGCGGCATCGACCGCATCGTGATCGTCGCGTGCGGCACCGCCAACTACTCGGGGCTCGTGGGCAAGTACGCGATCGAGACCTGGGCGCGCGTGCCGGTCGAGGTCGACCTCGCGCACGAGTTCCGCTACCGCGACCCGGTGCTCGACGAGCGCACGCTCGTCATCTCGATCTCGCAGTCGGGCGAGACGATGGACACGAAGATGGCCGTGCAGCACGCCAAGGCGCAGGGCGCCCGCACGCTGTCGATCTGCAACACGCAGGGCGCCACCATCCCGCGCGAGTCGGAGGCGGTGCTCTACACGCACGCCGGCCCCGAGGTGGCGGTCGCCTCGACCAAGGCGTTCCTCGCGCAGGTCATCGGCCAGCTGCTGTTCGGCCTGCACCTGGCGAAGGTGCGCGGCACCATGACCGACGAGGCCATCGCCGAGGTCGTCACCGAGCTGCAGGAGCTGCCCGACGAGCTGCGCCAGGTGCTCTCCGAGCAGGAGACCGTGCACGAGCTCGCCCACTGGATGAGCGACACCCGCTCGGTGCTGTTCCTCGGCCGCCACGTGGGCTACCCGGTGGCGCTCGAGGGCGCGCTGAAGCTCAAGGAGATCAGCTACATCCACGCGGAGGGCTTCGCCGGCGGCGAGCTCAAGCACGGCCCGATCGCGCTCATCGAGCCCGGTCAGGTCGTCTTCGTCGTGGTGCCGAGCCCCCGCAACGAGCCGCTGCTGCACTCGAAGATCATCAGCAACATCCAGGAGATCCGCGCCCGCGGCGCCCGCGTCATCGCGGTCGCCGAGGCCGGCGACGCGGCGGTCATGCCGTACGCCGACCAGGTGTTGCGGGTGCCGCTCACGCTGCCGATGCTCGAGCCGGTGCTGCAGGTCGTGCCGCTGCACATCTTCGCGCTCGAGCTCGCGACCGCGAAGGGCCTCGACGTCGACCAGCCGCGAAACCTGGCGAAGTCGGTCACGGTCGAGTGATGCGGATGCGTCCGGTCGCGCCATGATCGTCGGTGCTGCGTCGTGATCGTCGGCCTGGGCGTCGACGTGGTCGACCTGGCCCGCTTCGAGCGGGCGATGACGCGCACCCCGCGGCTGGGCGCGCGGCTGTTCGCCCCCGAGGAGCTCGTCGTCGACGGCGAGCCGCGCCCGATCGCCTCGCTCGCGGCCCGCTTCGCCGCGAAGGAGGCCGCGCAGAAGGCCATCGGCACCACCGCCGGCACCCGCTGGATCGACTTCGTGGTGCTGCAGGCCGCCGACGGCAAGCCACGGCTCGAGCTGCGGGGCACCGCCGCCGAGCACGCCGCCGCGATCGGCGCGCGAGCGCTGCACGTGTCGATGAGCCACGACGCCGGCATCGCCACGGCGACCGTCATCGCGGAGTCCTGATGCGCGTCGAGGTCGACACGGCGGCGGTCGCCGCCAACACCCGCGCGCTGCGCGCCCTCGTCGACGTACCTGTCTGCGGCGTCGTGAAGGCCGACGGCTACGGCCACGGCGCCGTGCGCTCTGCGCTCGCGATGCTCGAGGGCGGCGCGTCCATGCTGGGCGTCGTCGACCTGCGCGAGGCGCTCGCCCTGCGCCGGGCGGGCATCGACGCGCCGCTGCTGGCGTGGCTGCACGGCGCGAGCGCCGACTTCTCGCTCGCGGTCGCGCACGACATCCAGGTCGCCGTCTCGTCGATGGCGCAGCTCGAGGCCGCCGCCGCGGCCGGCGCGACCATCCACCTCAAGCTCGACACGGGCCTGGGCCGCAACGGCATCGCGCGCGGCGACCGCGCCGCGGCCATCGCGCGTGCCGTCGAGCTCGCTCGCGGCGGGGCGCGCATCCGCGGCATCATGTCGCACCTGGCCGGCACGGGCCGCGACGCCGACCTCGCCCAGGTCGCCGACTTCGCCGCGGCGCTCCAGCTCGCCGAGCCGCTCGGCTCCCCGGTGCGCCACCTCGCCAACTCGCAGGGCGCGCTCGCGCTGTCCGAGGCGCGCTTCGACCTCGTGCGCATCGGCATGGCGGCCTACGGCATCGACCCGAACGGGCCGGCGGCCGGCGACGGCGCGGGCGCCGCGGCGCTCGGGCTCGTGCCCGCCATGCGCGTGACGGCGCGCTTCGTCGACGGCGTCGCCGAGGGTGGCCTCGACGACGGCCTGCTGCCCGCGATCGGCGCACCCGTGGCGGTGGCCGGCGAGCTCGCGCACGTGGTCGCGATCGGCGCCCGCCGGCTGCGCATCGAGCCGGCGCTGAGCGGCGAGGGCGTGCTGTGGGGCGACCCCGCCGCCGAGCGGCCCGAGCCCAGTGCGGACGCATGGGCCGCGGCAGCGGGCACGATCGGCTACGAGGTGGTCACCAGGATGGCCGCCGCGGAGCGCTCCGACGAAGCGGCCCCCGCCGACCCCGCGCTCGCGCCGCGCCGGGTGCTCGAGCTCGGCCTCGACGGCGAGCCGCAGCGGCTGCTGGGCGAGGTGATCGGCGTCAAGCGCGCCGAGGCGGGCCTCGGCATCTCCTACGGCGCCGAGTACACCACCGAGCGCGAGACGACGCTCGCGCTCGTGGCCCTCGGCTACGCCGACGGGCTCACGCGATCCGCCACCGGGCGGCCGGTGCTGCTGGGCGGCGAGGCCCACCCGATCCGCGGCCGCGTGGCGATGGACCAGGTGGTGCTCGACATCGGCGACTGCCGCGCGAACGTCGGCGACGAGGCCGCGCTCGCCCACGCATCCGCCCCCGAGCTCACCGGCATGATCGGCGCGCGCGTCGCGGTCGAGCTGGCCGGCACCGTGCCCGACACCGAGGCCATGGAGGCGCTGGGCGCGAGCATCGGCGGGCAGCTGCGCGCGGGCGATGCCGTGCTGCTCATCGGCCCGCTCGGCGCCGGCAAGACCACGCTCACGCGCGGCATCGGCGCGGCGCTCGGCGCGCGCGGCACCGTGCAGAGCCCCACCTTCGTGCTCGCCCGCACCCACCGCACGGCCGCCGGCCCCGACCTGCAGCACGTCGACGCCTACCGGCTGCTCGCCGACGCCGAGGACGAGGCCGAGCTCGATGACCTCGATCTCGACCTCGACGGCGCCATCACCGTCGCGGAGTGGGGCGCGCCGCTCGAGCACGCGCTCGAGTCGTGGCTGCGGGTCGAGATCGCGCGCCCCTCCGTCGACGACGCCGACGACATCGACGACATCGACGCCGTCGACGAGTCGCCGCGCTCGGTGCGCATCACCGGCCACGGCCCGGCCTGGGGCACGGAGCGCGTGCGCGCGCTCGCGCGGGCCGGGCACCGGGACCCGCTCCACCCAGCGGGACCCGGTGCACCGGGTCCCGTGCGGTCGAACGGGTCCCCGGGCGACGACGGAACGGAGAGGCGATGAACGCGGGCAGCGCGAGCGCACGCAGCATGACGCTGGCGATCGACACCTCGCTCGGCACCTCGGTGGCCGTCGTCGACGGCGGCGGCACGGTGGTCTTCCGCGAGCGGGCCGACGACACGCGCCGGCACGCCGAGCACCTGGGCGGCATGCTCGAGCGCGCCCTCGAGGGCCGGCGCTCGGCCATCGAGCTGGTCGTCGCGGGCATGGGGCCGGGCGCCTTCACGGGCCTGCGCGTCGGCATCGCCGCCGCGCGCGCGACCGCCCTCGGCCTCGGCGTGCCCTGCCGCGGCGTCGCGAGCCACGCCGGCGTGACGACCGGCAGCGCCCAGGTGACGACGGATGTGCGGCGCAAGGAGCGCGCGTGGAGCATCGTGGTCGACGGGCTGGTCGCCGGCGGCCCCCACCTCGCTCCCGCCGAGGCGGTGCCGGCGCCGGGCGGGGCGCACGCGGGCCTCGAGCGCATCGATGCGCAGGGGGTGGACGCCGCGCTGCTGGCGCTCGCGGTCGCGCGCGGCGCCGCCGAGGTGCCGCAGGCGCTCTACCTGCGCGAGGCCGATGCCGTGCCCTCCGCGGGGCCGAAGCGGGTGAGCCGATGACCGACGAGCCAGTGAGCGAGCACGAGCGGCACGTGACCGATCGGCGCGAGGGGACGGTGCGCATCCGCACCGCCACCGCATCCGACCTCGACGCCGTCATGGCGATCGAGCTGGCGTCGTTCGGCGCGAGCGCGTGGACTCACGAGACCATGCGCGCAGAGCTCGGCAGCGAGTGGGGTCGCTACCTCGTCGCCGAGGAGGCCGGCGCCGCCCTCGGCTACGCGGGCCTGCGCGCCGTGGGCGTCGAGGGCGATGTGCAGACGATCGCCGTGGATGCCGCGGCGAGGGGCCGCGGGATCGGCCGGGCTCTGCTGGCCGAGCTGCTGGCGGAGGCCGAGCGCCGGGGCGTGCGCGAGCTCTTCCTCGAGGTGCGGGCCGACAACCCCGTGGCGCGCGCGCTCTACGAATCGGTCGGCTTCGCCGAGATCGGCGTGCGGCCGCGCTACTACCAGCCGGAGGATGTGGATGCCGTGGTCATGAAGCGGGTGCGGGCATGAAGGCGCCGGTGGTGCTGGGCATCGAGACGAGCTGCGACGAGACCGGCGTCGGCATCGTGCGCGGCACCGAGCTGCTCGCCAACCGCATCGCCTCGTCGATGGAGCTGCACGCCCGCTTCGGCGGCGTCGTGCCCGAGATCGCTGCGCGCGCGCACCTGGAGGCGATGGAGCCGACGATCCGCGCGGCGCTCGCCGACGCATCCATGACCCTCGACGACATCGACGCGGTCGCCGTCACCGCCGGGCCGGGGCTCGCCGGCGCGCTCATGGTCGGCATCGGTGCCGCGAAGGGGCTCGCGACGGCGCGCGAGCTGCCGCTCTACGGCGTCAACCACCTGGTCGGCCACGTCGCCGCCGACGTGCTCTCCGGCGAGCCGCTCGAGCTGCCGACGATCGCGCTGCTCGTCTCGGGCGGGCACACCTCGCTGCTGCTCGTGCGCGACCTGGCCGGCGACGTCGAGCTGCTGGGCGAGACCATCGACGACGCCGCGGGCGAGGCCTTCGACAAGACCGCGCGGCTGCTGGGCCTCAGCTACCCGGGCGGGCCATCGATCGACGCGGCCGCCGCGGAGGGCGACGCGCGCGCGATCGCCTTCCCGCGCGGCCTGACCGCCCCGAAGGACCGCGAGCGGCACCGCTGGAACTTCTCGTTCTCGGGCCTCAAGACCGCCGTCGCCCGCCACGTCGAGCGCGCCGAGGCGGCGGGGGAGCCGCTGCCGGTCGCCGACGTGGCCGCGAGCTTCCGCGAGGCGGTCGTCGACGTGCTGATCGCCAAGGCGCTCGACGCCTGCGCCGCGCACGGCATCCCGCGGCTGCTGCTGGGCGGCGGCGTGGTCGCCAACGCGCGGCTGCGCGAGGTCGCGACCGAGCGCTGCGCCGAGGCGGGCGTGACGCTGCGCATCCCGCCGCTCGAGCTCTGCACCGACAACGGGGCGATGATCGCCGCGGTCGGCGCGATGCTCGTCGCGCGCGGCGACGCGCCCAGCCCCGCCGGATTCGCCGCCGAGTCGACCCTCGAGGCCGACACCGTGCAGGTGACGGCGTGAGCGGGCGCGCGGCGGCGCGGGGGAGCTGGGCAGGCGCAGTGCGGATGCCCAGGTCGGCCCGGCAGAATGGCTGCGGCACCGCAGGTGCCCGGGCACGAGGAGGAACGGCATGAGCGCGACCGCATGGCCCCAGCAGCAGGGCTGGAGCGCACCGCCCGCGCAGCCTGCCTGGCGGGCGCCGACGCATCCCGGCCCGGCGACCAACCTGATGGCGCTGCTCGCCATCGGCGCTGCCGCCCTCGGCACGACCGTCTTCCTCGGCCTCGGCTCCATCGCCGCCGTCGTGCTGGGCTTCATCGCGCTCGCGCAGATCAGGCGCACCGGCGACGACGGCCGCCTGCTGGCGATCTGGGCGATCGTGCTCGGCGGCGTCACGCTGCTCGCGCTCATCGTGGGCGCCGTGATCGGCATCGGCGCGATCGTCGCCTTCTCGCAGCAGCTCGCCACGACCCCCGGCTTCTGAGCCGGATCGGTTCAGGCTTCACCCGTCGCCGCGCGGTACGGTGGTGCCCGCGCATCCGCGCGCCGCAAGGAGGTTCCCCGTGAGCGACCAGTTCCCGCCGTCCGACGACCGCTTCCGTCGGCCCGAGCAGGGTCAGCCCGAGCCGGGCCAGCCTGAGCAGGCTCAGCCCGATCAGGCTGCCGCGCAGCCCGACGCCGCGAGCGCGCAGCCGGCCGCAGACTTCGGCCGGCAGGCGCCGCAGGCGCCCTCGTTCGGCCAGCCCGCCGCTGACGCTCCCGCCTACGGCGGCGCTCCCGCGGCGCAGGAGCCGCCCACCTACGGCCAGCAGGCCGACGCGCAGCAGCAGCCCTACGGCCAGCAGCCGGATGCCGGGCAGCAGCCCTACGGGCAGCAGCAGCCCTACGGTCAGCAGCCCGACGCGCAGCAGCAGCCGTACGGCCAGCAGGCCGACGCGCAGCAGCCGGCCTACGGTCAGCAGGGCTACGGCCAGCAGCCCGACGCCGGCCAGCAGGGCTACGGCCAGCAGCCGGCGTACGGCGCCAGCGCCCCGAGCCACGGCTCGAGCGCGCCCGCCTACGGCCAGCAGCAGTACGGCCAGAGCGCGCCCGCCGAGGGCTACGGCCAGCAGCCCGCCTACGGCCAGCCGTCCTACGGCGACCAGGCTGCCGCCGGCTACGGCCAGCAGACCACCTACGGCGACCCCTCTGCCGCCTACGGGCAGCAGTCCTTCGGCCAGCCGGGCGAGAAGAAGTTCAAGGGCATCACCATCTGGGCGATGGTGCTCACGGGCCTCGGCGTGCTGGGCACGTTCCTGTTCGGCACCGGCTTCCTGCCCGCGGCAGTCGGCTCGATCCTGGGCTTCGTCGGCATCAGGAAGAACCCCGAGGCCAAGCCCTGGCCGCTCATCCTCGGCATCGTCGGGGCGCTCGCCGCCGTGATCTCGCTGGCGCTGTTCATCTTCAACCTCACGAGCGCGATCGCCTGGCTGCAGTACTACTCGATGTGACCGGCACGAGAGCCGCCGGCGCCCAGGGCGCCGACACCGCGCGCGCCGAGCCGCCGCGATCGTGGAGCACCCTCACGATCGCGGCGCTCGTGCTCTCGGGCCTCGGCCTGCTCTTCGCGTTCGCGAGCGGGCTCGGCCTGCCGCTCGCCCTCGCGGGCATCATCTGCGGCGGCGTGGCGATGCGCCGCGACCGCGCAGCGCGCCCCTGGCCGCTCGTCGCGCTGCTCGCGGGCCTGCTCGGCGCGGTGATCGCGGCGACGCTCGTGGTGCTGACGGCCGTCGTCTGGGCGCCGCTGCTGCCCGGTCTGCTCTTCGGCTAGTGCTCCGCGCGGTCCGCGAGGATCGCCCGGTGCCGGCCGCCCACCCGGGTGGCGAACAGCGTCGCGCGCTCGTCGCCGGCGAGCTTCAGCCGCTTGCGCAGCGCCGCCGGGTCGACATCCGCGCCCCGCTTCTTGATCTCCAGCTCGCCGATGCCGAGCTGGCGCAGCCGCCGCGCGATCCGGCGCTCGTCGAGCGGCATCGTCTCCCGCACCCGAAAGGCCTGCGCGAGCGGCGTCGCCGCCTGCCTCGGGCCGCTCAGGTAGGCGATCCCCTCGCTGATCGCGCTCGCGCCCAGCTGCTCGGCGAGCGCGCCGATGAGCTCCGCCCTGATCACCGCGCCGGCCGGCTCGTAGAGCCACTCGCCCAGCTCGCCCTGCTCCGGGTGCGCGGGCTCGCCCGCGAGCTCCGCGGCCCCGCCATCGCCCAGCACGAGCGCGCTGCGGGCGACGCCCTGCCGCGCCAGCGACCCCGTCCACACGACCGCCTCGACGGTCTCGAGCCCATCCGTCACCCACTGGTGCTCCGCATCCGCGGGCAGCAGCGCGCGGTCGATGCCGGGCGCGAGCTTGACGCCCGCGGGCTGCGCGGCCGCGCGCGCGAAGACGGCGTCGAGCGCGGGCGACCAGTCGGCGGGGTCGCTCAGCCGCCTCCTGCCGTCGCGGCGGGCGGGGTCGAACCACAGCGCCTGCGCGTCGACGGCGGTCTCGAGCGCGTCCCCGTGCACGACGGATGCGTTCCAGTCGGCCAGGTTGTACGTCGCGATCGCGGCGGTCACCTCGTCGCGGTCGACGGCGGTGACCTCGAGCCCAAGGGTCGCGAAGGCGAGCGCGTCGGCGCCGATGCCGCAGCCGAGGTCGGCGACCGAGACCACGCCGGCCTGCCGCATCCGCCCCGCGTGGTGCGCGGCGACGCGCAGCCGAGTGGCCTGCTCGAGCCCGGCCTCGGTGAAGAGCAGACGGGTCGCGAACTCGCCGAACTTCGCGCGCGCCCGGCGCCGCAGCCGCGCCTGCGTGAGCACGGCCGCGACGAGCAGCGGATCGTGCCCCTCCGCGCGCAGCCTGGTCACCTCGCGCACCACGTCGGCCCGATCGTCGAGACCGGCACCGCCCGGCCCGCCCTCGACCCGCTCGAGCAGCGCGAGCCCTTCGGTCGACAGCAGCAGTCGCAGCTCCTCGGGGTCCATGGCTCCAGTGAAGCACCGCAGCGGCGCCATCCACGCGCGCGCAGTTGGCACTCATGTTGACCGAGTGCCAATCGAGCGCCTAGGCTTGGGCTGTTGCCCGGCGTGCCCGGGCAGACCCCTGAGACTGAGAAGAAAGAGGCAACCGTGTCGGTTTCCATCAAGCCGCTCGAGGACCGCATCGTCATCCAGCAGGTCGAGGCTGAGACGACCACCGCGAGCGGTCTCGTCATCCCTGACACCGCCAAGGAGAAGCCCCAGGAGGGCGAGGTCGTGGCCGTGGGCCCCGGCCGCATCGACGACAACGGCAACCGCGTCCCCATGGACGTCACCGTCGGCGACCGCGTGCTCTACTCGAAGTACGGCGGCACCGAGGTCAAGTACGGCGCCGACGAGTACCTCGTGCTCTCGGCGCGCGACGTGCTCGCGATCGTCGTCCGCTAAGCGCGACGCGACCGCATCGGCGGCTCCCCCTCGGGGGAGCCGCCTTCGCATCTTCCGGGAGGGCCGATGGGGCAGCACGCGAAGGCGGGCCTCGGGTACGCGCTGTTCGCGTACTTCTGCTGGGGCCTCGTGCCCATCTACCTGCAGCTGACGCGGGGCATCGACGGCTTCGAGCTGATCGGCTGGCGGGTGCTCTCCTCCGTCGTCGTCGCCTTCGCGCTGGTGGCGATGACCCGCGGATGGGCGCGCATGCGGCAGGTGCTGCGCAGTCGTCGCGACACCTGGACGCTGGTGCTCGCCGGGCACGTCGTGCTCATCAACTGGACGGCGTTCGTCATCGGCGTGCTGTCCGACCGGGTGCTCGAGACGAGCCTCGGCTACTTCCTCAACCCGCTCGTGAGCGTGGTGCTCGCGGTCGTCGTCCTCGGCGAGCGGCTGCGGCCGCTCCAGTGGGTCGCGGTCGCGCTCGGCGCCGTCGGCGTCGGCGTCATGATCGTCGGCTACGGCGAGGTGCCGTGGGTCGGCCTGATCGTCGCCTTCTCCTTCGGCACCTACGGCCTCATCAAGAAGCGCGTCGGGGGTTCGGTGGATGCGCTGTCGGGCTTCACGATCGAGACCACGGCAGTGCTGCCCGCGTCGATGGTGATGCTGGGCGTCGCGGTCGCGGTGCACGGCCTGACGGTCGGAGCGAGCGGCCTCACGGGCATCCTCGGCGTCGCGGGCTTCGGCGTGGTCACCGCCATCCCGCTGCTGGCCTTCGCCGCCGCGACCCGGCGCATCCCCCTCACCTGGGTCGCGTTCACGCAGTACCTCGCGCCCATCATGACGTTCCTGTTCGGCGCCTTCGTGATGCACGAGCCGATGCCGCTCGAGCGATGGATCGGCTTCGCGTTCGTCTGGGCGTCGGTCGCGATGGTCTCGATCGACGCGCTCGGGCACCGCTTCCGGCGCCCGCGGCCCCTTCCTCCCGCCGCATAGCCGCTCTCGTCTCAGGCCCGGCGCAGGAATGCCCAAGGAGCGGGGCGATTGCACGAAGACCGTTACCAGGACGTAACGCAGAACGGCCGAATTCCGCGCGTTCCTCGCCTACTGTTGCAACAACGCCCGCGTCAGTGGGCGGTTCCATGCAACCGAGGAGCACAATGCAGTCCTTCCTTCGCACCAAGGGGCAGAGCCCCCGCCGGTACGCCGCGCTCGGCGCAGCCACCGCGGGCGTGCTGCTGCTCGCCGCCTGTGCAGGCGGCGGCGCCCCCGCACCGTCCGGCTCGAACGGCCCCGAGGAGGGCGCGTCCGACGACACGCTCTACGTCGGCACCGTGCTGCCCCAGACCGGCAACCTCGCCTACCTCGGGCCGCCCGAGTTCGCCGCCGTCAACCTCGCGCAGCAGGAGCTCGAGGCCGCCGGCTACGAGTACACGATCGAGGTCAACCACCAGGACTCCGGTGACACGCAGACCGACATCGCGACGCAGTCGACCAGCACGCTGATCTCTGCGGGCGCGGATGTCATCATCGGCGCCGCCTCCTCGGGCGTCTCCTTCACCTTCATCGACCAGGTCATCGATGCCGGTGTCGTGCAGATCTCTCCCGCGAACACCTCGCCCGACTTCACCGACTACGAGGACGACGGGTACTACTGGCGCACCGCTCCCTCGGACGTGCTGCAGGGTCGCGTGCTCGGCAACCTGATGGTCGCCAACGGCGCGGCATCGGTCGGCTTCATCACGCTGAACGACCCCTACGGCACCGGTCTGCAGGAGAACGCCACCATGGCGATCGAGGCAGCCGGCGGCACGGTCACGCACAGCGAGCTCTACAACCCGGGAGACACGAACCTCGCGACGCAGGTCGCGGCTGTCGTGGCCGACCAGCCCGACGCGATCGGCATCCTGGCGTTCGCCGAGACCGCGCAGATCGTGCCGGAGCTCGTGACGGCGGGCTTCGACTCGGCCGGCATGTACTTCGTCGACGGCAACCTGTCGAACACGTACAACTTCCCCGAGGGCACGCTCGACGGCGCGATGGGCACGCTGCCCGGCAACCCCGCTGACGAGACCTTCCGCGAGCGCCTGCTCGAGGTCGACCCCGAGCTCGAGGACTACTCGTACGCGCCCGAGTCGTACGACGCGGTCGTGCTCGCCGCGCTCGCCGCGGTGCAGGGCGGCAGCCCCGACTCCGACACCATCCGCGACAACATGGAGGCGGTGTCGAAGGAGGGCACGAAGTGCACGGCCGTCGCCGAGTGCCTCGAGCTGCTCGCGGCCGGCGAGGACATCGACTACGACGGCGTCTCCGGCCCGATCACGTTCGACGAGAACGGCGACCCGACCGAGGCGTACATCGGCATCTACCAGTACGGTGCCGACAACCAGTACACCTTCGTGAACGCGGAGTTCGGCTCGCTCAACGAGTGATCTGACCCCCAAGAAGAGGGCCTCGCCTCGGCGGGGCCCTCTTCGCGTGCCCGGGCGTGCCTCTGCTGGTCGAGGAGCGCCCGGGCGCAGCCCGGACGCGCCACGAGACGGACGACAGCAGGGGCCCCGCTCACGTGAGCGGGGCCCCCTGTGCTGTGCTGGAGCTATTCGGCCTGCCGCGGCTCCACCGTCGCCTGCGACGCCGTCTTCGCCTTCTCCTCGACGTCGGTCGCGAGCGTGCCGAGGTAGAGCTGGATGACCTTCGGGTCGTTCAGCATCTCGCGGCCGGTGCCCGTGTAGGCGTCCTTGCCCTGGTCGAGCACGTAGGCGCGGTGCGAGATCTGCAGGCAGCGGCGGGCGTTCTGCTCGACCATCACGATGGTCACGCCGTGGCTGTTGATCTCGGCGACGCGCAGGAAGGTCTCGTCCTGCCGCACGGGGCTCAGGCCTGCGCTCGGCTCGTCGAGCAGCAGCACCGAGGGGTCCATCATGAGCGCGCGGCCCATCGCGACCATCTGGCGCTCACCGCCCGAAAGGCTGCCTGCGCGCTGCCTGCGGCGGCTGACGAGCTCGGGGAAGAGGCCGGCCACGAACTCGAAGCGCTCCTTGAACGACCGCGGATCCTGGAACACGCCCATCTCGAGGTTCTCCTCGATGGTGAGCGAGGGGAACACGTTGTTGTTCTGCGGCACCATGCCGACGCCCTTGGTGACGAGCTTGTCGGCCTTGAGGCCCGAGATCTCCTCCCCGTGCAGCAGGATCTCGCCGCCGCGCACGTTGACCTGGCCGAAGACCGCCTTCAGCAGCGTCGACTTGCCGGCGCCGTTCGGCCCGATGATGCCGATCAGGTCGCCCTGGTTGGCCACGATCGAGCAGCCGTTCAGGATGTTGACGCCCGGCAGGTAGCCGGCGACCAGATCCTTCGTCTCGAGCACCGGGGTGCTCGTGGCGCTGTCGGTCATCGCTTGCCCTCCTCGTCGTGGGCGGTCGCGCCCGGCTCGGCCGGCGCATCCGTCGTCGTCGTCTCGGTGGCGGATGCCTCGAGGCCGACGGGCACCTCTTCCTCAGCGGCCTCGTGGATCTGCGCCACCTGCTGGTTCGTCAGCGTGCCCAGGTCGGTGTCGTGGTGCGCACCGAGGTAGGCGTCGACCACCGCCTGGTTCTGCATGATCGTCTCGGGCGGGCCCTCGGCGACGATGCGGCCCTCGGCCATCACGATCACCCAGTCGGAGATGTGGCGCACCATGTGCATGTCGTGCTCGACGAAGAGCACGGTCATGCCGTCGTCCTTGAGCCCCTTGACGTGGTCGAGCAGCGACTGCGTGAGCGCGGGGTTCACGCCGGCCATCGGCTCGTCGAGCATCACCAGGGTCGGGTCGCTCATGAGCGCACGCGCCATCTCGAGCAGCTTGCGCTGGCCGCCGGAGAGCGAGGCCGCGTAGTCCTCGCGCTTGGTGTCGAGCTTGAAGCGCGCCAGCAGGCTGTCGGCCTTCTCGGTGTTCGACTGCTCCTGCGCCCTCCAGAGCGGCCGCACGAGCGCGGCGAAGAAGCTCTCGCCGCGCTGGTCGCGGGCGCCGAGCAGCATGTTCTGCAGCACGGTGAGGCGGCCGAGCGACTTCGTGAGCTGGAAGGTGCGCACCATGCCGCGCCTGGCCACCTTGTGGCTGGGCACGTGGGCGAGCGACTGGCCCTCGAACGACCAGCTGCCCTTGTTCGGGCGGTCGAAGCCGGTCAGCAGGTTGAAGAACGTGGTCTTGCCTGCACCGTTCGGCCCGATGAGCGCCGTGATGGCGCCGCGCGGGATCTCGACGTGCTCGACGTCGACGGCGGTGAGGCCGCCGAACTGCCGGATGACGCCGTCGGCGACGACGATCGGGTCGACCTTCTTGCAGCCGGGTGCGACCTCGCCGTCGACCAGCGGGTGCGTGGCCGTCGGTGCGGTGCCGTCAGTGGTGGTCTCAGACATGGAACGACAGCTCCTTCTTGTTGCCCAGGATGCCCTGTGGTCTGAAGATGACCAGGAGCATCAGCGCGACGCCGACGAGCACGAAGCGCAGCTGCCCGGCCTGCGTCCCGGACATGTCGCCGAACGCGCCGATCTGCTGCAGGCCGCTGAGCATGCCGCCGGTGAAGGCCAGCAGCACCCAGAAGAGGATGGAGCCCAGCAGCGGACCGAAGACGGTGGCGGCGCCGCCCAGCAGCAGGGCGGTCCAGATGTAGAACGTCATCGCGGTGGCGAAGTTGTCGGGCTGCACCGCTCGGGGCAGCACGTACATGATGCCTGCGAGGCCGCCGAGCACGCCGCCCAGCACGAGCGCCTGCATCTTGTAGCTGTAGACGTTCTTGCCCAGCGAGCGCACCGCGTCCTCATCCTCGCGGATGCCCTTGATGACGCGCCCCCAGGGGCTGCGCATGAGCAGCCAGACGAGGATGAGCGCCACGACCACGAGCGTCCAGGCCAGGATGCGGATCCAGGTGTCGTACGCCGTGCCCGTCCAGGGCCCGAAGCCGTAGGTGGTGCCGGTCAGCGGGTTGAGGCCGGTGATGTCGCCCTTGTAGTCCTGGCCCCGGAGGCCCTGCGATCCACCCGTGACGGCGGAGTAGTCGGAGGTGCGCACCGTGAAGCGGATGATCTCGGCCGCCGCGATCGTGACGATCGCGAGGTAGTCGCCGCGCAGCCGCAGCGTCGGGATGCCGAGCACCAGCGCGAAGGCCACCGCCGCCACGATCGCGACCAGCACCGCGACCACGAACGACAGCCACATCGGCCAGCCGAGCGTCGCGGTGGGGTCGACCTGCATCGTGAAGATGGCGAACGCGTAGGCGCCGACGGCCATGAACGCCGCCTGGCCGAAGTTCAGCAGGCCGGAGTAGCCGAAGTGCACGTTCAGGCCGATGGTGGCCAGCGCGAACGCCGCGGTGGAGGGGGAGAGGATCTCGGCTGCGGAGTTGTTGAGGATGGTGAGGAAGTCCATGTCAGCCGACCCTTTCCTTGCGGCCCAGGATGCCCTGTGGCCGGAACAGCAGCACGAGGATGAGCACCAGCAGCGCGACCGCGTAGCGCAGGTCGGCGGCGATGAACAGCGTCGAGAGCTCGGTCACGAGTCCCACGATCACGGCGCCGACGAGGGCGCCGAAGGCACTGCCGAGGCCGCCGAGCGTGACGCTCGCGAACAGCAGCAGCAGCACCGTGAAGCCGACGTCCCACTTGATGTTGGCGCCGATGAAGTAGGTGTAGAGGATGCCGGAGCCGCCGGTGAGCAGGGCGCCGAGCACCCACACGATGCGGATCACCTTGTCGACGTCGATGCCGGAGGAGGCCGCGAGCGAGGAGTTGTCGCTCACCGCGCGGGTGGCCTTGCCGATGCGCGTGCGGGTGAGGAACAGGCCCACGGCCACCAGCACGACGATCGCGACCGACATGCTGACGATGTCGGCGGTCGTCATGATCACCGGGCCGAGCGTGATGACGTCGCCGCGCGGCACCGAGAGGCCGAGGATGCCGCCGCCGATGAGGAACTGGAAGAGGTAGCGCAGCGCGATCGAGAGCCCGATCGTCACGATCAGCACCTGCACCAGGCCGACGTTGCGGCGGCGCAGGGGCTTGAAGATGCCCCAGTCGTGCATCCAGCCGAATGCGGCCGACGCCACGAGCGTGACGATGACGGCGACCCAGACGGGCCAGTTGATGAGCGTCGTGGTGGCGTAGAAGACGACGCCGCCGAAGGTGAGCAGCTCGCCGTGCGCGAAGTTGCTGACGCCCGTGGTGCCGTAGATCAGGGTGATGCCGATCGCGCCCAGCGCCATCAGCAGGCCGAAGCCGAGGCCCGAGATCGTGCGTGCCAGCACGGTCGACCAGAAGTCGTTGGTGGTGGTGCCGGCCGCGGCGGAGCCGGGCTCGCCGGTGCCGCCGCCGGGCGCTGCGGGCTCGCCGCCCTCGCCGCCGGTGCCGGTGTTGCCCCCGGTGCCGGAGTCGCCCCCGGTGCCGCCGCCTCCACCGCCGCCCGCCGAGTCGAGCGGGAAGAGGACGCCGATCTGCGAGGTGCTCGCGGTGGTGAACTCGCGGCTCTCGAACTCCGCGGAGCGCAGCGTGATGCCGTCCGGCAGCGTCGCGGGGTCGAGGGAGACCGTGTAGGTGCCGGGCTCGGCCACGCCGATCGACCATGCGCCGGTGTCGTCGGTCGCGGCGGTCTCCTCGACGCCGTTGCCGGAGACGGTGACCTCCACCCCCTCGAGCGGATCCGCGCCGTCGCGGATGATGCCCTGGAAGATGAACTGATCGGTGGCCTCGGTGCTCGGCAGGTCTGCGGCGGTGGCCGCAGAGACTCCGCCGGCGACCATGCCCAGAGCGGCGAAGGCGACGGCGATCGCTCGCCGCAGCCCTCTCCGTCGAGGTCTGCTGGACGTCTTCACATGTCCTCCATGTTGTGGGGCGGCACCGCCCTGGGAATGCCGTGTGCGTCTTGCCCGTTACATCGGTGGTGACACAGTAGCGGCCACGTCGGCCCTCCCATGTCCAATTCGAGGCCTGCGACGTCAACTTCGCCAGGTTGACGCAGGACCGTTACCGAATAGATACGATGGAGGCGATGGAGATGCGCAACCCCTTCGGCCCCGTGGGCCTGACCTACGACGACGTCATGCTGCTCCCGGGCCGGACGGACGTGATCCCCTCCGAGGCCGACACGGGCACCCGTCTGTCGCGCCGCATCCGCCTCTCCATCCCGCTCGTCTCGAGCGCGATGGACACCGTGACCGAGGATCGCATGGCGATCGCCATGGCGCGGCAGGGCGGCATCGGCATCGTGCACCGCAACCTCTCGATCGCCGACCAGGCCGCGATGGTCGACCGCGTGAAGCGCTCGGAGTCGGGCATGATCACCGATCCGCTGACGACGACCGCCGAGGCGACCATCGAGGAGGTCGACCGCATCTGCGGCGAGTTCAAGGTCTCCGGCCTGCCGGTGGTCGACGCCGACGGCATCCTGGTCGGCATCATCACCAACCGCGACATGCGCTTCGTGCCGCGCGACGAGTTCGCGACCACGCTCGTGCGCGACGTCATGACCTCGTCGCCGCTGCAGACCGCGAAGGTCGGCATCTCCCGCGAGGAGGCGTTCGACTTCTTCGCCCGCACCAAGCTCGAGAAGCTGCCGCTCGTCGACGACGACGGCCGGCTGCACGGCCTCATCACGGTGAAGGACTTCGACAAGGTCGAGCAGTACCCGAACGCGACGAAGGATGCGCACGGCAGGCTGCGCGTCGGCGCGGCGATCGGCTTCTTCGGCGACGCCTTCGAGCGCGCCGTGGCGCTCGCGGCGGAGGGCGTCGACGTCATCATCGTCGACACGGCGAACGGCGAGAGCCAGGGCGTGCTCGACATGGTCGCGAAGCTCAAGGGCGACGCGCGCTTCGACGAGATCGACATCATCGGCGGCAACGTCGCCACCTACGAGGGCGCCGCTGCGCTCATCGAGGCTGGCGTCGATGCCGTGAAGGTGGGCGTCGGCCCGGGCTCGATCTGCACCACCCGCGTGGTCTCGGGCGTCGGCGTGCCGCAGGTCTCGGCCATCTACGACGCCGCGCGCGCCGCGCACGACGCCGGCACCGACATCCCGATCATCGCCGACGGCGGCCTGCAGTACTCGGGCGACATCGCCAAGGCGCTCGTGGCCGGCGGCTCGTCGGTCATGCTCGGCTCGCTGCTGGCCGGCACGAACGAGAGCCCCGGCGACCTCGTGCTCGTGAACGGCAAGCAGTACAAGACCTACCGCGGCATGGGCTCGCTCGGCGCGATGCAGACCCGCGGCAAGAAGACCTCCTACTCGCGCGACCGCTACTTCCAGGCCGACGTGCCCAGCGACGAGCAGCTCATCGCCGAGGGCATCGAGGGCCAGGTGCCCTACCGCGGCCCGCTCGGCTCGGTGGCGTACCAGCTCGTCGGCGGCCTGCGGCAGTCGATGTTCTACACCGGCGCGCGCACGATCGAGGAGCTGCAGCAGAAGGGCCGCTTCGTGCAGATCACAGCCGCCGGCCTCAAGGAGTCGCACCCCCACGACATCCAGATGGTCGTGGAGGCCCCCAACTACCGCCGCTGACGCTGCGCGCGCGAGAGCCGGGCCGTGCGCTGCACGCCCGGCTCTCGCGCTTCGCCGACCCCGTTTCGCCAGACCGACCCCGGATACCGGGTCGGCGTGGCGGAACGGGGTCGATCTGCGTGGGGCGGAAGGGGTTGCGCTGACTCAAGACGCGATATATCGTGAGTCGCAACAACGCGATATATCGCGAGTGACGGCCGCAGGGGGCGTCGCGGAGAGCAGGGGGACCACCATGAACGAGCAGTGGAGCGGCGACGCTGACGGCTTCGGCGCGCAGGAGGGCGAGAAGCCGCGCAGCGCATCCGGGGCGACCTCGTCCGGCGCCGACAGCATCACCGAGCGCTGGACGATCGCCGAGGGCCAGAGTCGCGTCATCGACATCGACGCCGTGACGGCGCTGCGCGTCGGCATCGTCGGCGGCAGCGTCGACATCGTCGGCCACGACGAGCCGACCGCGCGCGTCGAGGTGCACCGCGTCGAGGGCCGCGACCTCACGGTCACGCTCGAGCAGGGCCGCCTCTCGATCTCGCACCCGAAGGTGAGCTGGGACGACGTGTGGGAGTCGGTGAAGGCCCTCGTGGGCGTGCGCGCCCGGGTCGAGCTGAGCATCGTCGTGCCCCGGCAGGTGGCGCTGTCGCTGGGCCAGGTCAGCGCATCCGCCCTGGTCACCGGCCTGCGCTCGCGCGCGGGCCTCAGCACGGTCTCGGGCGCCATGCAGATCGAGTCGCACCAGGGCGAGCTCGACCTCAACGCCGTCTCGGGCGACGTCGAGGTCTCGGGCAGCACGGGCCGGCTCTCGGTGCACGGCGTCTCGGCGACCGTCACCGCGTCCGGCGCGCTCGACCACGTCGGCGTCGACACCGTCAGCGGCGAGGTGCTGCTCGACGTCACCGGCTCGCCCCGCGGCATCTCGGCCAACTCGGTCTCGGGCGACGTCACCGTGCGGCTCGACGCCGGCCAGGGCGTGCGCGCGACCACCCGCACCGTCTCGGGCCGCGGCTCGATCGTGGGCGTCTCGATGCCCAAGCGCGGCGGCCGCCAGACGATCGACGGCGTCGGCGCGTTCGACCTCAGCGCCAGCACCGTCTCGGGCGACGTCACCGTCGTGCGCCGGCACAGCGGTGCCGACGGCGGCCGGGGGCAGGCGTGAGCCCCGTCTTCGGCCACGGCGCGCTGCGCCTCTACCTGCTGAGCCTGCTCGCCGAGGCGCCGCAGCACGGCTACGAGCTCATGCAGGCGCTCGAGCAGCGCTTCGGCGGCACCTACTCGCCCAGCGCGGGCACGATCTACCCGCGGCTCGCGAAGCTCGAGGAGGAGGGGCTCGTCAGCAAGACCGTCGACGGCCGCAAGTCGACCTACGCGATCACCGACGCGGGCCGCGCCGAGCTGCGTGCGCGCGAGGCCGAGCTGCACACGCTCGAGAGCGAGATCACCGATTCGGTGCGGCGCATGGCCTCCGACGTGCGCGCGAGCGTGCGCTCGGCGATGCAGGGCCTGCGGGCCGACCTCGCCTCGGCGGAGCGCGAGGCGAGGAGCGCCGCGAGGCGACCGAGCGCGCCCGGGCCGGCCGAGGCATCCGCCCCGCCCGAGCCCGCGCCGGCCGAGTCGCCGCGGGCCGCCCCGCAGGACGAGCGGGCGGATGCGCCGCACACGGCGCAGCGGGCGGCGGCGCGCATGGCGGTCCACGACGTCGACCTCGCGCTGAACGAGTTCCGGCAGCAGGTGCGCGAGGCCGTGCGCCGCGGGCGCGGCGAGCACATGACGACCGAGCGGGCGGCGACCGTGCGGCGCGAGCTCGAGGCGGCGCTGCTGCGCATCAAGAGCATGCTCTGAGCGTGACGAAGAGCACGCTCTGAGCCGGACGGCGGGTGCCATCCTGGGCGAGCACCCGGGGCGACGGCGATAGGCTGACGCTGTGACGGAGATCGAGATCGGCCGCAGCAAGCGCGCTCGTACGGGCTACGGGTTCGACGACATCAGCATCGTGCCGTCGCGCCGCACGCGCGACAGCGACCTGGTCTCGCTGCAGTGGCAGATCGACGCGTTCAAGTTCGACATCCCCGTGCTCGGCGCGCCGACCGACTCGGTGATGAGCCCGGCGACCGCGATCGCGCTCGGGAAGGCCGGTGGCCTGGGCGTGCTCAACCTCGAGGGCGTCTGGACGCGGTACGACGACCCCGAGCCGCTGCTGGCCGAGATCGCCGGCCTGCCGGCCGACCTCGCGACCAACCGGATGCGCGAGATCTACGCCGAGCCGATCAAGCCCGAGCTGATCCGCGACCGGCTCGCGCAGATCCGCGACGCGGGCGTCGTGGTCTCCGGCAGCCTCAGCCCGCAGGCCGTGCAGGAGCACTACGAGACGGTGCTCGCCGCCGGGGTCGACCTCATGGTGATCCGCGGCGCGACCGTCAGCGCCGAGCACGTCTCGGCGGAGGCCGGCACGCCGCTCAACCTCAAGCAGTTCATCTACGAGCTCGACGTGCCCGTCGTGGTGGGCGGCGTCGTCACCTACACGGCGGCGCTGCACCTCATGCGCACGGGCGCCGCCGGCGTGCTGGTCGGCTTCGGCGGGGGAGCCGCGTCGACGAGCGAGAAGGTGCTGGGCGTCGCCGCGCCCATGGCGACCGCCGTCAGCGACGTCGCCGCCGCACGCCGCGACTACCTCGACGAGTCGGGCGGCCGCTACGTGCACGTCATCGCCGACGGCTCGCTCGGCACCTCCGGCCAGGTCGTCAAGGCGCTCGCGTGCGGCGCCGACGGCGTGATGCTCGGCACCGCCCTGGCACGGGCGACGGATGCCCCGGGGCGCGGCTGGCACTGGGGCCCGGAGGCGCACAACCAGAAGCTGCCGCGCGGCAACCGCGTGCAGGTCGACCAGATCGGCCAGCTCGACGTGGTGCTGAACGGCCCCTCGCCCGTCGCCGACGGCACGGCGAACATCATGGGCGCGCTGCGCAAGGCCATGTCGACCACCGGCTACAAGGATCTCAAGGAGTTCCAGCGGATCGACGTGGTCGTCGAGGCGAACCCGCCGCGCTAGACCGCCCGGACCCGGGCGCGCACTGAAGGAGGATCCATGGCTGAGACCACCAACAGCGTGAGTCGGTCGAGGAAGCTCGGCCCGGAGGAGCGCGCGGCCGCGCTCCGCTCGATGCGCGATCGAGAGGTCGACGTGCTCGTGATCGGCGGCGGCATCGTCGGCACGGGCGTCGCCCTCGACGCGGTCACGCGCGGCCTGCGCGTCGGCCTGATCGAGGCGCGGGACTTCGCGTCCGGCACCTCGAGCCGCTCGTCGAAGCTCATCCACGGCGGCATCCGCTACCTCGAGCAGCTCAACTTCGAGCTCGTGCGCGAGGCGCTCGTCGAGCGCGGCCTGCTGCTGCAGCGGCTCGCGCCGCACCTCGTCAAGCCCGTGCAGTTCCTCTACCCGCTCGAGACGCCGATCATCGAGCGCGGCTACATCGGCGCGGGCATGGCGATGTACGACGCCTTCAGCTACACCGGCTTCATGAAGCCGGGCGTGCCGCTGCACCGCCACCTGTCGAAGAAGCGGCTGCAGAAGGAGATCCCCTCCCTCGACACCGACACGATCATCGGCGGCCTCGCCTACTACGACGCGCAGATGGACGACGCCCGCTACGTCGCCACGGTCGCGCGCACCGCATCCTTCTACGGCGCCCACGTCGCGAGCCGCGTGCGCGCGGAGGGCTTCCTGAAGGTGGGGGAGCGGGTCGTCGGCGTGCAGGCGCACGACTACGAGACCGGCGAGCAGTTCGAGATCCGCGCCAAGCAGGTCGTCAACGCGACCGGCGTCTGGACGGGCGACACGCAGGCCATGGTCGGCGCCCGCGGCGAGATCAAGGTGCGGGCGTCGAAGGGCGTGCACCTGGTGATCCCGCGCGACCGCTTCCACTCCACCATGGGCATGATCCTGCGCACCGAGAAGAGCGTGCTCTTCGTCATCCCGTGGGGCCGCCACTGGATCGTCGGCACGACCGACACCGACTGGCAGCTCGACAAGGCGCATCCGGCGGCGACGGCGGCCGACATCGACTACATCCTCGACAACGTCAACCGGGTGCTGTCGACGAAGCTCACGCGCGCCGACGTCGAGGGCGTGTACGCGGGCCTGCGCCCGCTGCTGGCCGCCGGCGACGGCGGCTCGACCGCGAAGCTCTCGCGCGAGCACCACGTCGGGCACACGGTGCCGGGCCTCGTCATCATCGCGGGCGGCAAGTTCACCACCTACCGCGTGATGGCGAAGGATGCGATCGACGAGGTCGCGACCTCGATCGACGGCAAGGTGCCGGAGTCGTGCACCGCCGACATCCCGCTGCTGGGCGCCGAGGGCTACAAGGCCGCGTGGAACAAGCGGGCGAAGATCGCGCGCGCCTTCGGCCTGCACAAGCACCGCGTCGAGCACCTGCTGAACCGCTACGGCACGCTGACCGACGAGCTGCTCGACATGATCCGCAAGGACGCCTCGCTCGCCGATCCGCTGCCGGGCGCCGACGACTACATCGGCGCCGAGGTGCGCTACGCCTGCACCCACGAGGGTGCGCTGCACCTCGACGACGTGCTCGCCCGCCGCACCCGCATCTCCATCGAGGCCTGGGACCGCGGCGTCGCGGCGGCCCCGGTCGCCGCGAGGATCATGGCGGATGCGCTGGGCTGGGACGACGCGCGCGTCGAGCAGGAGGTCAACACCTACAACAAGCGCGTGGCCGCCGAGCTGCAGAGCCAGGAGCTGCCGGACGACGAGTCGGCCGACCGGGCGCGCCTCGAGGCGCCCGACATCGTGCCGCTCAGCGCGCTGCCGACCGCCGACACCGTCGGCACGCGGCCGGAGCCGGCGGTGTCGTAGGTCGCCCTTCGACACGCTCAGCCCTTCGACACGCACAGCGCCCTTCGGGCGCGGAGCGGCTCAGGGGCCTGCTCCTGGAACCCCGCTCCCTGAGCCGGTGCGCGCCGACTCGTAGGTCGAGGAGCGCTCGGGCGGAGCCCGACCGCGTCACGAGACCGGAGCCCGCGCCCGCTCCGGTCTCGTGACGGCTGCGGCCTGCGGCCGCGGCCTCCTCGACCTACGGCGCTCGATAGACTGGCGGCGCCCATGAGCACCCCTCTCCCCACTTTCAAGCAGGTCGCCACGCGACCCCGGTGGATCGGCGTGCTCGCGCTCTGCATCCTGGTCGCCGGCGTCTTCGCGCTGCTCGGCCAGTGGCAGATCGAGCGCGCCGTCGAGCAGGGCCAGAGCGACGAGCGCGACACCGAGACCGCGGTGCCGCTCGAGCAGGTGGCCGAGCCGGGCGAGACCCTCACGACCGAGGCCGGCGGCCGCATGGTCACCTTCGCGGGCAGCTGGGTGCCGGAGGACTTCGACACGCTCCTCGGTCGCGACCAGCACGGCACCACCGGCACGTGGGCGATCGGCCGCATGCTCGTCGAGCAGCCCGGCGGCGGGCAGGCCTCGCTGCCCGTCGCGCTCTCCTGGTTCGAGGATGCCGCTGCCGCAGAGCGGGCGGTCGACGCGCTCCGGACGGCGGATGCGCCGGCCGAGCTGGTCGGGCGGCTGATGCCCACCGAGGCGCCCACCCAGGGCGACATCCGCGAGGGGACGAGCGAGGCCATGTCGGTCGCCGCGCTCATCAACCAGTGGAGCGACTACGACGGCCTGGTCTACGGGTCGTACGCGATCCTCGACGAGCCGTCGGCAGCCGCATCCGGGGCCCTCGCCGACGGCGCCGAGCCGATCGTCTCGCTGCGCCCCGTCACCGACACGCAGCTGAACTGGCTCAACGTCTTCTACGCGGTCGAGTGGGTCGCGTTCATGCTCTTCGCCTTCTACCTCTGGTACCGGCTGGTGAAGGATGCGCACGAGCGCGAGATCGAGGCGATCGAGGATGCCGAGGAGGCGGCTGCCGCCGCACCCGGCCCCGAGCAGCGCCGGTAGACTGAGGCCCGTGCCCCGCCCCATCGAGCAGCTGCCGCAGATCCGCACCGCCATCACCTTCTACCGCGTCATGTCGTGGGTGACGGGCACGTTCCTGCTGCTGCTGGTGGCCGAGATGGTGCTGAAGTACTCGCCCACGCACGTCGAGGTGTTCGCGTTCGGCGCGAGCGGCCCGCTCTCGCTCGAGGCCGTCGTGCCCGGCATGGGCTGCCAGTGGTACTCGCTGTTCGTGCCCGGTGGCATGGGCTGCGAGATCGTCTCGCTCGGCGAGGGCGTCAACATCTCGCTGATGATCCTGATCGTGCACGGCTGGATCTACGTCGTCTACCTGCTCGCGTGCTTCCGGCTCTGGAGCCTGCTGCGCTGGCCCTTCGGCCGCCTGCTGGCGATGGCGGCCGGCGGCGTCGTGCCCTTCCTGTCGTTCTTCGTCGAGCACCGCATGCACCGCGTCGCCCTCGCCGACCTCGCACGACTGGAGGCCGAGCGCGCAACGCGCGACAGCGCATCCGTGGTCGCACCCGCCGCCGCACCCACCAACCGGGAGTCCTGATGTCCGACACCGCTCAGCGGCCCGTGCTCGTGGTCGACTTCGGCGCGCAGTACGCGCAGCTCATCGCGCGCCGGGTGCGCGAGGCCGACGTCTACAGCGAGATCGTGCCCTCGACCATCTCCGCAGAGGAGGTGCGCGCCAAGCAGCCGGCGGCGATCGTGCTCTCGGGCGGCCCCTCGAGCGTCTACGCGGAGGGCGCGCCGCGGCTCGACGAGGGCATCCTCGAGCTCGGCATCCCCACCTTCGGCATCTGCTACGGCTTCCAGGTGATGGCCGCGCAGCTGGGCGGCACCGTCGCCCGCACCGGCAGGCGCGAGTACGGCTCGACCGCGATGGCGGTGGATGCGCCGGGCGCGCTGCTCGAGGGCCAGCCCGGTGCGCAGACGGTGTGGATGAGCCACGGCGACTCGGTCTCCGAGGCGCCGGAGGGCTTCACGGTGCTGGCGACCACCGCCGACACCCCGGTCGCCGCGTTCGAGGACCGCGAGCGCAAGATGGCCGGCGTGCAGTGGCACCCGGAGGTGAAGCACTCCGAGCACGGGCAGCGGGTGCTGGAGTCGTTCCTGCACGACATCGCGGGGCTGCCCGGCGACTGGGACTCGGGCTCGATCATCGAGGAGCAGGTCGCGCGCATCCGCGAGCAGGTCGGCAGCGACCGGGTGCTGTGCGCGCTCTCGGGCGGCGTCGACTCGGCCGTGGCCGCGGCGCTCGTGCACGAGGCGGTCGGCGACCAGCTCGTGTGCGTCTTCGTCGACCACGGCCTGCTGCGGCAGGACGAGGCGCGCCAGGTCGAGGAGGACTACGTCGCATCCACCGGCGTGCGGCTCGTGACGGTGGACGCGCGCGAGCGCTTCATGTCGGCGCTCGCCGGGGTCACCGATCCCGAGACGAAGCGCAAGATCATCGGCCGCGAGTTCATCCGCGTCTTCGAGCAGGCCGAGCGCGACCTCGCCGCCGAGGCGGCGGAGGAGGGCGAGCCGATCCGCTGGCTCGTGCAGGGCACGCTCTACCCCGACGTCGTCGAATCCGGCGGCGGCACCGGCACCGCCAACATCAAGAGCCACCACAACGTCGGCGGCCTGCCCGACGACCTGCAGTTCAAGCTCATCGAGCCGCTGCGGGCGCTGTTCAAGGACGAGGTGCGCGCCATCGGCCGCGAGCTCGGCCTGCCAGAGGCGATCGTCGGCCGCCAGCCCTTCCCAGGGCCCGGTCTCGGCATCCGCATCATCGGCGAGGTCACCGAGGAGCGGCTCGACACCCTGCGGCGAGCGGATGCGATCGCGCGCGAAGAGCTGTCGGCCGCCGGCCTCGACGGGGAGATCTGGCAGTGCCCCGTGGTGCTGCTCGCCGACGTGCGCTCTGTGGGCGTGCAGGGCGACGGCCGCACCTACGGCCACCCGATCGTGTTGCGCCCGGTCTCCTCCGAGGACGCCATGACCGCCGACTGGACGCGCCTGCCCTACGACGTGCTCGCGCGCATCTCGAACCGCATCACGAACGAGGTCGCCGAGGTGAACCGGGTCGTGCTCGACGTCACATCGAAGCCGCCGGGCACCATCGAGTGGGAGTGAGCCGCATCGCCGGCTGAGCCGGTCCGCGCCGAAGGCGCCGACGAGGTCAGGAGCGGAGACCGGCATCATGAGTACATGACGCAGGAATCGGCGCGAGCGCGCGGGGCACGCGCGCTTGCCCTGTGGACCCTCGCGCTCGGCTTCGTCGGAGTCGTGCTCACCAGCCTGAGCGCCGCGGGCTGGCTGCGGGGCCTGCGGTTCGGGTGCTCGTGGGCGGCCGGCGGCACCGAGTCGCCGACGGTCGCGGACGGCGCGTGGTCGTGCGGGGACGGTCTCGTGCTGCTCATGCCCGGCATCGCGATCCTGGTGCTCGGGGGACTGGCGGTGCTGATCGCCGCGCTGATCGTCTTGGCGAGCTGGGACCGCGTGCGAGAGCGGGCGGTGATGGTCGCCGCGCTGGCGATCCTCGGTGCTGCGCCCACCGTCGTGACGTGCCTCGCGCTGCTGCGCGACGCATCCGTGCACGATCGCACGATGCAGGAGGCGATCGCGGCGGGCGCCGAGTCGCGGTTGGCGCAGTGGGACGGGTTCGCGCTGCCCGCGCTGGTCGCGACGGTCGGGGCGGCATGCCTCGCCGTCGTCGGCCTCTGGCTGCGCGCTCGCGGCCGCGCGCTCCGCGGCGCGGCGGCGCTGGTCATCGTCGCGCTCGCGCTGCTGCTCGTCGCTGCGGCGCTGTCGATGCTCGGCACGCTCTCGCTCGGGCTCACCGCGGCGAGCATCATCGCCGCCGCCTGGCAGCTCGCCGCGGCCGTTCGACCCGGCTCCCGAGAAGCTCTGCAAAAAAGTTCTGCGCCGATGTCGATCGAGCGCGTTCCCGATCGACGTCCTGAGTGAGAGGGTCGAGCAGCGGCCCAGAACAAGGAGACGACACCATGCAGTACATGCTCATCATGCGCTCGGACGACGCCGCCGTCGCCGAGTACAAGGAGATCCCCTTCGAGCAGATCATCGAGGCGATGGGGAAGTACAACGAGTCGATGATGGAGGCGGGCGTGCTCGCCGCCGGCGAGGGCCTGAGCGACGCGAGCGAGGGCTTCGTGGTCGACTTCTCGGCCGACCCGCCGCTGGTCACCGACGGCCCCTACGGCGAGACGAAGGAGCTCTTCAACGGCTTCTGGATCCTCGACGTCGCCTCGAAGGAGGAGGCCGCCGAGTGGGCGAAGCGCTGTCCCCTCGGCCCCGGCGCGAAGCTCGAGGTGCGCCGCGTCACGGGACCCGAGGACTTCCCCGCCGACAACGAGTGGGTGCAGAAGGAGGAGGGCTGGCGCGAGGAGCAGGCGGCCAAGAAGGCGGCCGAGAGCCCCGGCGGCAGCGCAGCCTGACCGGATGGCCCACGACGGGACGGCGCGCCGAGCGGAGGATTCCGCCCGGCGCGCCGTCGTCGCGATCTGGCGCATCGAGTCGGCTCGCATCGTCGCCACGCTCACCCGCTACACGCGCGACTTCACCCTCGCCGAGGACCTCGCGCAGGAGGCGCTCGCGGATGCGCTCGCCCAGTGGCCGGCGCAGGGCGTGCCCCGCAACGGCGCGGCGTGGCTCACGCAGGTCGCGAAGCGCAAGGCGATCGACGGCTGGCGGCGGCAGGAGCGCTTCGCCGAGCACGTCGCGGCCGTCGGCGCCGACCTCGAGCGCGCGCAGGACGAGGCGGCGGATGCGGTGCCCTGGGATCCCGACGAGATCGACGACGACGTGCTGCGGCTCGTGTTCACCGCCTGCCACCCGGTGCTCAGCCAGCAGGCCCGCGTCGCCCTCACGCTGCGCGTGATCGCGGGCCTGGAGACCACTGAGCTCGCGCGGCTGCTGCTCGTGCCCGTCGCCACCGTGCAGCAGCGCATCGTGCGCGCCAAGCAGGCGCTCGCCGAGGCGCAGGTGCCGTTCGAGACGCCGCCGCGAGCCGAGCGGCGGCAGCGGCTGAGCGCCGTGCTCGGCGTCATCTACCTCATCTTCACCGAGGGCCACGCGGCGACCGCGGGCGCCGACTGGATGCGGCCGGAGCTGAGCGTCGAGGCGATCCGGCTCGGCCGCCGGCTCGCGGCGCTGCAGCCCGACGAACCGGAGGTGCACGGGCTGCTCGCGCTCATCGAGCTCACGGCAGCCCGCTTCCCGGCGCGCATCGACGCAGACGGCGAGCCCGTGCTGCTGCCCGACCAGGACCGCCGCCGCTGGGATCGCGGAGCCATCCGTCGCGGGCGGGCGGCGCTCGCACGGGCGGAGGGCTTCGGCCGCGGCCTCGGCCCGTACGCGCTCCAGGCGGCCATCGCCGAGTGCCACGCCACCGCATCCGACTTCGCCAGCACGGACTGGCCGCGCATCGTCGCCGCCTACGACGCGCTCGAGCAGCTCGCGCCGAACCCGGTCGTGCGGCTCAACCGCGCGGTCGCGGTCGCCGAGGCCGAGGGGCCCGCGGCGGCGCTCGCGATCGTCGACGCGCTCGCGGGGGAGAAGGCGCTCGCGCTGGGGCACCTGCTGCCCTCGGTGCGCGGCGAGCTGCTCGCCAGGCTCGGTCGCGACGAGGAATCCCGCGAGGCCTTCGCGCTCGCGGCCGAGCGCACCGAGAACGCGCGCGAGCGCGCCGTGCTGCTGGCCCGCGCCGCCGCCCGCCGCTGAACTCCGTCAGGGTGGTCACGACACGCCGTCGAGCACCGCGAGGGTGGTCAGGACACGCCGCGGCGCGAGGGACGATCCCGGCGTGTCGTGACCACCCCCTCGTGCCGAGACAGCCGGTCGCTCACACGATGCGGGTGCAGTCCATGTGCTGCTCGACGTACCAGGTGGCGCCGCCATCGCGCGAGAGCTCGCCGTCCCACACGAACGAGTCGGGCGTGATGGCGCTGAACGTCCAGCGCGAGGGCAGCTCGCCGACCACCGCGTGCTCCACCCCCTCCTGCACGATGCGGTCCGGCCCGTCGCCGCGGCCGATCTGCGACGAGAAGTCGCCGTTCAGGGCGCCGAACCACTCGATGCGCCAGGCGCCGAGCGCTGCGTCGAAGACGCGCACGGTGCAGCCGGCCGGCACCGGCTCGTCGCCGCGGTCGGAGCCGACCAGCACATCCTGGATCGCACGACCGCCCAGGATCCAGGCGAACTCCCACACCCGCTCACTCTCGATCCACGGGGCGTCGGGGCCGCTGCGGAAGCGGTTGCGCACCGCCCAGCGCCCGACGAAGCGGCCGTAGAGGTCGAGCTCAGCGGAGGCGGTGGCCGGGCCGTCCGCGAGCAGGGCATCGGTGAACGTCATGGCGGCGACCGTAGGCGCGGCCGCCCACACGTGCACGTCCTCCGGTGACAAGGCCGCATATGGCCTCGAGAGGCGCGGCTACTACCCTTGAGGAGTGACGACCGGCATCGAGACGACCCTGACCGAGGAGCGCGTGCAGCAGCTGCGCGCCGACTTCCCGATCCTCGCCGAGCAGCCCGGCGGCGTGCCGCTGGTCTACCTCGACTCCGGCGCCACCAGTCAGCAGCCGCGCCAGGTGCTCGAGGCCGAGTGGGCGTTCCGCACGCAGCGCAACGCCGCCGTGCACCGCGGCGCCCACACGCTCGCGGCGCTCGCGACCGACGACTACGAGAGCGCCCGCGAGCGCATCGCCCGCTTCGTCGGCGCCCGCCCGGCCGAGATCTCCTGGGCGATGAACGCCACCGATGCGCTCAACAGCGTCGCGCTCTCGCTCGCCGAGGCCAACCGAGCCGGCACGACCGACCCGAGCCTGCGCATCCGTGAGGGCGACGAGATCCTCGTCACCGAGGCCGAGCACCACGCCAACCTGCTGCCCTGGCAGCGGCTCGCCGACGAGACCGGCGCGACGCTGCGCTGGGTGGAGGTCGACGACGACGGGGTGTGGACGACGGATGCGCTCACCGCGCTGATCACGGAGCGCACCCGGGTGGTCGCCCTCGCCCACGTCTCGAACGTCACGGGACTGATCGCCGACGTGCCCGCCGTCGTCGCCGCTGCGCACGCGGTCGGCGCGCTCGTGGTGCTCGACGCCTGCCAGTCGGTGCCGCACCGCCCGGTCGACCTGCGCGCGCTCGGCGTCGACGCCGCCGCCTTCTCGAGCCACAAGATGCTCGGCCCGGGGGGCATCGGCGTGCTCTACCTGGCCGAGTCGCTCGGCGCCGCGCTGCCGCCCGCGCGCGTCGGCGGCTCGATGATCACGACGGTCACGATGACGGAGCGCGAGTACCTGCCGGCGCCGCAGCGGTTCGAGGCCGGCACGCAGCCGGTCGGCGCCATCGTCGGCCTCGCCGCGGCCGTCGACTACCTCGAGGCCGTCGGCATGCCGGCGATCGAGCGCCACGAGCTCGCGCTCGGCGAGCGGCTCGCCGCCGGCGCCGCGTCGATCGAGGGCGTGCGGCTCGTCGGCCCGCGACTGGGCGTCGAGCGCGCCGGCATCGCGAGCGTCATCGTCGACGGCGTGCACGCGCACGACGCCGGCCAGGTGCTGGACGCCGCCGGCATCGCCGCCCGCGTCGGCCACCACTGCGCCCAGCCGCTGCACCGCCGCCTCGGCGTCGCCGCGACGACCCGCGCATCCGCCTACCTCTACTCCACCGAGGCAGAGGTCGACCGGTTCCTCGACGTGCTCTCCGGCGTGCGCGGCTACTTCGGGGCGGGACGATGACCGACCCGCTCGCCGGCCTCTACCAGGAGCTCATCCTCGAGCACGCGAAGCTGCGCTCGGGGGAGGGCCTCATCGACCCCTTCGACGCCGAGCGCCACCTCAAGAACCCCACGTGCGGCGACGAGGTGACCCTGCGCGTGCGCCTGACGGGCGACGGCGACGATGCACGGGTGGATGCGCTCGGCTGGGTCGGGCAGGGGTGCTCGATCTCGCAGGCCTCGGCCTCGGTGCTCGCCGAGCAGGCGCAGGGCCTGACCGTGGCCGAGGTGCGAGAGCGCATCGAGGCGATGCGAGAGCTGCTGCGCTCGCGCGGCGCGGCCGAGCCCGACGAAGCGCTGCTGGGCGACGCGGTCGCCTTCGCCGGGGTCGCGAGGTTCCCCATGCGCGTGAAGTGCGCGATGCTCGCCTGGGTCGCGCTCGAGGAGGCGCTCACCGCGACCGGCCGCTGACGGGCGCATGGGCGATGTGGTTCGCTGTCTGATAGCAAACGGAGAGGTCTGCCATGTCCCGCACCACCCCCGTCGGCGAGCGCATCGGTCGCGTCGCCGGCACCTGGTTCCCGCTCATCGTGCTCGTGGCCGGCGCGATCGCGCTGCTCGTGCCGCAGGTGTTCCTGCCGCTCGGCGCGTGGATCAACCCGCTGCTGGGCATCATCATGCTCGGCATGGGCCTGACGCTGCAGCCGGTCGACTTCCGCGTCATCGCGAAGAAGCCCAAGGCCTTCGTCATCGGCGTCGTCGCGCAGTATGTCATCATGCCGCTGACCGCCATCGCGCTCGCCACCGTGTTCCAGCTGCCGCCCGCGCTGCTCGTGGGCGTCGTGCTCGTCGGCTCGGCGCCCGGCGGCACCTCGTCGAACGTGATGGTCTACCTCGCCAAGGGCGACACGGCGCTCTCGGTGGCGATGACCACCGCCTCGACGCTGCTCGCGCCGGTGCTGACGCCGCTGCTGGTGCTGTGGCTCGCGGGCTCCTACCTGCCGGTCGACGCCTGGGGGCTGTTCCAGTCGATCATCTTCATCGTGCTGCTGCCGGTCATCGCGGGCCTGGTGCTGCGGATGCTGCTGCCGCGGCTCGTGCGGGCGATCCTGCCCTGGCTGCCGCTCGTCTCCGTCACCGGCATCACCCTCGTCGTGCTCGCGGTCGTCGCCGGCTCGGCCGCCACGATCCTCTCGGTCGGCCTGCTCGTGGCGCTCGTCGTCATCCTCCACAACGGCGTCGGCTACGGCCTCGGCTTCCTGGCCGCCAAGTCGGTCGGCCTCGACTCGAGCGCGCAGCGCGCCGTCGCCATCGAGGTGGGCATGCAGAACTCGGGCCTCGCAGCGGGCCTCGCGAAGACCCACTTCTCGCCGGAGGCCGCGCTGCCCGGCGCCATCTTCTCGGTCTGGCACAACGTCTCGGGCGCGCTGCTGGCGTCGTTCTGGTCGCGCCGCCCGACGAAGGACGCCGTGCGCGACGAGGCCCCCACCGCCGCCAGCTGACTCCGCGCCAGCGGCTCGCCTTCTCCTCCGTCGAGCATCCCCGGATGGTGCGCCTCGCACATGAACCGCGCCATCTGGGGAAGCTCGCCGTCTCCGCACGTGGGTGGCGGGGCGTAGCGTGTGCGGCACACCGACAGAGGGAGGCGGCGATGGGGCTGCGCTGGTACTCGAACGTGATCGAGACGACGGATGTCGCGCGGCTGGGCCGCTGGTGGGCCGAGGCGCTCGACTGGCAGGTCGGCTTCGAGGCGCCCGACGAGCTCGTCATCATCCCGAAGTGGGCCGGCGAGCTGCGGCCGAAGCTCGAGTTCGAGCAGGTGCCGCCGGGCCTCGTCTTCGTGCTCGTCGGCCACGAGAAGCAGACGAAGAACCGCATCCACATGGATCTCGCGCCGCACACGAGCGACGACCGCGACGCCGAGATCGCCAGGCTCGAGGCGATGGGCGCGACCCGCGTCGACGTGGGGCAGGGGCCCGACGTCACCTGGACGGTGCTGGCCGACATCGACGGCAACGAGTTCTGCGTGCTCTCCAGCCGCGACGAGTAGCGGTCGCCGCACGCCCGCTGCTCGTGCGCGCCGCTATCCCGCCGCGCCGCGCTGCGCCACGATCGCCGCGGCGATGCGCCCCACGAGCTCGACCGGCAGCGGCCGGTCGTGCTTCAGCACCACGGTGTCCTTGCTCTCGCGCAGCGGCGCGACCTCTGCCTCCAGCGGCTCGGGCAGCGTCGGCACCGGGTAGAGCCCGATGTGCCTGCGCCAGCCGGCGAAGTGCAGCGCGTAGCGACCGCCCAGCATGATGGCGGCGATGCCGTACCGGATGCGCTCCTCGGGCGGTGCGCCGTCGGTGCCCGGCACCTCGGCGAGGATCGCCGCGCGCACCTGCCGCAGGCGCTCGGCGACGTCGTCGGGGAACCTGGCGATGTAGGCGTCGACGGATGCGGGCTGCTCGGTCATGCGCTCAGTGTGGCGCAGGACGCGGCGACGATGAAGGGCCCTGACCGAAGCCAGGGCCCTTCATGAGGTGCGGCGCTAGTTGTTGCCGCGAACGATCGCGATGATGCGCAGGATCTCGACGTACAGCCAGATGATGGTCATCGTCAGGCCGAAGGCCGCCGACCAGCCGTACTTCTTGTGCACGCCGCGCTTGACGCCCATCTCGATGCCCTCGAAGTCCATCACGAGCGAGTACGCGCCGAGGAGCACGGCGAGGCCGCCGAGCAGCACGCCCCAGGGGATGCCGAAGAGCGGGCTGGGGGCGGAGCGCATGCCGAACGCGAGATCCGGGGTCGCGCCGAAGAGCATCATGCCGAAGTTCACCAGCGAGAAGACGCCGTAGCCGATGATCACGATGAAGAAGATCTTGTTGAGCTTCGGCGAGGTGCGGAAGATGCGGAACGCGTAGCCGACGAGGGTCACGCCGATCACGCAGGCGGTGGCGAGCAGCGCCTGGAAGATGATGCCGTTGAGGCCCATGCCGAACTCGAGCATCCCCGAGAAGCCGCCCAGGAAGAGTCCCTGCGCCGCCGCGTAGCCGAGGATGAGCGCCGGGCTCGGCTCCTTCTTGAAGATGTTGACGAGCGCCAGCACGAAGCCGACGAGCGCGCCGCCGTAGGTGAGCACGAAGAACGGCATCGAGGTGCCGGTCAGCCACAGCATCGCCAGCGTGACGACGAAGCCGGCCGCGGTGACGCCGAGCGTCAGCAGCGTCTTCATGATCACGCTGTCGTAGGTGAGCCGCTCGGTCTCGACCGGGCCCGCCGCGGGCGCGTTGAACTGCTGGTTCAGCTGCTCGGGGGTGGGGACGCCGGGCTGCTGCGGCTGACCGTAGGGCGCCTGGCCGTACGGTGCCTGCTGGCCGTAGCCGGCCTGCTGCCCGTAGGGGGCCTGGCCGTAGGGCGCCTGCTGCCCACCGGGGATCGCCTGCGCGGCGCGCTGGGAGTTCTCGGTGAACGCGGGCGAGTTGCGGAACGCCGGGTTGCCTGCCAAGGGAGTTGCTCCTGTCGAAGAATCGCGGCCGCCACCGGGGGCGGACTGGCCACAGACTACCGGCGGAATCCCAGGAATCCCTGTGGAGACGGCACTGTTCGCCGGGAGCATGCCGGGTGTTCACCCGGCCCGCCTAGCCTGGCCCGGTGCAGACACAGGTCATCGCCCACCGCGGAGCCTCCGGATGGGCCCCAGAGCACACCGAGACCGCCGTGCGGCTCGCCGCCAGGCTCGGCGCCGACGCCGTCGAGCCCGACCTCGTCGCCAGCCGCGACGGCGTGCTCGTGGTGCGGCACGACAACGAGCTGAGCGAGACCACCGACATCGCGGAACGAGCCGAGTTCGCCGGCCGCAGCCGCACCCAGACGATCGACGGGCACGAGCTCACCGGCTGGTTCGTCGAGGACCTCACCTGGGCAGAGCTCGCGAGCCTGCGCGCCCGCGAGCGGCTGCCGCGGCTGCGCCCCGCGAGCGCCAGGCTCGACGGCGCGGAGCCCATCCTGCGCTTCACCGAGCTGCTCGCGCTCGCCGACGAGCTGGGCCTGGGCGTCGTCGCCGAGCTCAAGCACGCCACCCACCACGCGTCGATCGGCCTGCCGCTCGACGCGATGCTGGCGGATGCGGTGGCCGGCACCCGGTGGTCGGCGCCCGGCGCCCTCACGGTCGAGTCCTTCGAGGAGCGCGTGCTGCACGAGGTGCGCGAGCGCGGGCTCGAGCCGCGCGCCGTCTACCTGATGGACGCCGACGGCACCGCACCCGACCTCGTCGCCGCCACCGGCGCATCCGCCCCGTCCTACGCCGAGCAGCGCACCGACGCGGGCCTCGCGGCGCTCGCGCGGCGGGTCGACGCCATCAGCGTCGCCAAGTCGGTGCTCTTCGACCGCTCGACCGGCGCCCTCCGCGCGAGCGACCTCGCCGAGCGCGCCCGCGCCGTCGGGCTCGGCACCATCACCTGGACGCTGCGGCCCGAGAACATCTTCCTCGAGCCGGAGCACCGGCTGGGGGAGCACCCGGGCGCGTGGGGCGGCTGGCAGACCGAGTGGGCGATGGTCGCCGCGCTCGGGCTGGAGGCCGTGTTCGTCGACCACCCGGACCTCTGGCGGCGGGTCAGCGCCGAGATCGCCAGCTGACCAGCATCGTCGTCACGACCGCCACGACCGCAGAGGCAGGGCCGTGCAGCAGCTGCGTCGTGCCCTCCTGGCCGCCGGGCAGCAGCGCAGCGGCGACGTTGAGCGACGCGTGCAGCACCACGGCCAGCGCGAGCGACTCGCCCGGTCGGCCATCGCGCCAGTCCCACAGCTGCACCATCACGACCCGCGCGGCGACCGTGCCGATCGCCCAGCCCGCGATCCAGACGGCGTCGTGGCCCGCCTGCAGCAGCGGCACCAGGTGCCACAGCCCGCAAGCCGCGCCCAGCAGCAGGCCGGCACCCAAGGCTCCGAAGCGGCGCACGAGCGGCGGCGTCGCGTGGCCGGTCCAGCCGAGCTCCTCGAACGCGGCCGAGACGAGGAACAGCGTCGCCATCGCGAGCACACCGAGCGGTGAAACCGCCACCGGCGGCGGGGTGTGGCCGAGCGCGAGGCCCGCGAGCCAGGCGAGCGCGGCCACGGCCTGCGGCAGCAGCGCGGCGAGCGCGAGCCGGACCGCACCCGCGCGACGGACGTCGCCGAGCCGCCGCAGCATCCGCCACACGCCCTCGCGCCCCTCGTCGCGCCCCACCAGCAGCAGCGCCGCGATGCCCGGGACGACGGCCATCAGCGCGCTCATCGGCAGGTGCAGGCCGCCGAGCACGACGCCGTCGAAGAGCGAGCCGGCGACGAGGAAGGGCACGCTCAGCACGGTGACCAGCAGCAGGAACCGCCAGGGTCGCGGATGCGCGCTCCGGGTGGTCGGCGTCGCCGTGGGCTGGTGCACCCGCGCGACACTAGCGACTCGGCGACGAGCGTTCACCGGGTGTTCACTGTGCGGTCACTGCACGGCACCGGTTCGTCGCATCGGCCGCGTTGGCTGGGCGTGCCCCTCCCATCGAAGGAATCCTCATGCGCCGACGCAGAACCGCCATGCTCGCCGCCGCCGTCCCGGCAGCGCTGGCAGCCTCCCTCCTCACCGCCCCCGCGGCGCTCGCCGCCGACGGCGACATCGTCATCAACGAGGTGCAGTCGAACAGCGCCACCGACGCGCCCGACTTCTTCGAGCTGACGAATGTCGGCGCCGCACCGGTCGACATCTCGGGCTGGATCGCCCGCGACGACAAGGACGACGAGGAGCACATCGTCTTCCCCGCCGGCACCGTCATCCAGCCCGGCGCGTTCGCCGCCTTCGAGACCGAGACGCTCGCCGGCTTCGGCCTCGGCAAGCAGGACACGGTGCGCATCTTCGACGACCTGGGCACCCTGATCGCCCAGCACAGCTGGAGCGAGCACCTCACGAGCGAGGGCCGGCTGCCCGACGGCACCGGCGCCTTTGGCCCGACCGAGCCCACGCCCGGCACCGCCAACGTCGCGCGCGAGGTGGCCGAGCCGCAGCCCTTCGACTCGCCCGTGGTCGTGAACGAGGTGCAGTCCGACGACCAGCAGAACCCCGACGGGCCCGACTGGGTCGAGCTGTTCAACACGTCGACGACCGAGTCGGTCGACATCAGCGACTGGATCCTGCGCGACGACGACGACCTCAGCGAGGTGCGCGTCCCGGCCGGCACCGAGCTGGCGCCCGGCGCCTTCCTCTCGATCGAGACCGATCAGGGCGAGCGCGGCTTCGGGCTCGGCAAGGCCGACATGATCCGGCTCTTCACGGCGGATGGGCTGGGTGCGGTCGACAGCTACGGCTGGACCGAGCACGCCTTCACCGAGGGCCGCGTGCCCGACGGCTCGAGCGACTGGACCGACACGGCACCGACGCGCGACGCCGCGAACGCGGCCCGCGCATCCGCCTCCCCGATCGTCATCAACGAGATCGAGTCGAACGGCGACACCCGCGGCGACTGGGTCGAGCTCGCCAACACCGACACCGTGAGCACCGTCGACCTCTCGGGCTGGACGCTCGTCGACGGCGACCCCGAGCACGAGCCGATCGTGCTGCCCGAGGGCACGACGATCGAGTCGGGCGGCTACCGCGCGATCATCACCGACGGGGCCGGCTACAACACCGACTTCGGCCTGGGCGGCGGCGACACCGTGACCCTCCGCGACGCGTCGGGCGCCGTCGTCGACCAGCACAGCTGGGAGGCGCACGCGGCAGTGACCTACGCCCGCTGCGCCGACATGACCGGTGAGTTCGTGGATGCCGCGACATCGACCTTCGAGCTCGTCAACGACTGCGCCGTCGTCGAGGAGCCGGCCGTCGAGGCCGAGGCGTGGCCCTTCGCCGCCTCGCCCGAGCACGCGGTCGCCGCCGGCACCTGGGGCGACGACATGTCGGGCCTCGACTTCGGCGCCGACGGCACGCTCTATGCCATCAACAACGACAACGCCGAGATCTTCGCGCTCGAGCGCGGCGACGACGGCCTCTACGCCTCGACCGGCTCGTGGATCGCGCACTACACCGACGGCTCCGGCCAGCTCGACGCCGAGGGCCTCACGGTCGCGGGCGACGGCTCGGTCTTCCTCGCCACCGAGCGCGACAACGAGTTCAAGTCGACCAGCCGTCCGATGCTGGTGCGCGTCGAGCTGGGCGCCACCGGCGACACCTCGGCGACCCACCAGTGGGATCCGGTGCCGGTGATCGGCGAGATCGGCACGAACCTCGGCCCCGAGGCGATCGAGTGGATCTCCGACGAGGATGCCGTGCGCCTGGGCGTGCTGGAGGCCGGCGTCTCCGGCGCCGGGCAGGCCGCGCCGATCGCGCCCCGGCCCTACGACCCGGCCGCCTACGGCGAGCACTTCGGCGGCATCTTCGCGGTCGCGGTCGAGCAGACCGGCGACGTGTACCTGATGGTGCTCGAGGCATCGGGCGAGGTCACGCTGCTGCAGCAGACCGGCCTCGGCGACTCGGTGGAGCTGGCCATGGGCCTCGACTGGCGCGCCGGCGGCAACGAGCTGTGGGCGCTGTGCGACGAGGCGTGCGACAACCGCACGGCGAAGCTGCAGGTGGTGGATGGGCTGCTCACGCCCGTCACCGCGTACCACGCACCGGCGGACATGAACTCGAGCTACACCAACGAGGGCCTCGCCTTCGCGTGGTGCGCGGCCGACCCGGCCGCCGAGCCGACGGTCGCCTGGATCTCGGACACCGCGCACGACGGGGTCTCGCTCCGCGTCGCAGCCGGCGACGAGTGCGCAGCGGTCGAGCCGACGCCGACCGAGCCGGCACCCACCGAGCCCGCGCCCACCGAGCCGGGTGGCGACCAGGGTGACGGTCAGGATGGCGGTTCGGTCGACGGCGGCGACTCCGACGGCACGGGCGGGCAGTCCGGCACCGACGCGCAGTCGGGCGGCCAGCTACCGCGCACGGGCGGCGAGGCGCCGATGGCGCTGATCGCCGGCGCGATGCTGCTGCTCCTGCTGGGTGCCGGCCTCGTGCTCGGCCGCCGCCGCGCCGAGGTCTGACCCACTCGCCGGTCGAGGAGCGCGCGACCGCAGGTCGCTCGCGTCTCGAGACCACTGCCGTGCCGCGGGGTCTCGAGACGCGTCGCGCCGCGCGCGGCGCTCCTCGACCGGCGAGCGCTGTCACCGCCCTCGCCTAGAATCGAACCCATATGAGCGGCTTGTGGGGGTTGGACGACGAGAGCTTCGGCGACGTGCAGCGGCCGACGCCGCTCGGGCCCGGATCCGGCCGAGCGGGCGACGCCATCCCCGAGCAGCTGCTCGCCGGCCTGAACCAGCCGCAGCGCGAGGCCGTCGAGCACCGCGGTCCCGCGCTGCTGATCGTCGCGGGCGCCGGCTCCGGCAAGACGCGCGTGCTCACGCACCGCATCGCGGGCCTGCTCGCGACCCGCGAGGCGTGGCCGAGCCAGATCCTCGCGATCACGTTCACGAACAAGGCCGCCGCCGAGATGCGGGAGCGCGTCGAGCAGCTCGTGGGCGAGGAGTCGCGCGGGATGTGGATCCGCACCTTCCACTCCGCGTGCGTGCGCATCCTGCGGCGCGAGGCCGAGGAGTTCGGCTTCAAGGACTCGTTCACGATCTACGACTCCGGCGACGTGCGCGCGCTGCTCAAGCGGCTCATCAAGGAGCGCGGCGCCGACATCCAGGGACTCACCCCCGGCAGCGTCGCCGCCCGCATCTCGAACGCGAAGAACGAGCTGCACGACGTCGACTCCTGGGCGCGCACCGCGAGCCTCGAGAACCCGCTCGACGCGGCCTTCCTCGAGCTCTGGCGCGACTACGACCGCGAGCTGCGGCGCGCGAACGCCTTCGACTTCGACGACCTCATCTCGCAGACCGTCTTCCTGCTGCGCGCCTTCCCGCGGGTGGCCGCGCAGTACCGCAAGCGCTTCCGGCACATCCTGGTCGACGAGTACCAGGACACCAACGCCGCCCAGTACGCGCTCATCCGCGAGCTCACCCAGCCGGTCACCCGCGCCGAGCTGCCCGATCTGCGCGCCGACCTGCCCGGCGCATCCCTGACGGTCGTGGGCGACTCGGATCAGTCGATCTACGCCTTCCGGGGTGCCGACATCCGCAACATCACCGACTTCGAGCGCGACTTCCACGGTGCGCGCACGATCCTGCTCGAGCAGAACTACCGCTCGACGCAGAACATCCTCTCGGCCGCGAACGCGGTGATCGGCAACAACTTCGACCGCCGCGCGAAGAACCTCTGGACCGACTCCGGCGACGGCGCCAAGATCATCGGCTTCACCGGCTACTCGGGGCACGACGAGGCGCAGTTCGTCGCCGACGAGATCGTCGAGCTCACGAGCGCCGGCATGTCCTACAGCGACATCGCCGTGTTCTACCGCACGAACGCGCAGACGCGCGCGCTCGAGGAGGTGCTCATCCGCACCGCCGTGCCGTACAAGGTGATCGGCGGCACGAAGTTCTACGAGCGGGCTGAGATCAAGGATGCGATGGCGTACCTCATCACGGTCGCCAACCCCGACGACGCGCTCAGCCTGCGCCGCATCATGAACGTGCCCAAGCGCGGCATCGGCCCCGCCACCGAGGCGGCGCTGCAGGCGCACGCCGACCAGCACCAGATCACGCTGCGGGATGCGATGCGTCGCGTCGACGAGATCGCCCTCGGCCCGAAGGTCGCCGCGGCCATCAAGGACCTCGCGGCACTGCTCGACGAGCTCAGCGCCCGGCCGGAGGCCGACCCGGGCGAGATCCTGCGCGAGCTGATGAGCCGCTCCGGCTACACCGATCAGCTGCGCCGCTCGCCCGACCCGCAGGATGCGGCGCGGCTCGAGAACGTCGAGGAGCTCGTGGCGGTGACGCGCGAGTACCGGCGGCAGAACCCGGGCGGCAACCTCATCGACTTCCTCACCGAGACCTCGCTCGTCGCCGCCGCCGACGAGCTCGACGACTCCGGTGGTCAGGTCTCCCTCATGACCCTGCACACGGCGAAGGGCCTCGAGTTCGACGCGGTCTTCATCACCGGCATCGAGGAGGAGCTGATGCCGCATCGGATGGCGGCGATGGAGCCGGGCGGCGAGGCCGAGGAGCGGCGCCTGTTCTACGTCGGCATCACCCGCGCCCGGCAGCGGCTGCACCTCTCGCTCGCCATGACGCGGGCGCAGTTCGGGCAGGTGAACCCGGCGGCGCCGAGCCGCTATCTCGAGGAGATCCCGGCCGAGCTGATCGACTGGCGCACGCCGCCGACGACGATGCGCGCCACCTCGTCGCAGCGTGCGGTGGGCCGCTGGCGCGACTTGCCGCGCGAGTCGTTCGTCACCGGCTACCGGGATGCGCCGAAGGCGCTGCCGAAGGGGCCGAAGCGCGAGTTCGCCAACACCATCACCGAGGTGCGCGACAACTCCGGCATGGTGCTCGAGCCCGGCGACCGCATCCGCCACAAGGACTTCGGCGAGGGCCGCGTGCAGGCGGTGACAGGCGTCGACAAGAAGCGGGTCGCCGAGGTGCTCTTCGACGGCGCCGGCCGCAAGCGGCTGCTGATCAAGATCGCGCCCATCGAGAAGTTGAGCCCGTAGCGCGCAATGCGCGAAGCGCGTTGCGTGCGGAGGGCTCAAGGTCGCCCTTCGACGAGCTCAGGAGCCGGAGCGCGCGGCGCAGCCGCACGCGTCACGAAGCCTGGCCGGCCGGAGCGCGCCGGCGCAGCCGGCACGCGTCACGAGACCTCGCTGACCTCAGCGCGCAGCCCGCACGCGTCACGAGACCGCGAGCCAACGAGCGCATGTCGCGAGATGAGGACGGATCGCCAGCAGCGGGCGATTCGTCCTCGACCCGTGACGGATCGCGAATCCGTCCTCATCCTGGAACGCCGGCGGGCCGGCCGAGCCGGCTACAGCCCCGGCGTCACCAGCAGCACCATCGCGACGAGCGTGACCGCGCCGACCAGCCAGATCACCGGCTGCAGCCGCCGCCGCATCGTGCGCGGCGGCCGCTCGTCGTCGTAGCGGTCGAAGGACGGGTCGAGCTCCGGCGGGATGCGGTCGTGCTCGCGCTGCTCGTGCTCCTGCATGTGCTCCAGCCTGGCAGACCGGTCGTCATCTCGATACGGCCTGCGGCCTACTCGATGACCGGGGTGGCGGCCTGCGGCCTCCTCGATGATCCTGAGCGCTCAGGCCTGCGCGCCGTAGTCGGGCAGCTGCTGCAGCGTCCAGCGGTTGCCGTCCGGGTCGGCGAAGGTGACGAAGCGGCCCCATGCCTGCTCGTCGACCTCGCTCGCGGCGACGCCGTTCGCCACCAGCTCGGCGCGCGCGGCGTCGGCGTCGTCGATCACGAGCTGCACGTTGCGCAGGCTGCCCGGCTCGCCCTCCGAGAGCCCCTCGCCGAAGGCGATCGAGCACGCCGATCCCGGCGGCGTCACCTGCACGAACCGCAGCGCCTCGCTCACCTGATGGTCGTGATCGACGTTCCAGCCCAGCTGCTCGCCATAGAAGCGCTTCGCCCTGTCGGTGTCGCTCACCGGCACGAAGATGAGCTCGATGCGGTAGTCCACGGTCTCTCCGATCGTCGTGCGCGGCCGCCGTCGGCCGCGCCGGGAGCGACGCTACGCCGCACCGCCCACACATGCGACGACGGATGCCGGCCCGGTGTGCCCGGGACGGCATCCGTCGTCTGCGTGGTGCTATCCGTCACCCCCGACGCCGGGGCCCTCCGGATGGTTGGGGCCGCTGCGCCGCACCTTCGGCAGCGCCGTGGTGGAGAGCCGGCCGCGGTCGACCTCCGGGTGCGGCTCGTGCAGCTCGATCTGCTCGTCGAGCTCGCTGATCGCCGTCGTGTCCACCGCCGGCAGCGAGGCCTCGTAGCGCGCCCGGCGGCGCTTGAGCCACAGCGCCAGCACGATGATGAGCGCCATCGCGCCGTACGCGAACCACGAGAACGGGCTGTGCACGAGGTAGGCGGGGTCGCCCTGGGCGATCTGCATCGCCTTGCGCAGCTGCTCCTCGGCCATCGGGCCGAGGATGGCGCCGACCACGAGCGGCGCGATCGGGAAGCCCAGCCGCCGCATGAAGAAGCCCAGCACGCCCAGCACCAGCAGCACGCCGATGTCGAAGACCGTGAAGTTGGCCGCGTACGCCCCCAGGCCGGCGAACACCAGGATGCCCGCGTACAGATAGGGGCGCGGGATCTGCAGCAGCTTCACCCACATGCCCACGAGCGGCAGGTTGAGCACCAGCAGCAGCGTGTTGCCGATGAAGAGGGAGGCGATCAGCGCCCACACGAGCGTCGACTGCGTCTCGAACAGGCGCGGGCCGGGCTGGATGCCGTAGGTCTGGAAGGCGCTCAGGATGATCGCGGCGGTCGCCGTGGTCGGGATGCCGAGCGTCAGCAGCGGCACGAGCACGCCGGCCGCGGCCGCGTTGTTCGCCGACTCCGGCCCGGCGACGCCCTCGATGGCACCCTTGCCGAACTGCGCCTTGTACTCCGGCTTCGCGAGGCTGCGCTCGGTCGCGTAGGAGAGGAAGGTCGCCACGTCGGCGCCGCCCGCCGGGATCGAGCCGATCGGGAAGCCGATGCCCGCCCCGCGCAGCCACGACTTCCAGGAGCGCGCCCAGTCGGAGCGCCGCATCCAGGTGCGCCAGCCGCGCGTGATGGGGATGATCGGCAGCTCGCCGCCGCGCAGCCGCGAGCCCACGTAGAGCGCCTCGCCGAGGGCGAAGAGGCCGACCGCCACCAGCACCACGTCGATGCCGTCGCCGAGCTGCGGGATGCCGAGCGTGAAGCGCGCCTGCCCCGTGAGCGTGTCGACGCCGATGAGCCCGATGAGCAGGCCGATCGACAGCGACAGCATGCCCCGCCAGGCGCTGTCGCCCAGCAGCGCGCCCACCGTCAGGAAGGCGATCACCATGAGGGCGAAGTAGTCGGATGGGCCGAGGCTGACGGCGAAGCGGGCCACCGTGGGTGCCAGGAGGGTGAGGAGCACCGTGGCGATCGTGCCCGCCACGAAGGAGCCGATCGCGGCGGTCGCGAGGGCCGCCGCGCCGCGGCCGGCGCGCGCCATCTTGTTGCCCTCGAGCGCCGTCACGATCGACGCCGACTCGCCGGGCGTGTTCAGCAGGATCGACGTGGTCGAGCCGCCGTACATGCCGCCGTAGTAGATGCCGGCGAAGACGATGAACGCCGCGGTCGGCTCGAGCGCGTAGGTGATCGGCAGCAGCAGCGCCACGGTCATCGCCGGGCCGATGCCCGGCAGCACGCCGACGGCGGTGCCCAGCAGCACGCCCAGCAGCGCGAACAGCAGGTAGATGGGCTGGAGAGCGGTCGCGAAGCCCTCGAGCAGCAGGTTCCAGGTGTCCATCAGAGGCCGATCCAGGAGGTGAGGGTGCCGGTCACCGGCAGCGAGAGCCCGAGCAGCGTGCCGAACACGATCTGCGTGACGACGCCCATCGTCAGCCCGATGAGCGCGGCGGCCCACCAGCGCTTCGCGCCCAGGGCGAGCGATGCGCCCGTGAACAGCACGGTGACGCCGAGCGGCCAGCCGAGGTGGGGGATGGTGACCATGAGCGAGAGGAAGCTGAGCATCACGATGCCCGTCACGCCCCACGAGGTGCCGTGCTCGAGGTCGACGTCCTCACCGGCCTCGGCGTGGCCGAAGCGGCCGCGCAGCTGCTGCACGAGCACGACGAGCGAGCTCACGAGCAGCAGCCCGCCGACGGCGTAGGGCACCACGCGGGCGCCCAGCGTGTTCGTCGAGCCCGGGGGCTCGCGGATGGTGGTGGTCGCGATCAGCACGGCGATCGAGAGCAGCACGAGGAAGCCGACGAAGGCCATCGCCTCGATGCGCGCCGAGCGCGACGCCGCCGGCGCGCCCGAGGGCGCACCGGCGGTCGTCGACGAGGTCATTCGATCAGCCCGATGGTCCGCAGCGTCTCCTGCGTGAGCGCGATGTCGTCCGCGAGGAACGCGTCGAACTCGTCACCGGCCATGAACGCATCCGTCCACCCGTTCGTCTCGAGCAGCTCGGTCCAGCCCTCCTGGCCGTGCAGCTCGGTCACCAGGTCGATGAGCGCGGTGCGCTCCTCGTCGGTGATGCCGCCCGGGGCGATGACGCCGCGCCAGTTGGTGAGCTCGATGTCGATGCCCTCGTCCTGGATGGTCGGCACGTCCGGCAGCATGTCCGCCGGCTCTGCGCTCGAGACGGCCAGCGCGCGCAGGTCGCCGGAGAGCACCGACTCCGAGAACTCGGCGACGCCCGAGATGCCCGCCTGCACGGTGCCGCCGAGCAGCATCGTGAGCGCCTCGCCGCCGCCCGAGTTGGCGACGTAGTTGAGCGTGCCGGGCACCTCCTCGGGCGCCACGCCCGCCTCGGTCAGCAGCAGGCCGGCGAGGATGTGGTCGATGCCGCCGGCCGAGCCGCCGGTGACGGCGACGCCCTGGCCCTCCGCCACGATCGCGTCGACGAGGTCCTGCAGCGTCTCGTACTCGGAGTCGGCGGGCACGACGATGACGAGCGGCTCCTCGGTGAGCTTCGCGATCGGCGTCATCTCCTCGACGCGGTTCTCGGATGCGTTGGTCTCGACCGCGCCCACCATCACCGAGCCCGTGATCATGAGCGTGTTCGGGTCGGTCTCGGTCGCGAGGCTCGCGAGGCCGACGGTGCCGCCTGCGCCGCCGATGTTCTCGACCGGCGCCGAGCCGACCAGGCCCGAGTCGGACAGCACCTGGCCGACGCCGCGGGCCGTCTGATCCCAGCCGCCGCCCGGGTCGGCGGGCGCGATGACGCTGACCGCGTTGATGGCAGCGGGCTCGCCGCCCTCGGGGGCGGTGCCGCCGCTCGAGCAGGCGGCGAGCGCGAGCGCCGCGGCACCCGCCAGGCCGATGCGGGCGATGGACTGCGTGCGCGTGCTGTGCGCGGTGCGTGGGTGCATGGATCGCACTTCTCCTCCTTGAGCGCCCGGCGCCGTGCCGGGTCACGATCTGGCCCGACGCTAGCCCGACCGGATGCGCCGGGCGGGGTTGTGGTCGAAAGGTGCGTTTCGGTCGTTCTGGTCAGTGATCGAGCGGGTTCCCGGCGGCCTACGATGGGGCGCGTGGGACGAGCGATGACGCTGCGCACGCAGCTGGTGGTGCTGCAGAGCGCCATCATGCTCGTCGTCATCGTCGGCTCCGGGGTGGCCGCGGCATGGCTGCAGGAGCGCGCGCTGCGCGACGCCTACCTCGACCGCATGATCGGCGTCGCCTACTCGGTCGCCAACCTGCCGTCGGTGGTCGAGGCCTTCGACGACGCCGACCCCTCGGTCACCATCCAGCCGATCGCCGAGACCGTCAGGGTCGCATCCGAGGTCACGTACGTCGTGGTGACCGACGAGCGGGGCGTGCGCTACTCGCATCCGAACACCGAGCGCATCGGCGAGGTCGCCTCCACCCCGCCGGATGCGGTCATCACCGGCGAGCTCTTCACCGACACGCAGACGGGCACGCTCGGCACCTCATGGCGCGCGAAGGTGCCGGTGTTCGACGCCGAGCGCGAGATCATCGGGCAGGTCTCGGTCGGCATCCTCGAATCCGAGCTGCATGCCGACTGGCTCTCCAACATCTGGATCCTCGGACTGTGCCTCGCGGCGGCCGCGATCGTCGGCGTGCTGCTGGCGAGCTGGGCCGCCGCCCTCGTGCGGCGTCGCATCTACGGGGTCGAGCCCGAGGAGATCAAGGCGATGCTCGAGACCCGCAACGCAACGCTGCACGGCATCGGCGAGGGGCTCGTGGTGCTCGACGAGGCGGGCGCGATCGTGCTCTGCAACGACGCGGCGCTGCGGCTGCTGGGGCGCGAGGGCGCCGATCTCGCGGGCGTGCCGGTCGTCGAGGTGGTCGACGCGCAGCTCGAGCCGCTGCTGGCCGACGCGGGCGAGCAGCAGCTCGTGCTGGCGGGCGAGCGGGTGCTCGTCGCGCGCGCCGACCCGGTGGTGGTCGACGGCCGTGCCATCGGCACCGTGCTCATCCTGCGCGACCGCACCGAGCTCGACGCGGCCCTGCGCGAGCTCGCGGGCGCGCAGGGGATGACCGAGGTGCTGCGCGCGCAGCAGCACGAGTTCGCCAACACGCTGCACACGCTCGGCGGGCTGCTCGAGCTGGGCGAGACCGAGGCGGCGATGGCGGTCATCCGGCGCGCCGGCGCGGGCGGCGCGCTCGACTCGCTCGAGCAGGCCTCCGGCATCCTCGAGCTCGAGGTCGCCGCGCTGCTGCTCGCGAAGCGCGCGCAGGCGCGCGAGCACGGCGTCGAGCTGGTGGTGGGGGCGGATGCGTCCCTGCGGCCCGCGCCGTCGCCCTCGGCCGCGGGGGACTGGCTGACGGTGCTCGGCAACCTGCTCGACAACGCGATCGACGCCGCCCCCGGCGGCCGGGTCGAGGTGGCGATCGCCGACGAGGACCGCGGCGGCGACCGGGTCGTGACGATCGTCGTCGACGACGACGGGCCCGGCGTGGCGGCCGAGCAGCGGGAGGCGATCTTCCGCACCGAGGTCTCCACCAAGCAGCGGCCCGGCGGGCTGGCGCGCGGGTACGGGCTCACCCTCGTGCGGCGGGTCGCGGAGCGGCTGGGCGGCTCGGCCGGTGTCGAGGCGTCACCGCTGGGCGGGGCGCGGTTCGTCGCGCGGCTGCCGGTCGCGGCGAGCGCTGCGGCTGCCGCCGCGGGCGGGGCGCGCTCGTGAGGCCGCTGCGCGTGCTCATCGTCGAGGACGACAAGGCCGTGGCGATCGTCACGCGCGGCTTCGTCGAGCGGCACGGCGCCTTCGCGGTGGTGGGCGAGGCCGCCACCGGGCGCTCGGCCCTCGAGGCGATCGAGGCCGTGCGGCCCGATCTCGTGCTGCTCGACGTGCACCTGCCCGACGCATCCGGCATCGAGGTGCTGCGGGTCGCCCGCGCGCGCGGCTTCGCCGGCGAGGTGGTCGCCGTCACCGCCGCCCGCGACCTCGAGACGGTGCGCGCCGCCCGCTCGTTCGGCGTGCGCCACTACCTCGTGAAGCCCTTCGGCCTCGAGGCGATGCGCGAGCGGCTCGAGGCGATCCGGGCCGAGCTCGCGCAGGCCGAGACGCTCTCGACCCATCCGCTCGACCAGCGCGCCGTCGACGCGATGCTGCAGCCGAGCGACCGGCCCAGGCAGCCGGCGGCCGGCTCGCAGCTGACGCTCGACACCGTCGCGGGGCTGCTGGCCGAGGTCGACGGCAGCGTGAGCGCCGCCGAGGTGGGGGAGCGGCTCGGCATGTCGCGCGTGAGCGCGCGCCGCTACCTCGAGCGCCTCGTGGTCGACGGCCGGGCAGCGGTCGCGCCGCGCTACGGCGGCACGGGGAGGCCGGAGCTGCGATACAGCGTGCGGCGCTGACGCTTCGCGATGGGGGACGCGCTGGCGTAGCCTGCTCCCATGCGCGCCACGAGACGGCTCCGATCCGCCGCCGTCGCGCTCGCGGCTGCCGCGACGATCGCGCTCGCGGGCTGCGGCATCACCATCCCCTCCGACGTCGACGGCACGCTCGATCGCGCCACCGACGGCGTGCTCGAGGTCGGCATCACGCCCAACCCGCCCCACGTCGACACCAGCGGCGAGCAGCCCACCGGCACCGAGATCGCGCTCGTCACCTCGTTCGCGGGCTCGATCGGAGCGAGCGTCGCGTGGACGGAGGGCAGCGAGCAGTCGCTCGTGCAGCTGCTCGAGATCGGCGAGCTCGACCTCGTGGTCGGCGGCTTCACCGAGCAGACGCCGTGGAGCGATCGCGTCGCGGTGACCCGCGCCTACGCCGAGGCAGCGCAGCCCGACGGCTCGACGAGCGGCCTCGTCATGCTCGCGCCCATGGGCGAGAACGCCTTGCTCTCGGCGCTCGAGCGCCACCTCGACGCCGAGACCGAGGGGCAGTCGTGAGCAGGATCGGCGGACGTGAGCTGCCCGAGGAGGTCGAGCTCGCGCTGCGCAAGGCGCGCATCCTCGAATGGGCGGTGCTCGCCTACACGGCGTGCACGATCACGGTCGTCGCCCTCGTCATGGGCAACTCGCAGGCCATGCAGACGGCCTGGGTCGAGGACATCCTCTCCACCATCCCGCAGATCGCGTTCCTGATCGCGCTGTTCGTCATCCGCCGCCCGCCGAGCGCCAAGCATCCGTACGGCTACCACCGCGCGATGGGCGTCGGCCACCTCGTCGCCGGCGTCGCGCTGCTCGCCGTGGGCGCGAACCTCTGCTTCGAGGCCGTCAGCGGCCTGGTCAAGCAGGAGCACCCGCCGATCGGCACGATGCAGCTGTTCGGCGTCACCATCTGGCAGGGCTGGGCGATGGTCGCGGTCATGGCGCTGATCGTGATCGGGCCGCTCATCTACGGCCGCATGAAGATGAAGCTCGCGAAGCAGCTCAACAACAAGCTGCTCTACGCCGACGCCGACATGGCGCAGGCCGACTGGACCACGAACGCCGGCTCGATCATCGGCGTGCTCGGCATCGGCATGGGCATCTGGTGGCTCGACGGTGCCGCGGCGCTGTTCATCTCGGTCGGCATCCTGTGGGACGGCGTCAAGAACACCCGCGCATCCGTGCTCGACCTGATGGACATGCGAGCCACCACCTACGACCAGTCGGAGCCCGATCCCGTGCACGAGCGAGTCGACGCGCTGCTGCGCCGCCGGCGCTGGGTGCACGATGCGGCGAGCCGCATCCGCGATCAGGGGCAGGCGCTGCACGTCGACGCCTACGTCGTGCCGAAGCGCCGCGGGGCCAAGGTGGCCGATGTCGATCGCGCGATCTCGGACATCGTGGCGCTCGACTGGCGGGTGCAGGACGTCTCGATCACGGTGGTGGCCGAGCTCGACCTGCCGGAGCAGCAGGAGGAGGAGCGGGAGCGACGCGGCGGCGAGCGCTGAGCGGTCGGCTCGGCCAGTGGCCGCTAGTGCACGGGCGTGCCGAGCAGCGAGCCGATCAGCCAGGTCGCCGCGAGGGCGACGACGCCGCCGATGAGCACCCGCAGCGTCGCCGCGCGCTTGCTCGAGGCGCCGATGCGCGCCGAGACGATGCCGGTCAGCAGCAGCGCCGTCACGGTCGCGGCCACGATCGACCACGGCATCCACGACGCCGGGGCGAGCAGGGCGGCCAGCAGCGGGATGAGCGAGCCGAGCGAGAACGCCAGGGCAGAGGCGCCGGCGGCCGCCCAGGGGTTGTTGAGGTCGTCGGGGTCGAGCTTGTACTCGACGTCGAGGTGCGCGCGCAGCGGGTCGGCCTGGGTCAGCTCGACCGCCACCCGGTGGGCCGTGCCGGGCGCGAGGCCGCGCTCCTCGTACATGTGCGCGAGCTGGTCGATCTGGCCGTCGGGGTTCGCCCGCAGCAGCGCGCGCTCGCGCCGGATCGCGGCCCGCTCGCTGTCGCGCTGCGACGAGACCGACACGTACTCGCCGACGCCCATCGAGAAGGCGCCCGCGACGAGCGCCGCGACGCCCGCGGTGAGGATGCCGGTGACCGCGGTGCCGGCGCCGGCGACGCCGACCATCAGGGCGGAGGTCGAGACGATGCCATCGTTCGCGCCGAGCACGCCGGCGCGCAGCCAGTTGAGCTTCGAGGTCATCGACTCGACCGGCGGCGGCAGGTCGGGGCGACGCTGCAGTGCGGGGTCCATGGTTCCTCCTGCATCCATGGTCGGATGCGCGGCCCAGCCCCGCAAGCAAGGCACGGCTGTGCGAAAAGCGTCAAGAATGCCGAATCTTCGGGCTTCGGCGGCCCGAAAGCGGGCCGGGCGACATGCCCCGCGGGTCTAGGCTTGGTGCGGCGAACCCCCCAACACACATCGATTGGATGACGCGTGGATCTCTACGAGTACCAGGCAAGGGACCTGTTCGAGCAGCACGGGGTTCCCGTGCTGCGCGGCATCGTCGCCGACACCCCCGAGCAGGCCGAGGCTGCGGCCACGGAGCTCGGCGGCGGTGTCGTCGTCGTGAAGGCCCAGGTCAAGACCGGCGGACGCGGCAAGGCAGGCGGCGTGAAGCTCGCCAAGAGCCCCGCAGAGGCGAAGGACGCGGCGGATGCGATCCTCGGCCTCGACATCAAGGGCCACACCGTGCAGCGCGTGATGGTCGCCGAGGGCGCCGCCATCAAGGAGGAGTACTACTTCTCGGTGCTGCTCGACCGCGCGAACCGCTCGTACCTGGCCATGTGCTCGTTCGAGGGCGGCATGGAGATCGAGCAGCTGGCCGAGGAGCGCCCCGAGGCGCTCGCGAAGGTCGAGGTCGACCCCGCCGTCGGCATCGACGCCGCGAAGGCCGAGGAGATCGTGCGGACGGCCAAGTTCCCCGAGGAGCTCGTCGCCAAGGTCGCGCCCGTGATCGAGAAGCTCTACGGAGTGTTCACGGCAGAGGACGCCACGCTCGTCGAGGTGAACCCGCTCGTGCTCACCGAGGGCGGCGACATCATCGCGCTCGACGGCAAGATCTCGCTCGACGAGAACGCCGACTTCCGCCAGTCCGGCCACGCGGCCCTCGAGGACAAGGCCGCCGCCGACCCGCTCGAGGCGAAGGCCAAGGAGTCCGACCTCAACTACGTGAAGCTCGACGGCCAGGTCGGCATCATCGGCAATGGCGCAGGGCTCGTCATGTCGACGCTCGACGTGGTCGCCTATGCGGGCGAGAACCACGGCGGCGTCAAGCCCGCCAACTTCCTCGACATCGGCGGCGGCGCATCCGCCGAGGTCATGGCCGCCGGCCTCGACGTCATCCTGCACGACAAGGACGTGAAGAGCGTCTTCGTCAACGTCTTCGGCGGCATCACCGCCTGCGACGCGGTCGCGAACGGCATCGTCAAGGCGCTCGAGATCCTCGGCTCCGAGGCCTCGAAGCCGCTCGTGGTGCGCCTCGACGGCAACAACGTCGAGGAGGGTCGCGCGATCCTCGCGAACGCCGCGCACCCGCTGGTGACGGTGGTCGACACGATGGACGAGGCCGCCGACAAGGCCGCCGAGCTGGCTGCGGCGTAAGGGAGCAAGAGATGTCGATCTACCTCAACAAGGACAACAAGGTCATCGTCCAGGGCATCACCGGCGGCGAGGGCTCGAAGCACACCGCCCGCATGCTCGCGGCCGGCACCCAGATCGTCGGCGGCGTGAACGCGCGCAAGGCCGGCACGACCGTCTCGCACACGGCGCAGGACGGCTCGCAGGTCGAGCTGCCCGTCTTCGGCTCGGTCGCCGAGGCGATGGAGGCCACGGGCGCGGACACGTCGATCGTCTTCGTGCCGCCGGCGTTCGCCAAGGACGCCGTGGTCGAGGCCGTCGACGCGGGCATCGGCCTGCTCGTGGTCATCACCGAGGGCATCCCCGTGCAGGACTCGGCCGAGTTCTGGGCGCACGCGAAGGCCAAGGGCACGACCCGCATCATCGGCCCGAACTGCCCCGGCATCATCACGCCGGAGGAGTCGCTCGTCGGCATCACGCCCGCGAACATCACCGGCAAGGGCCCCATCGGCCTGGTCTCGAAGTCGGGCACGCTGACCTACCAAATGATGTTCGAGCTGCGCGACCTGGGCTTCTCGACCGCCATCGGCATCGGCGGCGACCCGGTCATCGGCACGACGCACATCGACGCGCTCGAGGCCTTCGAGGCCGACCCCGAGACGAAGGCGATCGTGATGATCGGCGAGATCGGCGGCGACGCCGAGGAGCGCGCCGCCGAGTTCATCAAGGCCAACGTGACGAAGCCGGTCGTCGGGTACGTCGCCGGCTTCACCGCCCCCGAGGGCAAGACGATGGGCCACGCCGGCGCCATCGTCTCGGGCTCGTCGGGCACGGCCGAGGCGAAGAAGGAGGCCCTCGAGGCCGCCGGCGTCAAGGTCGGCAAGACGCCGACCGAGACCGCTCGCCTCATGCGCGAGATCGTCGAATCGCTCTGAGCTCGCTCACGCGCTGACGAAGGGTCCCGGCTGCGGCCGGGGCCCTTCGTCGTGCACGGCGCGCGCACGGCGGGGGCGACTAGGGTGTGCCGCACGATCCGACGCGCGAGGAGGCGGTCATGAGCGACCAGGCACAGCACGGCACCGACCACGAGGGCACGCAGAAGCCCGGCGGGCTCGGCGAGGACGGCACGATCCCCGCCGACCCGGATGGCCTCGGGGCCACCACCACCGACGAGGAGTCGACCTTCGAGCCCGAGGAGGACGAGGCCTCCGGCCGCTGAGCCGCCTCAGCCGATCCGCTCGATGACGAAGACGGGATGGTCGGCCGCGACCGCCTCGAACGCGGCGAGATCGTCGCCCGGACCCGCCGCGATGTAGGGCCGCACGAGCGGGATGCGGCGCACGTACTCGCGCAGCACCGGTGCGGCTTCGGCGGCGGGCAGCTCGGTGGCGCGGATGCGGTAGGTGCGGCCGCGCCGGATCGTCGCCTCTCCGGCCACCCGCAGGTTGCGCACCCAGCCGACCTGCCCGTAGGGCGCGAGCAGGTGCAGGCGACCCCCGAGCTCGAGCGGGGTGACGGGCGTCGAGCGAGGTTCGCCGCTCGTGCGGCCCCGCACGGTGAGCTCGGCGGCGCCGCCAGGGGCGAGGCCGGCGCGAGCCAGCGCCGCCATCGCGCGATCGGCGACCCGGCGCAGCGGGGTCAGGTGGAACTCGGCCATGCCGCCAGCGTAGGTGCCCCGGCTGAGGCCGGGGGTGGACGACTCCCAGGCGCGGGCCCCACAGTGGGGGCATGACCATCCTGTGCGCGACCTGCGGCGTGGAGAGCGCCGAGCCCCTGCCCGAGACCTGCCTCATCTGCGCCGACGAGCGGCAGTGGGTGCCGCGGGCGGGCCAGCAGTGGACGAGCGTCGACGTGCAGCAGCGCGACGGCATGCGGGCCGACGTGGTCGAGCTCGAGCCCGGCCTCTGGGCGATCACCTCCGAGCCCGCTGTCGGCATCGGCCAGCGCGCGCTGCTGGTGCAGACGACCGGCGGCAACCTGCTGTGGGATCCGATCGGCACGATCACGGATGACGCGGTCGAGCAGGTGCGCGAGCTCGGCGGCATCGCGGTGGTCGCGGCCTCGCACCCGCACATGTTCGGCGTGCAGTGCGCGTGGGCGGATGCGCTGGACGCGCGGGTGCTGGTGAACGAGCGCGATGCCGAGTGGATACAGCGGCAGCATCCCAGGATCGAGCTGTGGGACGGCGAGCTCGAGCTGCTGCCGGGTGTGCGGCTGATCCGCTTCGGCGGGCACTTCCCGGGCTCGGCCATGGTGCTGTGGGAGGCCGGCAGCGAGGGAGCCGGCTCGCTGCTGGCGGGCGACACGATCCAGCCGAAGCCCGACCGCGCGAGCCTCGGCTTCATGCGCTCGTTCCCCAACAACATCCCGATGTCGCCGGGGGTGGTGCGGCGCATCGCCGATCAGCTCGCCCCGCTGCGCTACCGGCGCATCTACGGCAACATCCCCGGCCAGCTGATCGAGGAGGGGCCGGCTGCGGTCGAGCGCTCGGCCGCCCGCCACATCGCCTGGTGCCGCGGCGAGCACGACGACCTCACCTAGCCCGGACTGGCCAGTAACCCGCACCGGAACGTTCCGTACCGCTCAGCGAGGCCGGCCGGACTATCCAGCCGGGTGGCCGGAGCGGTACGGATCTTCCGTTCTCCACAGCGCGCCTACGGACCGGCGCCGCGGATCGCGCTGCCTGTCACGGTGCCCCCATGAGCGACGCGATCGTGCTGGGCATCCTCACGACACTGCAGCTGACATCCAGCGGTTGGACGAAGTGGCAGATCGAGCGGGCGCTGGGCACGGGGGCGCTCGTCCGGGTCCGTCCCGGCTGGTTCCACGACGGTTCGCCCGATCCGGCAGCGCTGGTCGCCGTGCGGGCGGGCGGATGCATCTCCTGCTTCAGCGCGCTCCGCCTGCACGGCGTCTGGACCCCGGAGGGCAAGGGCAACCACTTCCGGTTGCCCCGTCATCGGAGAAAGCGGAAGGGAAGCCGAGCCTGCCATCCGTTCGGGGAGCGACTGGCGGTCAGCAGCGCGGTCGACAGCTTGGCGGTCGCCTTCCGCTGCGTGCTCCGTTGCGGGAGCCGGGAGGACATCGTCGTGGTCATCGACTCGATCCTGCACAGGCAGCTCGCTGAGCGAGAGACCGTTCTCGAGTGGATGGCGGAGGCGCCGGCGAGGGTGCGTTCCCTGCTGGCGGCCGCCGATGGGAGGTCGGAATCGGGTACCGAGTCGATGGTGCGGTTCCGACTCCGCGCGCTGCAGCTCGCGGTTCGCATCCAGGTGCGCGTGATGCAAGGTGCGCGGGTGGATCTGCTGGTCGGCGAGCGGCTCGTGATCGAGTGCGACAGTCGGGAGCATCACACGGATGCTGCGGCGTACGAGAAGGATCGGCGGCGGGATCGGGAGCTGGTCGCTCGGGGGTTCATCGTGCTGCGCGTCAGTTATCGGCAGATCCACGACGAGTGGGCCGAGATCGAGCGGGCGATCCTTGCGGTCGTGCGGCGTGGCGACCACCGCTGGCCGCGCACCCGGAAGATCCGTACGTGACAGCGCCTCGGGCTGGATAGTCCTGCCGGGGTTGCGTAGCAGTACGGAAGTTCCGGAGACGACGAGGGGCCCGGCCTGAGCCGGGCCCCTCGTCTGTGCGTGGCGATCAGCGCAGCGGCGCGAGGATCGCGTTCAGCGACGCGCTCGGCCGCATCGCGGCGTCGGCCAGGTCGGTGTCGACCCGGTAGTAGCCGCCCAGGTCGACGGGGCTGCCCTGCACCGACAGCAGCTCCTGCTCGATCGTCTCGGTCTGCGCGGTCAGCTGCTCGGCCACCGGCCCGAAGATCTCGGCGAGCGCGGCGTCATCGGTCTGCCGGGCGAGCTCCTCGGCCCAGTAGCGGGCGAGCCAGAAGTGGCTGCCGCGGTTGTCGATCTCGCCGACCTTGCGCGAGGGCGACTTGTTCTCGTTCAGGAACGAGCCGGTGGCGGCATCGAGCGTCTCGGCCAGCACGCCGGCGCGCTGGTTGCCCGCCGTCTCCGACAGGTGGCGGAACGACTCGGCCAGTGCCATGAACTCGCCCAGCGAGTCCCAGCGCAGGTGGTTCTCCTCGACGAGCTGCTGCACGTGCTTCGGTGCGGAGCCGCCGGCGCCCGTCTCGAACAGCCCGCCGCCGCCCAGCAGCGGCACGACCGAGAGCATCTTGGCCGAGGTGCCGAGCTCGAGGATGGGGAACAGGTCGGTGTTGTAGTCGCGCAGCACGTTGCCGGTGACCGAGATGGTGTCCTCGCCGCGGCGGATGCGCTCGATCGACAGCTTCGTCGCCTCGACGGGGCTCATGATGCGGATGTCGAGGCCCGACGTGTCGTGCTTCGGCAGCTCCTCCTCGACCTTCGCGATGAGCTGGGCGTCGTGCGCGCGGGTCTCGTCGAGCCAGAAGATCGCGGGCGTCGACGAGGCGCGGGCGCGCGTGACCGCGAGCTTCACCCAGTCGCGCACCGGCACGTCCTTGGTCTGGCAGGCCCGCCAGATGTCGCCTGCCTCGACGTCGTGCGACATGAGCACCTCGCCGGCCGCGTTCGCGACCTCGACGCGGCCGTCCCGCTCCAGGCGGAAGGTCTTGTCGTGCGAGCCGTACTCCTCGGCCTTCTGCGCCATCAGGCCCACGTTCGGCACCGAGCCCATCGTGGTCGGGTCGAAGGCGCCGTTGGCCTGGCAGTCCTCGATCACGACCTGGTAGATGCCGGCGTAGGAGGAATCGGGGATCACGGCGAGCGTGTCCGCCTCCTCGCCGTCCGGGCCCCACATGTGACCGGACTGGCGGATCATGGCCGGCATCGACGCATCCACGATGACGTCGGAGGGCACGTGCAGGTTGGTGATGCCGCGGTCGGAGTTCACCATCGCCAGGCGCGGGCCGTCGGCGATGCCGTCCTCGATGGCCTTGCGCACGCCGGCTGCGGTCGACTCGTCGAGCTCGCCCAGGCCGGAGAGGATCGACGCGAGGCCGTTCTCGGGCGACAGGCCCGCCTCGGCCAGCTGCGTGCCGTACTTCTCGAACACGGCCGGCAGGAACGCGCGCACCACGTGGCCGAAGATGATGGGGTCGGAGACCTTCATCATGGTCGCCTTCAGGTGCGCCGAGAACAGCACGTGCTCGTCGCGGGCGCGCCTGACCTGCTCGACGAGGAACGCGTCGAGGGCCTTCGCGCTCATGAACGTCGCGTCGACGATCTCGCCGGCGAGCACGGCGAGGCCGTCCTTCAGCACGGTCGTCTCGCCGTCGTCGCCGACGAAGCGGATCTGCAGCGTGTCGTCGGCCGGCATCGTGACCGACTGCTCGTTCGAGCGGAAGTCGCCCGCGCCCATCGTGGCGACGGCCGTCTTCGAGTCCTCGGCCCACGCGCCCATCGAGTGCGGGTGCTTGCGCGCGAACTCCTTCACCGAGCGCGGCGCGCGGCGGTCGGAGTTGCCCTCGCGCAGCACCGGGTTGACGGCCGATCCCTTGATCGCGTCGTAGCGGGCGCGGATGTCGCGCTCCTCGTCGGTCGACGGCTCGTCCGGGTAGTCGGGCAGCGCGATGCCCTGCTCCTGCAGCTCCTGCACGGCCGCCTTCAGCTGCGGCACCGATGCCGAGATGTTCGGCAGCTTGATGATGTTGGCCTCGGGCGTCTGCGCCAGCTCGCCCAGCTCGGCCAGCGCATCCGACTCCTGCTGATCCGCCGGCAGCAGGTCGGCGAAGACCGCGATGATCCGGCCGGCGAGCGAGATGTCGCGGCGCTCGACCTCGACGTCGGCCGCGGCGGCGAACGCGCTCACGATCGGCAGGAAGGAGTGCGTCGCGAGCATCGGCGCCTCGTCGGTGTACGTGTAGATGATCTTGGCCATGCGGCTCGAACCCCTCGCGGTGAAGTGATGGACGGCGGCCACGAGTGCGTGCGCGGGCCGCGCCGTGCCCCTCCAACCTACCGCGAGCCCAGCGGCTGACGCGCGGCGAGGCGAGCGGGACGAGGGCGGATGCGTCGATACAGTGCCTGCCGTGCGTCGCGTGTGGGCCGGGATCGGCCAGGCAGTCGAGTCCGCCGCCATCGCGGCGGTCGGTCTCGTGGTGTGCGCGCTCGTCATGCTCGCCGTCTGGGGCATCGACCAGGGCTTCGGCGGCGACCCGGTGCTGCAGTGGCGGCTGGCCGCCGACGCCTGGCTGATCGGGCACGGCGTCGACATCGGCGTCACGCTCGGCCGCGATGCCGTGATCGCCGTCGGCCTCGAGGAGGCGGGGCGCTCGTTCGTGCTCTCGCTCGGCGCCTGGGGCATCGGCCTCATCACCCTCTGGCTGCACTGGCGCAGCGGTCGCCGCCTCGCGACCCTGCCGCTGGTCGACGTGGGCGTCGCCGTGCTGCTGGGCACCGCGGCGACCGCCGCCATCGGCCTGCTGGTGGGCACGAGCGCGCAGCACGGCACGGCGGCGCCCGATCTGGTGCACGCCGCGCTCCTGCCCGCGCTCGTCGCCCTCGTCGGCATGCTCGCCGCCGTCATCGCGGTGCGCGGCCACGACTGGCTGGTCGCCGCTGCGCGCAGCCTGACGATCGACCACCAGTGGCTGCGCGCGACGCGCGCGGCGCTGCGGACGGGCTTCGCCGGCGCGGTCGGCGTGCTGGGCGTCGGCGCGCTGCTCGTCGCCGCCGGGCTCTTCCTGCGCTTCACCGATGCGCTGCTGCTGCTCGAGTCGCTCGGCGTCACGCCGGTGGGCGTGGTGGTCGTCTTCCTGCTGCAGCTGGCGCTCGCGCCCGTCGCGATCGTCTGGGCGGCGTCGTGGGCGATCGGCCCCGGCTTCATGGTGGGTCTCGGCTCGAGCGTCTCGCCGCTCGGCACCGATCTCGGCCCCGTGCCGGCGCTGCCGCTGCTGGCCGCGATCGACCCGAGCGCCCAGCCCTGGATGGCGGTCGTGGTCGTGCTGCCCGTGCTGGCGGCCGTGCTCGTCGGCGTGCTCGCCAGGCAGAGCGTGCTCGCCGGCACCGAGCGGCGCCCCGTGCACTGGTGGGAGCTCGCGATCGCGGCCACCGGCGGCGGCGTGCTCGCCGGTGCACTGCTGGGCATCGCCGCGATGCTCTCGACCGGCGCCGCGGGCCCGGGTCGCCTGGCGATCACGGGTCCGGATGCGGTGCTCGTCGCCGCCTGGGGAGCCCTCGAGGTCGGCGTGGGCCTGCTCATCGGCATGATCGCGGGCGGGCGCGGCACGGGCGCGCTGGCCGGCGGGTTCGCGCTGCCGCTCGCGACCGAGCGGGAGGGCTCGCGCATCCGCGACGCGCTCGGCCTCGGGCGCAGCGAGGCGGCCGAGGAGCCCGCGGCCGAGCCCAGCGCCGAGTGGTCGGACGACGCCCCGGCCGACGCCCGGGTCGACGCCCCGGTCGACGGGCCGCCCGACGCCCCGGTCGACGCCCCGGCCGACGCCCCGCCCGACGCCCCGCCCGACGGGGAGCAGCACCCCGCGCAGCCCGCCGCGGAGACCTCGCCCGTCGTCTCGGTCTCGACCGAGGATCGCGCCAGCACGCAGGCGGTCGAGCCGGTCGACGCCGACGACGCCGACGATGCGGCGGCCGAGGGGGATCGCGCCCCTCGGTAGCATGGAGCCCGTGCTGCGTCTCGTCGTCCTCGTCTCCGGCAGCGGCACCAACTTCGCCGATCTGCTGCAGCGCACCAGGGCGGGGCGCGTGCCTGCCGAGATCATCGCCGTCGGCGCCGACCGCGAGTGCGGCGGCCTCGAGACGGCCCGGGCCGCCGGCATCCCGACCTTCGTCGAGCCCTTCGCGGCACCGCGCGAGGAGTGGTCGATGCGCATCGCCGACCGCATCGGCGCCTTCGAGCCCGACCTCGTCGTGCTCTCGGGCTTCATGCGGCTGCTCTCGCCCGCCGCGGTCGCCCGCTTCGAGCCCGCCATCCTCAACACCCACCCGGCCCACCTGCCCGAGTTCCCGGGAGCCCACGGCGTGCGCGACGCGCTCGCGGCCGGCGTGGCCGAGACCGGCGCATCCGTCATCGTCGTCGACAGCGGTGTCGACACCGGTCCGATCCTCGCCCAGCAGCGCGTGCCCGTGCTGCCCGGCGACACGCAGGACGCCCTGCACGACCGCATCAAGGCGGTCGAGCGCGACCTGCTCGCCGACGTGATCACGAAGATCGCCGACGGCGCCATCGACCTCGCAGACCACGGCCTCGAGCACCGCCTCGATCGCCCCGACAGCCAAAGGACCCAGCAGTGAGCGGACCCCAGCACGACCCGAGCCTCTACCGCGACCGCGACCAGGTGCCGTTCCGGCGCGCGCTGCTGTCGGTGAGCGACAAGCGCGGCATCGTCGAGCTCGGCACGGCGCTCGTCGCCGCCGGCGTCGAGCTCGTCTCGACCGGCTCGACCGCGAAGATGTTGGCGGATGCGGGACTGCCGGTCACCGAGGTCGCCTCGGTCACGGGGTTCCGGGAGGCGCTCGACGGCCGGGTGAAGACGCTGCACCCGGCGATCCACGCCGGCCTGCTGGCCGACCTGCGGCTCGAGCACCACGAGGCGCAGCTGACCGAGCTCGGCATCGCGCCCTTCGAGCTCGTGATCGTCAACCTCTACCCCTTCGTCGAGACCGTGCGCTCGGGCGCGGCCGACGCCGACGTCGTCGAGCAGATCGACATCGGCGGACCCGCCATGGTGCGCGCCTCCGCGAAGAACCACGCGAACGTCGCGATCGTCACCGACCCGCGCGTCTACCCCCTGATCGAGAAGGCGGCCGCGACGGGGCTCTCGCTCATGCAGCGCCGGGCGCTGGCTCGCGACGCCTTCGCGCACACCGCCGCATACGACCGCGCCGTCGCGCGCTGGTTCGCGGGGGAGCCGGTCGACGAGGCGTCCGCGGCGCCGGCGGCGGCTCCCGCTGCGGCAGCCGCCGCTGCGGCACCGGCGGCCGAGCGGCCCGAGCTCGTGGAGCCGGGGACGGCGACGAGCGCGCCCGCGTCGGCCGACGCATCCGCCGAGCCGCTCGCGCCCGACACCTCGAACGCGAGCGGCCTGCTGCGCGCCCTCGGCGCCGCGACCCTCGTGCAGGGGCTGCGCTACGGCGAGAACAGCCACCAGCAGGCCGGGCTCTTCGGGCTGCCGGGCGGCGCGGGCATCACGCAGGCCGAGCTGCTGCACGGCAAGCCGATGTCGTTCAACAACTACGTCGACGCCGATGCCGCGCTGCGCGCCGCCTTCGACTTCGCCGAGCCCGCGGTCGCGATCATCAAGCACGCCAACCCCTGCGGCATCGCCATCGCAGCGCCCGGGGCCGCCGACCCGATCGCGTCGGCGCACGAGCGCGCGCACGCCTGCGACCCGGTCTCGGCCTTCGGCGGCGTGATCGCCGCGAACCGCGTCGTCACGCGCGCGATGGCCGAGGCGGTCAAGGACATCTTCACCGAGGTGGTCGTCGCGCCCGACTTCGAGCCGGAGGCGCTCGAGCTGCTGACCGCCAAGAAGAGCATCCGCCTGCTGCGCCTGCCCGCCGGCTACGCGCGCGAGGGATCCGAGCTGCGGCAGGTCTCGGGCGGCGTGCTCGTGCAGCAGCCGGACACCTTCGAGGGCTTCTCGTCGCACACGTGGCGCCGCGTCTCGGGCTCGCACGTGCCGGATGCGGTGCTCACCGACCTCGAGTTCGCGTGGCGCGCGGTGCGCTCGGTGAAGTCGAACGCCATCCTGCTCGCCGCAGGCGGCGCCTCCGTGGGCGTCGGCATGGGCCAGGTCAACCGGGTCGACTCGTGCCACCTCGCCGTCTCGCGCGCGGGGGAGCGGGCTGCCGGATCGGTCGCCGCCTCGGACGCGTTCTTCCCCTTCGCCGACGGCCTGCAGGTGCTGCTCGACGCCGGCGTCACGGCGGTCGTGCAGCCGGGCGGATCGGTGCGCGACGAAGAGGTCATCGCCGCCGCGAGCGCCGCGGGCATCACGATGTACTTCACCGGGGAGCGCCACTTCGCCCACTGAGCGATGCGGTGGGCTGTAGCCTCGCTCGCGTGAGCGCGGGCACGATCGACGACCTCCGGCGGGCGCAACGCATCCTCTGCTTTGGCGCCACCGGCTCGGGCAAGTCGACGATGGCGCAGGCGCTCGGCGAGCGCCTCGGGCTGCCCGTCGTGCTCATCGACGACCTCTGCTGGGAGCCCGGCTGGGTGCAGCCGCCGCGCGACGAGCTCGACCGCCGCGTGCTGCCGGTGCTCGAGCGCGAGTCGTACGTGATCGACTCCGTCTACCGCTTCCACAACGACCACGCGCTCGAGCGCATCGACCTGATCGTCGGCCTCGACTACCCACGCGCCGTCTCGCTCGCGCGCCTCGTCCGCCGCACGGCGCGCCGCATCCGCACCCGTGAACCTGTCTGCAACGGCAACGTCGAGAGCCTGCGGCTGGCCCTCGGCCGCGACTCGATCATCGTCTGGCACTTCCGCTCCTGGGCGTCGAAGCGCGAGCGCATGAGGCGGTGGCATGCGGATGGGTCGGCACCGCCCGTGCTCCTCCTGCCGCGCCCCGCCGACGCCGATGCCCTGCTGGCCGAGCTGGGATCCTGACGCCGGGTGCCCCGCGGCCCGCGGCCGCCGCGTGGGGGACAAGGCAGAAGTGATTGGGAGAACCCGATCCGAGGGGTAGACGCGGCCGCGGGGCTCTGCTTACACTCGAAGGCTGTCCGCGCCACAGGGGAGCGGCCGACCAAGGAGGATGCCATGCGCACGACGACGACCACCCCGATCGCTGCCGCCGGCCTCCTTCCCGTCCGCTTCGGACGCGCCGGAGCCCGCTAGCAGCACGGGTCCCAGCCCGCCGCGAGCCCAGCTCGCCCCGTCGGTGTCGGTGCCACAGCCGAAGATCGACGCAGCACCACCATCTGCGAGCCACCGCTCGCATCGCTCCCACCGCTGACGCACGACGTCGGCGGCCCCGAAGGATCCCCAATGTCCTCGTCGTCCCTCCCGCACCAGTCCCCGCCCGCCGCCAAGCCCATCGGCCACCTGAGCGCGCTCGGGCGGCTGCTGCCGTACATCCGCCCCGTGCTGCCGCGCCTGCTGCTGGGCACCTTCGCCGCGCTGCTCTCCGCGCTGCTGAGCCTCGCCACGCCGATGGTGATGCGCCTGCTCGTCGACGGCCCGCTCGCGGCCGCCGACGCCGCAGCCGTCTGGCCGGTCGCGCTGCTCATCCTGGCGCTCGCGCTCGGCGAGGCCTTCTTCGTCTTCATGCGGCGCTTCCTCGTGACGCTGCCGTCGACGCAGGTCGAGGCGACGATGCGCAGCGCCCTCTACCGCAAGCTGCAGGCGCTGCCGGTGGCCTTCCACGACCGCTGGCAGTCGGGGCAGCTGCTGAGCCGCGCCGTGCAGGATCTCGGCATGATCCGCCGCTTCAGCGCCTTCGGCGCCCCGCTGCTGGTCGTGAACGCCATCACCCTCGTGGTCGGCATCGTGATCCTCTTCGTCTGGAGCCCGCTGCTCGCATCCGTCTTCGTGGTGCTCTCGGCGCCCATCGTGTTCGTCGCGCTGCGCTTCGAGCGCCGCTACTTCCTGGTCTCGCGCGCCGCGCAGGATCAGGCAGGCGACCTCGCGACCACGGTCGAGCAGTCGATCCACGGCATCCGCGTGCTCAAGGCCTTCGGCCGCGGCCGACACGCGCTCGAGGGCTTCACGAGCCAGGCCTCGACGCTGCGCGAGACCGAGATCGACAAGGCCCGCATGGACGGCCACCTGTGGATGTGGCTGACGATCGTGCCCTACATCTCCTACGCCGTCTGCCTCTTCATCGGCGTGGGCCTCGCCGCCGACGGCCAGCTCTCGGTCGGCACGCTCGCGGCGTTCTTCGCGATCGCGATGGTGCTGAACTGGCCCATCGAGTCGATCGGCTTCCTCTTCGCGTTCCTCATCGACGCGTCGAACGCCTCACGACGGTTCCACGAGATCATCGACTCCGAGAACACCATCGTCGACCCTGCCGAGCCGGTCTCGATCGCGCAGCCGCGCGGCTCGCTCGTGTTCGAGGACGTGCACTTCCGCTACCAGGACGCGCAGCCGCGCGAGCGCGACCTGGTCGACGGCGCGACGCTCGCGCTCGAGCCCGGCGAGACGATGGCGCTCATCGGCATCACCGGCTCGGGCAAGACGACGCTCACGGCGCTGCCGACGCGCCTCTACGACGTCACCGGCGGCCGCGTGCTGCTCGACGGCGTCGACGTGCGCGACCTCAGCCTCACCGAGCTGCGCACCCACGTCGCGATGGCCTTCGAGGACGCCACGCTGTTCTCGGCGTCCGTCCGCGACAACGTGCTCATGGGTGCCCCGGATGCGTCTGAAGCAGCACTGGAGCGTGCCCTCGCGATCGCGCAGGCCGGGTTCGCCCGCGACCTGCCGAAGGGCCTCGACACCGAGATCGGCGAGGAGGGGCTGTCGCTCTCCGGCGGCCAGCGCCAGCGCCTCGCGCTCGCGCGGGCCGTCGCCGCCGCCCCGGCGGTGCTCGTGCTCGACGACCCGCTCTCGGCGCTCGACGTCGAGACCGAGGCGCTCGTCGAGGAGGCGCTGCGCAGTGTGCTCGAGACCACCACGGCGCTCATCGTCGCCCACCGCCCCAGCACGGTGCAGCTCGCCGACCGCGTCGCGCTCATGCGCGACGGCCGCATCGACGACGTCGGCACCCACTCCGAGCTGCTCGCGCGCAACGAGCACTACCGGTTCGTGATCACGAGCCTCGAGGAGACCGAGCGCGACCGCCAGAGCATCGAGACCGTGACCGGCTCGATGGCGGCGATCGACCTCGACGATCTGAACGAGACCTCAGAGGAGGTGGCCCGATGAGCGTCTACGGCGTGCAGGGCGAGGACCGCAGCGACTACACCAAGGAGGAGTCGAAGCAGATCCGCGCGCGCTCGCGCCGGCTGCTCGGCTCGCTGCTGCGGCCGCACATCGGGCGCGTGGTCGTCACGATGATCCTGGTGGTCATCGCGGTGGCGGCGAACATCGCCGGCCCCATGATCATCGCCTTCGGCATCGACCACGGCCTGCCGGCGATCATGCAGCAGGCCGACTGGCTGCCGCTGTGGGGCGCGACCATCGTCTACGTCCTGGCCGCGATCGTCGGCGGCGTGCTGATGTTCGTCTACACGGTGAGCGTCGCGCGCATCAGCCAGACGGTGCTGTTCGACCTGCGCCGCAGGCTGTTCGACCACGCCCAACGGCTGAGCCTCGAGTTCCACGAGTCGTACACCTCCGGCCGCATCATCGCGCGGCAGACGAGCGACCTCGAGTCGATCCGCGACCTGCTCGACCAGGGCCTGAACGAGCTCGTGCGCGGCATCCTCTTCATGGGCTTCACGGCGGTCGCGATGCTCATCCTCGACCCGCTCTCGGGCCTGATCGTCTTCGTCGCGCTCATCCCGGCGGTCCTGCTGACGCGCTGGTTCCAGGTGCGCTCGACGAAGCTCTTCCGCGAGACGCGCACGACCAGCGCGCGCATGATCGTGCACTTCGTCGAGACCATGACGGGCATCCGCGCCGTCAAGGCCTTCCGCAAGGAGCCCGCGAACCAGCGCGAGTTCGACCAGCGCGTCGACGACTACCGCGATGCGAACTTCCGCACCATCAACATCTTCGGCATCTACGAGCCCGGCATCATGTCGATCGGCGCGATCACGCTCGCGACGCTCATCCTGGTCGGCGGCCTGCGGGTCGTCGACGGCACGCTCGAGATCGGCGCGCTGCTGGGCATCGCGCTCTACGCGCGCAACTTCTTCCAGCCCATCCAGGGCATCGGGATGTTCTTCAACGGCTACCAGGCGGCCTCGGCCGCGCTCGAGAAGATCTCGGGCGTGCTGGAGGAGGAGCCGACGGTGCGCGAGCCGACGCAGCCGAAGTCGTTGCCCGCCTCCCGCGGGCAGATCGACTTCGACGAGGTCGAGTTCTCGTACGGCGCCGACAAGACCGTGCTGCCCGACTTCGACCTGCACATCCCCTCCGGGCAGACGATCGCGCTGGTCGGCACCACCGGCGCCGGCAAGTCGACGCTCGCGAAGCTCATCTCCCGCTTCTACGACCCCACCGAGGGCGCCGTGAAGCTCGACGGCGTCGACCTGCGCGAGCTCGCGAACGACGACCTGCGGCGCGCGGTGGTGATGGTGACGCAGGAGGCCTACCTCTTCGCCGGCACCGTCGCCGACAACATCGCGCTCGGACGCCCGGGCGCGAGCGCCGAGGAGATCGAGATGGCGGCCCGCGCGGTCGGCGCGCACGAGTTCATCGAGGCGCTGCCGGACGGCTACGACACCGACGTGGCCAAGCGCGGCGGCCGGGTCAGCCTGGGTCAGCGGCAGCTGCTGTCGTTCGCCCGCGCGTTCCTCGCCGACCCGCGCGTGCTCATCCTCGACGAGGCGACCGCCTCGCTCGACATCCCCTCGGAGCGGCTCGTGCAGGAGGGCCTCACGACCCTGCTGGCCGACCGCACGGCGATCATCATCGCGCACCGCCTCTCGACGGTGGCGATCGCCGACCGGGTGCTGGTGATGGAGCACGGCCGCATCATCGAGGACGGCAGCCCCGACGAGCTCATCGCGCTCGGCGGCAAGTTCGCCTCGCTGCACCGCGCCTGGCGCGAGTCGCTCGTGTGACGACGACGCCCCCGGTGATCCACCGGGGGCGTCGTCGTCAGCGCGGGGTCAGAGCGACTTGCGGCCGATCGACTCGCCGTACTCGTTCTCGCCGATGATCTCGAAGCCGACGGCCTGGAAGAAGCGGCCCGGTCCGAGCTCGTCCTCCTCCCACACCGCGAACACGCTGTCGAAGCCGAGGCGCTTGGCCTCCTCCGAGACCTGGTCGACGGTGAAGGTGCCGACGCCCTTGCGCTGCGCCTCGCCGGCGACGTACATGCGCAGGATGCTCGAGCGGTACTCGTCGCGGTCGACCTCGGGGTCGAAGTTGGCCATCACGTAGGCGACCGGCTCGTCGCCGTCGAAGATCACGCGCTGCCAGGCGCTCTGCGTGTTGACGAACTCCTCGAGCTTCGCGTTGGGGGCGAGGAACGACTCCTGGCCGCGCTTCAGCGTCATGCCGTTGGCCGCGACGACGTTCGCAGCGGACAGCTCTTCGAGGCGCAGGTTCTCCATGCGCACACCGTACCAGCGCCCACCCAGCCACTGCATAGGAGCTGACTGAGGGCTCAGATCACCCGATCGGGGTGATGCGGATGCGCGGTGCGAGGCTCGCGGGGTCGGCGATCGAGCCGGCCTGGGGCGCCAGCACGGCGGCGCCCGACCACGCGGTCGCGCGGGCGAGCTGCTCCTCGAGCGTCGCCCCTTCGGCGATGCTCATGGCGAGCGCCGCGACGGCCGCGTCGCCCGCGCCCGTGGGGTTGCCGTCGAGCACGTGGTCGAGCTGCGCGTGCCATGCGCGGCCGTCCGGCAGCACCGCGAGCATCCCCTCGATGTCGAGCGAGGCGAAGACGGTGCCGGTGCCCGCGGCCGCGAGCCGCCGGGCCGCGTCGAGCGGGTCGGTGCCGCCCATGGCGTCGAGCAGCTCGTGCCGGTTGGGCTTCACGGCGGTGGCGCCCGCGGCCATGGCCCGCTGCAGCTGGGCGCCGCCGACGTCGATGATCACGGGCCTGCCGGCGGCGACGGCGACGTCGACGACGCTCGCGCAGAAGCCCTCGGGGGTCTCGGGCGGCAGCGATCCGGAGGAGACGATCACGCGTGCGCCGGCTGCCTCGGCGCGCACGATCTGCAGGATCCGCTGCCAGTCCTCGGCGTCGATGGCGACGCCGCGCTCGTTGAGGTTCGTGGTGCCGGCGGGGGTCACGATCGCCGTGGTGCGACGGGTGGGGGCCTCGACCTCGATCAGCCGGTGCTCGATGCCGGATCGGTCGAGGTCGTGCACGAACAGCACGCGCACGGGTCCGCCGATCGGTGCGATCACGATCGCGGCCTCGTCGTGCTGGTGCAGCACGCGCGCGACGTTCACGCCCTTGCCGCCCGCGCGGGCGAGGCCGGTCTCGACCCGGTGGCTCGTGCCCATCCGCAGCTCGTCCATCGCATAGGTGATGTCGATCGCGGGGTTCGTCGTGACGCACAGGATCGGCGACGTGGCCGCACTGCTCGCTGCGCGCATCCTGCTCCTCCCGACCGCTCGCTCCCGTCGATCCTCCCGCATCCCGGCGCGCGGCTGCGACCCGGCTTCGCGCGGGGCGGGGCGGCGTCGGGCCATCGTTACCGATTCGTGACCGCCGTGCTCTTGCGCGATATTTGTTTGGAAGGTGTACTAACAAACATGAGGGCGACGATGCCGGCGGGAGCCAAGGTGCGCAGCGATGCGGCCGTCGCCCTGCCGCGCGACGCCTTCGCGATGGGCGCGCGGCGGCGCGAGAAGACGCTGCCCGGCCACGCCCGCGCGCACAACCGCACGCTGGTGCTGCAGACGCTGCTCGACGAGGGCCCCTGCTCGCGGGCAGACATCGCACGCGCGACGATGCTCACCCGGGTGACGGTCTCCGAGCTGGTCGCCGAGCTGCTCGGCGAGGGGCTCGTGGTCGAGCTCGGCACCCGAGACGCCGCCCGGCCCGGCAAGCCCGCGACGCTGCTCGACCTCGCGCACGAGGGCTTCGACGTCGTCGCCCTCGACCTCTCGGAGCCGCAGCGCTTCCGCGGCGCCGTCGTGCGACTCGACGGCACGGTCGTCGAGCGGCTGGAGCGCGCGATCGGCGATGCGACGGGGGATGCGGCGCTCGCGCACGCGATCGAGCTCGGTCGCGCGCTGGTCGCCCGCTCCGCGCGCACGGTGCTCGGCGTCGGCGTCGGCACCCCCGGCATCGTCGACGCGGAGGGCGTCGTGCACCAGGCGCCCAACCTCGGGTGGCACGAGCTGCCGCTGCGCGACCGGCTCGCCGACGAGCTCGCGCTGCCCGTGCACGTCGCGAACGACGCGAACATCGCGCTGCTGGCAGAGCTGACGAGCTCGGGCGCCGAGACGCTGCTGGTCGTGCGCATCGGCCTGGGCGTCGGCGCCGGCATCGCCGTCGCGGGGGTGCCGGTGCGCGGCGACCGCTCGGCCGCCGGCGAGATCGGGCACGTGACGATCGGCACCGACGGCGGGCCGCGCTGCGGCTGCGGCCGCGAGGGCTGCCTCGAGGCATGGCTCGCGGCCCCCAGGCTGCGCGCGGCGATCGAGCAGGCCGGGCCCGGCGAGCGCGAGCGGGTGCTGGAGGAGGCGGGGCGCCGGCTGGGCATCGCCGTCGCGCCGATCGTGGGCGCCATCGACGTGCGCCGCATCGTGATGAGCGGGCCCGAGGAACTGCTCGCGGGCACGCTGCTCGAGGCCACGGCCGCGACGCTCCGCGAGCGCACCCTCGACGAGGGCGACGGCCTGCTCGTCGACATGACTTCGCACGGCGACGACGTCGTCGTGCGCGGCGCCGCACTGCTGGTGCGCGCCGGAGAGCTCGGGGTGTCGTAGCCCCGATCACGTGGCGACGCCGTCGCCGCGGCACAGGAGAGGATCATCATGAAGAAGATCGCGATCGCGGCGCTCGGCGTCGCGGGCGTGCTCGCCGCCACGGGCTGCAGTGCCGCAGCCGGCGACGACGAGCCCAGCGCGCCGGCCGAGGAGGGCGCAGAGCTGCGCGTCTGGCTCGTCGGCACCGACACCCCCGAAGCGGCACGGGAGCTGCTCATCGACACCTTCGAGGCAGAGCATCCCGGCTCGACGCTCGTCATCGAGGAGCAGTCGTGGGACGGCCTGGTCGACCGGCTCACGACGGCGCTGTCGGGATCCGACAGCCCCGACATCGTCGAGATCGGCAACACCCAGACGCCGGCGTTCACCACCGCCGGCGCGTTCCTCGACCTGACCGAGCACTACGAGGCGCTCGGCGGCGACGACCTGCTGCCCGGCTTCGTCGAGATCGGCACGCTGGACGGCAGCTTCTACGCCCCGCCCCTCTACTCCGGCTCGCGACTGGTGTTCTACGACACCGCCGCCTACGAGGAGGCGGGCCTGACGGTGCCGACGACGCTCGACGAGTACGTCGCCAACGCCACGGCGCTCGCGGAGGCGAACCCCGAGGCCTCCGGCCTGTGGTGGCCCGGCCAGGACTGGTACAACGCGCTGCCCTTCGTCTGGGAGCACGGCGGCGAGATCGCCGTGCCCGAGGGCGAGGGCTGGGATGCGCAGCTCTCGAGCGAGGCATCGCTCGCGGGCCTCGAGCAGGTGCAGCAGGTGATGCAGGAGGCCTCCAGGGCACCCGTCGACGCCAACGAGACGAACCCGCAGGTCGGGTACTGCGACGGCACCAGCCTGCAGATCTCGGCGCCCAGCTGGGTGAAGTGGTCGATCCTGGCGCCCGCTGACGCCGAGGCGCCCGGCTGCCCCGATGCCGAGGAGACGCTCGGCGTCTACGCCATGCCGGGCATGGACGGCGGCGCGGCGCAGGTCTTCGCCGGCGGCTCGAACATCGCGGTCTCGGCCGCGACCGAGCATCCCGAGCTGGCGGTCGACGCGCTCGAGATCATCCTGGGCGAGGAGTTCCAGACGATCTACGGCGAGAACGGGCTCGTGCCCGCTCGCGTGTCGCTCGCGAGCACGCTCGGCACCGACGCGGTCGCCGAGGCCACCACGGAGGCGGCGGCGAACGCGCGCCTGACGCCGGCCTCGCCCCGCTGGGCCGACGTCGAGGCCGCCGGCCTGCTGCAGGACCTGTTCGTGCAGATCGCGCAGGGCGGCGACGTCCAGGCGCTGGCCGAGCAGGCGGATGCCGACATCGAGGCCATCCTCAACGGCTGATCCCCACGGGCCGCGGCCGACGCATCCGTCGTCGGCCGCGGCCCCTGGCCGGCACCGCGCCGGCCATCGATCGACCCTGCGCGCCCCGCCGCAGGCGCACGCCAGGAGAGAAGGACAGATGATCGACGTCGAGACCGCGGTCGCCCCCGCGCGGCCCGCGCCGCCCGCGCGACCGCGACGACGCACGGGAGCCGCGCTGCCGCTGCTGCTGCTGGCGCCGGCGAGCGCGGTCGTCGCGGTCGTCATCGGCTGGCCGCTGCTGCAGCTGGCGCTGCTGTCGTTCCAGGAGTTCGGCAGGGCCCAGGTCTTCGGGCAGCCCGCCGAGTGGATCTGGTTCGACAACTACGTCTCGGTGCTGACCGACGGCGAGTTCTGGGCCGTGCTGGGGCGCACCGTCGCCTTCGCCGCCGTCTGCGTCGTCGCGGCGATGGTGCTGGGCGTCGCCCTCGCGCTGCTCATGCAGCGCCTGCCGAAGCCGTTCCGGGTGCTGATGAGCGTGGGCCTGCTGCTGGCCTGGGCGATGCCGGCGCTGACGACCACGATCGTCTGGGGGTGGATGTTCGACACCGAGTACGGGGTCGTCAACGCGCTGCTGCGCGATCTGCTCGGCCTGGCCGAGTTCGACCGCCGCTCGTGGCTCATCGAGCCGCTCGGCTTCTTCACCGTCGCGACGATCATCATCGTCTGGGGCGCGGTGCCCTTCGTGACCTTCATGGTCTTCGCCGGCCTCACCCAGGTGCCGGACGAGCAGCTCGAGGCCGCCGCGCTCGACGGCGCCGGCCCCGTCATGCGCTTCCGGGCGATCGTGCTGCCGCAGCTGGCGCCCGTGCTCGTGATCGCCACGATCCTGCAGCTCATCTGGGATCTGCGCGTGTTCACGCAGATCTTCGCCCTGCAGGACATCGGCGGCATCCGCGCCGACACCTCGACGCTCGGCGTGTACATCTACCAGACCGCGATCGCCGGCGGCGAGTTCGGCATCGGCGGCGCGCTCGCGGTCATCACGATGGTCGTGCTCATGATCCTCGCCTACCCGCTGATGCGGAACATGCTCAGGAGCGGGCGATGAGGCGCACGGCGAGGTACCGCGCCATGACGGCACTCTGGTGCGCTGTCGCCGTGGTCGTCTTCGTCTGCTCCACCTTCCCCGTCTACTGGATGGTGAAGACCTCCTTCCAGCCCAACAACGAGGTGCGCTCGCGCGAGCTGCAGCTGTGGCCCGAGCACTTCACGCTGCGCAACTACGAGACGGTGCTGTTCGATCCGGGCAGGACCCCGTTCCTGCCGGCGCTGGGCATGTCGCTGGTGGTGACGCTCGCGACGGTGCTCGCCGCCGCGGTGCTCGCCTTCTTCGCCGCCGTCGCCGTCTCGCGCTTCCGGTTCAAGAGCCGCACCGGCTTCATCGTCGCGATCATCGCCATCCAGATGCTGCCGCTCGAGGCGATGATGGTCTCGCTCTACCGCGTGCTCGACGCCTGGCAGCTGCTCAACACGGCGATCGCGCTCATCCTCGTCTACACGGCGACCGTGCTGCCGTTCACGATCTGGACGCTGCGCGGCTTCGTCGACGGCGTGCCGATCGAGCTCGAGGAGGCCGCGATGATCGACGGCTGCTCGCGCGTCGGCGCATTCTTCCGCGTGACCTTCCCGCTGCTCGCGCCCGGCCTGGTCGCGACCGGCGTCTTCGCCTTCATCCAGGCATGGAACGAGTTCCTCATGGCACTGATCGTCAACACCCGGCCCGAGCTCATGACGCTGCCGGTGTGGCTGCGCACCTTCCTCACGCTGAACGGCACGACCAACTGGGCGGCCATCATGGCCGGCTCGACCCTGATGGCGATCCCGGTCGTGGTGTTCTTCCTCATCATCCAGGGGCGCATGGCCTCGGGCCTCGCGGCCGGGGCGGTGAAGGGATGAGCCTGCTCGCAGACGCGCGGGCCACCCTCATGCCCGGCTTCCGCGGCACCGAGCTGCCCGCCTGGATGTCGGCGCTGCTCGCCGACGGCCTCGTCTCCTGCTGCCTGTACGGCGAGAACGTGGTCGACCCCGCGCAGCTGCGGACGCTGACGGATGCGGTGCGCGCCGTGCGCGCCGACGCGATCGTCGCGCTCGACGAGGAGGGCGGCGACGTCACCCGCGTGCACTACGCCACCGGTTCGCCCTTCCCGGGCGCGGCGGTGCTCGGCCGCGCGGACGACATCGGCTGGACGCGCTCGGTGGGCGAGCGGGTGGGGCAGCACGTGCGGGCGATCGGCGGCACGATGACCTTCGGCCCCGTCGCCGACGTCAACGTCGACCCCGACAACCCCGTCATCGGGGTGCGCAGCGCGGGCGCCGATGCGGCGCTCGCGGCGCGCCACGTGGCCGCGTGGATCGAGGGCGCGCAGCGCACGGGCGTGGCGGCCAGCGCGAAGCACTTCCCCGGGCACGGCGACACGGCGGTCGACTCGCACGTGGGGCTGCCCGTCGTGCACGCCGATCTCGAGACGCTCCGCGGCCGCGAGCTCGCACCGTTCCGCGCCGCCGTCGACGCGGGCGTCGCCTCCATCATGACCTCGCACATCGTCGTGCCGGCGCTCGACAGCGAACCGGCGACCCACTCGCGGGTCATCCTCACCGAGCTGCTGCGCGGCGAGCTCGGCTTCGAGGGCGTGATCGTCTCCGACGCCCTCGACATGGCGGGCGCGAGCGGCACGATCGGCATCCCGGAGGCCGCGGTGCGGGCGCTCGCCGCCGGCTGCGACCTGCTGTGCCTCGGCACGGCGACGGGCGCCGAGGGCATCGCCGCGATCGAGCGCGCGGTGCTCGCGGCGGTCGACGACGGCAGGCTCGACGCCGAGCGCGTGCGCGACGCAGCCCTGCGCACGCGCGCGCTCGCGGCCGGCGGGCCGGCGCCCATGCCGCTCACCGCCATCGGCGACGCGACCGACGACGACCTGGCGCGCATCCGCTCGACCTTCCTGGTGCGCGAGCGCGCGCACCGCTGGCTCGCGTCGCCGCCCGCCGCGCCGGCCGTGGTGCGGCTCGAGCGGGCCGCGAACATCGCGGCGGGGGCCGTGCCGTGGGATCCGTTCGCGGGCTCGCTCGTGGTGGAGCCCGGTGCCGTGCCGCGGCTGCCGGCGGGGCCGGTGATCGTGCTGGGCAAGGATCTCGAGCGCGGGCCGGAGGCCGCCGTCACCATCGCGGCGCTGCGCGAGTGGCACGAGGTGCTCGTGGTCGACATGGGCTGGTCGCGCGGCGAGCTCGCCGACATCGCGACCTTCGGCGCCTCGCGCGCCTGCGGGCTCGCACTGCGAGGGATGCTGGCGCGATGAGCACGCTCGGCATCGACATCGGCGGCAGCACGACGGTCGCGGTCGTGCTCGAGCGCGGCCGCGTGCTCGGCACGCAGCAGCTGCCGACGGAGCCCGGCGAGGCCGTGGTGGCGACGGCCGTCACCGCGGCGAGGCGGGTGCTGACGGCGACCGGCATCGCGACGGCGGCGCTCGAGGGCGTCGGGCTCGGCGTTCCCGGCATCGTGGATGCCGACCGCTCCCGCGTGCGCAGCGCCGTCAACCTCGGCATCGACAGCCTCGACATCGGCGCCGCGGTCGCCGGCGGGCTCGGCGTGCCCGTGACGGTCGACAACGACGTGCGCGTGTCGGTGCTGGGCGCGCGGCACCTGATGGGCGAGCCGGCCGGCGCGCTGGCGTTCGTGGGGCTCGGCACGGGCATCGCGGCCGGCGTCGCCTACGGCGACCGCGTGCTGCGCGGCGAGAGCGGGGTCGCGGGCGAGATCGGCCACATCCCGATTCCGGGCGCGGGCGAGCGGTGCCGCTGCGGCCAGCACGGATGCCTCGAGACCGTCGCGGCGGGCTGGGCGCTCGCGCAGCGCTGGGGCGGGCCGACGCCGGCGGCCGGCATGCTCGCCGCCGCCGAGCGCGGGGACGAGCGCGGCGTGCGGGATTGGCAGGCGTTCACCGGCGGCCTCGCGCACGCCATCCGCAGCCTGGTGCTGACGACAGGCGTCGACACGGTGCTGATCGGCGGCGGGGTGAGCGGGCTCGGCGCACCGCTGGCCGAGGGCATCGGCGCGCAGCTGCGCACCTGGGCCTCGGCGTCACCGCTGCTCGCCGCGCTCGACGTGCCGTCGCGCATCCGTCTGCTCCCCGTCGGGGCGCAGGCCGGTGCCGTCGGCGCGGCGCTGCTGGGTGCGACGGTCGCTCGACACGCCGCCGCCGATTGACACCGATCGAACACACGTTCGATCATGGAGGGGTGAGCACGCGGGTTCCGGCACGACTCGAGCGCCGCGCGGGGCAGGACCGCACGGCGACCGTCGAGGCGCTGCGCGCACGCCTGCGCGGCATGCAGCAGGGTGCGCCGCAGCACGCGGCGCCGAGGCTCGAGGAGTCGGCGCCGGCCGGGCTCGAGGAGGTCGTGCGGCGGCTGCGCTCCGGTGCCGCGCACAGCATCGAGTCGCGCGGCCTGGCGCTCGTCTGCATGGGTGCCGCCATGCCGCCCGGGGCGTGGGGCGCGATCGTCGGCATGCCGGATCTCGGCATCGAGGCCGCCCGCGACCTCGGGGTGCCCATCGAGCGCGTGGCGCTCGTGCCGCACCCGGGTCGCTCGTGGCTCGACGTGGTCGCGAGCCTGGCGGAGGCGATGCCGGTGGTGCTCGCCGCCTCGCCCGGCCCGGTGACGCCCACCGACGCCGCCCGGCTCGCGGCGCGGCTGCGGCAGGCATCCTCGACGCTGCTGGTGGCGGGAGCCTGGCCGAACGCGGCGACCGTCGTGCGCAGCGTGCGCGCCGAGTGGCAGGGGCTCGCCGACGGCGACGGCCGGCTGGCTGCGGGCAGCCTCCTCGTCGAGGCGGCCTCTGGCGGCGCGCCGAGCATCGCGCGCATCCCGATCGGCGGCGACGGCGCGGCAGCCGAGGCCGGGGCCGACGCCGGGGCAGACGAGCACGGCGGGCAGCTGCTGCACCAGCCCGCGGCGTAACCGGCATGCGCATGAACGCTCCGTGAGCCATGCTCGGCAACCTGGGAAAGCCCTGGGATTCGTTGCCCATGGCGTGGAGCGGGCGTAGCGTGGCGGGGGACAGCCGAGAAGGTCACGACTTCGGAGGCGATCCATGCGGGAGACGGCAGCGAGCGGGCAGCCTCGCCTGTTGCGCCTCGCGCTCGCGACCGGCGCCGCCGCCATCGGCGCCATCGCCTTCTCCCTCTTCGCGGCCGGCTCGCCGGCCAGCGCCGCCGACGACGACGGCCGCGGCCTGCTCGGCGCGCTCGTGCAGGAGGCCGGCGACGCGGTCGGCACCGTGACGACGCCGGTGGGCGAGACCGTGCGGGCCGTGACCGAGCCGGTCGGCGAGATCGTGCGCCCGGTGACCGAGCCGGTCGGCAGCACCGCGCGCGTCGTCACCGAGCCCGCCGGGGCCGTCGTCGGCGCCGCGACCCGACCGGTCGCCGAGGTCGTCGAGCGGGTCGAGCCCATCACGGCTCCCGTGCGCGAGACCGTCGAGCGGGTCGAGTCGGTCACCGCTCCCGTCGAGCAGGCCGTCGCTCCCGTCGTCGAGCAGCTCGACCCGGTCGTCGAGCCGGTCGCAGCGGCGCCCGGCGCGGTGGTCGAGGCGGTGCGCGACGATGTCGTGCAGCCGGTCGTCGAGCCCGTCGTCTCGGCCCTCGAGCCCGCGACCGCACCCGTCACCGAGGCGCTCGAGCCCGTGACCGGGGCGCTCGAGCCGGTCGTCGAGCCCGTCGACGCGGTGGTCGACCAGGTGGTCGACGATGCCGTGCGCCCCGTGGTCGACACGGTCGACGAGGCCGCCGAAGCGCTGCCGGTGGTCGACGAGGTGCTGGGCGAGGAGCCGGTCGAGAGCGTGGTCGATCCGGTGGTGGATGCCGTCGACGAGACGGTCGACCGCGTCACCGCGCCGAGCACCGAGGCTGAGCCTGCACCTGCACCGGTTCCCGCACCTGCTCCCGCGCCCCGGCCGGAGCCCGCGCCCCAGCCGGCACCTGCCCCGGCGCCGAGCAGCGACGGCACGACGCCCGCTCCGGCGGCGCCGGCCGATGACGAGGCTGCCTCCCCGGCCGCCCCGGCGACGCCGGCCGACGACGCGGCCGCGACGGACGCATCCGACCACGCGGTCACGACCGAGGACGCCGCCGAGCAGCGGGCCTCGGCGCTGCGCACGCTGCTCGCGGCCGCGATCGCCGCCGCGCCGGTCGAGGCCCCCGCCGGCGCCGACGTGCCGGAGTCGGGCGTCGAGCAGGCGCCGGTCGACCGCTCGGTGCCGATCCAGCCGACGGCCCCCGCGGCAGCCCCTGTCGCGCCCTCCGGCGCGAGCGGTGCCGCGGGCGCAGCCGGTTCGCCGGCCGCCGACACCCAGAGCCACCTGCTGCCCGAGCTCTCGGGCGGGCAGGTCGGTGCGATCGAGCACGACCGCACCCCCGCCTCGATCGTCGAGGAGCACACCGCCAGCCCTGATTGAGCGATCCACGGCCGCGCCAGCGCGGCATGCAGCCGTCCCGGAGCGGGGCGGCGGATCTCTCAACGAAAGGCAGAGCGATGAGAAAGCTCGTTTGGCGAGCGCTGTGCACAGCAGCGGTCGCGGGCGGCCTGTGGGCCGCAGGCACTGGGATCGCCAGTGCAGCAGAGACCGACGGCACCGATGCCGTCGGCTCGGGAAACCAGGCGGTGGTGGATGTCTCGCTGCCGGTGACGATCAGCGGCACATCCCTCGGCGTCCTCGGCGATGCCGAGACGACGGATGCGTCGACGACGTCGAGCACGTCGGACGCCACCCCGTCGGCGGATGTCTCGACCTCCGGGATCGACGGCGTGCTCTCGGGCACGGCGGCGCTCGTGGAGCTCGACGTGCCGGTGACGGTCGCGGGCAACGCGATCGGCGTGGCGGGCGACGCGACGAGCGAGGGCTCGACCGCGGAGTCGGCGGCTGGCGGCGACGAGGCGGCGGCAGCGTCGACCTCGGGCGACGACAGCCTGCTCGGCGGCACGCAGGCCGTCGCGGATGTCGCGGCACCGATCACCGTCGGCGGCAACGCGGTCGGTGTGCTCGGTGACGCGAGCAGCGACGGCGCGATGACGGAGTCGGATGCGGCGGCGGGTTCGTCGTCGGATGCGGCGTCGACCTCTGGTGCTGATGGTGCGGTCTCGGGTACGCAGGCTG
>BJUU01000006.1 GCA_007988785.1 Agrococcus baldri
CCGCCTCGCTATCGTCGAGGCGGAGGTGCCGATGGCGCGAGTGACGCTGCAGACGATCGCCGACGAGGTGGGCGTCAGCCGCATGACGGTCTCGAACGCGTTCTCGCGCCCCGACCAGCTCTCGGCCGAGCTGCGCGAGCGCGTGCTCGCCGCCGCCGCCCGGCTCGGCTACTCGGGTCCCGACCCCGCCGCCCGGGCCCTCGCGCGCGGCCGCACCGGCGTGATCGGCATGCTGCTGACCGAGTCGCCCATGGACGCCTTCCGCGACGACGTCGCCGTCGGCTTCGTGCGCGCCGCCGCCGGTGCGCTGGCCGCCGCCGACTACTCGCTCGTGCTGCTGCACACCGGCGGGGAGGCATCGCCCACCCGTGACCTCGCGATGGACGGCGCGATCGTCTACGCCTGCACGCCGCAGGATCGCGGGGTCGCCGACCTGCAGGCGCGGCGGCTGCCGATCGTGCGCGTCGAGGGCGCGTCGATGCCGGGCGTGAGCGGCGTCTGGATCGACGACGAGACGGGCGCGGCGGCAGCTGCCCGGCATCTCGTCGAGCTCGGCCACCGCGACGTCGCCCTCGTCGTCACGGGCCTCGACCTCGATGGCGAGCCGGTGACATCCGCTCCCCCGGTCGGGCTCGCGCCGATCGAGCGCCGGCTCGCGGGCTGGCTGCCGCCGCTGCTCGACGCGGGCGCCCGCGTGCGCGTGGTCGGCACGCCCTTCCACCTCACCGACGAGCTGCTGCGCGAGCGCATCGAGCGGCTGCTCGAGGATCCGCCGACGGCGGTGCTCGCGTACTCCGATCTCGCCGCCGTCGAGGTGCTCAACGCCGCCGCGGCGCGCGGCCTGCGCGTGCCGGAGGACCTCTCGGTGGTCGGCTTCGACGACAACCCGATCGCCGAGCGGGTGCGGCCGCGGCTGACGACGGTGCGGCAGGATCTGCAGCGCAAGGGCGAGGCGGCGGTCGCCGCCGTGCTCGAGCAGCTCGACGGCGCCGAGCCCCGCGACGCGGCGCCCATCGCGACCGAGCTCGTGGTGCGCGAGTCGACGGCGGCGCCGCGCACGTGACCGCGCGCACGCCGCGACCCGTGCGCGGCCCGACCCGCGCATCCGGCAGAATCGTCTCCATGCCTGCGCACGACGAGCCCCTCGCGACGGTCGTGCTCATCGGCGGCGCCTCGGGCTCCGGCAAGTCGCGCATCGCCGAGCTGAGCGGCCTGCCCATCCTGCGGCTCGACGACTACTACCGCGAGGGCGACGACCCGGCGCTGCCCCGCCTCGACTCGGGCGAGGTCGACTGGGATCACCCCGGCAGCTGGCACCGCGACCGCGCCATCGCCGCGCTCGAGCAGCTCGCCCGCACCGGCAGCACGACCGCCCCCGTCTACGACATCTCGCGCAGCGCGACGGTCGGCAGCCACGAGGTGACCCTCGGCGGCGCCACGCGCTTCGTCGCCGAGGGCGTCTTCGTCGGCGAGGTGGTCGCCGAGGCGCAGCGGCGCGGCATCCTGCACGACGCGATCGTCGTGCACCGCTCGCGCTGGGTGACCATGGGCCTGCGCTTCGCCCGCGACCTGCGCGAGCACCGCAAGGCGCCGTCGTTCCTCATCAAGCGCGGCATCATCCTCGCGCGCCGCGAGCCGGCGATCGTGGGTGCGCTGACGGATGCGGGATGCCGCCCCGTGCGCATGCGTGCGGCCACCCGCATGCTCGCCCACCGCCCGTAGCCGCGCCCGGCGCAGCCCGCGCCGGCCCTGCTACTCGTAGCGGAGCGCCTCGATCGGGTGCTGGCGGGCCGCCCGGCGCGCCGGCAGCGTGCCGGCGAGGAACGCGATCGCCATCACGACGCCCATGATGATCGCCACCGAGAGCGGCTCGAAGCGCACGATCTCGAGCCCGGGCAGCTCGGCGAACAGGCCCTCGGCGAGCAGCGGCGCGGCGATCAGCCCCGTGGCGATCGCGACCCCGGCCCCGATCGCGCTGCCGAGGAAGCCGATGAACACCGCCTCCATCGAGAACAGCCCGAACACCTTCCCCGATCGCATGCCCATCGCCTTCATCAGGCCGATCTCGCGGGTGCGCTCCTGCACGCTCATCAGCAGCGTGTTGACGATGCCGAAGCCGGCCGCCAGCAGCGCGATCACCGCGAAGGCGTTCAGGATGCTCGTCACCACATCGATCACGGTCTTGAACGCTCCGATCTGGTCGGCGACCGTCATGCCCTGGAAGCCGGCATCGACGAGGTCTGCCTTGATCGCCGCGATCTGCTCCGGCGTCGAGGCGGGGTCGATGGATGCGTCGGCCGCGAGGTACACGGGCGTCGCCTCGCCGGTCACGCCGGTCCGCTGCGCCGCGAGCAGCGCATCCGCGAGCGCCTGGTTGCCCTCGGGCCCGAGGTTCATCAGGCCCGGGTTGGTGATGCCGGCGACGACCGCCTCGACCTCGTGGTGGCCGCCCACCGCATCCGTCACACCGAGCGTGACCGGCTGCCCGATGGCGGCCTGCGCGTCGGCGAAGCCGAGCGCCTCGACGTAGTCGGCGGGCAGCTGCAGCTGCCGCTCGTCGACGTCGGCGACCGCTGCGCCCGCCGCCAGGTCGGGGATGAAGAGGCCGGTGGCGAGGTCGAGGGTCAGCTCGTACCGCTGCGAGCCGGCGGTCTCGACGAAGTCGACCGGCAGCGTCACCGCCGGGGTGACGCCCGTGATGCCCGGCACCTCGGCGATGCGGTCGAGGTCGGCCTGGTTCATGCCGCCGCCGGCCATGCCGGGAGGGCCGTCGATCGACGCGCCGCCGGTGGCGCGATCGGGGTCGTAGACGGCCGGCCCGTCATCCGCCGGGGCGTCCTCGGGCACCGGCGTGACGGTGAGCACGCCGGGAGCGCCGATGGCGCCCACCTGGCTGTCGATGAAGCTCGAGATGCCGGCGCCGATCGCGCTCGTCAGGGTGAGGGTGAAGGCGCCGATGAAGATGGCGATCACGGTCAGCGAGGTGCGCAGCTTGCTGCGGAAGGTGTTCTGCACCGCCGAGGCGATGACGTCGCGGGTCTTCATGCTGCGGCTCCCGCCAGCTCGGGCGAGACCTCGAGGCCGTCGCGCAGGTGGATCTGCCGGTCGCAGCGGGCGGCGAGCTCCTCGTCGTGGGTGACGATGACGAGCGTGATGCCCTTGTCGCGGTTCAGGTCGAACAGGATGTCCTCGACGATGCCGCCCGTGACGGTGTCGAGGTTGCCGGTCGGCTCGTCGGCGAAGATGACGGTGGGCTCGTTCACGAGCGCGCGGGCGATGACGGCGCGCTGCTTCTGGCCGCCGGAGAGCGCGGTCGCCCTGTTCCTCGCCTTGTCGTCGAGCTCGAGCGCCCGCAGCGCCGCCATGCCGCGCTCGGTGCGCTCGCGCACGCCGACGCCGGCGATCTTCAGCGGCATGATCACGTTCTCGAGCACCGTGGCGTCGGGCACGAGGAAGAACTGCTGGAAGACGAAGCCGAAGTCGCGGTTGCGCAGCCGGTGGATGTCTGCGGTGCTCAGGCTCGTCACGTCGTGGCCCGAGATGCGCAGGCTGCCGGCGTCGGGCGCGTCGAGCAGCGCCAGGATGTGCATGAGGGTCGACTTGCCGGAGCCGCTCTTGCCGAGGATCGCGAGCGACTCGCCCGCGCGCACCTGCATCGACACCCCCTTGAGCGCGTCGAAGCGGCTCTCGCCGCGGCCGTAGGACTTGGCGACGTCTGTCGCCTCGAGCACGAGATCGGACATTGCGGTGGCTCCCGGTGAGGTTCCTGCGCTGCAGGGCGGTCGCCGCGGCAGCACATCGAGCCTCCCGCTGCGGGGCCGCGCGCGGCAGGGGGCTGACCGGAGGGTTCTCCCCCGGTTGACCGCAGCCGCGCCTACGCGCCGCTGCGCTCGTCGACCATGCGCTCCTTGCCGTCCACCACCTCGAAGGTGGCGGTGCGGAAGGGGGCGGGCACGAGCGTCATCGCGACGCACCCGTTCGTGGCGACCCGCGCATCCGTCACCTCGAAGCCGGTCGGCCGCGCCTGCTCGAACAGCCGCTTGCCCTCGCCGATCACCGTCGGCACCACGATGAGCCGCAGCTCGTCGACGAGCCGCTCGGCGAGCAGCGCCTGCATGAGCTGCCAGGAGCCGTGCACCTGCAGCTCGCCGTCGCCGGTGGCCTTCAGGGTGCGGATGCGCTCGGTCGCGTCGGCGTCGATGACGTGCGTCGTCGACGCCCACGGCCCATCGCCGTCGGCGCCGAGCGTGGTGGAGACCACGTGCTTGGGCGCGGCGTTGAGGCGCGCGGCGACGGCGTCGTCGGGGTCGGTGACCTGCGGCCAGTAGTCGGCCATCATGTCGTAGGTGGTGCGGCCGAACAGCAGCGCCGTGGTGCCGGCGAACCAGCCGTCGACCGTCTCGGCGACCACCTCGTCGAAGATCGTGGCGCCCCAGCCGCCCCAGCGGAAGCCGCCGGTGGTGTCCTCCTCGGCGCCGCCGGGGCCCTGCACGACCCCGTCGAGGGTCATGAACTCGTGGGCGGTCAGTCGCATCGTCGCTCCTCGCTCTCGCGACCGAGCGTGCTCCGCTCAGCCGGCCGCCGCAAGGGGTCGGCTGGCGCGGCGAGCCTCGCGGCGGGCGATCGCGAGCCAGGTGCGGGGGCCGGCGAGCCAGCCGATGAGCGCCGAGACGGCGATCGAGAGCAGCACCCAGATCGAGGCGATGATCCAGAAGCCGAGCACGCCCGTCAGCAGCACGAGCAGGCCCAGCAGCCAGCTCGAGAGGGTCGAGAGCACCGCCTGCAGGCCGGTGCCGATCGCCGCACCCCGCAGCGTGACGGCGGTCGCGCCGACCACGCCGGCCCGGCGCATCCGCCGCGTGCTGAGCCAGCAGCCGAGCGCGATGGCCCCGACCGCGAGCAGCACCAGCACGAGCACGAGGGGCACGAGCCAGCCGGGGTCGATCTGCTCGACCCACTCGACCACCGCGCGGCCCCACGCGACGTCGTCGAACAGGTCGATGATCACCGCGCGGATGAGCACCAGCACGAGCGCGGCGACGAGCATGCCCCAGACGAGGCTCGCGCCGGCCGCGACGAGCGAGAGCCCGATGCCGCCCGCCGACTGCACGGCGGCGCGCTGGCGCGGCTCGAGCGGATCGGCGCGCGGCGGGCGCACTCGGCGGCTCATCGCGCGGTGCCGCTGCCCGGTGCCTCGCCGCGCAGCCGCACCTCGGCGAGCTCTGCCTCGTCGCGGGCGCGCGCGGCGGCCTCCTCGGCCTCGGCGATCGCCCGGAGGTCGACGCGCGGTCGCGCCTGCGACAGGAACAGCCAGCCGAACAGCAGCCCGACGCCGCCGGTGAGCACCACGGCGATGCCGAGCTCCCAGAACAGCACCGACCACATGGTGCCGGTGGTGAGCGAGGCCTCGTCGGCGAGCAGCACGAGCATGAGCCCCGAGATGAGGGCGAAGGGCCACAGCACCATGCCGATCAGGCCGGTCGTCGCCGTGGTGCACAGCCACGCGAGCCAGGTCGAGCGGTGCGGCTTCGCGAGGCCCGCGGAGCGGGCCCAGAGCGCGTGCAGCAGCCAGCCCGCGGCGAGCAGCCCGCCGCCCAGCAGCAGCCCGACGAGCGCGGTCGCCCAGACGCGGTCGGGCATCGACCAGCGCGCCAGCACCGAGGTGAAGGAGTCGGCCTCGAAATCGCCGATCGAGTCGCCCCCGAGGTGCAGCACGAGCGCGAAGCCGACGACGAGCGTGAAGGCGGTCAGCAGGTGGGTCGCGAGCGCCATGGCCGTCTGCCCGAGCCATGAGCTCAGCAGCGCCGCGGAGCGCTGCCTGCGCGACCACGCGAGCCGCGGCGGCAGCATCGGCGGCACGGCTGCGTAGGGAGGCGCGTAGGGCGGCGCGTACTGCGGCTGGCCATACCGCGCCGCACCGTGGGGGGCAACGCCGTAGGGGGCAACGCCGTAGGGGGCAACGCCGTAGGGGGCAACGCCGTAGGGGTCAACGCCGTAGGGCGCCGCGCCATAGGCCACCGCACCGTAGGGGGCCGCGCCGTAGGGGGCCGCGCCGTACGGCGTCTGCCACCCGACGGGCACGAAGCGCTGCGGCACCGACTCGGCCACCGCGGGCACGAGCCCCGGCGGCAGCAGCTGCCCGGGCATGCCGGCGCCGGGGTTCGTCACTGCGGCGGCCGGAGCGCCGAGGCCGAGCCGTGCCCGCCGCGCCTGCGCCCGATCGTGCGCGCGGCTCTCGATCGCGGTGGCCGGCACGAGCCCGTCGGCGTGGGGCGCCGAGGGCGTCGGAGCCCGCCTGGCGCGTCCCGCGGCGGCCGCGCGGGCAGCCGCATCCGCGGGCACCGGCGAGTCGGCGCCCGGGGGCGGCGGCGCACCGCTCAGCGCGGCGTCACGAGGCTCAGGCACGGCCACATCATGGCACTGCCGGCTGGAGTGCTGGCCCCTTCGACTCGCTCAGCGCGCTGCGCGCGCGGAGCGGCTCAGGGAGCAGGCAGCAGCCGGTCCCTGAGCCGCTGCGCGCCGAAGGCGCTCAGCGTGTCGAAGGGCAGCTCAGCGCGGGCGATGCCGCGGCGCTGAGGGAGCGGGCTCAGCCCTGCGGTCGATCGCGCCACAGCACGATCTGACCGGGCTTCACCGGGCGCGCACCGGCGCGGATCGTGGTGATGCCCGCATGCCCGGCCGCGAACACGCGCCGGCCCTGCTGCTGCATCACCGCATCCGCCAGTGCACCCTCGAGCTCGCGCACGCGCTCGCGCAGCTCGCGGTTCTCGTCGCTCATGTCGAGGATGCGGCGGATGCCCTCGAGCGAGACGCCCTCGCTCGAGAGCAGCTGCACCTGCTTGAGCCGGCCGACGTCGCGCATCGAGTAGCGGCGCGTGTTGCCGGCCGTGCGGGCTGGCTCGACGAGGCCAAGCCGGTCGTACTGGCGCAGCGTCTGCGCATGCAGGCCCGCGAGCTCGGCGGCCGCCGCGATCGAGAAGATCGGCGACGACTCGTCGAGTCCCGCGGGCACGCGCAGCATCAGCTCGCCTTCGCCTTCGTGAGCAGCTCGTCGCGCGGCGACTCGTTCGGCCCCGCCTCGACGAAGGCCTCGAGGTGCGCGACCTGCTCCTTGGTGAGGTGGCCGGGCACCGCGACCTGGATGGTGGCGAGCAGATCGCCCGTGCCCTTCTTGCCCGCGACGCCGCGGCCCTTGACGCGCAGCACGCGGCCCGAGGGGGTGCCGGGCGCCACCTTCAGCCGCACGGGGTTGCCGCCGAGCGTCGGCACCTCGATCGTCGCGCCCAGCGTCGCCTCGGCGAACGTGACGGGCACGTCGACGCGCAGGTTCAGGCCGTCCATCGTGAAGACCGGATGCGACCGCACCTGCACCGTGAGGATGAGGTCGCCGGGCTCGCCGCCCGTGGTCGAGGGGTCGCCGCGACCGGCCAGCTTGATCTTCTGGCCGTCGTGCACGCCGGCGGGGATCTTCACCGTCATCGTCTTGCCGCCGACGGTGAGCTTGAGCGTGTCGCCCTGCACCGCAGAGGTGAAGCCGAGGGCGGCGCGCGCCGTGATGTCGCGGCCGCGCGCCGGCCGGCGGGCGCCGAAGCCCCCGCCGCCGAACATGCCGCCGAGCAGGTCGTCGAAGTCGCCCTGCGAGTACTGCACGCGCGGGCCGCCGCCGAAGCCGCCGAAGACATCCTCGAAGCCGCCCGAGCCGCCGGGCGCGAAGCGCGGCCGACCGCCGGCCATCGCGCGCACCGCGTCGTACTCCTGCCGCTGCTTGGGGTCGGCGAGCACCGCGTGCGCCTCGGAGATCTCCTTGAACTTCGCCTCGGCGGCCGCGTCGCCCGGGTTGGAGTCGGGGTGGTACTGCCGGGCGAGCTTGCGGTACTGCTTCTTCAGGTCGGCGGCCGAGACATCCTTGGCGACGCCCAGCACGGCGTAGAAGTCCTTGTCGAACCAGTCATTGCTGGCCATGCGTCACCTCCTCCCGACCCACGGGCGCCTGCCTCACTCTGCCGGGACGAAGACCGCCACCTTGGCGGCGCGCAGCATGCGCTCGCCCACGCGGTAGCCCGTCTGGATCACGTCGGCGACCACCATCTCGGTCACCTCCGGGTTCGGCAGCTGGGCGACGGCCTCGTGCTTGTCGATGTCGAACGCCTCGCCGACCTCGCCGAGCTTGACGACGCCGAGCTCGGCGAACGAGGCGCGCAGCTTCGCGGCCACGATCGCGAGCGGGCCCTCGACGAGGTCGCCGTGCTTGTCGGCAAGGTCGAGGTCGTCGAGCGCCGGCAGCATGGCCTTGATGACGGATGCGGTGGTCGCCTCGCGGTCGCCCGCCCGCTCCCGCTCGACGCGGTTGCGGTAGTTGACGTACTCGGCGCGCAGCCGCTGCAGCTCGTCGAGCTGGGCGGCGCTCTTCGCCTCCAGCTCGGCGCGCTCGGTCTCGATGCTCGCGGCCTCGCCCTCGAGCAGCGCGCGGTCCTCGGCGCTCAGCTCGTCCTCCCCTGAGCCCGTCGAAGCGTCCGCCTCTGCCGAGTCGGCCGTCTCGGCCGAGCCGGTGGACGCATCCGCCGGCACCGCCTGGCCACCCAGGTCGACGTGGCCGCTCGGCTCCGCTGCGGGCTGAGCCCCGGAGGCGGCCTCAGCCGACTCGCGGGGCTCTCCCGTCACGGGGTCGATGCGGCGCTTGTCATGGACGCGGGGGGCATCCTCGTCGCGCTTGTCGTCCTCGTGGTGGTTCGTCACGGCTACTTCTTCTCGCTCTCGTCCTCGTCGTCCACGACCTCGGCGTCGACGACGTCGTCGTCGGCGCCCTGCTCGGCCTGCGGCTCCTCGCCGGCAGCGCCGGGCTCACCGGCGGGCTGCTCGGCCTGCGTCTGCTGGTAGATCGCCTCGCCCAGCTTCGACTGCGACTGCTGCAGCTTCTCGACCGAGGTCTTCACGGCCTCGTCGTCGTCGCCCGCGAGCGCAGCCTTGACGGCGTCGACGTCGGCCTGCACCTCGTTCTTGACGTCCTCGGGCAGCTTGTCGCCGTTGTCGGCCAGCACCTTCTCGACCGAGTACACCAGCTGCTCGCCGGTGTTGCGCAGCTCGGCCGTCTCGCGGCGAGCGGCGTCGGCTGCCGCGTTCTCCTCGGCGTCCTTCACCATGCGCTCGATGTCCTCCTTCGAGAGGCTCGAGCCGCCCGTGATGGTCATCGACTGCTCGGTGCCGGTGCCCTTGTCCTTCGCGGAGACGTGCACGATGCCGTTGGCGTCGATGTCGAAGGTCACCTCCACCTGCGGGATGCCGCGCGGCGCCGGCGCGATGCCGGTGAGCTCGAAGGTGCCGAGCGGCTTGTTGTCGCGCGTGAAGTCGCGCTCGCCCTGGAAGACCTGGATGGCGACCGAGGGCTGGTTGTCCTCCGCCGTCGTGAAAGTCTCCGAGCGCTTCGTCGGGATGGCCGTGTTGCGGTCGATGAGCTTCGTCATCATGCCGCCCTTGGTCTCGATGCCGAGCGAGAGCGGGGTGACGTCGATGAGCAGCACGTCCTTGCGCTCACCCTTCAGCACGCCGGCCTGCAGGGCGGCGCCCACGGCGACGACCTCATCGGGGTTGACGCTCTTGTTGGGCTCCTGGCCGCCGGTCATCTCCTTGACGAGCTCGGTGACCGCGGGCATGCGGGTCGAACCACCGACGAGCACGACGTGCGCGATGTCGGCCACCTTGATGCCCGCCTCGCGGATGACGTCCTCGAAGGGCTTCTTGGTGCGGTCGAGCAGATCCTTCGTCATGTTCTCGAACTGCGCGCGCGTGAGCGTCTCCTCGAGGTTGGCCGGGCCGGCCTCGGTGAGCGAGAAGTAGGGCAGCTGGATGCTCGTGGTCGTCGACGACGAGAGCTCCTTCTTCGCCTGCTCGGCGGCCTCCTTGAGGCGGCGCATGGCGATCTTGTCGTTCGAGACGTCGACGCCCGACTGCTCCTGGAAGCGCTTCTTCAGCCACTCGACGACGCGGTCGTCCCAGTCGTCGCCGCCGAGGCGGTTGTCGCCGGCGGTCGAGCGCACCTGAATGGTGGAGAAGTCGTCGTCTTTGCCCACCTCGAGGAGGGACACGTCGAAGGTGCCGCCACCGAGGTCGAAGACCAGGATGAGCTCATCCTCCTTGCCCTTGTCGAGGCCGTAGGCGAGGGCCGCGGCGGTGGGCTCGTTGATGATGCGCAGCACGTTGAGGCCGGAGATCTCGCCGGCCTCCTTCGTGGCCTGGCGCTCTGCGTCGTTGAAGTACGCGGGCACGGTGATGACCGCATCCGTCACCTTCTCGCCGAGGTAGGTCTCGGCGTCGCGCTTGAGCTTGCCGAGGATGCGTGCCGAGATCTCCTGCGGCGTGAGCTGCTTGCCGTCGATCTCCTGCTTCCAGTCGGTGCCCATGTGGCGCTTGACCGACGAGATGGTGCGGTCGACGTTGGTGACGGCCTGGCGCTTGGCCGGCTCGCCGACGAGGGTCTCGCCCTCCTTGACGAACGCGACGACCGAGGGGGTCGTGCGGAAGCCCTCGGCGTTCGCGATGACGGTGGGCTCTCCGTTGTCGAGGAACGCGACGACGGAGTTCGTGGTGCCGAGGTCGATGCCGACTGCTCGTGCCATAGTCTCTTGCCTCCTAGTTCGCAGCTGCGCTGCGGTCTGCCTGATTCCGGTGGAGGAGTCCACCGGCAGTCCCCCATGCGCCGCAGAGCAGCGCCTGTCCTGACGGTGGGCTCGTCCCCCGGAACCCGTGCCGCGACCGGCACCCGGACGGATGCACGACTTGAGTCGCGATGGCTCAACTTTCTCACCTTGAGTCGAGGGGTGTCAAGTTTGCGGGCTGTGGATCGGCTGAGAGTGCGGGCCGTAGCGTGTGGGCATGGCACGAGGCAATCGCAGGCTCCACCGAGAGCTCGTCCGGCACACGCTCGCATCGGTCATCGCCGGCGTCTTCGCGGGCGCCGCGGTGTTCGCCGGCGTGCTGGTGACCGGCGAGCCGACATCCGTCGAGCACGCCACCGCGAGCGCCATGACGCTCGTGTTCGGCGCCTACGGGCCGGCGTTCCTCTGGCTCTCGCACCTGGCCTTCCGCGGGCTGACGGGCGACCAGCTGCGGGCCCGCCTGCGCCGATCGGAGGAGCGGAGCAGGTTCGTGCGCTACCTCTACCTCGGCGGCCCGAAGTCCTGGGCGGCGCTCATCGTCATGATCGGCGTCATCTCGGTCGTGCTCCTGGCGACCAGGGGCCAGCAGATCGACCTCTGGCTCATCATCACCTGCGTGCTCGGCGTCGCCGGCACCTGGGTGCTCCTGGTGGCGTTCTTCGCCGTCGAGCACATGCGCGGCTGGGCCGAGCACGAGGGGATGCGGTTCCCGGGCGAGGAGGAGCGCGACTTCAGCGACTTCGTCTACCTCTCCATCCAGCTCTCCACCACCTTCTCCTCCGCCGACGTCGCGCTCACGAAGCGGCCGGCGCGCAGCCTCGCGAGCGTGCAGTCGATCGTCGGCTTCGCCTACAGCGCGGTCGTGATCGCCGTCTTCGCCTCCCTGCTCATCACGCTCACGGTCTGAGAACCGGGGCGGGCTGTCGCGGGCGCGTGACACCTGCCGTTCGCATTTGCGGCCTACGCTCAAGCCATGAGCGTCCCTCACGAGCCGAACGAGGCATCCGTCACCGCGACGTCGTCGCCCGACGAGCTGGTGCAGCCCGCGCAGGCGGGCGTCGCACCGGTCACCCGCCGCGAGCTCGGGCGCCGCGCCCGGGCCTGGGCCATGTGGGACTGGGGCTCGGCCTCGTTCAACGCGGTCGTCACGACCTTCATCTTCAGCACCTACCTGGCGTCGAGCCTGTTCGTCGACCCCGCGATCGTCGACGCCGCGGGCGAGGGCGGCTCGCCGGAGCTCACGCGCGCGCTCGCCGACAACGCGGCCATCGTCGCCTGGGCGGTGGCGATCGCGGGCGTGCTCGTCGCGCTCATCGCGCCCATCGTCGGCCAGCGCTCGGACGGCGGCGGGCGGCGCAAGCTGTGGGTGCTGGTGAACACGGGCGTCACGATCCTCGCCATGGTGGGCATGTTCTTCGTCGCGCCCGTGCCCGCGGGCATCTGGCTGGGCGCGGGCCTGCTGGCGGCCGGCAACCTCTTCTTCGAGTTCGCGGGCGTCAACTACAACGCGATGCTGCACCAGGTCTCGACGAAGGAGTCGCTCGGCCGCACCTCGGGCTTCGGCTGGGGCATGGGCTACGTCGGCGGCATCGTGCTGCTGGGGCTGCTGCTCGTGCTGTTCATCTTCCCGATCCTCCCCGGCGCCGACGGCAACGGTCTGCTGAACGTGCCGACCGGCCGCGACGGCGGCGGGCTCGACGTGCGCTTCGCCGTGCTCGCGAGCGCCGCGTGGTTCCTGGTGTTCGCCCTGCCGCTGCTGCTGCGGGTGCCGGAGCTGCCGCCCACCGGCACCGCGCCCAAGCGCGTCGGCATCCTCGAGTCGTACCGCATCCTCTTCCGCACGATCGGCCGCATCGGCCGCCGGGCGCCGAAGACGCTGCTGTTCCTCATCGCCTCCGCGGTGTTCCGCGACGGCCTCTCGGGCGTGTTCACCTTCGGCGCGATCATCGCCGCGCAGGTGTTCGACTTCACCCCCACCGAGGTCATCCTGTTCGCCATCGCCGCCAACGTCACCGCCGGCATCGGCACCTTCGTGGGCGGTTGGGCGGATGACCGCTTCGGCCCGAAGCTCGTCATCATCGTCTCGCTCGTGGCGCTCGCGCTGTCGGGCTCGGCCGTGATGTTCATCGAGGGCAAGGGCCTGTTCTGGGTCTTCGGGCTGGCGCTGGCGACCTTCGTCGGACCGGTGCAGTCGGCTTCGCGCTCGTTCATGGCGCGCATCACGCCGGAGGGCCGCGAGGGCGAGATGTTCGGCCTCTACGCCACCACCGGCCGATCGGTGTCGTTCCTGACCGCGACCCTGTTCGGCGTCTTCGTGAGCCTCACCGGCGACACCCGCTTCGGCATCCTCGGCATCGTGGTCGTGCTCATCGCGGGCCTGCTGCTCGTGCTGCCGATCAACCCGAAGCCGACCCGGATCGACGATCGCGACTGACGCCGCGCCGCAGCCGCGTAGCCTCGCTGCATGACGGACATCCGGAACCTGGACGAGGCGCTCGCGGGCATCGCGCAGCCGTGGCAGCCGCATCGGCTCGCGAGCATCAACGACTACGACCTGAAGGTCGTGAAGCTCGAGGGCGAGTTCGTCTGGCACAGCCACCCCGAGACCGACGAGCTCTTCCTCGTGCTCAGCGGCGAGCTGACGATCCAGCTGCGCGATCGCGACGTGGTGCTCGGCCCGAACGACGTGTTCGTCGTGCCGCGCGGCGTCGAGCACTGCCCGCGCGCAGACGGCGAGGTGCGCGCGCTGCTCATCGAGCCGCAGGGCACCGTGAACACCGGCGACGCCGGCGGCGAGCGCACCTCGCCGCTGCGCGAGCTGCCCTAGCGGGTACGCCTCAGTAGTCGGTGCGCGCGGCGTTCGACAGCCACGCCTCGAACGGCGCCGAGCGCGCGTCGATCGGCTGCTGGGCGACGGGCATGAGGCTGCGGTCGGCCGACTCGAAGTAGTCGTAGAAGGCGGCGTCGTCGAAGCCCGCGACGGCCGCGTCGTGGCGGTCGGCGGCGAAGACGACGCGCTCGACGCGCGCCCAGAGCGCGGCGCCGAGGCACATCGGGCACGGTTCGCAGCTCGTGTAGAGCACCGCGCCGCGCAGCTCGAAGGTGGCGAGGGCCGCCCCCGCAGCGCGGATCGCGACCACCTCCGCGTGCGCGGTCGGATCGTTCGCGGCGGTGACGCGGTTCGTGCCCTCGAAGACGCTGCCGTCGGCGGCCACGACGACCGCCCCGAACGGCCCGCCGCCGTTCGCGGCGCTGGCGGTCGCGAGCTCGATCGCCCGCGCCAGGTGCTGCCTGCCCTCTGCTTGCTCAGCCATCTGCTCGACTCCTCGGATTGCGCTGAGGTGCCAGCCAACCATCGTTCGCCGAGCGCGTGAACCCGCAGCCTGCGCCACGCGGCTCACGCGGGCCAGGCATCGGCGAGCTTCGCCAGCAGCCGGGCGAGCTCGGCGCGCTCGGCGCCGGTCAGCGACGCGGCAGCGGCGCCGACCTCTGCGGCGCGGGCCTCGGCGTGCGCCTCGAAGCGCGCGCGGCCGGCCTTCGTCGCCTCGATCACGACGCGACGACCGTCGTTCGGGTCGGGGATGCGCCGCACGAGCCCGGCGTCGGCGAGCGTCTGCACGAGGCGCGAGGCGCGCGGCTGGTCGACGCCGATCGCGTGCCCCAGCTCGGTGATCGACTGCGGATGCTCGGCATGCACGATCGCGTGCAGCATGCGCCTGGCGCCCATCGCGCTGCGCCGGCCCGGCCCGCCGCCGAATCCGCCGCCCGGTCCGCCGCCATGCGGTCCGAAGCCGTGCGGTCCGAAGCCATGCGGTCCGAAGCCGCGCGGTCCGCCGTGGGCGACGCGCGGGCCTCCATGGCCGAAGCCGTGCTGACCGCGCGGGCCGGATGCCTCACCCGGCCGGCCGGGACCACGGGCGGGTGCGCGGCGCATGCCGATGCGGTCGAGGGCGGCGGCGATCTGGGCGATCTCGGGATCCGGCACTTGACGGGAGTCGGTCATGCATGTCATCCTACATGTACATGCTCATTGACATGGATATGTCGAGTGACATGGATCCGCCGGCCACCGGGCCGCGCGGACCGCAGCGCACCTGCTGCCCACACACGAGAGGACCATCGCATGCGATACCCCAACCGCTTCCACGAGAACACCGACCACCCGCAGCCCGAGGGCGAGCGGCCCGAGGGCGGCCACAGCCAGCGCGCCGAGCACGAGCGCTGGCACGGCCGGCACCCGCACGGGCACGGCCGCTTCCACCGCGGCGGCCACGGCGCGGGCCACGAGCACGAGGGCCGCGGCGCCAGGTGCCACGAGCGCGAGCGACTCGGCACGGCTCACGATCACGAGCGCCACGGGCACGAGGAGCACGGCCGACCCGGTCGGCACCCGCGCGGCGGCGCCCGCCGTCGACCCACCCTCGAGCGCAGCATCGTGAAGTCGGCCCGACGCATCCGTCGTGCTGACCTCACGCCCGAGCAGCTGCACCGCCGCATCGCGGCAACGGTCAGCCACGCCGACTACGTGACGACGCTCCGCACCCTGCGGCGCATCGGCATGGAGCTGCGTGGCGCTTCGGAGACCTCCGGCCGCTGAGCCGCGGCTGCACGGAGCGCGCCCTGCATCAGCGGGGCGCGCTCCTTCGCGTGTGCAGGCGCGCTCTTCGCGTGCGCAGCGAGATGTCGAAGTGCTGGCATAGGCCGCGCTTGCGAGCACGTCGCCCTATCGCTGTGCCGCGCTGTCCACGAGGGTGTCGGTGGGGCGGATGCGCTCGGTCTCGAGCGCGGGATCGGCCAGCAGGCGGTCGATCAGTCGGGCACTGCCGCCGACGAGCGTGCAGTCCAGATCGAGCTCCGTCGCCACGAACCAGGCGGGCGCAGCGGCGGGCTCGACGGGCCACATCGCGTTGGGCGTGCGGCCCCGCTCGTCGGGGTGCTCCGGCTGCCCGCCGCGGATCCAGCCGAGGCCCGCCGACTCCACCCAGCGCGGGTCGCGGAAGGTCGCCAGGCGCGCGCGCAGCAGCACGTGCCCCCGGCCCTGCCCCTCACGCGGCAGCCCCAGCACCTCGCTCGCGCGCATCGCCGCGGTCACCTCGGGGTCGATGGATGCGAGCCGTGCAGCGTGCAGCTCGGCCTGCAGGCGCTTCGCCTCGCGCCGCTGCTCGCGCTCGGACATGCCCTCGTCGAAGAGGAAGAACGCGCTCGTGCCCGACGGGTCGAGCCCGCTGCCCTCCCACGCGGCCGTCAGCACCTCCGCGTCGCCGTGCTCGTCGACGAGCAGCTCGGCGAGCGCGGCCAGCAGCGGCAGCGGTACGTCGCTGCCCTCGGGATCCTGGATGCGGCTGCCAGCAGGCACACGCACCCCACTCGGCAGCACCGTATCCTCCGGCACCACGTGCCCGTCGACCATGCGCCCGTGCTCAGGCGAGTCGTACCCGACCTCGCCGAAGCGGCTGAGCCACAGCGTCCAGGGCTGCCGCTCCCCCAGCCGGTCGCCGATGAGCGATGCGGCCTCATCCCACGTGATCTCGCGAGATGCGTACTGGGGCGCGCCCCACGCATCCGTCTCGCCCGTGGGCATGTCGAGCGTCGCCGGGTGCAGGATGCGCGCGTAGGCCTCGAAGATCGGCGGCACAACGACCGCGATGGTGCCGTCGTCGGCGAGCGCGTCGGGCAGCCAGCGCGCGAGACCGACATCGTGCTCGACGCGCAGCGGGCCCGCCATCACTCGATCCGCGTGCGGTGGAACGACTGGAACGAGCGCGAGGCGGTCGGCCCGCGCTGCCCCTGGTAGCGGTTGAGGTTGGGGCCCTGGCCGTACGGGTGCTCGGACGGCGAGGAGAGCTGGAAGTAGCAGACCTGCCCGATCTTCATGCCCGGCCACAGCTTGATCGGCAGCGTCGAGACGTTCGAGAGCTCGAGGGTCACGTGGCCCGAGAAGCCCGGGTCGATGAAACCGGCGGTCGAGTGCGTCAGCAGGCCGAGCCGGCCGAGCGAGGACTTGCCCTCGAGGCGCGCGGCGACGTCGTCGGGCAGCGTGATGCGCTCGTAGGTGGCGCCCAGCACGAACTCGCCCGGGTGCAGGATGAACGCCTCGTCGGGCCCCACCTCGACGAGCCGCGTGAGCTCGGGCTGATCCTCCGCCGGGTCGATGAACGGGTACTTGTGGTTGTCGAACAGCCGGAAGCCGCGGTCGAGCCGCACGTCGACGCTGGAGGGCTGCAGCATCGCCGGGTCGAGCGGGTCGAGGCCGAGGTCGCCCGAGTCGAGACGGGCACGGATGTCGCGATCGCTGAGCAGCACGAGTGCGAGCGTATCGCCCGGCGCCCCTCCCGCTGCGGGTTGCCCGACACAGCGGATGCGCTGGCTCGGTTCACAGGCGGAGGGAGGACGATGGGTGCAGACAGATCTGGGCGCCGGGCCGTGGTCTGAGGTCGCAGGGGAGGTGGCCGTGGACGGGAAGCGCGATCGCCGGCTCGAGGACTGGGTCGAGCTCGCCGCGGCCGCCGTCGAGCGCGCGCGCCGATCGATCGGCGACGAGGAGGTGGCGCGGAGGGTCGCCGCAAGTGTCTCCGACGACGAGTACGAGGTGGTGGTGCGCGTGCTGCGCACCATGGGCCGCGACCTGCAGTCGAGCGGCACGGACCTCTCGGCGCTCGACGCTCGCCTGCGCGCCGGGCACGTCGAGCAGCACCCGCACGTGCCGCAGACACCCGAGGATGCGACGCAGCCTCCGGCGAATCCCGAGGCGACGCTCGACGAGCTGCCGGCGCAGGAGCGCGCGAACCTCACCCCGGCCGAGCTGGCGCGCAAGCTGGCACGGCTGCGCAATCCGATCCTGCCGCACCCGCGGCGCGGGCGCGGGGTCTAGGCCCTTCGACAGGCTCAGGGCACGCCCTTCGACACGCTCAGCGCGCTGCGCGCGCGGAGCGGCTCAGGACGAGCTCAGCGCGGCCAGGCGCTGCGCGCGAAGCAGTAGAGGCCGTAGAGCAGCAGTCCGACGGCGATCGCGATGAGCGCGAACACGCCGCCCGGCACGGTCGTGAGCGACTGCAGCGCGCCGTCCAGGCCGCCCGCCTGCTCCGCGTCGTGCGTGAACGCCGCGGTGACGAACAGGCCGCCGACCACCACGACGGCGAGGCCCTTCATGACGTAGCCGGCCGTGCCGGCCAGGTCGACGAGCCGGCGGAACCTGCGCGGCGGCGCGACATCCTCGCGGAACCCCCGCCGCGCTCCCTTCACGACGAACGAGATGCCGACCGCGGCGATGACGAGGCCGATCAGGCCCACGAGCCACAGCCCCCACGGGCTGGCCATCAGCTCGCCGGAGAGCGACTCGGTCGACTCCTCGCCGTCGGAGGAGCCGCCGACCGCGTAGACGAGCGCCGTCGAGCCGACCACGGCGTAGGCGATGCCGCGGCCCGCGGCCTTCAGCGCCTCCTTCGCGTCGCGGCGCGACACCGCGACCGCGGTGACGGCCGCGTGCAGGGCGAGCGCGATCAGCGCGATGCCCACCGCCCACAGCGCGATGCCGCCGAGCGGCGTCTGCTGGATGGCGCGCATCGCGCCCGACTGATCGGCGGAGCCGCCGGCGCCGAACGCCACCCCGAACGCGAGCATCCCGATGATGAGGTGCACGACGCCGTTGGCGACCTGGCCGACGCGCTCGACCCATGTCGCTGCGCGACTGCGCTCGGCCTTGACCGCCGCGTCCTGGGCCGTGTCCTTCGCGCGACCGGCCGCATCCGCCGCCTCCGACGCGGCGCCGCGGGCTCGCCCTGTGCTTGCCATGCCCTCACCGTACGCCGTCGGCGACGCCGCGCGCGGGCGCATCCGCGAAGAATAATGGCGTTACAGGCCCCGCAGGGGCCAAGATGTCGCCATGACCGGGCGACCCCATCCCGTGATCCGCACGCCCGACCAGCGGATCCGGGTGTTCGTGAGCTCGACGCTGCGCGAGCTCGCCGAGGAGCGCCGTGCGGTGCGCGCCGCGATCGAGCGGATGCGGCTGGCGCCGGTGATGTTCGAGCTCGGGGCGCGGCCGCACCCGCCGCGCGCGCTGTACCGCTCGTACCTCGCGCAGAGCGACGTGTTCATCGGCATCTACGGCGACAGCTACGGCTGGGTCGCGCCCGACGAGGAGCTCTCGGGGCTCGAGGACGAGTACCGGCTCGCGCCGCCCGGGATGCCGAAGCTCATCTACGTGCGCGCATCGCGACAGCGCGAGCCGCGGCTGCAGGAGCTGATCGCGAGGATCCAGGCGGACGACACCGCCGCCTACCTGCCGTTCGAGAGCGCCGGCGAGCTCGAGGAGCAGGTCTCGAACGATCTCGCGACGCTGCTGGCCGAGCGCTTCGACGAGTCGCGCACGCCCGAGGGCGGGGCGGACGAGATCCCGCCGACGCCCGACTCCCGGCTGCCCGTGCCGTACACCTCCACGATCGGCCGCGAGCGCGAGCTCGCGGAGGTGCGGGCGCTGCTCGAGCGGGGCGACGACCGGGTGGTCAGCCTCATCGGGCCGGGCGGCATCGGCAAGAGCCGGCTCGCGGTCGAGATCGCCCGCGCCGTCGAGGATCTCTTCCCCGACGGCCGCTACTTCCTGCCCCTCGAGGGGGTGTTCGAGCCGGGCCTGCTGCTGCCCACCATCGCCTACGTGCTCGGCATCCGAGACAACGGCGAAGCAGCGCTCGAGGAGCGCATCGCCCGCGCGCTCGCGGGCAGGCGGGTGCTGCTCGTGCTCGACAACTTCGAGCAGATCATCGATGCCGCGCCGCTACTCGTGCGGCTCTACTCGGCGTCGCCCACGGCGGGGTTCCTCGTCACCAGCCGCACGCTGCTGCGGATCCGCGGCGAGCGCGTCTACGAGGTGCGAGCGCTCGAGGTGCCCGGCACTGCGCTGCACAGCGCCGAGCGGGTGCGGGCCTCGGCCGCCGGCCGGCTCTTCCTCGACCGCGCGCAGGCGGTGCAGCCCGACTTCGCCATCAGCGACGACAACGCGGCCGCCGTCGCCGAGATCTGCCTGCGACTGGACGGCATGCCGCTCGCGATCGAGCTGGCGGCCGCCAAGGCGCGGCTGCTGACGCCGCAGAGCATCGCGGAGCGGCTCGAGCAGAGCCTGCCGATGCTCACCGCCGCCGCGCGGGATGTGCCCGACCGGCACCGCACGATGCGCGCGACGATCGACTGGAGCGTGGGCCTGCTCGAGCCGGAGCACCGCGCGCTGCTGGAGGACCTGGGCGTGTTCGCGCGCCGCTTCACGCTCGAGGCGGTGGAGGCGCTGGGCGCCGGCCGAGCCTGGGACGGGCAGGCGCTCGACGGCATCGCGGCGCTGGTCGACGCATCGCTCGTGAAGCGGGCGACGATCGACGGGCGCTCGGTGCTCTCGCTGCTGGCAGTGGTGCGCGAGTACGCGCTCGGGCAGCTGAAGGAGCACGGGCAGGCCGGCACGATGCGGGCGGCGCACGCCGACCACTACAGCGGGCTCGTCGCCCGCGTCGCACCCGGGCTGCGCGGAGCCGGCCAGCGCGACTCGGTGCTGCAGCTCGGTCTCGAGCTGCCGAACCTGCGCGCCGCCGTGCGCCACCTCGTGCACACCGAGCGGCTCGACGACGCGGGCGACTTCGCGTGGCGGCTGCTCGTCTACTGGTGGATCGCCGGCTTCTTCGGGGAGGTGCGGGTGTGGATGCTCGAGCTGCTCGAGAAGGACCGCCCCGTCACGCCGCACACGCGCGCGGTCGCGCGGTTCTTCGTGCTCTGGAGCGAGATGTGGCAGCGACCGACCGAGCAGGTCGTCGCCGGGCTCGCGGAGTGCGTGCGGCTGTTCGCCGACAGCGGCGACGACGACGCGGCGGCGATGAGCCTCGCGGCACGCGCGACCGCGCGGCTGCAGCTGCCGAGGCCCGAGCTCGACACCGCCGAGCGCGAGCTCGGTGAGGCGGTCGAGCGGCTGCGCGCGATCGGCAACCCGTGGGCGGAGGCGATCACCGAGGTCTCGCGCGGGCGGCTCGCGTGGCTGCGCGGGCTCACCGACGACGCGCAGGCGCGCTTCGACCGCGCCACCGAGGTCGCCGAGGCGAGCGGCGACCTGTTCACGCTCTCGGTCGCCGGCAACCATCAGGCGCGGCTGCAGCTCGTGCGCGGCGAGATCGACGCCGCCGAGTCGGGCTGCGTGCGCACGCTGCTGGTCTCGGTGCGGCTGCACTTCGAGGAGGGCGTCGCCTACGGGCTCGAGGGGCTGTGCGCCGTGGCCGCGGCGCGCGGCGACGGCGAGCGGGCCGGCACGCTCTCGGCCGCCGCGGTCGCGATCCGCCACCGCATCGGCGTGTTCGACGCCGAGGCCTTCACCGTGCACACCCCGCAGCTCGACGCCATGCGCGCCGCCGACCCCGCTGCCGTCGCCGCCGGCGAGCGGCGCGGGGCCGAGCTGACGGTCGCCGAGGCGATCGCGCTCGCGCTGCCCGACGGCGAGCGCGAGTCGCTCGCGGCTGCGCTCTCGCAGTGGTGAGCAGCGCGGCGGCATGAGCGGCGGCGCGCGCCCGCGCGATGCCCGCGGCGCGGCTACGCGCTGAAGCTCTCCCGCAGCATGCGGCCGAGCGCGGCCTCGCCGCCGGCGAGGGCCGCGCGCTGCCGGGTCGCGCCGTTGCCCTCGGCGCGGGTGCGCGCGAGGAACGCGTCGACCCGCTGCTCGTCGCCCGCCGCCTGCAGCGCGGGTCGGGCGGCCTCGACCATGCGGTCGATCACCTCCCACGCGGGCGCGAGCTCGGCCGTGGCCGGGTCGACGAGCCCGTCGTCGAGACCGTGCCGGGCCGCATGCCAGATGGCCGCGTCGACCAGCTCGTGCTGGGCGGCGGCCTCCGCGTGCGGCAGCTCGCCCGCCGCGGCGACCTCGACGAGCGCCCGCGCCAGCAGCGCCGTCGCGACCGTCTCGCCCGCCGAGAGCTGCGCGTCGAACAGCCGCAGCTCGACCGTCGGCCAGCGCTCGGCGAGCCGCATCATCCACGCGAGGGATGCGGTGTCGAACGTCGTGCCGAGGCCCACGAGCGCCCGCGTGCGGCGCTCGTAGTCGTCGGCGTCCGCGAAGACCGGCGGTGCCGACGCGGTCGTGAAGCGGCGCCCGATCATGGTGCGCCAGCTCGCGAAGCCGGTGTCGGCGCCGGCGAAGCTCGGCGAGTTGGCGGTGAGCGCGAGCAGCGGCGCGAGCCACGGGCGCAGCGCCCGCATGATCTCGACCCCCTCGCCCCGCGAGGCGATCGCGACGTGCACGTGCAGGCCCTGGATCTGGTGGTCGGGGCGGATGGCGCCCAGCTCGGTGTCGAAGCGCAGGTAGCGGTCGCCCTCGGCGGTGCTCGAGGCGCCGCGGCCGTGGGCGGTGCCGACGCTCGCCGGGATGAGGCTGCGCCGCGCCGCCGCCTGGCTCAGCGCATCGCGGAACGCGCGCACGACCCGCTCGGCGGCGTCGCCGTCGGCGAGCACCGGCGACGAGAACTCCAGCTGGGCGCGCAGGTACTCGTGCGTGATCCAGCTCGCGCTCGCGTCCAGGTCGACGAGCTCGCCGATCACCTCGTCGGCGACGTCGATCGGCGAGAGCGTGTCGGGCTCGAGCAGGATGACCTCCTCCTCGACGCCGATCGTGCGGGGGCTTGGCCTGCTCGGCCGCGGATCGGACATGCTCCGGATTGTCCCCGACGCGGCGATGCCGATGCTGTGAATCCGCCCCTGGCGCTCGCTGCTCGCGTGGGGAACAGTGGGCGCATGCGAGCGATCTGGAAGGGCTCGATCACCTTCGGGCTGGTCAACGTGCCCGTGAAGCTGTACTCCGCCACCGAGGAGCACGACCTCGAGCTGCACCAGGTGCACGACGCCGACGGCGGGCGCATCCGCTACCAGCGGCGCTGCGAGGTGTGCGGCAAGAAGGTCGAGTACGCCCACATCGACAAGGCCTACGACGACGGCGAGCAGACGGTCGTGCTGACCGAGGAGGACATGGATTCGCTGCCGGCGGAGAAGAGCCGCGAGATCGAGGTGCTCGAGTTCGTGCCGAACGAGCAGATCGACCCGATCCTGTTCGAGCGCAGCTACTACCTCGAGCCCGACTCGAAGAGCCCGAAGGCGTACATGCTGCTGCGGCGCGTGCTCGAGGAGACCGAGCGCACGGCGGTCGTGAAGCTCTCGCTGCGGCAGCGCACGCGGCTCGCGTCGATGCGCGTGCGCGACGGCGTGCTGACGGTGCAGACGATGCGCTGGTCGGACGAGGTGCGGGCGGCCGAGTTCGAGAGCCTCGACAGCGATGTCACGGTCGGCAAGCGCGAGATGGAGCTGGCCCGCTCGATCGTGCGCGAGCTCGAGGCCGACTTCGAGCCGGAGCAGTACGTCGACGAGTACCAGGAGCAGCTGCACAAGCTCGTGGAGGCGAAGCTCGAGCAGGGCGAGTCGCTCGACACCGCCGCCACCTTCGGCGAGGCCGAGGAGGGCGAGGGGGCCGAGGTGATCGACCTGCTCGAGGCCCTGCAGCGCTCGGTCGAGAAGAAGAAGGGCGCGGATGGGTCGGGCTCGGCGGCGAAGGGCGAGAGCGGGTCGTCGACGGCGAAGAAGGCGGCGAAGGAGGAGCCTGCCGCGAAGAAGTCGACGACGCAGAAGAAGCCCGCCGCGAAGAAGAAGCCGGCCGCCAAGAAGAAGTCCGCCTGACGTGGCGGCGCCGGAGCGGATCACGGTCGGCGGCCGCAGCCTGAGGTTCTCGAACGGCGACAAGGTGCTGTACCCGTCGACGAAGACGACCAAGCGCGACGTGCTCGAGTACGTGCTGCGCGCATCCGACGCCCTCATCGCCCACGCCGCCGGCCGCCCCGTGACGCGCAAGCGCTGGCCCGACGGGGTCGGCACGGCCCGCAAGCCCGGCAGCCTCTTCTTCCAGAAGACGCTCGAGCGGGGAGCGCCCGAGTGGATCCAGACGCTCGAGCAGCGGCACTCGACCGGGCCCAAGCAGTACCCGCTGCTGACCGAGCCGGCGGTGCTCGCGTGGATGGCGCAGATGGGGGCGCTCGAGCTGCACGTGCCGCAGTGGCGCGCGCTCGACGGCGAGCGGTCGAACCCGGACCGGCTGGTGCTCGACCTCGACCCGGGCGAGGGCGCCGATCTCGACGACTGCGCGCGCGTCGCGATGTGGGTGCGGGAGCTGCTGGTCGACATCGGGCTCGAGCCGGTGCCGCTCACGAGCGGGTCGAAGGGCATCCACCTGTACGCGCGGCTCGACGGCACGGTGACGAGCGAGCAGGCGAGCGAGGTGGCGCACCAGCTCGCGCGCTCGCTCGAGCAGATGCATCCCGATCTCGTCGTCAGCGACATGAAGAAGGCGAAGCGGCGCGGCAGGGTGCTCATCGACTGGAGCCAGAACTCGGCCTCGAAGACGACCGTCGCGCCCTACTCGCTGCGCGGGCGGCTGCGGCCGACGGTGGCGGCGCCGCGCAGCTGGGAGGAGATCGAGGCCGGCGGGCTGTCGCAGCTGGAGTACCCGGAGGTGCTCGAGCGGCTGGAGCGCGACGGCGACATCATCGCCGCGCTCGACCCGCCGCCCGACCGGCTCGCGAAGTACCGCGGCATGCGCTCGGCCGCCCGCACGCCCGAGCCGGTGCCGGCGGAGCCCGCGGTGGCGGGCGAGGGAACCTCGTGGGTGGTGCAGAAGCATCAGGCGCGGGCGCTGCACTACGACTTCCGGCTCGAGCAGGAGGGCGTGCTGGTGTCGTGGGCGGTGCCGAAGGGGCTGCCGGCGACCGCGAAGCAGAACCGGCTCGCGGTGCAGACCGAGGATCACCCGCTCGAGTACGGCTCCTTCTCGGGCACCATCCCGAAGTGCGAGTACGGCGCCGGCAAGGTGGAGATCTGGGATGCGGGCGAGTACGAGCTCGAGAAGTGGCGCGACGACGAGGTGATCGGCACGCTGCACGGGCGACCCGACGGCGGGCTCGGCGGCGAGCCGTACCGGTTCGCGCTCATCCGCACGGATGCCGGGAAGCGGCAGTGGCTCGTGCACCGCATGAAGGAGCAGGACGCCGAGCGGGATGCGCGGCTGAAGGGGCATGCGCCGCCGGCTGCGGGCGGCGCGGCGGGCTCGAAGGCGCGCGGCGCGAAGACCGGCGGCGCGGGCGGCAGGGCCGCGGGAGCGAAGGCTGCCGGGCGCAGGGGCGACCGCCTCACCGACCTGCGGCCGATGCTCGCGACGCTCGGCGACGCATCCGACATCGACGACGAGCGCGAGTGGTCGTTCGAGGTGAAGTGGGACGGCTGGCGGGCGATCGTGCAGAAGCGGGGCGAGAGCGTGCGGCTCGCGACCCGCAACGGGCGCGACCTCTCGGAGGCATTCCCCGAGCTGGTCGAGGCGCTCGCGAGCGGCATCCGCACGGGCGACGCGGTGCTCGACGGCGAGATCGTGGTGCTGCACCGCACGGGCGCGGCGAAGGGCGCCGCGAGCTTCGAGGCGCTGCAGGATCGGGCCGGGCTCTCGGGGCGCGCCGCGGCGAAGGCCGCGAAGGCCTCGCCGGCGACGATCATGCTGTTCGACCTGCTCGAGTCAGGCGACGAGCGCCTGACGGGCCAGCGGCTCGACGAACGGCAGTCGCACCTCGACGACCTCGTGCACGAGAACGCGCGCGTGAAGATCTCGAAGCCGCTGCGGGGCAAGCTCGAGCGGATCCTCGAGGTGACGGGCGAGCGCGGCATCGAGGGCGTGATCGCCAAGCGGCACGACGGCCGCTACCGCCCGGGCGTGCGGTCGACTGACTGGCTGAAGATCAAGCACGTGCTGGCGCGCGAGGTCGTCGTGATCGGCTGGCTCGAGGGCAAGGGCTCGCTCGCCGGCACGGTCGGCTCGCTCGTGCTCGCGCTGCCGGGAGAGGGCGGCCGGATGCGGTACGCGGGCCGCGTCGGCACGGGCTTCTCGGGCAAGCAGCGCGACCGGCTGCGGGATGAGCTGCGGCCGCGGAGGACAGCGCCGAGGGTCGACGAGCTGCCGGCCGACGTCGCCCGCAGGGCGCGCTGGGTGCGGGCGACCGTCGGCGAGGTGGAGCACACCGAGCAGACCGCGTCGGGCGCGCTGCGGCACCCCGTGTGGCGGGGCCTGCGCCCCGACAAGTCGCTCGACGACCTGCAGACCCCGTAGGTCGAGGAGCGCGCGTGCACAGCACGCACGCGTCACGAGACCGAAGCGGCGGGAGGTCGGCCCTGCGGTCTCGTGACGGCAGCGGGCTCCGCCCGCGGCCTCCTCGACCTACGGGGCTCCGCCCGCGGCCTCCTCGACCTACGGGCCCGGCAGCGCGCTACGAGTCCAGCGGCACGTGCAGGCGGGCGCGCGGACGCTCGAGCGGCGAGCCCTCGATGATCGTCAGGCCCTCCGCGTCGATCGCGACCGTCGCGAGGGTCTGCCAGGCGCGGCCGAGCGGCTGCTCGGGGCGCGCGACGCAGCAGATGTCGCCGAGCTCGGCTCCGGGCGCGGTGCGCAGCATCGGCACGAGGTCGAGCGCGCCGCGCACCGGCTCGACACCCGCGCGGGCGGCGATGCGGGCGCGCAGCAGCCGCAGCCGGTCGTCGCTGTCAGGGTCGCCGCGGAACGTGCGGGAGCCCGCCGCGAGCCGGCGCGAGAGGAAGTGGTTCGTGCGCGGCAGCCAGTGCTGCCCGAGCGCGTCGGGCTCCGGCTCGATGCGCTCGCTGCCCGCCGGGCTCAGCTCGATCGCGGCGGTCATGCGGCCACGGTCGGCGGTCGGCCCGACGAGCGTCAGGACGCTCGACGACGTCACGCGCGCCGAGGCGGCGATCGCGAGCGCCGCCTCCACCGTCTCTGCCTCGGCGAGGATGCGGTGCAGTACCGAGTGGATCGGCACCCCGCCGACTCGATCCTCGGCGTGCGAGAGGATCGCGAGCAGCACGCCCACGCCCACTTCGTTCATGCCGACCTTGGCGCAGATGCCGTGCTCAGTGATGCCCGCGAAGGCGAGCGGCCCGCCCCGCACCTGCTGCGCGTGCCAGGCGCCGGCGAGCTCGCGGTGCCAGTCCCAGACCTGCGTCGCCGCGGCGGGCGCGAGCGTCGCGAGGATCGTGCACTCGCGGCCGGGGTGCCCGGCACCCGTCGCCCCGGCGTGCGCATCCGGCCCGCCCTTCGCCACCAGCAGCTCGGTGCGGGCGCCGAGCGCCGCCGCCACCCACGGCTCGAGTCCCGCGCCCTCGGCGACGCCCGCGATCTCGTCGCGGCCGTCCGGCCACCAGTCCCCGAGCGCGTCGATCGAGGCGAGCGCGTGCTCGCGCACCTCGGCCTCGCTCCAGCCTGCGAGCGCGAACAGCTGCAGGTGCACCGGCCAGTGCGCGCGCACGACGCTCGCGACCTGCCGGCCGCGATCGACGCCGCGCTCGCGGGGCGAGGCGCCGGCGATCTCGAGCACGCGCACGCGGGACCTCAGCCGAACCGGCGCACGGTGCCGGCGTCGAGCCCGCTCGGCGGGCCCGCGAACCAGTCGATCGCGCCGGCGACGACGTCGAGCGAGGCGGTGAGCAGCGTCTCCCAGCGGTCCGAGAGCGAGGCCGCGGGCTTGACGCGCACGCACACCGGCGCATCCGCCCCCGCCGCCCCGCACATCGCGGCCGCCATCGACACGGCGTCGTCGGCCGCGCCGATCGCCGCGCGCTGCGCGACCGTGTGGTCGTAGCGCGGGCCGGTCGTCGAGGTGTCGGACGTCGCCTCGCCGGCGGCGAGCTGCGGGTCGAGGAAGTGGTTCGTGTGCGCGAGGAAGCCCTCCTGCGCCTCGACGACCGCCACGCCCTCGGGGGCGAGCTCGAGGCTCGCCGCGCGCGCGGGCGCCGACGCGCTCGCGCCCTGCACGACGGTCAGCACCGTCGAGGCGCCGACCGTCGCCGAGCGCGCGAGCGCCACCGCGTCGTCGACGCTCGAGGCCTCATCGAGGATGCGCCGCATCACGACGTGCACGGGCACGCCGATCGCCGCCCGATCGGAGGCGTGGTGGAGGATGTTGAAGTGCACGCCCAGCCCGCCGTGCCCGCCGGCCGGCGCCGTGACGCCGATCTTGCCGACCATGCCGGTCTCGCTGAAGGTGCGCACGACGCGGGCGGGCGCATCCGACCCGCCCGGCAGGTGCAGCTCGAGCATCACCCCGGTCGGCACGAGCTCGCCGTGCCAGTCCCAGGTCTGCATCGTCATCGGCCGGCGGTCGTCGTGCAGCGCGACGACCGTCGAGCACTCGAGCACGCCGACGGGCGCGTGCGCGAGGATCTCGGTGCGGGCGGTGAGCAGCATCAGGTCGTGCATGCTCGCCCCGGCGCTCGAGGCGAGGCCCGTCAGCTCCTCCCACTGCGTCGGCGCCCAATCGCGCACGGCCTCGAGCGAGCCCGCCACCACCTCGTCGACCACGCCCGCTGGCACGCCCATCACCTCGTACGCCTGCCGGTAGAGCTCGATCGTGCGGCGCACCTCGCCGCCCATCTCGGCACCGTAGGCGATCCCGCGGGCGTGGGCCGAGGCATCCGTCAATCGCAGCTCGGTGACTCTCATGCATCCTCCAGCGGTGGGTAGTGGCCGCGCCGCACGTGCTCGGCGGGCAGCGCATCCATCATCCCGGCGAGATCGGCGTGCGGGCAGACGGCGGCGCCCGCGAACTCGTCGCGCACCCGCGCGCGCACGTCGGCGGGCTTGTCCTGGCTCAGCTTGAAGACGGCCTGCTCGGCGGTGATGTCGATCGTGAAGGCCTTGACGCCGCCGATGATCGCGCGGAAGACGTCGAGCGATGCCGTCATGTCCCACTGCTTCTCGCGCGTGCCCTCGAGCTGCCGCACGGTCTGCTCGACCACCGCGAGCGCCTCGTCGTCGGTGTGCAGCAGCCGCACCGTGCCCGTCAGGTGCACGGCCGTGTAGTCGACGGTCGGCACCGATGGGTCCTTCTCGTACAGCGTCGGCGACACGTACCCGTGCGACGAGCTGTGGATGAGCAGCACCTCGGGCCGGTCCTCCATCAGCCGCCAGTGGCGGTTGGCGTGCCCCATGTGCGACCAGAGCGTCGTGCCGACGAGGGTGTCGGCGGATGCGACGTCGAGCCCGGGCGGCACCACCACCGGCACGTGCGTGGCGATCGGGGCGCCCGCCTGCGAGGTCACCGCGAGCGCGAACGGCGTGCGGGCGACGAAGTCGACGATCGCCCGCCCGTCGGGCGCGTGGTAGCTCGGGTAGGTGTGCACGTCAGCGCACGCTCTCGATGACCGCATCCCACATGGTCTCGGAGGCGATGGCGCCGAACGACGCGATGCTCGGACCGAGGCCCTGGCGCGGGTCGTAGACGGGCAGGTCGACCTCATCGGTCGTGAGCAGGAAGAGCGTGTCGCCGTCGAGCGAGGTGTGGAAGGGCTGGATGGCACGGTGCATCGACGAGTGGATCTGCGTGGCCATCTGCTGCAGGTCTGTCTCTGCCAGCTTGGCGTTCGTGACGACGACCGAGAGGGTCGTGTTGCCGGGCGTGAGCGCCGCCTCGCTCGGCACGCCGCCGGCGGCGAAGGCCTCGTGGCCGTCGACGACCGGATGCCTGCGGGTGCCGTCGGCCTGCACGTTGCCGCGCAGCACGGTGCCGTCGCGGTCGAAGACGGCGCCGACCGCGTTCACGACGACGAGCGCGAGCACCTTCAGCTCGCCCACCTGCCGGAAGGCGACGCCCTGCCCCGCCCACTCGGTCGCCTCGGGGCGCGTCTTGCCGCAGCTGCCGCCGGCGCCCGCGCCCACCCGGCCGACGGGCGCGCTGCCGGAGACCGCCGCGTCGAGGGCGGCACGGCCGAGCGCGTTGTCGGGCGCGATCGCGTTGTCGCGCACGGCGAAGTCGTAGATGCAGGCGCCGGAGACGACCTGCAGGTCGGCGAAGCCGGTCCTGCGCCCTGCGCGCTCCATGAGCGCATCCGTCACCCCGCTCGCGGCGGCGAGGCCGTGCACCGAGCCGCCCGCGAGCGCGATCGCGTGGTTGAAGGGGTAGCGGCCGACGATGCCGACGGCGCCGCCCCGGTCGTCGATGGCCGTGCGGGCGCCGCCGTCGACCTCGACGACCGTCACGCCGGTGGGCCCCTCGGCGTACTCGGCCGTGCCGATGCGCACGCCGGGGAAGTCGAACTCGACCTGCGCGCGAGCGGTGCCGGGCACGGGCGTCAGCGGTGCATCGCCGTTGACGGCGAGGCCCGCGAAGCTCGAGCGGGGCGTGCGGCGGGGCTCGGCGTCCCACTCCTGCTGCGGGGCGAACGTGGTGCTCTGCGGTGCGAAGGCGGTCATAGCTCCTCCAGGAGGGATCGGGAGTACGGATGCGTCGGGCCGGCCACGAAGGCCTCGGTCGGAGCGTCCTCCACCACCTCGCCCGCGCGCATCACGCAGATGCGGTCGGCGAGGTAGCGGACGACGGCGAGGTCGTGCGAGATGAACAGCGCGCCGAAGCCGTGCTCGGCCTGCAGCCGGCGCACGAGCTGCAGCACCTGCGCCTGCACCGACACGTCGAGGGCGCTGACGGCCTCGTCGAAGACGATGAAGCGCGGCCGGGTGATGAGCGCGCGGGCGATGGCGACGCGCTGCCGCTGCCCGCCGGAGAGCTCGTGCGGCCGCCGCTCGGCGATCGCGGGCTCGAGCGAGACCTGCTCGAGCAGCTCGGCGACCCGCGCGCGCACCTCGGCGCGGTCGCGGGTGCGCACGCTGAGCGGCTCGGCGATCGAGGCGGCGACGGTCATGCGCGGGTTGAGCGCCCACATGGGGTGCTGCAGCACGGCCTGCATCTCGCCGGCGGTGCGGCGGCGGCGCAGAGGCCTGCCGTCGAAGCGCACCTCGCCGGCGTCGGGCGCGCGCAGGCCGAGCGCCACCGAGGCGGCGGTCGACTTGCCGGAGCCCGACTCGCCCACCAGGCCGAGCGTCTGCCCCTCCTCGACGGCGAGGCTCACCTCGCGCAGCGCGTGCACGGTGCGGGCGCCGTGGCCGAAGCGCACGGTGACGGTGTCGAGCTCGAGCAGGCTCATGCGCCCACCTCCGCGTCGTCGGGCTCGCCGGCCTGGCTGGCGAGCATCTCGGTGTAGGTGCGCACCTCGACGCCGCGCCGCAGCCGCGACGGCATGGCGGCGAGCAGCGACTGCGTGTACGGATGCTCGGGCGCCTCGAGCACGGAGGCCGTCGGTCCGTCCTCCACGATCCTGCCCCGGTACATGACCGCCACCCGCCGGCACCACTTGGCCACCGCATCCAGGTCGTGGCTGAGCCACACGACGGTGGCGCCGGTCTGCTCCGCGGCCTCGAAGACGAGCTTCAGCACCTCGCGGCGCACGTTGGCGTCGAGCGCCGCGGTGGGCTCGTCGGCGATCAGGATGCGCGGGCGGCGCGCCATCGCGATGGCGATCGCGACGCGCTGCGCCATGCCGCCGGAGAGCTGGTGCGGGAAGCGTCGCAGCACGTCGGCGGGATCGGCGATCTGCACCTCCTCGAGCAGCTGCGCGAGCGCCGCCCTCGAGGCGTCGCCGCCGAGGTCGCGCACGACGAGCGCGAGCTGCCCGCCGACCCGCATCGTGGGGTTGAGCGTGGCGATCGGATCCTGCGGGATGAAGCCGAGCGTCTCGCGGCGCAGCCGACGGAGGCCGGGCCGGTCGAGCGTGCCGACGTCGACGCCGTCGACGCGCACCGTGCCGCCCGCGAAGCCGCCGTTGGCCGGCAGCAGGGCGCCGATGGCGGTGCCGATGGTCGACTTGCCGCTGCCCGACTCGCCGACGATCGCGATGCGCTCGCCCGCCGAGGCGTGCAGGGTGGCGCCGGCGAGGGCGCGCACGGTGCCGCGCGGGGTGCGGAACTCGACGACCAGGTCGTCGATCTCGATGAGGCTCATGTGAGGTCCACCGCCTCTCGCGGCTCGAGCCGGTCGCGCAGGGCGTCGCCGACCAGGGTGACGGCGAGGATCGCGAGCACCATGGTGGTGCCCGCGGCGATGAGGATCCACGGCGCGGTGAGCAGGTAGACGTTGCCCTCGCTCACGAGCAGGCCGAGCGATGCGGCCGGCAGCTGCACGCCGTAGCCGAGGAAGGAGAGGCCGCCCTCGACGAGGATCGCGACCGACAGCGCGTAGGTGCCCTGCACGACGACGGTGCCGCTGACGCAGGTGAGCAGGTGCCGCACCATGATGACCGGTGCGGCGACGCCCGAGATCCTGGCGCTGGTGACGAAGTCGCGCCGGGCGACGTCGGTGGCCGCCGCGCACACCATGCGGGTCATGAGCGGCACGGTCACGAGCACGATGCTCGCGAGCGCCGCGGTCGAGCCCGGCCCGATCGCGGCGGCGACGAGGAGCGCCAGCAGGATCGCCGGGAAGGCGTAGAGCACGTCGCCGATGCGCATCACGAGCTCGCGCACCCAGCCGCCGGCGTAGGCGGCGACGATGCCGAGCGCGGTCGCGATGACCGCGGTGCAGAGCACGGCGAGCGCCGAGAGCAGGAAGGTGGTGCCGATGCCCTCGAGCAGTCGCGCGACGAGGCTGCGGCCGAGGCTGTCGGTGCCGAGCGGATGCGCGAGGCTCGGTGCCTCGAAGCGCCCGCCCACGGTCGTGGTGCCGTCGTTCAGGCCGGGGATGAGGCGCCCGGCGAGGCTGGCCGCCACGAGCAGGCCGAGGATGACGACCGCGATCGTCAGCACCGGGTCGCTCGTGCGCAGGCTGCGGAGCCTGCCGGGCGTGCGGGCGAGGGCTGCGGCGGCGCCGGTCATGTCGTCGCTCCCATCGTCGAGACCCGCGGGTCGATGAGGTTGGAGGCGAGCTCGACGAGCACGCTCATCACCACGAACACCACGGCCGCGAGCATGACGGCCGCCTGGATGACGGCGTAGTCGCGCCGGTCCATCGCCAGCAGCATGTAGGAGCCGACGCCCGGCACGTTGAACAGGCCCTCGACGATGACGGCGCCGCCGAGCAGGTAGGCGAGCAGCGTGGCCGCGAGCGTGAGGATGGGGATGGATGCGTTGCGCAGCACGTGGTGCCGCACGATCGCCCATGGCCGCTCGCCGCGGCCGACGGCGGCCTGGATCCACGGCTCGACGAGCACCCCGAGCACCGCGTCGCGCGTGGTGCGGGCGGTGGCGGCGGCGCAGAAGACCGACAGCACGAGCGCCGGCAGCAGGCTCGAGACGAGGCCCAGCCAGAGGTCGTCGCTGATGGCGGTGAAGGCGCCGATGGTGATGCCGAGCGGCACGGTCGAGAACAGCAGCACCACGAGGGCGCCGAGCACGAACTCGGGCACCGAGATGCCGAGCCCGCTGATCACCCGCGAGCCGACCGCGCCGCCGCGCCGGCGTGCCCGCAGCGCCTGCAGCACGCCGAGGGGCACGCCGACGAGCAGCGCGATGCCGAGCGCCATGAGGGCGAGCGTCGCCGTCACCGGCAGGCGCAGCGCGATCTCGTCGAGCACCGGCTGGCCCGAGATGATCGAGTCGCCGAAGTCGCCGGTGACGACCTTCCCGATCCAGATCCCGAACTGCGTGAACAGGTCGCGATCGAGGCCCAGCTCTGCGGTGAGCGCATCGCGCTGCTCCTGCGTCGCGAGCGGTCCCAGCAGCACCGAGGCGGCCTGCCCCGGCACCAGCCGCGCCGCGAAGAACACGAGCAGCGCGATGCCGAGCAGCGTCACCAGCCCCATCAGGAGCCGGCGGCCCACCCACCGCAGCGTCTGCATCAGCCCTCGATCGTCTTGAACTCGGCGATCAGCCGCAGGAAGTCGCCGTAGCCCTCGTCGGAGAGCACCGACGCCGACAGCTGGTCGCTGCGGATGCCGACCACCTGCGGGCGGGTGGCGAGCGGCACCATCTCGGCGTGGGTGTCGGCGAGGTCGCAGACCGACTGCAGCGCCTCGGCGCGCTCGGTGCCGGCGGGCAGCGCCTGCGCCTCGGCGATCGCGGCCGAGAGGTCGTCGTGCGGCTGCGCGAAGCCGGCGTTGAAGACGGCCGTCTCGGGGTTCCACCAGTTGGTCACCATCGAGGCGTCGCCGTAGCCGGCGAACCAGCCGAGCGCCATCTGGAAGTCGCCCGGCTGGGCGACGTAGACCCGCTCGGAGTAGGTGCCGTAGTCGACGCTGTCGAGCGTGACCTCAGCGCCGGCGCCCTGCAGCTGCTGCTGCACCACCTGCGCGAGCGCGGTGAGCGAGGGGTCGTCGTTGTAGATCAGCAGCGAGATGCTCTCGCCCGCGAGGGCGTCGGCGGCGGGCTCTGCGGATGCGGAGGGCACGGAGTCGGCCGCGCACGCGTCGGGCAGGTTGGCGGGCGTGACCGCCGTCGGCACCGCCGCGCCCGCGAGGGCGAGGTCGACGATGCCCTGCCGGTCGAGCACGGCGTTGACGGTCTGCCGCAGCTGCTGGTCGACGAACGGCGAGTCGGGGTTGACCGAGTTCAGCATCGCGTAGAAGAAGTCGCTCTGCGTCTGGCTCACGGCGGTGACGCCCTGCGCGCCCGCCAGCAGCGAGAGCGCGTCGGGGTTGGAGAAGTTCGCCAGCTGCGTCGAGCCGTCGCGCAGCCCGGCGAGACGGGTCTGGTCGTCGGCGGCGATCGTCAGCTCGAGCGCGTCGATGCCCAGCTGCTCGGCGTTCCACCACTCGGCGTTCGCCTCGAACGACCACGACTCGTCCTGCCGGTGCTCGGCGACCGTGAAGGCGCCGGAGCCGAGCATCTCGGCGGTCGGGTCGAGCTCGCCCGCCTCGATCTCCTGCATCGGCAGGATGGCGGCGGGCGTGTTGGCGAGCGCGGCGAGCAGCGGCGTGAAGGGCGTCTCGAGCGTGATCGTCACCTGCTGCGCGTCGCCCGAGGAGGTGTCGGCGATCTCGGCGATGGGGCCGAGCTGGCCCGACCAGACCGAGCCCGACTCGCGCAGGCGGTTCAGCGAGCCGACCACGTCGGCGGCGCTCACGGCGCGGCCGTTCGAGAAGGTGGCGCCGGGCTGCAGGTCGAACACGTAGGTGGTGTCGTCGGGCTGCTCCCACGACGCGGCGAGCTCCGGCTGGATCTCGAAGCCGGGGCCGACGGTCACGAGCGACTCGTACACGAGGCCCATGATCGACCACGATCGCGCGATCTCGGCGAAGGCGGGGTCGAGGCCCTGCGCCTCGGCGGTGTCGTAGTCGACCTGCACGTGCAGCGGGCCGCCGGCGCTCTCGATCGACTCGTCGGCGACCGACGCGTAGCCGGCCGGCAGGTTCGGGTCGGCGGGCTGCTCGCTGCCGCCGGGCGTGGCGCCGCCGCCGGTGCAGGCGGTGAGAGCGAGCGCCGCGATCGCGGCCGCCGCGACGGTGATCTTGGAGGTGGTGCGCACGGGGGTGCCTCCGTGGTCAGAGATCCATGCCTGTCGAACGCCATCGATCGACCGGCGGTGCCGGATCGTTCCGGCATGCCGGGAAATCTACGCGGGGCGAGCATCCGGGTCAAGCCCGCGCCACCGCATCCGCCCGAAGTTCACACAATCGTGACATTCCGCTCGGCCATTGGTGCCGGATCGATCCGCCTCGCTCGCCTCGCGAGCGCCGGGCCGTGGTAGACAACTGGCATGAGCAGGAGAGCCGCGACCATCGTCGACGTCGCCAAGCGCGCGGGCGTCTCGCGCACGACGGCGTCGGATGCGCTGCGCGGGCACGGGCGCGTCTCGGAGGGCACGCGCGTGGCCGTCGAGCAGGCGGCGGCCGAGCTCGGCTACCGGCCCAACACGGCGGCGCGCTCGCTGCGGGCCGCGACGACCGGCACGATCGGCATCCACCTGCCCGAGGCGATGACGCGCATCGACTACTACCTGCAGACCGTCTACGGCGCGCTCGAGCAGGCGGGCGCCGACGAGGTCGACGTCACCGTCATCACCTCCCGCCGGCTCGCGGGCGAGCAGCCGCCGCCGAGCGTCGACGGCATCATCCTGCTCGACCCGCTCGCCGACGACCCGGTGGCCGAGCGGCTGCTCGCCCTCGACCTGCCGATCGTCACGCTCGAGCGAGCGTTCGGCGAGGTCGCGACCGGGGTGGTCTCCGCCGACCACGAAGGAGCGATCCGCGAGCTGCTCGACCACCTCGCCTCCCGCGGCAGCGCGGCGCCCGCCTTCCTCGCCTCCCCCGCCGTCACCGACTGGGGCACCCGCGCGCAGGTCGTCTACAGCGCGTGGTGCCGCGAGCAGCGCATCCAGCCCACGATCGTCGAGCGCCCCTTCGGATCGGACTCGGCGGCGTACGCCGAGGCGACGCGCGAGGTGCTCGCCGCTCGGCCGCAGACGGATGCGTTCCTGTGCGGGCCGGACGGCTCGGCGATCGTGGTGGCCGACGTGCTGCAGGACGCCGGGCGCGTCGTCGGCGAGGACGTGCTGGTCGCGGCGATGGTCGACAGCCCGGCGCTCGCCTACACGGATCCGCCCGTGACGGCCGTCGACCTCGCGCCGCGGGCCGCCGGGGCGCTGTGCGTCGAGCTGCTCGTGCGGATCATCCGCGGCGAGGCCCGGCCCGACGCATCCGTGCCGCTGCCCATCGAGGTGCGCTACCGCGCCTCGACGCTGGGTCGCTAGCTCCCGCCGTACGCGCCGTAGGTTGAGGAGGCCGCGGGCGCAGCCCGCTGCCGTCACGAAACCGCAGGCGCCCGCCCGCCGTAGGTCGAGGAGCGCGCGTGCGCAGCACGCACGCGTCACGAGACCGCAGGCGGTAGCGATTCGCCCCTCCGATCTCGTGACGCGAGCGGCTGCGCCGCGCGCTCCGGCTGCTGAGCCCGCCGAAGGGCGATCTACGGGGCGGGGCGGGCGATCTACGCGGCCGGCTGCGTCACGAGCCGCCGGTTCGCGAACTCGAGCACCGCATCCGGGCCGAGCTCCCGGCCGAAGCCCGAGCGCTTCACGCCGCCGAAGGGCAGCTCGGGCCGCGAGATGCCGAACGCGCCGATCGAGACCATGCCGGCCTCGAGCCGCTCGGCGATCCAGGCGGCCCGCTCGGCGTCGGCGTCGAAGACGTTGGCGCCCAGCCCGAAGGGCGAGTCGTTCGCGGCCTCGACGGCCTCGGCCGCGTCGCGCACCGGCACGACGATCGCGACGGGTCCGAACAGCTCCTGGTGCCACACGGCCATGTCGCGGGTGACGCCCGTGAGCACGCCGGGCTCGACCCACGCGCCCGGCCGGTCGATGCGCCTGCCGCCCGCGAGCGTCGCGCCCTCGGCGACCGCGGCCTCCACCTGCCCGACGAGCTCTGCCGCCGCGGCCTCGCTCGACATCGGGCCCACCTCGACGCCCTCCTCGAGCGGCGAGCCGATGCGCAGCGCCGCCATGCCGGCGACGAGCCGCTCGACGAACGCGTCGTAGAGCGATTCGTGCACGATGAAGCGCTTCGCCGAGGTGCACGCCTGCCCGCAGTTGCGGGTGCGGGCGGCGATGGCGGTCGCGACGTCGCGCTCGAGGTCGTCGGTCGACATCAGGATGAACGGGTCGGAGCCGCCCAGCTCGAGCACGCAGCGCGTCAGCGCCCGGCCGGCCGTCTCGGCCACGGCCGCGCCGGCCCGCTCGCTGCCGGTGAGCGAGACGCCCTGCACCCGCGGGTCCTCGATCATGCGCGCGATCTGCCCGTTGGTGGCCAGCACCGTCTGGTAGAGCCCCGGGGCCAGGCCCGAGGCATCCGCCATCTCCTGCATGAGCAGCGCCGCACCGGTGCAGCTGCCGGCGTGCTTGATGATCACCGGGTTGCCGAGCAGCAGGTTGGGGGCGGCGAAGCGGGCGACCTGGTAGTAGGGGAAGTTCCAGGGCATGACGCCCACGAGCGGCCCGGTCGGCCGCAGCTCGACGCGCGCGCTGCGGCCGCGCCAACCGGTCTCCATCTCGCGGCTCGCGAGCAGCTCCGGCCGGTCGGCGTACCAGTCCCAGATGTCGGCGACGAGCCGCGCCTCGCCCGCCGCCTGCGGCAGCGGCTTGCCCATCTCGCGCGCGATCGTCTCGGCCAGCTCGGCCTCGCGCTCGCGGAAGCCGGCCGCGATGGCGCGCATCGCCGCGATGCGCTCCTCGAGGCTCGGCAGGGCAGCGGATGCGTCGGCCGCGGCCTGCAGGACGCGCTCGATCTCGGCGTCGGTGGCGTCGGCGTGCTCGGCGATGAGCTCGCCCGTCGCGGGGTCGACGGAGCGGTAGGCCATGGGTCCTCCAGGGGGTTCGCGAGGGTGTTCGACGATGGGCACGATACGCGGGATTGCCTGATGACGGAACGATCCGGCATGCTGGGTGCGTGACCGCTGCCCCACACCCCGACGACGCGCCCTTCGCCGGGCTGCTGGTCGCCGACCTCTCGCGCGTGCTGGCCGGGCCGCTCGTCGGCGCGACGCTCGCCGACCTCGGAGCGCGCGTGATCAAGGTCGAGCAGCCGGGCACGGGCGACGGCACCCGCGCCTGGTCGCCGCCGGCCTCGGCGACGGGCTCGACCTACTTCGACAGCGCCAACCGCGGCAAGGAGTCGGTCGCGCTCGACCTGGGCGCGCCCGCCGACCTCGCGCTCGCCCGCGAGCTCATCGCGCGCGCCGACGTCGTGATCGAGAACTTCCGACCCGGCGGCGCCACGCGGCTGGGCCTCGACCGCGACGCGCTGCTCGCCGAGCACCCGGGGCTCGTGTGGTGCTCGATCACCGGCTACGGCGCCCAGCCCGGCGGCGCCGGCCGCGCCGGCTACGACTTCGTGCTGCAGGCCGCGAGCGGGCTCATGCACATCACCGGCGATACCGAAGGGCCGCCGACCAAGGCGGGCGTGGCGCTCGTCGACGTGCTCACCGCGAAGGATGCGCTCGCCGGCATCCTCGCGGCGCTGCTGCGCCGGGGCCGCACGGGCCGCGGCGGGCTCGTCGAGGTGGCACTGCTCTCGAGCATCCAGGCGGCGCTCGTCAACCAGCTGCAGGCGGTGCTGGGGCCGATCGGCGCCGAGGCTGTCCCCGCGGGCGTCGCCGCAGAACCCCGCCGGGCCGGCAGCGCGCATCCCTCGATCGTGCCCTACCAGCTGCTCGAGACCGGCGACGGGCCGCTCGCGGTCGCCGTCGGCACCGACGGGCAGTTCCGCGCCTTCGCGGCGCTGCTGGGCGCGCCCGAGCTCGCCGGCGACCCGCGCTTCGCCACCAACCCCCAGCGCGTCGCCCACCGCGAGGCGCTCGTGCCGCTGCTCGAGGCCGCGCTCGCCGCCGGCACCGCCGCAGTCTGGGAGCAGCGCATGCTCGCCGCCGGCCTCGTCGCCAGCCGCGTGCGCACGATCGGCGAGGGCCTCGCGCTCGCCGCCGAGGTGGGGCTCGACCCGGTGCGCGAGGTGCGCGGCGCCGCCGGCGTGGGCCGTCAGCTCGCCTCGCCCATCCGCATCGACGGCGTCGCGCGCACGTCGACGACCGCGCCTCCGCTGCTCGGCGAGCACGACGCATCCGTGCGAGCCTGGCTCTCGCAGCCCGCACCCTGACCGCGACACGCGCGCCAACGCATCCGCCTGACGCCATCGACCGACGCCATCGACCGAGGAGCCCCATGACCACCGACCTGCTCGATCTCGAATCGCTGCTCACCGACGAGGAGCGCGCCGTGCGGGCGCGGGTGCGGGCGCTCGTCGACCGCGAGATCAGGCCGCACATCGCCGACTGGTTCGAGCGCGCGCACTTCCCGCGCGAGCTCGTGCCGAAGCTCGCGGCCGAGGGGCTGCTGGGCATGCACATCACGGGCTACGGATGCGCGGGGCGCTCGTCGGTGGAGTACGGCATCGCGATGCAGGAGCTCGAGGCGGGCGACAGCGGCATCCGCACCTTCGTGTCGGTGCAGGGCTCGCTCGCGATGAGCGCGGTCGCGAAGCACGGCTCGGAGGAGCAGAAGCAGGCGTGGCTGCCGCGCATGGCGGCGGGTGAGGCGATCGGCTGCTTCGGGCTCACGGAGCCGAACGCGGGCAGCGATCCCGGCGCGATGCAGACCTTCGCGCGGCGCGACGGCGACGACTGGGTGATCGACGGCGCGAAGCGCTGGATCGGGCTCGCCTCGATCGCCGACGTCGCCGTCATCTGGGCGCAGACCGAGGAGGGCGTGCGCGGCTTCCTGGTGGAGACGTCGACGCCGGGCTTCACGGCGACGCCGATCGAGCCGAAGCTGTCGATGCGGGCGTCGATCCAGTGCGACATCGCGCTCGAGGGCGTGCGGGTGCCGGAGTCGGCGCGGCTGCCGGAGGCGCGGGGACTGCGGGCGCCCTTCGAGTGCCTGAACGAGGCGCGGTTCGGCATCGCCTGGGGTGCGCTCGGCGCCGGCCGCGACGCGCTCGAGACGGCGCTCGCCTACGCGGGCGAGCGGGAGGTCTTCGGCCGGCCGCTCGCCGGCATGCAGCTGACGCAGGCGCGGCTGGCCGAGATGGCGCTGTCGCTGCAGCAGGCGCAGCTGCTGGCGTTGCACCTCGGGCGTCGCAAGGACGCCGGTGGCTTGCGCCCGCACGAGATCTCGATGGGCAAGCTCGCCTCGTGCCGTACGGCGATCGACATCTGCCGCGAGGCGCGCGCCATCCTGGGCGGCAACGGCGTCTCGCTCGAGCACTCCCCCATGCGGCACGCCGCGAACCTCGAGAGCGTGCGCACCTACGAGGGCACCGACGAAGTGCACACCCTCGTGATCGGGCAGGCGCTGACGGGGTTGGCGGCATTCCGGGGGTGACGGTCCCGGCCGCTCGCGCAAGCGCCCGGCTCACAGCTATCTCCGCGAGCTCATCCACGACGACGCGTCTCGCCCCCTGATGGCAGACGTCATGGCGCGCATCGCTTCGCGCGACAGCATCGAGGCCAGCGCCACGGACATCCAGTCGTTCATCGACGCCGATTGGCGGTGAGATGACCGACGCTACCCGATGCAACCATTCCAGCGGCGAGTCTTGGCGCTGCGATACAGCTTCACCGCCTACGACGCGTTGCACGTCGCCCTCGCAGAGTCGCTCGGGATGCCGCTGCTCATGGATGACCGGAAGTTCCGCGGTGGCCCGGAACAGGCGGCCGTCATAGAGACCTGGCCGTGAGCGGCCGCAGCAGGGTGAGGCGGGGCAGCCGACCGATCCCGCCTCAGACCAGCAGCCGCTCCAGCACTTGCACCACGCCGTGCTCGACGTTGCTCGGGGCGCGGTAGCGGGCCGTCGCGAGCACGTCGGGATGGGCGTTCGCCATCGCGAAGGTCCAGTCGGCGTCGGCGAGCATGCCGAGATCGTTGAGATAGTCGCCGAAGACCACTGTCTGCGCCGGGGTCACGCCCAGCTCGCGCTGCAGCGCCTCGACGCCGAGCCGCTTGTCGACGCTGTCGTGGATGACGTCGGCCCAGTTCGGCGAGCCGATCATGACGCGGTGCCCCGCGGGCCCGGGCGTGAGCCACCGCTCGGCGGCGGCCGCAGAGCCGCTCGCCGCATACACCGCGAGCTTCAGCACGTCGTCGGTGCGGTCGAGCAGATCCTCAACCACCTCGAACGCCACGTGATACTGCTGCGCCTCCGCGACGAAGACGGGGTCGGTCGACTCGATCGAGGCGATCTCGCGGCGGCTCGCGACGAGGTCCAGCTCACCATCCGACTCCCGCACCGTGTGCACGATCTGCCGCACCGCATCCGGGTCGACCGTCGTGGTGCCGATGACTTCGCCGTCGTGGGTGGCGATGGCGCCGTTCTCAGCGATGCACGAGAATGTGCCGGCTCGCGCGAAGAGGTGCTCGAGGGTGGCCAGCTGGCGGCCGCTCGCGGGCGCGAAGGCGATGCCGGCTGCCTGCATGCGCGTCAGCAACGGCCAGAACGCGTCGGGCACGCGGCCGTCGGCGTCGAGCAGCGTGCCGTCCATGTCGCACACCACGAGACGGATGTCGAGATCAGCGGGAACGTCGAACGGCGGCACGTCGGCAGCGAGGTCGGGTGCAGTCTTCACAGCACCCATCGTCGCAGAGCGTGACGACTTCTGCGCTGCATGCGCATGCGAAGCGCGAGACGCTAGAGGCATGACCCGCCGAGTCACCAGCTTCGACGTCGCCCGCCTGGCCGGCGTCTCGCAGTCCACCGTCTCCCGCGCGCTCCGCAACCTGCCCAACATCACGCCCGCCACGCGAGCGAAGGTCGCGCGGGCCGCGACAGAGCTGCGCTATGTGCCGCTGCAGTCTGGTCGCTCGCTCTCCACGCGGATCACCGGCCGCATCGCGGTCGTCTCGGAGGCGCTCACGAATCCGTTCTACCCGCAGCTGCTGGAGCCACTTCGCCAACGTCTTGCCGATCAGGGCTACCAGACGGTGCTCATCGGCGATCACGAGGACGACGCGCTGACCGTCGCGGCGCTCTCCGATGGCTCGTACGACGGCGTCATCGACACGACCGCGAGCCGCACATCTCGACTGCCTCGCGCCATGGCCGAAGCGGGCCTGCCGTGCGTGCTCGTCAATCGCATGACCGACGACCCCGATGAGCTGTCATGCACCTTCGACGACGAGGCCGGCGCCGCACGACTGGCCGGCTTGCTCATCGAGCTCGGCCACACCGACTTCGCCCTCATCGCCGGCCCTGAGCAGTACTCCACGAGCGCGCGTCGCGAACGCGGGCTGCGAACGGCGCTCGACGAGGCCGGGCTGTGGATCCCAGACCGCCGCACGAAGCACGTCGAGTTCGGCGCCGACAGCGGACACCGTGCAGCGCTCGAGCTGTTGGCGCAGCCACAGCGCGCCAGCGTGCTCTTCTGCCTCAACGATGTGCTCGCGCTCGGTGCCTTGAACGCTGCCACATCGCTCGAGCTGGACGTCCCGGGCGACGTGTCGGTCGTCGGATTCGACGACATCGCGATCGCGGGCTGGGATCGCTTCGCGCTCACCACGGTGCGATGCGATCTCGAGGCGCTCGCCGCAGAGGCCGTCGACATGCTCACACGCCTCGTTCGAGGGCTCACCGTCGATGGGTCGCGCACGATCGAGGTCGAGGTCGTCGCCCGTCAGACGCACGCTGCAGCGAAGGCAGCCGTCGTGCGTTGAGTTTCATACGTATGCACAGCAGGCTCTCCTTGTCTGTCAAAGGAGACATCTCATGAGCAACGACACTGCATCAGCCCGCCGCAAGAGCGCCCGGCTCTCACTCCAGTCCGGCACCATCGGCGCCATCGTCGAGTGGTACGAGTACACGATCTACGGCCTGGCCTCAGCCCTCGTGTTCGGCCACGTCTTCTTTCCGGATCTCGAACCCGCGATCGGTCAGATCGTCTCGCTCGCGACGTTCGGCGTCGGCTTCCTCGCCCGCCCGATCGGCGCCTTCGTCGCCGGTCACCTCGGTGACGTGATCGGTCGCAAGTCGACGCTGATCCTGACGTTCTCGATCATGACGGTCTCGACCGCAGCGATCGGCCTGTTGCCCGGGCACGCGCAGATCGGCATCGCTGCACCCCTGCTGCTGTGCGTGCTGCGCCTCGCGCAGGGGTTCGCGGTCGGCGGAGAGTGGGGCGGCGCAGCGATCATCGCGGTCGAGAACGCCCCGCGCGAACGCCGCGGCTTCTTCGGCTCCTGGCCGCAGATCGGCGTCTCCGCCGGGCTGCTGCTCGGCACGGCCGTGGTGAGCCTCGTCGCCTGGGTCTCCGGCGATGCCTTCGCCGAGTGGGGATGGCGCGTGCCGTTCCTGCTCAGCATCCTCCTCGCCGCGGTCGGCTTCTACATTCGCCTGCGGGCGACCGAGAGCCCCGCGTTCCTCGAGGAGAAGGCGCGCATGGAGGCCGAGCAGGAGGAGCAGAAGGCGCCGCTGCCCGTGCTCTTCAAGCACCACCGTCGCTCGCTGCTGATCGCGATCTTCGGTCGCTTCGCCGAGGCGGGCAACTACTACCTCTTCACGACCTTCGTGCTCAGCTACGTCGCGGTGAACCTCGGCGTCGACAGCTGGGTCGGTCTGACCGCCTCCATGGTGGGCGCGGCCGCCAACATCGTGATGATCCCGATCTACGGCGCACTCTCTGATCGCATCGGCCGGCGGCGCACCTTCTTGATCGGTGCCGCGCTCATCATCGCGGTGTCGGCACCGACGTTCCTGCTCGTGCAGAGCGGGGAGGCCTGGGCGATCATCCTCGGCGTGCTGCTGTTCCTCGGGCTCGGCCACGGCATGGTCTACGCCCCGATGCCTGCGCTGTACTGCGAGCTGTTCCCCACGAAGGTCCGCTACTCCGGCATCTCCGTCGGCTACCAGATGGCCTCGATCCTGCTCGCGAGCTTCACCCCCGCGCTCGCCAGCGCGATGGTGCTGTGGAGCGGCGGTTCGATCTGGCCGGTGATCGCGTTCGCGATCGTCTGCACCCTGATCGCCGCGGTCGCCGTCTGGTTCGCACCGGACAACCGTCACCTCGAGCTGAACGAGATCGGTCAGCTGCCCGCCGACCGGGCGGACGCCGGGCGCGTGCCCGCCGCAGTCTGAACCCACCAACCGCGAAGGAGAACCATCATGACCATCGTGACCGACCAGCCGATCTCGACGATCGACCTCAAGCTGCCCTCGGGCGACGCCGCAGAGCGCGGCAGCACCGCCGACGTCCGTCAGATCGTGGAGGGCGTCATCTCCGACATCCGCGAGCGGGGCGACGAAGCCGTGCGCGAGTACTCGAAGAAGTTCGACGACTACGCGCCCGACTCCTTCCTGCTCTCGGAGGAGCAGCTCGACGAGATCGTCGCGCGAGTTCCCGAGCAGGTGCTCGAGGACATCCGCTTCGTGCAGGAGCAGGTGCGCCACATGGCGCAGAAGCAGCTCGAGTCGCTGAGCGACTTCGAGATCGAGACCCTGCCAGGGGTGCTGCTGGGGCAGAAGCACGTGCCGATCCAGGCCGCAGGCGCCTACATCCCCGGCGGCAAGTACCCGTTGCTCGCCAGCGCCCACATGACGATCGTCACCGCCAAGGTCGCCGGCGTCGAGCGCGTCGCGGCCTGCACGCCGCTGATCAAGGGCGAGGTGCCCGACGCGACCGTCGCCGCCATGCGTTTGGCAGGTGCAGACGAGATCTACCTGCTCGGCGGCATCCAGGCTGTCGCCGCCATGGCCGTCGGCACCGAGACCATCGCTCCCGTGAACATGCTGGCCGGCCCCGGCAACGCCTTCGTGGCCGAGGCGAAGCGGCAGCTCTTCGGCGAGGTCGGCATCGACCTGTTCGCGGGCCCCACCGAAGTGCTCATCGTCGCCGATGAGCACGCCGACCCGTTCGTCGTCGCGGTCGATCTGCTCTCGCAGGCCGAGCACGGGCCCGACTCGCCCGCGATCCTCATCACGACCAGCGAGGACCTCGGCCGCACGGTCATCGAGCACATCGATGCGCTCCTGCCGGGCATGTCGACGCGCGACTTCGCCGAGGCCGCGTGGCGCGACTGGGGCGCCGTGCATGTCGTGACGACGCTCGACGACGCCTACGCGCTCGCCGACCGCTACGCATCCGAGCACGTCCAGATCCTCACGCAGCAGCCGCGCGAGGCGCTCGAGAAGATGCACGACTACGGCGCGCTCTTCCTCGGCGAGGGCACCTGCGTCTCGTACGGCGACAAGGTCATCGGCACCAACCACGTGCTCCCCACCCGCGGCGCCGCTCGCTACACGGGTGGCTTGTGGGTCGGCAAGTATCTGCGCACCGTCACGTACCAGGAGGTCGTCAACGAGGAGTCGAGCGCGTTCCTGGGCGAGCTGTGCGGTCGCGCGGCACGCGTCGAGCGCTTCGAGGGTCACGCCCGTTCAGGCGACATCCGCGCTGCGAAGTACGGCGGTGCCGAGCTGCCCTGGACCGAGCACACGTTCCAGCGGTGAGTGGCTGCAGCGGCCGGCCCTCGGGTCGGCCGCTGCCAGAGCGAGAGGCACGCATCATGCAGACGGATGCTTCGGGTCGCTTCCAGGGGCGTGTTGCGTTGGTCACAGGCGCCGGCAGGGGCCTTGGCGCAGCGATCGCCGATCGGCTCGCAGCCGGTGGCGCGACGGTGCTCGGCACCAGCCGCTCAACAGAGGAGGCGCAGCGCATCGGCGACCGCTACGGCACCCGCCCCTGTGTGCTCGACCTCACGGAGATCGCGTCGATCGAGCCAGCGATCCAGCACGCGACCGACGCTGCGGGCGGCATCGATCTGCTCGTCAACAACGCCGGCGTCAACGTGCCCGTCCCCGCGCTGCAGCTGCGAGAGGACGACTGGGATGCGGTGCACGACGTCAACGTGAAGGGCACCTTCTTCGTCACGCAGGCGCTCGCGCGCCACTGGGTCTCGCGTGGCGCGCCAGGCGCGGTGGTGACGATCGGATCGCAGGCGGGGATCGTCGCGATCGAGGATCGCGCCGCATATGGTTCCAGCAAGGCGGCGATCGCTCAGCTCACGCGCCAGCTCGCCTTCGAATGGGGGCAGCACGGCATTCGCGTGAACGCCGTGGCACCGACCTTCGTGCCGACGGAGCTGACCGCATCGACGCTCTCCGAACCGGTGGTCGCCGAGCGCCTGCTCGCCCGCATACCGCTGGGCCGATTCGGCACGGCTGACGAGGTCGCCGATGCGGTCGCCTTCTTGCTCAGCGACGCCGCCTCCCTCATCACCGGTCACACGCTCGTCGCCGACGGCGGCTATACCGTCCACTGACCGGCGGACGCCGGATCAGGCCCGAGTCACGTCGACCGCGTGGTGCTCGAGGTCGTGCAGCGCGTAGACGAGCAGCGTCTCGACGGTGAAGACCGAGCCGTTGGAGCGCCTGCCGGGCCGCTCCCACGCGTCTGACGGCACCCCATCCGCCGCGCCTGCGAGCGACGCGGCAGCCAGGTCGAGCTCGGCGGCCACGTGCTCGGGCTCGAGACTCGCGTAGTCGCCGTCGATCGCCGCCTGATCCTGATCCCAGTTGGCGAACTCGGGGTCGGGCTCTCCCAGCAGCTGCTCGAGGCGTGTCTGCATGACGCCGCAGACGTCGCGCACGTGCGCCGCGTACTCCAGCGGCGACCAGGTCGCGTCGTCGGGGCGCTCGCTCACCGCATCGCCGTGGAGCCGCTGGTGCATCGCGGCGGCGGCATGGCGGATGCGTCGGCCGAGGTCGTCGCGGTCGACCGCCAGCGGGTCGAACCCGCACTCGGCGCAGCGCTCGTGGAGGACCCAGGTCCAGTCCTTGGTGTCGGGCTCGATCGGCATGCAGCCAGCATGCCATCGCCAGACATCATCCCGGAGGATGAGGCCGCCGAGACCCAGGAGGGACGCGGCACGGCACTCCTTCTTCCTACCGTCGAAGCAGACGAAAGGAACCGCATCATGGAGATGTTCTCACTGCTCTTCACCGCCGCCGAGGCCGCGCTCGTGGCGCTCGGCATCGCCACCATCACGGTGGTCGCCATCGGCGGCCTCATCGTCGGCACCGCGTCGTTCGCGGGCAACCGCCGCCGCGCGCGCTGACGCAGACCGTGGGCCCGCGCTTGCGAGCGCATCCGGCGGGGCATACTGTATTCCTGAACGATCGGTCACTAATTCGTGGAGCGGTGCGCATCGCCCGCTCGGTGATCACGACGATGGAGTCAGGAGTCCCATGCCCGAGGCCCTTCTCGTCGGAGGTGTGCGCACTCCCGTCGGCCGCTACGGCGGCGCGCTCGCGAGCATTCGCCCCGACGACCTGGCTGCGCTCGTGGTCGGCGAGGCGGTGCGTCGCGCCGGCCTCGACCCGGCGACGATCGACGAGGTGATCCTCGGCGGCGCCAACCAGGCCGGCGAGGACAACCGCAACGTCGCCCGCATGGCCACGCTGCTGGCGGGGCTGCCCGATGAGATCCCGGGCATGACCGTCAACCGCCTGTGCTCCTCCGGCATGTCGGCGATCATCATGGCCTCGCAGATGATCCGCGCCGGCGACGCCGACATCGTGATCGCCGGCGGCGTCGAGTCGATGACGCGCGCGCCCTGGGTGCAGGCCAAGCCCGAGCGCCCGTGGGCCAAGCCCGGCGAGGCCTTCGACACCTCGATCGGCTGGCGCTTCACGAACCCGCGGCTCGCGGCCCGCGACAAGGCCACCTTCTCGATGCCCGAGACGGCCGAGGAGGTCGCTCGCGTCGACGGCATCACGCGCGAGCAGGCCGACGCCTTCGCGCTCCGCTCCCACGAGCGCGCCATCGCCGCGATCGACGCCGGCCGCTTCGCCGACGAGATCGTGGCGATGCCGACGAAGGCCGGCGACGTGACGGTCGACGAGGGGCCGCGACGGGAGACGACGATGGATGCGCTGGCGCGCCTGAGGCCCGTCGTCACCGGTGGCTCCGTGGTCACCGCAGGCAACGCGTCCAGCCTCAACGACGGTGCGTCGGCGATCGTCGTCGCCTCTGATGCAGCGGTCGAGCGGCTGGGCCTTGCCGCGCGCGCTCGCGTGGTGGGCGGCGCGAGCGCGGGCATCGCGCCAGAGATCATGGGGCTCGGGCCCGTGCCCGCGACCGAGAAGCTGCTCGCCCACACGGGGCTGTCGATCGGCGACCTGGGCGCCGTCGAGCTGAACGAGGCCTTCGCGACGCAGTCGATCGGCACGATCCGGCGGCTGGGGCTCGACGACAGCATCGTGAACGCCGACGGCGGTGCGATCGCGCTCGGCCACCCGTTGGGCTCGTCGGGCTCGCGGCTGGTCGTGACGCTGCTCGGCCGGATGGAGCGCGAGGGCGCCGACCGAGGCCTCGCCACCATGTGCGTCGGCGTCGGCCAGGGCACCGCGATCATCCTGGAGCGGGTGTGACCATGCGCACCGACACGACGGCCTGGTCCGTCAACCGGTGCAGATCGGCGACGACGGGATTATCGCGTCGTCGCCGATCTGCACCGGTTGAGTGGCCGGCCTTGCCGGGACAGTCGACCGAGGGCGCCGCATGAGCACCAGCCTCCGCATCGAGGATCGCGGCAGCCACCTGCTCGCCACCCTCGACCGACCCGAGAAGCGCAACGCCATCGACCAGGAGCTCGTCGACGCGCTGCACGCGCTCTGCGCCCGGCTCGAGGTCGAGCGGCGCACGCTCGTGCTCGCAGGCAGCGGCGGTGACTTCGCGGCCGGCGCCGACATCGCGCAGCTGCGCGAGCGCCGCGCCCCCGACGCGCTCGCGGGCATCAACACCCGCTGCTTCCAGCGCATCCGCGCCCTGCCGATGCCGGTGATCGCCGTGCTCGAGGGCTACGCGCTCGGCGGCGGCGCAGAACTCGCCTACGCCGCCGACATCCGCATCGGCACGCCGAGCCTCACGATCGGCAACCCCGAGACCGGCCTCGGCATCATCGCCGCGGCCGGCGCCACCTGGCGGCTGCCGCAGATCGTCGGCGACGCGCTCGCGGCCGAGATGCTGCTCACCGGCCGCCTCCTCGACGCCGCCGAGGCGCTCGCCGCCGGCCTCGTGAGCGCTGTGCTCGAACCCGAGGCCGCGCTCGCCCGCGCCACCGAGATCGCCGAGCGCATCGCGAAGCTCGACCCCGCCGCTACGCAGGCGACGAAGCGCACGCTGCTCGCCCCCGCGAGCGCGCATCCCGCCATCGAGCTGCAGGAGCAGGCCGTGCTGTTCGAGAGCGACGAGAAGCAGCGCCGCATGACGGCGTTCCTCGAGCGGCGCAGCCGATCGACCGGGGCCGCCACCGAGGGGAAGGCGCGGCGATGACCGAGCAGCAGATCGACGACACGGATGCCGTGGTCGGCGCAGGCGCGCCCGAGCGCGTCGGGGTGCTCGGCGGCGGCCGCATGGGTGCCGGCATCGCGCACGCCTTCGTGCTGGCCGGCAGCCAGGTGATCATCGTCGAGCGCGACGCCGCCGCGGCCGACGCCGCCCGCGGCCGCGTGACCGAGAGCCTGCGCGCGAGCGTCGAGCGCGGCTGGTCAGAGCCGCTGGTCGAGCTCGAGGGCCGCATCACGGTCGCCCTCGACGTCGACGCCTTCACCGACAGCGGCCTCGTGATCGAGGCCGTGCCCGAGGATGAGGGGCTGAAGGCGGACGCGCTGGCGCGCGTCGAGGCGGTCCTGACCGACCGCGCGGCGTTGGCGAGCAACACCTCCTCCGTCTCCATCGATCGGCTGGCGGCGGGGCTGACCCGCCCCGAGCGCTTCCTGGGCCTGCACTTCTTCAACCCGGTGCCCGCATCCGCGCTGGTGGAGATCGTGCTGGGCGACGCCACCGCCCCGGCGCTCGCGAACGACGCGCGCGCCTGGGTGGAGGCGCTCGGCAAGACGCCCGTGACCGTGCACGATGCGCCGGGCTTCGCGAGCTCGAGGCTCGGTGTCGCGCTGGGCCTGGAGGCGATCCGCATGGTCGAGGAGGGCGTCGCGAGCCCCGGCGACATCGACGCCGCCATGGAGCTCGGCTACAAGCACCCGGCCGGGCCGCTGCGCACCACCGACATCGTGGGCCTCGACGTGCGGCTCGGCATCGCCGAGCAGCTGCACCGCGATCTGGGCGAGCGCTTCGCACCCCCGCAGCTGCTGCGCGACATGGTCGCCGAGGGACGCCTCGGCAAGAAGGCCGGCCGCGGCTTCTACGACTGGACCTGACCGCCCATGCCCCAGACCCCCGTCCACAACGCAAGCCCGATCGGCACGCTCCGCGCCGGAGCAGCGCGATCCGCCGGATCCGCCGCTGGATCGGCATCCCGGGCTTGCGTTGTGCACCGGCACCGACCGAGAGTGAGCGCCCGATGAGCACCACCCGCATCTTGCCCAGCTACATCCAGGACTCCTGGTGGGAGCCCGCCGACGCGACCGATGCGACCGTCGTGCGCGACGCGAGCACCGGCGAGGAGGTCGTGCGCGTCAGCGCGGCAGGCCTCGACACCGCCGCGGCGCTCGAGCACGCCCGCTCGATCGGCCAGCACAGCCTCGCCCCGCTCACCTTCCACCAGCGGGCGATCCTGCTGAAGCAGTTCGCCCTCGCGCTCACCGAGCGCAAGCAGGAGCTCTACGACCTCAGCTTCCAGGCCGGTGCCACCAAGAACGACGCCTGGGTCGACATCGACGGCGGCATCGGGGTGCTCTTCACCTACTCGTCGAAGGGCCGGCGCGAGATGCCGCAGTCGACGATCTACCTCGACGGCGCGGTCGAGCCGCTCTCGAAGGACGGCTCCTTCCTGGCTCGCCACATCTGCACGACCCTGCCGGGCGTCGCGGTGCAGATCAACGCCTTCAACTTCCCCGTCTGGGGCTCGCTCGAGAAGCTCGCACCGGCGTTCCTGGCAGGCATGCCCACGCTCATCAAGCCTGCGACCCCCACCGGCTTCGTCGCCGAGCACATGGTGCGCATCCTCGCCGAGTCGGGCCTGCTGCCGGCCGGTGCGATCCAGATCGTCAACGGCTCCGCCCGCGACCTGATGGATCACCTCCGGCTCGGCGACACGGTCGGCTTCACCGGCAGCGCCTCCACCGCCGACTCGCTGCGCCGGCACGACGCCGTGCAGGCCCGCGGCGTGCGCTTCACCGCCGAGACCGACTCGATCAACGCATCCGTGCTCGGCCCCGATGCCACCTCGGGCACCCCCGAGTTCGATGCCTTCGTGCGCGGCCTCGTCGCCGAGATGACCTCGAAGGCCGGCCAGAAGTGCACGGCGATCCGGCGCGCGATCGTGCCGACGGGCATGACGGATGCGGTGGCCGCGGCCGTGCGCGAGCGCATCGCCGCGAAGGTGGTCGTCGGCGACCCGCGCGGCGAGGGCGTCACGATGGGCCCGCTCGCCTCCACCGAGCAGCGCGACGAGGTGCTGCAGCAGCTGATGAAGCTGCGCGAGGGCGGCGGGCAGATCGTGGTCGGCGGCGACGCGGGGCACGTGACCCTCGCCGACGGCACGCTCACCGACGCACCGGAAGGCAGTGCCTTCGTCGCCCCGACGCTGCTGGCGTTCAAGGACGCAGAGGCGGATGCGCTGCACACGGTCGAGGCCTTCGGCCCCGTCGCGTCGCTGGTCGAGTACGGCTCGCCGGAGCAGGCCGCCGAGCTGGTGGCGCGCGGCGGCGGATCGCTCGTCACCTCGGTCGCATCGCACGACCCCGCGTTCGTCAGCGAGCTCACCTGCCGCATCGCCCCGCACAACGGCCGCATCCTGCTGCTCGACCGCGACGACGCGCGCGCCTCGACCGGGCACGGCTCGCCGCTGCCGATGCTCGTGCACGGCGGCCCGGGTCGCGCCGGCGGCGGCGAGGAGCTGGGCGGCATCCGCTCGGTGCTGCACCACATGCAGCGCACGGCGATCCAGGGCTCGCCCGCCATGCTGACGGCGGTGACGGGGGTGTGGCACGCCGGGGCTCCGGCGTCGACCGAGCCCCCGCATCCGTTCCGGAAGTCGCTCGCGGAGCTCGCCATCGGCGATCGGGTGGTGAGCGAGCGGCGCGAGATCTCGCTCGAGGACATCGAGCACTTCGCCGAGTTCACGGGCGACACCTTCTACGCCCACATGGATCAGGCGGCGGCCGAGGCGAACCCCTTCTTCCCCGGCCGCGTCGCGCACGGCTACCTGCTGCTGTCGTTCGCGGCGGGGCTGTTCGTCGAGCCCGCGCCGGGCCCGGTGCTGGCGAACACGGGCCTCGACAACCTGCGCTTCATGACGCCCGTCTCCCCCGGCGACAGCCTGCAGGTGACGCTCACGGCCAAGCAGATCACGCCGCGCGAGACCGAGGACTACGGCGAGGTGCGGTGGGATGCGGTGCTGACGAACCAGCACGACGAGACGGTCGCGCAGTACGACCTGCTGACCTACGTCGCGAAGACGCAGCAGCCGACCGCGTAGGCCGCCCTTCGACAGGCTCAGGACCCGGAGCGCACGCCGGAGGCGGACGCGTCACGGCGCCGGAGCCGCTGCGAGCCGCGGACATGCGTGTGCGGCTGCTGCTGCAGAACCGCGTTCTGGCAGCAGCAGCCGCACACCGGCCGCCGATTACTCGGCGGGGAGGATGAGCTCCTGGCCCGCCATGATGAGGTCGGGGTTCTCGAGGGTGTCCTGGTTGACGGCGAAGATGCCGAGCCAGCCGCTCTCGACCTCCGAGGCCTCGGCGATCTCGAAGAGCGTGTCGCCCGACTCGACCGTGACGGTCTCGTCCGAGGGCTCGACGTCGGGCAGCTCGTAGCTCGGGGCTGCCGGCGCGGGCGCGGCCTGCTCGGCGGGAGCGGCCTCCTGCGCCGGAGCCGCCTGCTCGGCCGGTGCCGCCTGCTCAGCGGGCGCCGCCTCCTGCTGCGAGCCCGAGTCCACGGGGGTGCTGCTCGGCTCGGCCGAGCCGCTCGCGCCGATCTGCGCCGAGCAGGAGGGCCATGCGCCCCAGCCCTGCGAGGCGAGCGTGTTCTCGGCCACGCGGATCTGCTCGGCGCGCGAGGCGTCGGCGGGGTTGCCGCTGCCGCCGTTGGCCTCCCAGGTGGACTGGGAGAACTGCAGGCCGCCGTAGTAGCCGTTGCCGGTGTTGATCGACCAGTTGCCGCCCGACTCGCACTGCGCGAGGGCGTCCCAGGTGGATCCATCTGCCGCGTTCGCAGCGGTCGGCACGAGCACTGCGCCCGCGACGGTCGCGACGCCGACGGCCATCAAGCCGCCCACGTAGCGCTTCGATCGGCGGGCATGGGTGGTGGTCTGCTTCTTGATCACAGTGAACTCCGCGGCCCCGTCTCAGCACGCACTGCGCGCATCCGCCCGCCCGACCGGAACTGTTGATTCGATGGCACGAAGGACTCTAGGGGCGGATGCGACGGCCGTCCTTCGCGGTTCAAGCCGACGACACTACCAAAGATAACGTTTTGATAACAACCCGCGTGTCCGCAGGCGCTACAGCGAGGCTGGCTCCCGCAGCCCCGTGCGCACGAGCTGCAGCACCGAGTCGGCGAGCTGCTCGGGCGTGATCGGCCCGCCCGGCCGCCACCACTCGACGATCGAGTTGACCATGCCGAACACCAGCCGCTCCGCCACCCGCGGCTCGATGTCGGGCCGCAGCGTGCCCTCGTCCCGCGAGGCCTCGAACAGGGTGCGCAGCTTGCGGTCGATCGCGCGCCGCCGCCGCATCGCCTCGAGCTCGATCGGGGTGTTGCCGCGCAGCCGCAGCAGCAGCGTCACGTAGGGCCGCCGCTCGCACAGCACGAGCACCGCGCCGCGGACGACGTGGCGGATGCGGCTGACGACCGGCCCCGTCGTCGCCCCGGGCTCGTCGAAGACGGCCTCGAGCGCGTCGAGCGCCTTCGCGAGCGCCACCTCGAGCATCTGCTCCTTCGAGTCGAAGTGGTGGTAGATCGCCGACTTCGACAGGCCCAGCCGCTCGGCGAGCACCCCGAGCGAGGTGGCGTCGTAGCCGCGCTCGTTGAACGCCTCGACGACCACCTCGAGCATCGAGTCGCGGTCGTAGCCGGGGCGGCCGCGGCGGGTGGCGGCCTCGGCGGGCTCGGCGGTGGTCATCGGGACATCATCTCGCGAGCCCGCAGGTCGAGGAGGCCGCGGCCCGCAGGGTCGCTGCCGTCACGAGACCGAAGGATGCAGCGAACCGGTCTCGTGACGCGGGCGGCCTCCGGCCGCGCGCTCCTCGACCTACGAAGGCTGACGCGAGCGGCCTCCGGCCGCGCGCTCCTCGACCTACGGCTGCGCGGTCAGCGCAGATCGTAGACACGCTTGTACTTGCCCTCGCTGCGCGGCAGCGAGCCAGAGGGCACGATCTCGACATCCACCGTCGTGCCGATGCGCTCCTTCACGCGCAGCTTCAGGATCTCGGCGGCCGCCGTCGACACCACCGGCTTCACGCCCGGCTCGCACTCGATCTTCACGACCAGCCCGTCCATCCGCCCGCGCCTGACGAGCTCGAGCACGAAGTGCGGGGTGAGGTGCTCGATCGCCAGCGCGATCTCCTCGATCTGCGTGGGGAACAGGTTCACGCCGCGCAGGATGATCATGTCGTCGTTGCGCCCGGTGATCTTCTCGATGCGCCGCATGTTCGGCTGCGCCGTGCCCGGCAGCAGCCGCGTGAGATCCCGCGTGCGGTAGCGCAGCACTGGGAAGGCCGTCTTCGTCAGCGAGGTGAAGACCAGCTCGCCCATCTCGCCGTCGGGCAGCACCTCGCCGGTGTCACCGTCGATCACCTCCGGCAGGAAGTGGTCCTCCCAGATGTGCGGGCCGTCCTTCGTGATCGCCGACTCGCTGCCGACCCCCGGCCCCATGACCTCGGACAGGCCGTAGATGTCGACCGCGTCGATGCCCATCCGCTGCTCGAGCTCGAGCCGCATCTCGTTCGTCCACGGCTCTGCCCCGCAGATCGCCACCTTCAGCGAGGTCTCGCGCGGGTCGAGACCGGCCTCCTCGAACGCGTCGGCGATCGTCAGCAGGTACGACGGCGTGCACATGATCGCGTCCGGCTCGAAGTCGCGGATGAGCTGCACCTGCCGCGTCGTCTGGCCGCCGGAGACGGGGATGACGGTCGCGCCCAGCCGCTCGATGCCCGAGTGCGCGCCGAGGCCGCCGGTGAACAGGCCGTAGCCGTAGGCGTTGTGCACCTTCATGCCCGGGCGCACGCCCGCGGCCCGCAGCGAGCGGGCCACCACCTCCGCCCAGTTGTCGAGGTCGCCCTGCGTGTAGCCGACGACCGTCGGCCTGCCGGTCGTGCCGGAGGAGGCGTGCACGCGCACGACCTGCTCCATCGGCACCGCGAACATGCCGAAGGGGTACGACCGACGCAGATCCTCCTTGGTCGTGAACGGCAGCCGCGCGAGGTCGTCGAGCGAGCGGATGTCGTCGGGGTGCACGCCCGCCTCGTCGAGCTTGGCCGTGTAGGTCGGCACGTTGGCGTAGGCGTGCCGCACCGTCTGCTGCAGCCGCTCCAGCTGCAGCGCGCGCAGCTCGTCGAGCGAGAGGCGCTCGCCGCTGTCGCGCAGATCGGCGTCCATGAGGTGGTCGGATGCGGTGCTCACGCGGGCCCTCCAGGTCCGGTCGGTGCGGTGCGGTTGGTGGTGAAGGAGCGGCCGCGGAACTCGGCGACCGTCTCTCCCGTCTCGTCGACGATCGACACGTCGTAGATGCCGTTGCGGCCGCTCTTCCAGCGGCGCTCGGCGGTGGCGGTGAGCGTCTGGCCGGCGTGCGTGGCCTTCGCGAAGGTGATGTCGGCGCCCGAGGCGACCGTGACGTGCTCGTCCTCGTTGCAGGCGTAGGCGAAGGCGGTGTCGGCGAGCGTGAACACGAGGCCGCCGTGCGTCATGCCGAAGCCGTTCACCATCGAGTCGGCGATCGCCATGGTGAGCACGGCCCTGCCGCGCTCGAGCTCGGCGATCTCGATGCCGAAGGCCTCCTTGGCCCGGTCGGTGTCGGCCATGATCGTGGCCAGCCAGGTCGTGTCCCTGCGCGTCTCGAGTGACATCTACGCTCCGTTGCGTCGGCGGTGAGTGGGCCGTGTCGCGGGCCCGTTGCAGGGCCGCTCGCGACGAGTCTATACTTACTGAACGTTCGGTCACTAATTCCGAGCAGAACCGCAGGAGGAGTCGACGATGACGCTCACCGCACCCGACGCATCCGCCATGTCTGCCGCGGATGAGGCAGAGGCCCAGGCGCACTTCGATGCCATCATCGAGGCCGATCAGCGCATCGAGCCGCGCGACTGGATGCCCGAGGCGTACCGCAAGACGCTCATCCGGCAGATCTCGCAGCACGCGCACTCCGAGATCATCGGCATGCAGCCGGAGGGCAACTGGATCTCGCGCGCGCCGAGCCTCAAGCGCAAGGCGATCCTGATGGCGAAGGTGCAGGACGAGGCCGGCCACGGGCTCTACCTCTACTCGGCCGCGCAGACGCTCGGCATCTCGCGCGACGAGATGACCGAGCAGCTGATCACCTCGCGCGCCCGCTACTCGTCGATCTTCAACTACCCCACGCCCACCTGGGCAGACATGGGCGCGATCGGCTGGCTGGTTGACGGCGCCGCGATCTGCAACCAGGTGCCGCTGTGCCGCGCCTCGTACGGCCCCTACGGCCGCGCGATGGTGCGCATCTGCAAGGAGGAGTCGTTCCACCAGCGGCAGGGCTTCGAGATCCTGCTCGAGCTGAGCCAGGGCACGGATGCGCAGCACGCGATGGCGCAGGAGGCCGTCGACCGCTGGTACTGGCCCTCGCTGATGATGTTCGGCCCGCCGGACGACGAGTCGCCGAACTCGGCGCAGTCGATGGCGTGGAAGATCAAGCGCTTCTCGAACGACGAGCTGCGACAGCGCTTCGTCGGCATGCTCGTGCCGCAGGCCGAGGTGCTGGGGCTGACGCTGCCCGACCCGAACCTGTGCTGGAACGAGTCGACGCAGAGCTGGGACATGTCGGAGATCGACTGGACCGAGTTCAACGAGGTGCTCGCCGGCCGCGGCCCCGCGAACGCACAGCGCATCCAGCACCGCCGCGACGCGCACGAGAACGGCGCGTGGGTGCGCGAGGCGGCAGCCGCGTATGCCCAGAAGCAGGCGGCTCGCGAACGGAAGGCCGCCTGATGGCCACCCCGGGCGACGTGACCGGCGAGGGCTGGCCGCTCTACGAGGTGTTCGTGCGCGCGAACCGCGGGCTGAGCCACGTGCACGTCGGCTCGCTGCACGCCCCCGACGACGACATGGCGCTGCGCAACGCGCGCGACCTCTACACCCGCCGCAACGAGGGCGTCTCGGTGTGGGTGGTGCGCTCGACCGCGATCACCACGAGCGACCCCGACCAGAAGGGCGCCTTCTTCGAGAGCCCGGCAGGCAAGAACTACCGGCACGCGAAGTACTACGAGAAGAGCGCGGAGGTGCCGCACCTGTGAACGCGCAGCTGAACGACGCCGAGCTCACCGCCGACCCGCAGCCCGTCGAGCCGAGCCGAGCCGCGCAGCCCACCCAGCGCGACGCGGCCGCCGTCAACGCCGAGTACGAGGCCGAGGCGGCCGAGGTGCACGGCGACGACCAGCACGGCGAGGTCACCGTCGACGAGCTCGACCTGGCCGCCGAGCTCTCGGGCGTCCCCTCCGCCAAGGCGAGCGACGACGTCGCCGAGTACGCCCTGCGGCTCGGCGACGATGCGCTCATCCTCTCGCAGCGGCTCGGCTGGTGGATCTCCCGCGCACCCGAGCTCGAGGAGGACATGGCGCTCGGCAACATCGCCCTCGACCTGCTCGGCCACGCCCGCAGCCTGCTGCACTACGCCGGCACCGCATCCGATCGCTCCGAGGACGACCTCGCCTACTGGCGCGACGAGCACGAGTTCCGCTGCGCGTGGCTCTTCGAGCAGCCGAACGGCGACTTCGCGCACACGATCGTGCGCGGCCTGATCGCGGCGACCTGGATGCAGGAGCTCTACACGGCGCTGTCGCAGTCGACGGATGCGTCGCTCGCGGCCATCGCGGCCAAGTCGGTCAAGGAGGTGGCCTACCACCGCGACCACGCCGTCCAGTGGACGCTGCGACTGGCGGGCGGCACCGAGGAGTCGCGCGCGCGGCTGCTCGTCGCGCTCACCGACACCTGGGTCTACATCGACGAGCTGTTCCGCGACGACGAGCTGCACGAGCGGCTGGAGGGCGCGGCGCCGCGGCCGTCGAGCCTGCGCGCCGGCTTCGACGAGGTGTGGGATGCGGTGCTCGCCGAGGCGGAGATCACGCCGGCCGACTTCGTCGACAAGAAGGTCGGCTCGTCGTCAGGCGGCGGCCGCTTCGGCAACCACTCGACGCACCTGGGCCCGCTGCTGGCCGAGATGCAGGTGCTCGCGCGCCGGCACCCGGGGGCGTCGTGGTGAGCCGCACCCCGCAGGTCGAGGAGCGCGCGACCGCAGGTCGCACGCGTCACGAGACCGAAGGCGGCGAGGGGTTCCGGTCTCGTGACGCGTCGTCGCTGCGCGACGGCGCTCCTCGACCTACGAGGGAGGAGGAGCGAGACGCCTGGCGCATCGCCGCCACGGTCGCCGACCCCGAGGTGCCCGTCCTGACCATCGAGGATCTCGGGGTGCTGCGCGCGGTCGAGGTCGACGCATCCGGTGTGCGCGTCACCCTCACGCCCACCTACTCCGGCTGCCCCGCGATCGACCAGATGCGGGACGACGTGCTGCTGGCGCTCACCGCCGAGGGCTTCCGCGACGTGACCGTCGACTTCACCCTCAGCCCCGCCTGGACGACCGACTGGATGACCGACGAGGGCAAGGCGAAGCTCGAGCAGTACGGCATCGCCCCGCCCACGCATCGTGCGGGCGAGCGCAGCGGCCCGATCCCGGTGATGCTGGGCGTGAAGTGCCCGCGCTGCCAGAGCCTGCGCACCCGGGAGGTGTCGCGCTTCGGCTCCACCGCGTGCAAGAGCCACTTCGAGTGCCTCGCGTGCCTCGAGCCCTTCGACCACTTCAAGGTGCACTGACATGGCCGCCATCAACCTCGGGGCGACCGGCGGTGCTCCCGGTGCCACCGCATCCGCCCGCCGTCGTGGGCAGTTCCACTCGCTCGAGGTCGCCGAGGTGCGGCCGCTCACGGCCGAGTCGGTCGAGGTGACCTTCGCGGTGCCCGACGAGCTGCAGGATGCGTTCGGCTACGTCGCCGGCCAGCACCTCGCGCTGCGGACGACGATCGACGGGCACGAGATGCGCCGCTCGTACTCGATCTGCCGGCCGCCGAGCCCCGGCGCCATCTCGGTCGCGATCAAGCGCGACCTGGGCGGTCGCTTCTCGAGCTGGGCGAACGCCGAGCTGCGCCCCGGCGACCGCATCGATGTGATGAGCCCGCAGGGCACCTTCACCTCGGCGCTCGAGCGGGTCGACGGCGTGCACGTCGTCGGCGTCGCGGCGGGCAGCGGCATCACGCCCATGATGGCGCTCGCGCACGAGGTGCTCTCGCGCTCGGCCACCTCGACCTTCTCGCTGCTGTTCTCGAACCGCTCGACGCTCGACGTGATGTTCATCGAGGAGCTCGCCGACCTCAAGGATCGCTACCCGGCCCGACTGGCCCTGCACCACGTGCTCTCGCGCGAGCAGCGGGCCGCGCCGCTCATGTCGGGCCGCATCGATCAGGATCGGCTCGAGCGCATCCTGGCAGAGCTCATCCGGCCCGAGAGCGTCGACGAGTGGTTCCTGTGCGGGCCGTTCGAGCTCGTGCAGCTGTGCCGCGACGTGCTCGCCGAGCAGGGCGTCGACCCCGCCCACGTGCGCTACGAGCTGTTCACCACCGGCCGCCCCGTCGACGCCGGCGGCGACCGCGGCCGGCCCGTGCAGGTGGCCGCGGGCGAGGATGTCTGGACGCTCGACTTCACCCTCGACGGGCAGTCCTCGCAGGTCGAGAGCCCGGTCGCGGCGCGCGAGTCGATCCTGAACGCCGCGCTGCGGGTGCGCGCCGACGTGCCCTTCGCGTGCGCGGGCGGCGTATGCGGCACCTGCCGCGCCAAGGTCGTCTCCGGGAGCGTGAGCATGACCGAGAACTACGCGCTCGAGCCGGACGAGCTCGAGCGCGGCTACGTGCTCACCTGCCAGTCCCATCCGAAGACCGAGAAGGTCGTCGTCGACTACGACGTGTAGCCCCGCCCGCGCCGGTCGAGTAGCGTCCGGAGGACGCGTATCGAGACCCTCCGGTCGTCATCTCGATACGGCCCTGCGGGCCTACTCGATGACCGAGCTGGGAGACCACACATGATCGAGCTGACCATCGCCGACGACATCGCCGAGGTGGTGCTCAACGCACCCGAGAAGCGCAACGCGGTCGACGCATCCGCCCTGCAGGAGCTGGCGGATGCGTACACGCAGGCCGAGCGCGCCGGCGTGCGCGCGCTCGTGCTGCGCGGGGAGGGCAAGGGGTTCTGCGCCGGCCGCGACATCGCGCAGGTCGACCCAGCGACCGACGACGCGATGGGCTTCATGCGCGGCACGCTGCAGCCGCTGCTCGAGCAGATCGCCGCCTTCCCCGCGCCCACCTTCGCGGTCGCGCACGGCGCGTGCCTGGGCATCGGGCTGGGCCTGCTGGTCGCGACCGACGTGGTCTACGTGGCCGAGTCGGCGAAGCTCGGCAGCCCCTTCGCCGCCCTCGGCGCCACCCTCGACTCGGGCGGGCACGCGCTGTTCTTCGAGCGGCTGGGCGCCCACCGCGCCTTCGACCTCATCTACTCGGGCCGGCTCATGTCGGGCGCCGAGGCGGTCGCCGCGGGCCTCTTCTCGCAGGCCTTCCCGGACGACGAGGTGCTGGCGGCGACCAGGGCGGCGGCAGCACACGCGGCGCAGGGGCCGACGCTCGCGTTCTGGGCCTCGAAGGAGATCATCCGCGGCCTGCGCGACGAGCGGCAGGGCCTGTGGCGCTCGGTCGACGCCGAGAACGCGGCGCAGGCGGCGCTGAGCCAGACGGCCGACTTCCGCGAGGGCTTCGCGGCCTTCCAGCAGAAGCGGCAGCCGCGCTTCACCGGCCGCGGCTGAGCGCTCGCGCCGCGGCGGCGTAGCCTGCCGCCATGGATCACCTGCGCACCCTCGCCGAGCTGCAGGAGCGCTTCCTCGAGACGACGCGCCGCGGCGACCCGGCCACGCCCATCCTCTGGCTCGGCCGCTGGAGGGTCGAGCAGCTCGTCGTGCACCTCGCGCGCATCCACCACTGGGCCGCCGGTCAGGCGCGACGCGAGCAGGAGACGCCGCTCGGCCGCGGCCCCTTCGACGACCTGCCGGCGCTCTACGAGGTCTGCGCCGCCGAGCTGCGCGCGACGCTCGCCGAGCTCGACCCCGACGCCCGCGCCTGGGCGCTCGTCGACGACGGCGTGCCGCGCGCCCAGCAGCGCGGCACCGTGCGCTTCTGGTACCGCCGGCAGCTGCACGAGACGCTCGTGCACCTGTGGGATCTGCGCACCGCCATCGGCGAGGGCGTCGACGACCTCGGCATCGGCGACGAGGTCTGGCTCGACTGCCTCGACGAGGTCGTGGGCGTGATGCACCCGCGACAGCTGCGGCTCGAGCGCGTCGCCCCGCCCGCCGCGCGCATCGTCTTCGCACCCACGGGGGCGGATGCGTCGTGGACGCTGGCGGGTGCGCCCGACGACGCGCCCGTGGTCACCGTCGCCGGGCCCGCGAGCGCGCTCGCGCTGCTCGCGTGGGGCCGCGGCGTGCCCGACGACGACCGCCTCGCGGGCGCCGGCGTCGAGGTGAAGGGCGAGCGCTCGCTCGCGGACGCCGTGCTGCGGGCCGGCATCACGCCCTGAGCGCCGCGGCCCTGGGCGGCCGGCACTGAGCGGCCGGCCCTGAGCGCCCCGGCTCCGAGGGGCAGTTCTGCCCACGCGACGGGCGCCGCGCGCTGCAGCCGTGGGGGACAATGGACGCATGAGCATCCCGAGCGCGCCGCCCGTCGGCCAGCCGCTGCCCGGCGCCTCGTTCGGACTCGCGGTCAAGCGCTTCTTCCAGGGCTACGTCGCCTTCTCGGGCCGCGCGAGCCGCAGCGAGTTCTGGTGGGCCTACCTCTTCCTCTCGCTGGTCACGCTCGTCCCGGTCGCACTCATGATGCTCGCGATGTTCGGCATGTTCGCCGGCATGATCGCCGCGGCCGCGGCTGCCGACGAGGCGGCGCTGCTCGCGGCCGTCACCGCCGGCACGGGCGGCGTGATGCTGCTGTCCGGCCTCGTGCTGGTCGTGGCGCTGCCGCTGCTGCTGCCGACCTACGCGGTCATGTGGCGCCGCCTGCAGGATGGCGGCTTCCACGGCGCGTGGGCGCTGCTCTCGCTCGCGGGCCTGGCGATCGTGCCGACCATCATGTGCATCCTCCCGGCCCGTCCGGAGGGCATCCGCTTCGACCCCGCCTACCGGGCGCAGCTCGCGGCGCAGCACTGGTACAGCCAGCCGGGCTACGGCCAGCAGGGATACGGGCAGCCCACGTACGGGCAACCCGCCTACGCGTCGCCCGCACAGGGCCCGTACGGTCAGCCCGGCGCTCAACCCGCCGCTCAGCCCGGCGTCCCGGGCGCCTGAGGCGCGAAGCGCGCCTCCGCGGCGTCCCGCGGCCGGTAGCGCTCGTCGAAGCCCCGCTCGTTCGGCGCCCACACCTCGCGCCAGAGCGCGTCGTGGTCGTCGCCCGCCAGCCGGTCGCGACGCATCCCCCGCCGCATCGCCTCCTCGAGCGGCACGTCGACCCAGACCGTGAGGTCGAGCAGCGGCAGCAGCGCCGGGTGCAGCAGGCCGACGGCGTCGACGAGCACCACGGCCGCCGGAGCGATGGTGCGCTCGGCCTGGCGGCCGCCCGTGCTCCAGTCGACCGGCCGGAACCTCGCCGGCCGCCCCGCGCGCAGCGCACCGAGCACCGCCGCGAGCTCGTCGCGGTGCAGCGCGGCCCAGTCGTCGCTGCGCTCGCGGCTGCCGAGCGGGTCGAGGAGGTCGTCGCCGCGCAGCCGCATCGCGCCCGGCAGCCGGGCCAGCAGCGCCCGCGCGAGCGTCGACTTGCCCGAGCCGCCGTAGCCGGCGATGCCCACCACGAGCGCGTCGCGCCGCGATGAGCGGCGTCGGATGCGCTCGGCCAGCTCGTCCACGTCGGTCACGGTCACGAGGCGACCAGCGCGCGCACCGCCTCGGCGGTGCCCCACGAGAGCGTCATGCCCGAGCCGCCGTGGCCGTAGGCGGCGATGACCCGCAGGGCGCGGCCGGGCACCTCCTCGATGCGCAGCCGATCGCGGGCGGGGCGCAGGCCGACGGCGCGCGAGAGGATCTGGGCGCCCGCCACCTGCGGCACGAGCGCCGCGGCGCGCGCCAGGATGCCGGCCTCGATCTCGGGATCCGGCTCCAGCGAGATCTCGCCCACCTCGTGCGTGCCGCCCAGCACCAGGCAGTCGCGGCGCGGCAGCACGTAGGTGAGCGCCGTGGCGTCGCCGTCGTCGATGCGGAACTCCCAGAAGCCCGGGTTCGCGACCCGCACCACCTGGCCGCGGATCGGCACCATCGTGTCGTCGTCGCCCAGCAGCGCGCCCGAGCGCACCCCGGCGGCGACGACCGCGACGTCGAAGTCGCGCGCCAGCGCATCCGCGTCGTCGACCTCCCGCTGCACGAAGCGCACGCCGAGCGCGCGGCACTGCGCCTGCAGCCACGGCAGGTACTCCGTCTGCGTCGCCAGCGGCACCCGCGTGCGCATGCCGGTGGTGCCGGGCGGCAGCTCGGCGGCATCGGCCGGCCGCGCCTCGACCCACTGCGTCCAGGAGCGGTCGGGCTCCGGCGTGCGCTCGATGATGAGCCCCGAGCGCAGGTCGACGCCCGCCTCGGCGTCGCCGGCGATCGCGGTGAAGCGGCGCAGCGAGGCCTCGAGCATGCGATCGACGGCCGGTGAGCGCTCCGCCGCGTAGGGGAACCAGATGGCGCCGGCCGCGGCAGAGGTGGTGGCGAGCGGGTCGAGGTCGCTCAGCACCGTGACCTCGCGGCCGTGCGCCGCGTCGCCCGAGAGGGCGAGCTCGTGCGCGATCGACAGCCCGATCACGCCGGCGCCCACGACGGCGATGCGCTCGCTCATGCCGCCATCCTGCCACCGGCATCGAGCCGCGTGGGGGCCGCTCCTGAGAGCCCTCTCATCGACGCCTTACAGGCGGCTCACATCCCTCGGATGGGATCGGAGGCAGCAGCAGGCAAGACGAAGCCAGAGCCCGACGAAGCAGGAGCCCCCATGCCGAACACCGCCGCCGACCCCGCCGCGAGCCGACGATGAGGGCCGCCATCGTCGGCTCGGGCCCGAACGGGCTGGCCGCCGCGATCGAGCTCGCACGGGCCGGCGTCGAGCCGACGGTGTTCGAGGCGCACGCGCGGCCCGGCGGCGCGCTGCGCTCTGCCGAGCCCTTCGGCGCCGGCCACGTCGTCGACCTGGGCGCGACGAGCATGCCCTTCGCCGCGATCAGCCCCGTGCTCTCCCGCCTGCCGCTCGCCGAGCACGGCCTGCGCTGGTCGCACGCGCCCGTGCCGCTCGCGCATCCGCTCGACGACGGGCCTGTCGCACTGCTGCACTACGACATCGAGCGCACGGCTGAGGGGCTGGGCCGCGACGGCCGCGCGTGGCGTGCCCTGCACGAGCCGATCGCCGATCGGCTGCGCGAGCTCGCCGAGACGGTGCTCGCGCCGATGCTGCCGCCGCGCGGCGACCCGCTGCTGCTCGCGCGCTTCGGCGCCAGGGCGGCGCTGCCGGCCGCCGCGCTCGCGCGCCTCGCCTTCCGCGAGCCCGCCACCCGGGCGCTCTTCGCCGGCTCGGCCGCCCACGCCTGGCAGCCGCTCTCGGCGCCGCTCACCTCCTCCTTCGGCGTGCTGCTGGGCGCGGCCGCGCACGCCGCCGGCTGGCCCGTCGTCGAGGGCGGCAGCGAACGGCTCGCCGAGGCCCTCGTGCGGCTGCTGCGCTCGCTCGGCGGCACCGTCGTCACCGAGGCGCCCATCGACCGCATCGGCGCGCTCGACAGCTTCGACATGGTGCTGCTGGATGTCGCGCCGCGCGCCGCCGCGCGCATCCTCGACGATCGCGTGCCCGCCGGCTTCCGCGCGGCCCTGCGCCGCTACCGGCACGCCCCGGCGGCCGCGAAGGTCGACCTGCTGCTCGACGGCGAGGTGCCGTGGCGCGACCCCGCCGTCGCCGACGCGGGCGTCGTGCACCTGGGCGGCGGGCTCGAGGAGATCGCCGCCGCGGAGCGCGCCATCGCCCGCGGCAGCCTGCCGGAGCGGCCCTTCACGCTGCTCGCCCAGCAGGCGGCCCACGACCCGACGCGGCGCGCGGACGACGGGCGCCGCGCGGTGTGGGCGTATGCGCACGTGCCGCACGGCGCCGAGGTGCCGGCGCTCGAGCTCGTGAGCGCCCAGATCGAGCGCTTCGCCCCCGGGTTCCGCGATCGCATCGTCGCCGCGGTCGAGACCGGCCCTGCGCAGCTCGAGCGCGAGAACCCCAACCTGGTCGGCGGCGACATCGTGGGCGGCTCGACCGCCGGCACCCAGCTGCTGCTGCGCCCCACCCGCTCGCTCATCCCCTACCGCACGCCCGACCCGGGCGTCTGGCTGTGCTCGGCGTCGACGCCGCCCGGCGCCGGCGTGCACGGCATGGCCGGGCACCACGCCGCCCGCGCCGCGCTGCGCGCCCACGGCATCGAGCCGGCCCCGCTCCCCGCCCCCGCACCCAGCACCGTCACCTAGGAGTCACCGCATGTCCCCCACCGCTCCCCGCAGCATCGCCCGCACCACCGCCCGCTCCACCCCGGCCGCCGCGCTGGCCCTCGGCGGCGCCCTGCTCGCCCTTGTCGCCGCGCCCGTGCTGCAGCACCGCCGCGCGCAGCCGGTCGACGGCTTCCCGCTCTCGCACTACCCGATGTTCAGCGCCAGGCGCGGCCGCACCGGCCGGGTGGTGCACGTCGTCGTCGACGACGCCGATGGCACGCATCCGGTGCACTACCGCAGGCTCGGCACCGGCGGCTTCAACCAGGTGCGGCGGCAGCTCACGCGCCGCGCCAGGACGCCGGAGGGCGCGGCGGCGCTCGCGCAGGAGGCGCTCGAGCGGCTCGGCGCCGAGCGCGTGCGGGTGGTGCGCTCGACCTTCGAGTACGAGCGCTTCTTCGCCGGCGACCGCAGTCCCGAGCGCGTGCAGACGCTCGGGCTCGCCGAGCGCAGCGGCGAGCCCGCCATGCCGCGCACCGATGCGCTGCCGGCGCAGCGCGACGTGCTGGCGGTGGCCTGATGCCCGGCGCCATCGAGACCATCGGCCGCGCCGTGCGCGACCGGCTGCTCGCCCCTGCCCCGCCGGAGCGCCTCGCCGGCACCCGCGTGCTCATGGGCGCGTACACGGTCGGCTACCTGGCCCGCCGCGTGCGCATGTTCGCCAAGGTGCACCGCACCGATCCCGCGCTGTTCGCGCCCGTCGGCCCGGTCAGGGTGCTGCAAAGGCCGCTGCCCCCGGTGGTCGCCGACGGGCTCGTGATCGCCGAGCTCGCCGCGAGCGCCGCGTTCACGCTCGGCATCGCGCACCGGATCACCGGCCCGGTGCACGCCGGCCTGCTGCTGTGGACGCTCAGCTACCGCAACTCCTGGTCGATGGTCTTCCACAACGACAACTCGCTCGTCTGGCACACCCTCATCGCGGGCGTCTCCCCCGCGGCGGACGCCTGGAGCATCGACAGCCTGCTGCGCGGTCGCGCGGGCCGCCCCGCACCGGCCGCCGACTGGCGATACGCCTACCCGGCACGGCTCATGTCTGGCGTGACGGCGATCGTCTACTGGCTCAGCGGCGTCGCGAAGCTCGAGGGGCCGATGGGCTGGCGCTGGGCGACGGGCGAGTCGCTGCGCGGCCAGGTCGCCGCCGACGGCCTGCGCAAGGAGGTGCTGGGCTCGAGCGCGACCTCGCTCGGCGTGCGGCTCTACAACCGCAGATGGGTGTGGGCGCTCGGCGCCGCGCCGTCGCTCGCGATCGAGCTGCTCGCACCGCTCGCGCTCGTGCACCCGGTCGTCGGCCGGCTGTGGGCGCTCGGCGCGTTCTCGATGCACTGGGGCATCAAGGCCATCATGGGCATCACCTTCCGCTACCAGCTCTCGGGCGGCGCCTACGCATCCTTCGTGCCCTGGGAGCGGCTGCCCGCCGTCGCGGTCGCCGCTGCCCGGCGCGCACTGGGCGGCTGACGCCGTCAGTGCAGCGGGATCGCCGTCAGCGGGTCGCCCCGGTCGATGTAGACGGATGCGCCCGGCACGGTCGCCGAGGCCAGTCGCGCCAGCGCCTCGGCCTCGAGCTCGGGCTGGCGGCCGTCGAGGGCGCCGACGCGGATGGCGACGACGAGGTCGAAGGGCCGCTCCCGCCCCATGAGGCGGAAGCGCTCGATCGCCGCGACGCGGAAGTCGAGGCTGCCGTGGTCGGAGACCCGCTCGGCCGCCTGGATGGCGGTCGGCGAGCGGTCGATGCCGAGCACGGAGCCGGTGGCGCCGACCCGCTCGGCCATGGCGCGGGCGAGGGCGCCGGGGCCGCAGCCGACCTCGAGCACGCGCAGGCCCTCGCGCAGCGGCAGCGCCTCGAGCACCGCGGCCAGCCGCGGGGAGAGCTCTGCCATGTCGCCTCCCGATGTCCCCCGAGCATGGCGGTCGTGCCGCGCGAAGGCAAGGGCCTGCGGGTCGAGCCCCCTCGCTGGTCGAGGAGCGCGCGGCGCAGCCGCCCGCGTCACGAGACCGACCGCGCCTCGCCCCTCCGGTCTCGTGACGGCAGCGGGTCTTCGACCCGCGGCCTCCTCGACCTACGGGACCGCGGCCTCCTCGACCTACGGGATGGCGGCCTCCTCGACCTACGAGCTGGCGGTCACCGTCAGCGCATCGCCATCCACGTCGACGCGCACGGTGCCCGCCTCGAGGCCGCCGACGATGAGGTCGGCCACCCTGTCCTCGACCTCGCGCTGGATGAGCCTGCGCAGCGGCCGCGCGCCGAACTCGGGCTCGTACCCGTGCTCCGCGAGCCACGCGAGCGCCGCATCCGTCACCGACAGCTCCACGTCCTGCGCCCGCAGCCGATCGCCGACGCGGTCGAGCAGCAGCGTGACGATCCGCTGCAGCTGCTCGGGGTCGAGCTTCTGGAACAGCACGATCTCGTCGATGCGGTTGATGAGCTCAGGGCGCATCTGCTCGCGCAGCTTGCCCATCACCTTCGCGCGCACGTCGTCGTACGGCTCGCCCGCGGCCTGGAAGCCGATCGGCCCCGACTTCGAGGCCAGGAACTCGCCGCCCAGGTTGCTCGTCATGATCACGACCGTGTTGCGGAAGTCGACCGTGCGGCCCTGGCCGTCGGTGAGCCTGCCGTCCTCGAGCACCTGCAGCAGCAGGTTGAAGACATCCGGGTGCGCCTTCTCGATCTCGTCGAGCAGCACCACCGAGTAGGGCTGGCGGCGGATCTTCTCGGTCAGCTGCCCCGCCTCGGCGTAGCCGACGTAGCCGGGAGGGGCGCCGATCAGCCGCGCGACCGTGTGCCGCTCGCCGAACTCCGACATGTCGAAGCGCACGAGGCTGCCCTCAGCGCCGAACAGGCTCTCGGCGAGCGCCTTCGCGAGCTCGGTCTTGCCGACGCCCGTGGGGCCCAGGAACAGGAACGAGCCGATCGGGCGCCCGGCGTCGCCGAGCCCCGAGCGCGAGCGACGCACGGCCTTCGCGACCGCGCTCACCGCATCCTCCTGCCCGACGACCCGCTGGTGCAGCTCCTCCTCGAGCACGGCGAGGCGCTGCTTGTCGCCCTCCGTGAGGCGCGAGGCGGGGATGCCGGTGGCACGCGAGACGACCTCGGCGATCGCGGCCTCGTCGACGACGCCCTCCTCGCCCGATCCCGACTCGATCGCGGACTGGATGCCCGTGATGCGGTCGCGCAGGCGCGTCGCCTCCTCGAACTCCTCGGCCTCGACGGCCTGCCGCTTCTCGTCCTCGAGGTGCTCGCGCTCCTTGGTCAGCGCATCCACGTCGACCTTCGCGCCCAGGCGCAGCCGCAGACGCGCGCCGGCCTGGTCGATGAGGTCGATCGCCTTGTCGGGCAGGAAGCGGTCGCTGATGTAGCGGTGCGAGAGCTCGACCGCCGCGGCGATCGCCTCGGGCGTGTAGCTGACGCGGTGGTGCTCCTCGTAGGCCGACTTCAAACCGTCGAGGATGCGCACGGCGTCCTCGACCGAGGGCTCGGCCACCATCACCGGCTGGAAGCGGCGGGTGAGCGCGGCGTCCTTCTCGATGCGGCGGAACTCGGCGAGCGTGGTCGCACCGATCATGTGCAGCTCGCCGCGCGCCAGGCGGGGCTTGAGGATGTTGGCGGCGTCCATGCCGCCCTCGCCGCCGCCCCCGGCGCCGAGGATGGAGTGCAGCTCGTCGATGAAGACGATCAGCTCGTCCTTGTGGGCGCTGATCTCGTCCATCGCGTTGGTGATGCGCTCCTCGAAGTCGCCCCGGTAGCGGGTGCCGGCGACCATCGCGGTGAGGTCGAGCGCGACGACGCGCTTGCCGTGCAGCGACTTGGGCACGGCTCCCTCGACGATCGCGCGGGCGAGGCCCTCGACGATGGCGGTCTTGCCGACGCCGGCCTCGCCGATGAGCACCGGGTTGTTCTTGGTGCGGCGGGAGAGGATCTCGATGGTCTGCTCGATCTCGTCGGCGCGGCCGATCACCGGGTCGAGCTTGCCGTCGCGGGCGCGCTCGGTGAGGTCGACGCCGAACTCGTCGAGCGTGGGCGTGGTCGAGCTCGGGTCGACCTGCTTCGACGATGCGCCGCCCTGCTGCGCCTCGACGGCCTGCCGCTGCGCCTCGGCCTGGGCGCGCTGGAAGGCGCTCCAGGTGACGCCCGCCTCAGCCAGCACGCGGTTCGCCGCGCTGTCGTCCTCGGAGAGGAAGGCGAAGAAGAGGTGCTCGGGGTCGATGTAGCTCGAGCCGTTGGCGCGGGCGATCTGGTAGGCGCTGCGGAGCGCGATCTGGGCGGAGGCCGTCAGCGAGGGCGGGCCCTGCGTCGCCTCGTCCCCGTCGGCGGGCAGCCGATCCTCGACGGCGCTGCGGATCGCCTCGGCGTCGGCGCCGACGCTCTTCGCGGCGGCGGCGACGCGCGGCAGCTCGAGCAGCGCGTGCAGCAGGTGCAGCGCGTCGACCTCGGCGTGGCGGTGCTCGCGCGCGTACTCGACGGCGGTCGCGATGACCGAGCTCATGCGGCGAGACACGAGTCGCGACAGGTCGATCGAGCGCTGCTGCGCCTGGTGCCGCTGGCTCTCGATGATCCGGGCGATGAAGTCCTCGTATGACCCGTCGCCGACCGGTCCGTAGATGGCTGCCATGTGCATCCCCTCCGTGGTTCGCAAACTTGAGTGCGCCTGACTCAAGTTAGAACACGGAGCGCCGGAGCGCATTCCCGTTCGCCACGGGCGAGCACGCCACGCCGGTGTCGCTCAGCCGGCCGCCTTCTTCACCAGCTCCGCGATCTGCTTGCGCACCGCATCCGTCACCTCGACGATCGCGAACGAGGCGGGCCACATGGCACCGTCGTCGAGCGTCGCGATGTCCTGGAAGCCGAGCGTGCCGTAGCGGGCGTCGAACTTCGAGGCCTGCTGGTAGAACACCAGCACCTTGCCGTCGCGGGCGTAGGCGGGGAAGCCGTACCAGGTCTTGGGGTCGAGCTCGGGGGCGACCTCGGTGACCACCTCGTGGATCATCTGCGCGATCTGCTTGTCGGGCTCGGGCAGGTCGCGGATCGTGTCGAGCACGTCCTGCAGATCCTTCTCCTTCTTGCTGCCGCCCTTGCGGCCCGCCTGCTTGCGCAGCTCGGCGGTGCGGTCCTTGAGCGCCTGCTTCTCGAAGTCGCTGAGCTTGCCGTCGTCCTCGACCATGATCCTGATCCTCTCGTCGGATGCGTTGTGCCACCGATCATGCCGCGCGGGGCTCGCGCGCGCTTCTCCGATCCTGCGCGCTTGGCGGCTGCGCCGCACGCACCCTCGCGGATGCGGTGCGGCGGGCGGCGCATGCGGTGGCTCGCGTCAGGCGCTCGGCACCGTCGTGCGCTCGGGAGCGCCGGGCACCGCGTCGGGCTCGTCGGCGTCGTCCGAGAACGGCACGTCGCCGCGCGGCGCGTCGTAGAGCTCGCGGTCGAGGATGCCCTCTCGCTTCGCGACGATGGTCGGCACGAGCGCCTGGCCGGCGACGTTGACCGCCGTGCGGCCCATGTCGACGATCGGGTCGACGGCGAGCAGCAGGCCGACGCCCTCGAGCGGCAGCCCGAGCGTCGAGAGGGTGAGCGTCAGCATGACGGTGGCGCCGGTGGTGCCGGCCGTGGCGGCCGAGCCGACGATCGAGACGAAGGCGATCAGCACGTACTGGATGATCGTCAGCTCGATGCCGAAGAACTGCGCGACGAAGATGGCGGCGATCGCCGGGTAGATCGCGGCGCAGCCATCCATCTTGGTGGTCGAGCCGAAGGGCACGGCGAACGAGGCGTACTCGCGCGGCACGCCCAGGTTGCGCTCGGTGACGCGCTGCGTGAGCGGCAGCGTGCCCATCGACGAGCGGCTCACGAAGCCCAGCTGCACCGCGGGCCAGACGCCCGAGAAGTACTTGCGGATCGACAACCCGTGCGCCTTGATGAGCACCGGGTAGACGACGAACAGCACGAGCGCGAGGCCGAGGTAGATGGCGCCGACGAACCACGCGAGGGTGCCGAGCTTCTCCCAGCCGTACTCCACCACCGCGTTGCCGAGCAGGCCGAGGGTGCCGAGCGGGGCGATGCGGATGATCCACCACAGCACCTTCTGGATCACCTTCAGCGCCGACTGCGTGAAGTCGAGGAAGGGCTCCGCCCGCTTGCCGAGCTTGAGGGCGGCGATGCCCACGACCGCGGCGATCACGATCACCTGCAGCACGTTGAAGCCGACCGTCGAGGTGACCTCGCCGGTGTCGGATGCGCTGCTCGAGACGGTGAGGCCGAGGAAGTTCTGCGGCACGAGGCCGGTGAGGAAGTCCCACCAGCTGCCGACCCGGCCCGGCTCGGCGGTCTCGAGCTCGCCGGTGTCGACGCGGGATCCGGGCTGCAGCGCGGTGCCGAGGGTGATGCCGATCGAGACGGCGATCGCGGCGGTGATCGCGAACCACAGCAGGGTCTGACCGGCCAGCCGCGCGGCGTTCTGCACCTTCCGCAGCTGCGCGATCGAGGCGATGATCGCCGTGAGGATGAGCGGCACGACGGCCGTCTTCAGCAGCGCCACGTAGCTCGAGCCGATGGTGTCGAGCGTCGCGGCGAGCGGGTTCGGCGCGTCCTCGGCGCCCGGGCCGAGCTGCCGGGCGAGCAGCCCGAGCGCGACGCCCAGCACGAGCGCTGCGCTGATCTGGAAGCCGAACGAGCCCAGCAGCCTGCGGGCTCGACTCTTGGGCGCGCGGGTCGGCGCGGGCTGCGTGGTGGCGGGCACGGTGCTCCTCGGATGCTGTCGGTGCGATGGGTGCGGTGGGTGCGGTGGGTGCCGGGACGCGGCCCGAGCACCATCAGTTATACCTGCTATCACGCCCGCTTGGGGCATCCGGTCGTGTCGTGCGTCATCCGGCGTCACACTCGGGCCGCACCGGTGCCGCGCATGAGAGGCCTCTCATCCGATGCTCCTGCTGCCCTCACCCGCGCTCGCGACCATGGATGCAGACCAGAGGAGACCCCGGCAGCATCCGGGGCAGAGGAGGACCGAGTGAAGACCAAGTGGATCGCCATCACCGCAGCCGGAGCGCTGAGCGTCGGCACGATCGCCGCCGGCGCGATGAGCGTCGCGAACGCCGTCGAGATCCGGGATGCGCAGGGTCACGCCATCGCCGCGCCGCAGATCCGCGGCGAGGTGATCGACGGCGGCACGGTCGAGATCAAGACCACCGGCGACCACGCATCCGTCGCCTCGCCGACCGACGCGCCCAGCCCGACGAGCGCACCGTCTGCGACGCAGGCGGACTCCGGGCAGCCCGCCCAGCAGGGGCCCGCGCCCGTCGCCGTGCCGTCGGCGAACTCGGTCGACGGCGCCGACTCGGCGGCGTCGGCCGGCTCCGCCGCGTCCGCCGGCTCGGCCGACTGACCAGCACCGCAGCACGCAGCAGCGCCTCGCCGTCTCTGGCGAGGCGCTGCTGCGTCCGGTGGCGTCAGCCCGCGTGCACGCCCTCGGCGAACTCCTCGAGGATCTTCGCGTTGAACGCCGGCAGGTCGTCGGGCGTGCGGCTCGAGACGAGCCCGTTGTCGGTCGCGACCTCCTGGTCGACCCAGCTCGCGCCCGCGTTCTGCAGGTCGGTCTTCAGGCTCGGGTAGCTCGTGATGGTGCGGCCGTCGACGCCGCCCGCCTCGATCAGGATCCACGCGCCGTGGCAGATCACGCCGATCGGCTTGCCCGACTCGACGAACCCGCGCACGAGGGCCACCGCATCCGCGTCCATGCGCAGGTGATCGGCGTTCACCACGCCGCCGGGCAGCACGAGGGCGTCGAAGGCGGATGCGTCGACGTCGGCCGGCGCGGCGTCCACGGTCTGCACATGGCCCTTCTTGCCCTCGACCGAGCCGTCCTTCGGCGAGATGAGCGCTGCCGTGCCGCCCGCGCCCTGCACCGCCTCCCAGGGGCTCGTGAGCTCGGAGTCCTCGAATCCGTCCGTGAGCACGAACGCGACCTTCTTGCCGGTGATGTCTGCCATGACTGCCTCCTTCGAGTTCGGGGTTCGGCCGCGACGGTACGCGCTCCGGCTGTGCATCGCCAGGCCGTGCGCCTCCACTAGCCTCGGCAGCATGACGATCGCGCGCCGGCGGAACGGCCCGTCCCCGCTGCCGACCGTGCGCCGGGCGGTGCCGACGGCGCTCGCGTGCGCCGCGGTGCTCGCGACGACCGCATGCCTGCCGCCGCCCGACGTCGAGCCGCGGCCCACCGCATCCGCCGCCGTCACGGTCGAGGACGCCGCGCCCACCGCGGCGCCGGTGCCGCACGAGAGCGAGCTGCCCGCCGGCTTCGACAGCGAGCCCGACACCACCGCCGAGCCCGACGAGGCGCTCGGGGCCGAGGAGCTGACCGAGCTGCTGCGCGTGCCGGCGACCGCCGCGGTGCGGCCCGACAGCTGCGCGGCCGACGCGGTCGAGGCCGAGCTCTGGGGCTACGACGTCGCCGCCGGCAGCAGGTTCTCGACCCTGCGGGTGACGAACGTGTCGGATGCGCCGTGCACGGTCGCGGGGTACCCGGGCATCGGGGCGCGGGGCGAGTGGGGCAGCGCATTCCTGATCCTCGCCGAGCAGGACCCGATCGACTCGGGCGACGGCTCACCCGTCACGCTCGCGCCCGGCGCCGCGGCGAGCGCGCCGATCCGCTGGACGGGCGCGCTCGCCGGCGCGCACGACGAGTGGATCTCGCTGCTGGTCGTGCAGCTCGCGCAGGGGCAGGAGCCGCTGCGGGTGGCGCCGACCATCAGCGCCGAGTCGATGGTCGGCGGCGACAGCGGCGCACCGCACGAGGCGACCATGGACGTCGGCATGCTCACCGACGTGCGCGTCGGCTCGTTCAGCGCCGTCTGAGGCGCCTGGCCGCGTGGCCGTCGGCGCGGCGCAGGATGTGGGTGGCCGGGTCCAGAGTGGTCACGACGACCCCTCCGGAGGCACCCGATGCAGGCGACGAACCACACCGCTGTAACTCGCTCACGGCGTGTCGCAGATGTGTTTCCGGGCGCCCTGCACAGGTGTCAGCAAGCGCTCTCCACAGCAACTTCCGCGTCGTTCCGCGGCGGGAATGACAGCTGTGGAGTTCTTGTTGAAACTGTTGTGGAGAAACACACCATCTTGTGTCCTTGATCGACGCGAGACCCCACATATAGTGGGAGCCCGGCTTCCCCCGCACCACGAGCAGCACCAGCTGTCGGCACGACAGCCAGACCAAGAAGGAAGGCCCATCATGACCGTCACCGTCTACTCCAAGCCCGCCTGCGTGCAGTGCACGATGACCACTCGCGCGCTCGACGCGCAGGGCATCGACTACGAGATCTTCGACGTCACCGCCGACGACAAGGCGCTGCAGACCGTCAAGGAGCTCGGCTACATGCAGGCCCCCGTCGTGATCGCCGACGAGGACCACTGGTCGGGCTTCCAGCCCGACCGCATCAAGGCGATCCTCGCGGCCTGATCGCCGTGCCCACGGCCGCGCCGGAGGCTGCGGTGGCCGACCTGGTCTACTTCTCGAGCGTCTCGGGCAACACCGCCCGGTTCGTGGAGAAGCTCGACCGGCCGGCCTCCCGCATCCCCCTCTATGCCTCGCAGCCGCCGCTGGAGCAGCGTGAGCCCTACGTGCTCATCGTGCCCACCTACGGCAGCGGCAACGGGGAAGGCGCCGTGCCGAAGCAGGTCATCCGGTTCCTCAACGACGAGGAGAACCGGCGGCACCTGCGAGGCGTGATCTCGGCCGGCAACACCAACTTCGGTGCGGGCTACGGGCTTGCGGGCGACATCATCGCCCGCAAGTGCGGGGTGCCGCACCTCTACCGCTTCGAACTGTTCGGAACTGCTGACGACGTGCGCGTCGTCCAAGAAGGATTGGATGCACTATGGCAACGGTGACGCCCGAGATGACGACGGGCAAGACGGCAGCGATGGATTACCACTCGCTGAACGCGATGCTCAACCTCTACGGACCGGATGGCAAGATCCAGTTCGAGAAGGACCGTGAGGCTGCGAACCAGTACTTCCTGCAGCACGTCAACCAGAACACGGTCTTCTTCCACTCGCTGAAGGAGAAGCTCGACTACCTGGTCGAGAACGACTACTACGAGAAGGAAGTGCTCGACCAGTACTCCTTCGAGTTCATCAAGTCGCTCATGAAGCGGGCCTACGGCTACAAGTTCCGCTTCCCGACCTTCCTCGGCGCGTTCAAGTACTACACCTCGTACACGCTCAAGACCTTCGACGGGAAGCGCTACCTGGAGCGCTACGAGGATCGCGTCGTGAACGTCGCGCTCGCGCTCGCCGAGGGCTCCGAGACGCTCGCCGAGCAGATCGTCGACGAGGTCGTCAACGGCCGCTTCCAGCCGGCCACCCCGACCTTCCTCAACGCGGGCAAGAAGCAGCGCGGCGAGCTCGTCTCCTGCTTCCTGCTGCGCATCGAGGACAACATGGAGTCGATCGGCCGCTCGATCAACTCGGCGCTGCAGCTCTCGAAGCGCGGCGGCGGCGTGGCGTTCAACCTCACGAACATCCGTGAGTACGGTGCCCCGATCAAGCAGATCCAGAACCAGTCCTCCGGCGTCATCCCCGTGATGAAGCTGTTCGAAGACAGCTTCTCGTACGCGAACCAGCTGGGTGCCCGTCAGGGCGCGGGCGCGGTGTACCTGCAGGCGCACCACCCCGACATCATGCGGTTCCTCGACACGAAGCGCGAGAACGCCGACGAGAAGATCCGCATCAAGACGCTCTCGCTGGGCGTCGTGGTGCCCGACATCACGTTCGAGCTGGCGAAGAAGGGCGAGGACATGTACCTCTTCTCGCCCTACGACGTCGAGCGCGTCTACGGCGTGCCCTTCAGCGACATCTCGGTGACCGAGAAGTACCACGAGATGGTCGACGACTCGCGCATCACGAAGACGAAGATCAACGCGCGCGAGTTCTTCCAGACGCTCGCCGAGATCCAGTTCGAGTCGGGCTACCCCTACGTCATGTTCGAGGACACCGTGAACCGGGCCAACCCGATCGACGGCCGCATCAACATGTCGAACCTGTGCAGCGAGATCCTGCAGGTCAACACCCCCTCGACCTACGACGACAACCTCGACTACGAGGCGATCGGCAAGGACATCTCCTGCAACCTCGGCTCGATGAACATCGCGCTGTCGATGGACTCGCCCGACTTCGGCCGCACGGTCGAGACGGCGATCCGCGCCCTGACGGCCGTCTCCGACCAGTCGGACATCGGCTCGGTTCCCTCGATCGCGCGCGGCAACGACATGAGCCACGCGATCGGCCTCGGCCAGATGAACCTGCACGGCTACCTCGGCCGCGAGCGCATCTTCTACGGCTCCGAGGAGGGCATCGACTTCACGAACATCTACTTCTACACGGTGCTGTTCCACGCGCTGCGCGCGTCGAACCTCATCGCGCGGGAGAAGGGCCAGACGTTCGACGGCTTCGAGCGCTCGCAGTACGCCTCCGGCGCGTTCTTCGACAAGTACACCCAGCAGGAGTGGAAGCCGGCGACCGCTCGCGTGCAGGAGCTGTTCGACACCGCAGAGGTCGCCATCCCGACGCAGGACGACTGGCGCGAGCTGCAGGCGCTCGTGCAGGAGCACGGCATCTACAACCAGAACCTGCAGGCGGTGCCGCCGACCGGCTCGATCTCCTACATCAACAACTCGACCTCGTCGATCCACCCGATCGCGTCGAAGATCGAGATCCGCAAGGAGGGCAAGCTCGGCCGCGTGTACTACCCGGCGCCGTTCATGACGAACGACAACCTGGAGTACTTCGAGGACGCCTACGAGATCGGCGCCGAGAAGATCATCGACACCTACGCCGCGGCCACGCAGCACGTCGACCAGGGCCTGTCGCTGACGCTGTTCTTCAAGGACACCGCCACCACGCGCGACATCAACAAGGCCCAGATCTACGCATGGCGCAAGGGCATCAAGACCATCTACTACATCCGTCTCCGCCAGCTCGCGCTGGAGGGGACTGAGGTGGATGGTTGCGTCAGCTGCATGCTGTGACGCTCGCGACGAGACGATGAAGGAACACGACATGGACACGCAGGACACCGCCGCGAGCGCGTTCGACGAGATCGCCGAAGCGCCCGTCGACGCCGAGCAGGCTCGCGAGACGATCGAGGCCGAGCGCGCGGAGGCCGAGGAGGCCTTCGCCGACGGCGCCGAGCAGACCGAGGCCCAGAAGCGCCAGCACAAGCACAACCACCTGGTGCAGGCGATCAACTGGAACCGCATCGAGGACGACAAGGACCTCGAGGTGTGGAACCGCCTGGTGAACAACTTCTGGCTGCCCGAGAAGGTGCCGCTGTCGAACGACGTGCAGTCGTGGGGCACGCTGACTGCCGACGAGAAGCTGCTCACGATGCGCGTCTTCACCGGCCTGACGCTGCTCGACACCATCCAGGGCACGGTCGGCGCCGTCTCGCTCATCCCCGATGCGATCACCCCGCATGAAGAGGCCGTCTACACGAACATCGCGTTCATGGAGTCGGTGCACGCGAAGTCGTACTCGTCGATCTTCTCGACCCTCGCGTCGACGAAGGAGATCGACGAGGCCTTCCGCTGGTCGACGGAGAACCCGTACCTGCAGCGCAAGGCCGAGATCATCATCGACTACTACGAGGGCGATGACCCGCTGAAGCGCAAGGTCGCCTCGACGCTGCTCGAGTCGTTCCTGTTCTACTCGGGCTTCTACCTGCCGATGCACTGGGCGAGCCGCGCGAAGCTGACGAACACGGCCGACTTGATCCGCCTCATCATCCGCGACGAGGCCGTGCACGGCTACTACATCGGCTACAAGTTCCAGAAGGGCTACGAGAAGCTCTCCGCCGAGAAGCAGGCGGAGATCAAGGACTACACGTACTCGCTGCTCTACGAGCTCTACGAGAACGAGTCGAAGTACACGGCCGAGCTCTACGACCCGGTGGGCCTGACGGAGGACGTGAAGAAGTTCCTCCACTACAACGCGAACAAGGCGCTCATGAACCTCGGCTTCGAGCCGCTGTTCCCGACCACCGTCACCGACGTCTCGCCGGCGATCCTGTCGGCCCTGTCGCCCAACGCCGACGAGAACCACGACTTCTTCTCGGGCTCGGGCTCCTCCTACGTCATCGGCAAGGCCGAGGCGACCGAGGACGACGACTGGGACTTCTAGGACGGATGTCTCCACCCCGTCGGTCTGCCATCGGCCGTCGCGTCGGCGGCTAGCGGCAGACCGACGGGCACGCTCGACCGGGAGGTCGGGGGGGCGCCGGCGGTCAGCGCGCGATGGCCGATCGCGCGGCGGCGAGCACCGCGTCGACGGTGATGCCGCGGCGCTCGAGCACCGCCGCTCCCGCACCCGATTCCCCGAACTCCTCGATGGACACGACGCGGCCGTCCAGGCCGACCCAGCGGTGCCAGGCATCGCCCCTGCCCGCCTCGACCGCGACCCTGGCGCGCAGCGCGGGCGGCAGCACCGCGTCGCGCCATGCCTCGTCGGCCTGCTCGAACCACTCCCAGCAGGGCATCGACACCACGCGCGCCGCGATGCCCTCGGCGGCAAGACGACGGGCAGCCTCGATCGCGAGGTGCACCTCGCTGCCGGTTGCCAGGATCGCGACGGCGCGGCCGTCGCCGTGCTGCCACGCGACGTAGCCGCCGGCGGCGGCATCCGCGTGCCGCACGGACGCGTCCGTCAGCGCCGGGATGTCCTGCCGCGACAGCACGAGAGCGACCGGACCATCGGGCTGCTCGAGGACTCGGCGCCAGACCGCGACGACCTCCGCGGCGTCCGCGGGCCGGATGACCGAGAGGCCGGGGATCGTGCGCAGCGCCGCGATCTGCTCGACCGGCTGGTGCGTCGGCCCGTCCTCGCCGACCGCGACCGAGTCGTGCGTGTACACGTGGATCACGGGCGCGGCCATCAGCGCCTGCAGCCGCATCGCCGCCCGCTGGTAGTCGCTGAACGCGAGATAGGTCGAGCCGTAGGGTCGCCACAGCCCGTGCAGGGCGATGCCGGTGAGCATCGCGGCCATGGCGTGCTCGCGGATGCCGAAGTGCACGAAGTCGCCACCCGGCTCGATCGCCGACACGGCCGAGCCCGGCACGGCGACGTTGGTGGATCCCGAGAGGTCGGCCGAGCCGCCGAAGAGCCCGCCCCACTGCTGCAGGCGCTGCAGCACCACCCCGTTCGTCTTCCGCGTCGCGACGGGCGTGCCCTGCTCGGGCAGCTCGATCGCGTCGAGCAGCGCAAGCGCATCGCCCGCATCAGGGTCGCTGCCGCCACGCGCGCCCGGCTGCGCGCTGCCGGCCTCCAACGCCGCTCGGCGTCGAGCGGCCTCCGGGTTCGCCGACGCCCACGCCGATCGCTGCCGGTCCCAGTCCGCGTGCAGCGCCGCGCCGCGCTCGATCGCCTGCCGGGCCCACGCCAGCGCGTCCGGCTCGACGAGCTGCTCGAGCACGGCATCGGGCGCGAAGCCGAGCATGGCCTGCACCGCCGCGACCTCCTCCGCCCCGAACCCGCCCGCGTGCGCGGCCGGAGTGCCGCCGATCGCCGTCGAGGGCCAGCCGATCACGCTGCGCAGCGCGACGAGCGTGGGCTGCCCGTCGCGCATCGCGCCATCGCGCAGCGCCGTCTCCAGCACATCGAGGTCGCGAGCGTCGGCGACGTCGATCACACGCCAGCCGTACGACCGATAGCGAGCGCGCACGTCCTCGCCGAAGGCGATCTCTGTGCCGCCGTCGATCGTGATGGCGTTGTCGTCCCAGATCAGCACCAGGTTGTCGAGTCCGAGCGTGCCAGCCAGGCTCGAGGCCTCCGCGGAGACACCCTCCTGCAGGCAGCCGTCGCCCGCGAGCACGAACACCGTCGGATCCCACACCCGAGCGTCGTGCAGGGCGGCATCGCGCCGCGCCGCGAGCGCGAGCCCGACGGCGCCGGCCACCCCCTGCCCCAGCGGGCCGGTCGACATCTCCACGCCCGGCGTGTGTCCGAGCTCCGGATGCCCGGGCGTGCGCGAGTCGAGCGAGCGGCTTGCCGCCAGATCGGCGAGCTCAAGCCCGTAGCCGGTCAGGTGCAGCTGCGTGTAGAGCAGCAGGCTCGCGTGACCGGCCGAGAGGATGAAGCGATCACGGCCCTCCCACGTCGGATCCGCCGGATCGTGCCGCAGCACCCGCTGGAACAGCACGTGCGCCAGCGGCGCCATCGCCATCGCGGTCCCGGCGTGGCCGTGACCCTTCGCCTGCACGACGTGCGCTGGGAGCGCGATGGCCGAGGCGACCGCGCGGCGCTCGGCATCCGAGCGTGCGCCGCGCACGAAGTCGGGCAGGATGTCACTGACGTCGTTGGCCATGCCGGTCACTTTCGTATACTCCTATGCAAAAGTCAACGCGACACGGGAGATGCCGATGACCGCGAAGGTGCCGCCGCGAACGCCGCAGACGGGCTCCGGCGTCGTGCTGGAGCTGATCCGCTCCGGAGCGGCGACGACGCGCAGCGCCCTGATCGAGCACCTCGGCTGGTCTCGCGTCACGCTCGCGAAGCGGCTCGACGAGCTCCTGGAGGCCGGCCTGATCCTGCAGTCGGGGCAGGAGCACAGCGGCGGCGGCCGGCCGGCGAGCTCGTTCGCGGTCGCCAAGGATGCGGGCCTGCTGCTGGCGATGGACATCGGCAGCTCGCACACCCGCGTCGGCATCACCGACCTCATCAGCACCGTGCTGTGCGAGGACGAGGCCGACATCGGGCTGTTCGACGGCCCTGACGACATCTTCAGCTGGGCGCTGCAGGTGTTCGAGCACCTGCTGCGCACGATCGGACGCTCGTTCGACGAGGTGCGCGGCATCGGCATCGGCGTGCCCGGGCCCGTCGACGTGACGAGCGGCACGCTCGGCAGCCCGCAGCTGGACCCGCGCTGGGACGACGTGCGGGTGCGGGACTACCTCGGCCGGCTGCCCGAGGACATCGTCATCACGGTGGATCGGGACGCGAACATCCTGGCGGTCGGCGAGTCCCGGCTCGCGTGGCGGGAGCACCGCGACCTGGTGGTCGTCAAGGCGGGCATCGGCGTGGGCTGCGCCCTCGTCCTCGACGGCCGCGTCTACCGCGGAGGCAGGGGCGGTGCCGGACAGCTGAGCGCCCCGCTGCGCACCGGCCTGAGCGACCCGCTGCGCCGGCTCGAGACCGTGGCCTCCGGCGGCACCGTGCGGGAGGGCCTGGCACGTGGGCAGGATCGCGACGGCATCCGCGTGCGCACGAGCGCCGACATCGTCCGGCTGGTCGAGCAGGGCGACGCCGAGGCCATCGCGGCTGTTGAGGCGGTCGGCGAGGTGATCGGCTACGCGATCGCCGATGTGGTCGGGATCATCAACCCCACCGCGGTGGTCGTCGGCGGCAATCTCGCCGAGGCGGGCGACCGCTTCATCGCCGCGATCCGCCAGGCCGTGTTCCGCGCCAGCCACGCGTTCGCCAGGCAGGGCCTCGTGGTCGAGCGCGCGCGCCTGGGCATGCGGGCGGGCGTCCGCGGCGCGTCGCTGCTCGCACAGGACGCGCTGTTCGACTCCGACCGCATCAGCACGCTGACCCGCTCGAGCGCCGGTCGGGCGTGACGTCTCGGCTCGCCGCGGCGCCTGCGCGGCTTTCGCACACTTGTGTGCAAAAGTCGACTCACCTGCACTAGGCTCCCACCAGGTCAGGCACGGACAGCGACGAAGGAGTCGGGGTGAACCTCGCGGATGCATTGCCCGAGACGGCGATCCGCACGCTCGCGCGTGCGGAGGACTGGCAGGCGGCCGTGCGGCTCGCCGGCGACCGGCTGGTCGCCAGCGGCGTGACGAGCGACGCCTACACCGGCGAGATGCTCGCGGCAATCGACGAGCACGGGCCGTACATCGTCATCGCACCCGGCTTCGCGCTCGCCCACTCCCGCCCCTCCCCGGCCGTGCTGCGCACGGGCATCAGCTGGGTCTCTCTCGCCGAGCCCGTGCCGTTCGGGCACGCCGTCAACGATCCGGTGCGACTCGTGGTCGGGCTCGCGGCAACCGACCACGACGGCCACATCGAGATCATGTCCGCGCTCGCCGGCGTGCTCGCCGACGAGAGCGCGCTCGAGGCGCTGCTCGCCGCCGACTCCCCCGCGCTCGTGCGCGAGCTGCTCGCCCGCCACGCCCCCGCTTGAACCAACGAGAGGACCCCTCATGAAGATCGTCGCCGTCTGCGGCATGGGCATCGGAACGTCCGTGCTGCTGAAGATGAACGCGGAGAAGGCACTACGCGCGATGGGCGTCGACGGAGACGTCGAGGCAGCCGACATCGGCGTCGCCCGAGGCATGGCGCGGACCGCCGACGTCGTCCTCACCTCAGACGACCTGGCCACCGAGATCGGCGATGTGCCGGCCACGGTGATCGTGATCGACAACTTCACCGACGTCCAGGAGATCACCGACAAGCTCACGGCGCAGATCGGCTGATCCCCGTCCGTCCCCACCTCAGCGAAGGAGCACCACAATGGAGTGGTTCGTCGACATCCTCGACTTCATCGGGCAGCAGATCCTCAACGTGCCCGCGTACCTCATCGGCATCATCACCGCGATCGGCCTCATCGCGCTCGGCCGCTCGGCGGGCCAGGTCATCGGCGGCGGCCTCAAGGCCGCGCTCGGCTTCCTCATCCTGGGAGCGGGCGCCGGCGTCGTCGTCGCCTCGCTGACGCCGCTGGGCGACCTGATCCTCGCCGTCACCGGCGCCCAGGGCGTCATCCCGACGAACGAGGTCATCACCGCCATCGCCTCCGAGCAGTACGGCGCGACGAGCGCCTACGTGCTCGTGCTCGGCTTCCTCGTGATGCTCGCGCTCGCGCGGTTCACGCCGCTGCGCTACATCTTCCTCACCGGGCACCACATGGTGTTCATGGCGCTGCTGCTCTCGGTGGTGCTGACCGTCGGCTTCGGCGAGGAGCTCAGCTGGCTCGTGGTCCTCGTGGGCGCGCTGCTGCTCGGCGTGATCATGGTGGTGATGCCGGCCTTCGCCCATCCGTGGATGAAGAAGATCACCGGCGACGACTCGATCGCGATGGGGCACTTCGGCACGCTCGGCTACATCGCTGCGGGCGCCGCCGGTCAGCTCACCGGCGTCAGGAGCCGATCCACCGAGGAGATCCGCTTCCCGCAGGGACTCAAGTTCCTGCGCGACTCGATGGTCGCGACCGCGCTCTCGATGGTGCTGATCTACGAGGTCTTCGTCATCTGGGGCCTGATCGCGATGCCCGAGGAGACGATCACCATCTTCGGCAGCGCCGACGCGGGCTCCGCCGTGATGGCGGGCCTCATGCAGGCGCTGCAGTTCGGCGTCGGCGTCGCGGTGATCCTCTACGGCGTTCGCACGGTGCTGGGCGAGCTGGTGCCGGCCTTCCAGGGGATCGCCGAGAAGGTCGTGCCAGGGGCCAAGCCCGCGCTCGACATCCCGATCGTGTTCCCCTACGCGGCCAACGCCGTGCTGATCGGCTTCCTGTCCTCGTTCGCGGGCGGCCTCATCGCGCTCGGACTCATCGCCATCTGGCTCAACCCGGCGTTCGGCCTGGCGCTGATCCTGCCCGGCATGGTGCCGCACTTCTTCACGGGTGGCGGCGCCGGCGTGTTCGGCAATGCCACGGGCGGCCGCGTCGGTGCGGCGGTCGGCGGCTTCGTGAACGGCGTGATCATCACCATCCTGCCGGCGCTGCTGCTGCTGGTGCTGGGCGAGTTCGGCTTCGCCAATACGACCTTCGGCGACGCGGACTTCGGATGGTTCGGCACGCTGATCGGCGTCGGACTCCTCGGCGGCACCGGATCGGGCGTGGTGGTCTCCATCCTCATCGCGGTGGTGCTCGTGGTGGCCGCGTCGATCTTCCAGAAGCGCGTCGTCGATCGAGGCTGGGTGCCGGGCGCGAAGCGCGATGCGCTGCTCGAGGCCAAGGCCGCCGAATCGAAGGCTGCGGCGGAGCGCGCGCAGGCGTGACGCGCGCCGGCTGAGGCAGCCGGCACGAGCGGCCCCGCACCAGCTCGGTGCGGGGCCGCTCTGCTGTGTCAGGCTGGCGGCACCGCCAACGCAAGGAGCCCCTCCCCATGCCTGACCCGACCACCGCCGAGGGCATCGTCGACCTGGCCGCCCGGCACGGACTGCGGATCGAGCCCGAGTCGATCCGCGTGGACGAGGCGGGGCTGGACTTCCGGGTCGCCTTCGCGCGCGCTCGCGACGGCCAGGACTGGGTGCTGCGCATGCCGCGGCGGCCCGACGTCTCCGAGGCGATCGAGAAGGAGGCCGCGATCCTCGCGACCGTCCGGCCGCACCTCTCCGTCTCCCTGCCGGACTGGCAGGTGAGCGCCCCCGACCTCATCGCCTACCCGCTGCTGCCCGGGCGGCCGGGGCTCACGGTCGACCCGAGCGGCGAGCCCGTCTGGCACATGGATCCGCAGTCGCCGCGCTACGCGGCGGCGTTCGGCGCCCTGCTGGCCGAGCTGCACCGCATCCCCGTCCTCGAGGCCGCCGCCGGCGGGCTGCCGGCGCAGTCGCCGCAGGAGACGCGTGCCGAGTGGCGGGGACAGCTCGATGCCGTCACCGCCGAGTTCACGGTCGAGGCCTCGCTCGAGCGCCGCTGGCGCACCTGGATCGACGACGACGGCCTCTGGCCGACCTGGTCGGTCTGCACGCACGGCGAGCTGTATCCGGCGCACGTGCTCATCGACGAGCACGAGCGTCCGACCGCCGTGCTGGACTGGACGACGGCGAAGGTCTCCGATCCCGGCCGCGACTTCGCGGCGCACCACATGGTGGCCGGCGACGAGTCGTTCGCGCTCACGGTCGCCGAGTACGAGCGCGCGGGCGGCCGCACCTGGCCGCGGCTCGCCGAGCACTGCGCCGAGCTGGCCGCCGCCGGTGCCATCGGCTACGGCATCTACGCGCTCACGACCGGCTCGGCCGAGCACCGCGACGCGGCCCAGCAGCTGCTCGATCCCCGCTGAGGCATCGGCGGGGCCGCAGGCGCGCCGGCGAGGCCTTCGCTCCTCAGCCGAGCAGCAGCTCGCTGAGCGGGTGGACGAAGTACCGCAGCGAATACGCCTCCCACACGGCGCCGATGATCAGCAGCGCGAGCGCCGGCAGTACCAGCAGGCCGAGGCGCCGCAAGCCCCACAGGTACCCCTGCCGGCGGTTCTCCGCGCCGACGCTGCGAGGGAGGAGCCAGGACCGGCCGAGCACGAACGCCCCCAGCAGCAGCAGCACATAGGCCTGCAGCTCGATGAGCACCGTCAGCGCATGCGGGATGAGTGCCACCCACCCCTGGGGCGAGGCCGGGACGAGCGTGATGCCGGTCTCGACCGCCCAGTAGCCGAAGAGCGCGAGCCCGGCGAACGGCACGACGAGCGAGGGCAGCACGATCGTCAGCACGCTGAGCCGGAACAGGTTGACACCGAGGATGGTGAGCGCGAACAGCGGCGGCACGTTCACCAGCCACCGCACCAGCTCGCCCGTGCCGTCGTCCTCGAGCGCCGTGGCCCGCGCGGCGCTGAGCTCGGGGAAGAGCAGCCCGACCACGAAGCCGATGATCGCCAGCCCGTACGCGGCGGCGTTGATGATGAGGTACGCGCGCCGGTGCTCACCGATGGGCTGCAGCGCCCGCCGCCAGAACGGCACTCGTGCGGTCGTGGTCTGGGTGGTGGTCACGGTCGTCTCCATGGTCAGTTCCCCAATGCGTCGAGCATCCAGTGATAGCGCAGGCGCAGGGCGCGCTCGGTGCTCGCGACCGCAGCGCCGGCGCCCAGCGCGATGTTGAGCCACAGCGGCAGCTGCACGGGCGAGACGAAGACGCCGAGGCGCTCGGCGATCGGCGGGATCTCGCTGATCGTCTCGGCGAGCTGCAGGCCGAGCAGCACCACGCCGACCAGCAGGAAGAGCACGGAGACGACGCCGATGGCGCGGCTCACGGCCGGGTGCTCCCGGTGGAACCGCATCCGCCGACCCGCCCCCGACCTCGGATCCGGTGCCAGCTGGTGCTCGCGGCCGCCGGTGGTGACGTAGTGGATGCGTCGCAGCCCGAAGCTCGTCGTCGCGACCTCGATCACGCCTCCCGCCACGGGGAAGCGCGCCGGCGTCTTCGACACCGCCTGCTGGTGGCCGTCGACGTACAGGCGCGCGCGCACCTCGCCGTCGCTCGCATCGCCGTTGTGCCGCACGTCGACGCTGTACACGACCTCGCGGCCGCCCTCATCGATGCGCAGCGAGAACAGCGAGCGGCTCAGCTGCTGCCACCACCGGTACTTCGGCAGCGGGCGCCCGTCGCCATCCTTCACGCGTCGAGCCGCCATGCGCTGCCGCAGCGTCTCACCCATGTCGATCCCCCCACTTCGCTCGCTAGCACACCGTGTTAGTGCGACCGGGTCAAGGTAGCACAGTGTGCTAGTACAGTGGAAGAGCCTGAGGAACGAGGAGGGGCCGATGACGGAGCAGCAGCGGCAGAGCTCGCGCGACCGGATCCTGATCGCGGCGGCCACGATGATCGGCGAGGATCCGGCGGCCAGGCTGAGCGTGCGCGCCGTCGCCGCCCGCGCCGGGGTCAGCACCGGATCGCTGCGCTTCCACTTCCCCACGCAGCGCGAGCTGCAGGAGACCGTGCTCGCCGGCATCTACTCGATGGTCGCTCCCGACGACGACATCCATGACCGCAGCCGCCCGGCGCGCGACCGGCTCGTCGACCGGCTGCGCCAGGTGCTCGCCCCCGCCGGCGTCGGCGAACAGGCCCGAAGCGCCTGGCTGAAGGTGCACGAGAGCTTCATCGCCGAGCGGCCCACCGAGGAGGCCAGGGCGGCCTACCTCACCCTCGACCGAGCGGGTCGACGGCAGATCGAGGCGTGGCTGGCGGTCCTCACCGACGAGGGGACGCTCGCGCCGGGCGACAACGAGCAGCGCGCGCTGTTCCTCAACACCGTCATCACCGGGCTCTCGATCCAGCGCGTCCTGCCGGCCGAGGACACCGTGCTCACGACCGAGACGGCGGTGCTCTACGCCGCGGTCGACGCGGTGCTCGGCGAGCCTGCCCAGGGCTGACCGCGTCGTCGGGCATCCGGCGCGGGCGCCGAGCAGAGGCTGCGCCCTCAGTCGTCGAGCACGCCCTCCGGATCCTGCACGCGCACGTCGTGCCCGTCGAGCTGCAGCCTGCGCACGCCCTCGCGCAGCATCCGCCGCCCGACGTCGTTCGCCGAGGAGACGCGCGCGAGGTCGACGACCACGGGGCGGCCGTCCTCCGGCACCCGCTCCAGCTCGCGCAGCGCGACCTCGGCCGCCGCGAAGTGCATCGTGCCCTGCAGGGTGATCTCGCGCATCCCATCGTCGTCGCCGTCAGGATCGACGACGCCGTAGAGCACGTGCGATGCGACCTCGGGCGCCTGCATCAGGTGCAGGCCCATGTCCCTCGAGAGCCGCTCGCAGGCGCGCACGCCGCGCACGCTGTTGCCGAAGCCGTCGAGCCGCGGCGAGAAGACGCCGATGCCGACCTGGCCAGGCAGCGCGCCCAGCACGCCGCCCGAGACGCCGCTCTTGGCGGGGATGCCGACGTTGCTCATCCAGTCGCCGGCCGCGTCGTACATGCCGCAGGTGGCCATCACGCTCAGCACCTGCCGGCACACCCAGGCGGGCACCACCTGCTCGCCGGTCACCGGGTTGCGGCCGCTCGAGGCGAGCGTCATCGCCATCACCGCGAGGTCGCGCACGTCCACGAGCACCGAGCACTGCCGCGTGTAGCCGTCGACGGCGGCGCGCGGCGCATCCTGCAGCTTGCCCTGCGCGCGCACCATGTAGGCGAGCGCCATGTTGCGGTCGGCGCTCTCCCGCTCGGAGGCGTAGACCGCCTCGTCGACCTCGAGCTCGCGGCCCGCGAAGGCCGACAGCCCCGCGATCACGCGCGCCGTGCTCTCCTCGGCGGTCGCCTCGGCGTCCCCCACCAGCGCGTGCGTCGTGATGGCGCCGATGTTGATCATCGGGTTGCGCGGCCGCCCTTCGCGGTCGATCGAGATCTCGTTGAAGGCGTCGCCGGACGGCTCGACGCTCACGTGCTCGAGCACCTCGTCGAGCCCGCGGTCGGCGAGCGCGAGCGCGTAGGCGAAGGGCTTCGACAGCGACTGGATCGTGAAGCGGTGCTCGGCGTCGCCCACGGCGTAGACGGTGCCGTCGATGGTGCACAGCGCGATCGCCAGGCGGTCGGGGTCGGCGGCGGCCAGCTCGGGGATGTAGCTCGCGAGCTCGCCCTCGTCGCCGCCGGCGATGCACGTCTCGCGCACCTCGTCGAGGTAGTCGGGCACAGGTGACCGCATGGCTCGAGCGTATCCGGGCGCCGCTGGGCGCCCGCGGCGGTCAGCGCGGCGTCGCCGGCGCATGGTTCGATCGGATGCGTGGAGGCACGCACGCAGGACGGCGCACGGGGCGAGGCGGCCCGGCGCGAGTCGCAGGCGACCCTCGCGGCGTGGGTGTGCTTCGCGGCCGGGCTGGCCCTCGGGCTCGTCGCGCTCGCCGGCGACGCCCGGCCGATCTCCGGCGACCTCGGCCAGCCGACGGTGGCGCAGCCCGCCGCAGGCATCGCCGCGCTGATCGCCGCGGCCGCCTTCGCGCTCAGCACGCTGCTGCACCGCCGTCACGAGACGTCGCCCATGCCGCGCTGGCAGCGCGTCGTCTCGCACGTGTCGAGCGTGGCGCTCACGCTCGCGTTCGCGGGCGTCTCGGCGATGGCGGTACTCGCCGGCGGCGAGATCCTCGCGCTCGGGCTGCAGGGCTTCGAGGTGCCGGCGATCGGCGGCGCCCTGCTGACGGCGATCGCGAGCGCCGCGAGCGGCTGGCTGGCGTTCCAGGCCGGCATCGAGCTGCGCACCCGCGACCTCGCGACGCTGCTGTTCGCCTACCTGACGATCGGCACCGTCTTCGCCATGATCACCGCCGCCGACCCGCGCTGGTGGGAGCAGCACTTCTCCGAGCTCGGCTCGGGCGACGGCGCCTGGGCGTTCAACGGCACGCTGGTGGTCGCCGGGCTGCTCGTGGCGACGATCGGCTCGTACGTCGGCCGCGACCTGCACCGCTGGCTCGGCGACGATCGGCTGCGCAGCATCGGCGCCGTGGTCGCGCTGTTCGCCCTCACCGGACTGTCGCTCGCTGCCGTCGGCCTCTTCCCGCTCAGCGACGGCAGGCTGCTGCACAACCTCGCGGCCTTCGGCACCCTCGGCCTGTTCGCCGTCACCGCGGCCGTCGTCACGCTCGTGATGCCCGGACCGCCGCGCGCGATGCTGCTCACCTCGATCGGCGCGGGCGTCGCGATGGCGGTCGCGCTGCTGCTGTGGCGGCCCGGCGAGGTGTACTCCACCGCCGGGCTCGAGGCGATCGCGGTCGGCGTCATCTTCGTCTGGATGACGACGCTCGTGCGCACCCTGGCCGCGTGCGCGCCCAGCGCATCCCGCCCCTCCGCCCGACCCTCGCTGGTGCGCCGATGACCGACGAGCGCCCGACGGGCACCCGCGCCAGGCTCGAGCTGCACGCCGTCGTCGCGGCCGGCGTGGCGGGCGCCGCCGCGTTCGGCGTCGCGCTCCTGCTGCTGCACGGCGGCACGCATCCCATCGGCGGGGACGGCTCGGTCGCCCGCGTCGCCGCGTTCACCACCGGCGCCGCCGCCGCCGTCTCGTTCACGGTCGCGCACCTGCGCTCCGACGCCCCGCTGCCCGCGCTCAGCAGGCACCTGCAGGCCACGCTGCGGGTGACGGCGACCCTCGCGATCGCCCTCGTGACCTTCGGCCTCGGCTACCTCGCGGCGACCTCGGCCGGCGAGATCTTCCAGGCCGGCTTCGTCGGGCTCGAGCTCGATGCGTTCGGCGGCGCGCTCGCGTGCGCGATCGCGAGCGGCGCGGCCGCCTACCTCGCGCATCCGCTCGGCGACGACGTCTCGACCGCCTCGCTCGGGGTGCTCGTGCCCACCTTCCTGGTGGTGGGCGTGCTCTTCTCGATGCTCACCGCATCCGACCCCGACTGGTGGCAGCTGCACTTCTCCGAGCTCGGCGCCGGCGGCGGCATCTCGGGCTTCGCGTTCAACATGACCCTCGTGCTCTCGGGCCTGCTGGTGGCCACCATGGGCACCTACGTGCGCGCCGACCTCGCCCGCGCGACCGGGCAGCAGGGCCACGGGGCGCGCGGCGTCGGCCTGCTGCTGGCCGCGATCGGCGGGTGCATGGTGCTCACGGGCCTCGTGCGGGTGGATGTCGCCGAGTGGCTGCACATCGGGTTCGCCTCCGGCATGGTCGTCGTCTTCGCCGCGCTCTGCGTCGGCCTGCCCTGGCTCGCGCCGCGGCTGCCGCGCGCGATCCACCTGGTGTCGATCGCGATGGTGGTCGGCACCCTCGTCGCGCTCGTGCTGTGGGTGCCGGTGGGATACTACAACTTCACCGGCTTCGAGTTCGCCGCCTGCGGCCTGATCTTCGTCTGGCTGAGCGTGTTCGTGCGCGGCGTGGTCGCCGCGACGGCCGACCGGGCGGATGCGGCGGCCGGGCATGCGGACACGGCCGGCCCGGCAGGTGCGCCGGGGTCGACATCCGGGGCCGGAGACGGCAAGGTGGTCGCATGACGAGTCACGATGCCGAGCCGGACGAGGTCGACACCCCTCCGGACACCCCTGAAGGCAGCGAGACGCCGGAGGAGGCGCAGCGGCGCAAGTTCCGCGAGGCGCTGGAGAAGAAGAAGCAGGGCCACCACGGCCAGGGCATGGCCGACAAGGGCGGCGTGCAGGGCGCCCACACGAGCCCCGCCGTGCAGAAGCGGGTGCACCGCCGCAAGAGCGGCTGAGGCCGCTCGCACGCGCCGGTCGAGAGGCAGCTCCCGCGTAGCGGAGCCAGCGCAGCCGTGCTGAATTGAGGACGCGGCTCGGGAAAGCGGGCGATCCGTCCTCATCCGGGCGCGGATCGCCGATCCGTCCTCGATTCGCGACGCCCGCCGCGCGCTCGCACGCGGTGCGGTACCGCGGCCGCGGTCAGCCCGCGGTGGCGAGGTAGGCGAGCTGCGCCGCCATCGAGGCCTCTGCCGCCGGCCGCAGCCGTTCGTCGACGTCGGCGTACACGCGGTCGGTGACCGCCGCGAGGCTCGCGTCGGCGGCGCTCGTGCCCAGCTGCTGCAGCGCGGCGCGCACCTCGTCGAGCCGCTCCTTGCGGTGCGCGCGGTAGTCGCGGGCAGCCTCGGCGATCGAGGGCCGCGGCTCGCCGTGCCCCGGCAGCACCTCGAGGTCGCCGAGCGCCTCGAGCTTGTCGAGCGTCGCGAGGAACGCGCCGACCGAGCCGTCGGGATGCATGATCACGGTCGATCCGCGGCCGAGGATCGTGTCGCCCGTCAGCACCGCCTGCCCCGGCACGACGATGCTGACCGAGTCGGAGGTGTGGCCGGGCGTCGCGAGGATCTGCAGCTCGACGTCGTCGACCGGGATCCACTCGCCGTCGACGAGCGGCTCGCCGCCGTAGCACTGGTCGGGATCCAGCGCGCGCAGCTCGGCGCCCACCGAGCGCGCGAGCTCGGCGGCGCCCTCGGTGTGGTCGCTGTGCCGGTGCGTGACCAGCACGAGCCGTGGCCGCAGCTCGACCAGCCGCTCGATGTGCTCGACGTCGGCAGGCCCCGGATCGACCACGATCTGCCCGCCGAGCACGTAGGTGTTCGTGCCGTCGAGTGTCATGGGGCCCGGGTTGGGCGCGAGGATGCGCTGGATGTCGACCATGCCCCCGACCCTACGTTCTGCCGGTGGACGCCGTGCGCGCGGATGCGCCGGCCGGATGCGCCGGGGCGCGTGTGCTGCGCGAGCGCGTGGGCGGTGCGTGGTGCCATAGATGGCATGGACCCGCTCATCGTCATCATCGCCCTCGTCGCCGTGCTGCTCGCCGGCACGCTCGGCGCCGTGCTCGGCGTGCGCGTCGGCCGGGCCCGCGCGGCGAGCGATCAGGCGGCGAGCGCCGGCGAGCTGCAGGGCGTGCGAGCCCGGCTCGAGCTCGTGGAGGGCGAGCGGGAGCGCGAGCGAGACATCGCCGAGCGCCGCCACGCGGCGCAGCTCGAGGAGGTGCGCGCCGACGCGCAGCGGCGCATCGCCGACGAGCGCGAGCGGGGCCGCGAGGCGATCGCCGAGCTGCAGGCCGATGCGCAGCGGCGCGCCGACGAGTTCGCGAAGCTCTCCAGCGCGGCGCTGGAGCGCAACTCGGCGGTCTTCCTCGAGCAGGCGGAGGAGCGGCTGCGCCGCTCGCAGACCGAGGGCGCCGCAGAGCTCGCGAAGCGCGAGGCGGCGGTCAAGCAGCTGGTCGAGCCGCTGTCGCTCTCGCTCGAGGGCGTGCGCAGCGAGGTGACGGCGGCCGAGAAGGCGCGCGCCGAGGCGAACGCGGCGCTCGCCGAGCAGCTGCAGGCGATGCGCTCGTCGAGCGAGCAGCTCTCGGTCGAGACGCGGCAGCTCGTCAACGCGCTGCGCGCCCCGCAGGTGCGCGGGCGCTGGGGCGAGCTGCAGCTGCGCCGGGTCGTCGAGGCGGCGGGCATGGTCGAGCACGTCGACTTCACCGAGCAGGCGCACCACGCGACCGACGAGGGCGCGCTGCGGCCCGACCTGCTCGTGCACCTGGCGGGCGAGAAGCAGATCATCGTCGACGCGAAGGTCGCCTTCAACGGCTACCTGGAGGCGATGGAGGCGCGCGACGACGCGACGCGCGACAAGCGGCTCGACGCGCACGCGCGCCACCTGCGCGACCACATCGACCAGCTGGGCTCGAAGGCCTACTGGGAGGCGGTGCCGGGCACGCCCGAGTTCGTCGTCATGTTCGTGCCGGCCGAGCCCTTCCTCAACGCGGCGCTCGAGCGCGACCCGACGCTGTTCGAGCGGGCCTTCGAGCGCAACGTCGTGCTCGCGACGCCCGCGACGCTCGTCGCGCTGCTGCGCACGGTGGGCTACACCTGGCGGCAGGAGCAGCTGGCCGGCGAGGCGATGCAGGTGCTCGAGGTCGGCCGCGAGCTGCACAAGCGGCTCGGCACGATGGGCTCGCACCTGACGAAGCTCGGCAGCAGCCTCAACCGCACGGTCGAGGCGTACAACGCGTTCAACGCATCCCTCGACCGCAACGTCGTGACGCAGGCGCGGCGCTTCTCGAGCCTGCAGGGCCTCGAGCCCTCGCTCGAGCACGCGCCCCCGCTCGAGGTGCTCGCGGTGCCGGCGCAGAAGCCCGATGTGCACGCGGCAGAGCCGCAGGAGCTCGAAGCGCACGCCGACGCCGAGATCCGCAGACTGGCGGGCGAAGAAGCGCGGCATGAGGACGACTCGGCGATAGCGTGACAGCGTGACAGAGATCCGCACCGCCGCGACCCTCGTGCTGCTGCGCGACGGCAGCGGCGCCATCGAGGTGCTGCTGCTGCAGCGGCCCGACCGCGGCAACTTCGCCGGCGGCTGGGTCTTCCCCGGCGGCAAGGTCGAGCCGGTCGACCGGGCCGGCGGCGAATCGGTCGAGGCAGAGGAGGCCACCGCGCGCAACGCGGCGACGCGCGAGACCGCCGAGGAGACCGGCCTGACCGTCGAGCCCGGCGCCCTCGTGCCGCTGTCGCAGTGGTCGCCGCCGCGCGATCTGCCGGTGCAGTTCCACACCTGGTTCTTCGTCGCCGAGGCCCCTGAGGGCGAGATCGTGATGCAGCCCTCCGAGGTCGTCGACGCCGCGTGGATCAGGCCGGCGGATGCGCTCAAGCGGCACGGTGCGGGCGAGCTGCGGCTGTTCCCGCCCACGTGGGTGACGCTCGACGCGCTCATGGCCCACCCGACCGTCGACGCCGCGCTGCAGGCCATCGGCCAGCGCGAGCTGCAGCGCTACGTCACGCGGCAGGATCCGCAGCGCGGCCTCGCCATGTGGGACGGCGACGAGGGCTACGACGGCGCGGCCGACACCGAGGACGGCCCGCGCCACCGGCTGCACGTCGGCTCGCTCCCCTGGCGCTTCGAGCACCGCTGAGTCCGGAGGGCGCAACCGCGGAGCGGCGTTGCGCCCGAAGGGCTCAAGGTCGCCCTTCGTCCCGCTCAGGAACCGGAGCGCGCGCCGCAGGCGCACGCGTCCCGAGACCCGGCGCTCGCCGCCTTCGAGCGGTCGTCTGCCCGATGGTGATGCCCGCCAGCACCACGGCGATGCCGAGCCACTGCCAGGGCGTCAGCAGCTCGCCGCCCAGCAGCACGCCGAGCAGCACGCCGGTGACGGGGTTCAGCAGGCCCAGCAGGCCGACCTGGCCGGCGGTGAGGTGCCGCAGGGCACCGAACCAGCAGACGAAGGCGAGCGCCGTCGGGATGATGGCGATGTACGCGTAGCCGAGCACCGCGGGCAGCGGCAGCGCGCTCGGCACCCCCTCGAGCACGAGCGCGAACGGCACCAGCAGCAGGCCGCCGGCCGTCAGCTGCCACGACGACGAGGCGATCGAGTCGACCTGCCCGCTCCAGCGCTTCGCCAGCACCGAGCCGAGCGCGTACATGGCCATGCCGCTGACCGAGGCGGCCACGCCCCAGGCGTCGATCGCGCCGACCGACGCGGCCATCAGCAGCACGACGCCCAGCAGGCCCATGGCCGCGCCCAGCAGGCGCCGCACGGTCGGCCGCTCGGCGACCAGTCCCCAGGCGATGAGCATCATCGCGATCGGCGACAGGCTCATGAGCATCGCCGCGATCGAGGTGGGCAGCAGCTTCGCCGCGACGTAGACGAGCACGAAGAAGGCGCTGCAGTTCAGCACGCCGAGCACCACCGAGCGCCACCACCAGGCGCCGCGCGGCAGCCGGCGCCGCACGGCGAGCAGCAGCAGCCCGGCGGGCAGCGCCCGCAGCGCCGCTGAGGTCAGCGGCTCCTCGGCGGGCAGCCAGTGCAGGGTGACGAAGTAGACCGAGCCCCAGGAGATGGGCGCGAGCGCGCCCAGCAGGATCCAGCGCAGACCGCCGACGGCCCGGTTCGCGTTCGTTTCCATGGAAACCATTCTAGTTTCTGCCTCAACTACACTGCAAGCATGGCATCCGACGTCGTCGCGACCATCGTCGAGCAGTGGCGCTCCGAGCGACCCGACCTCGACCCATCCCCCATCGGCGTCATCGGGCGGCTCAGCCGGGTCTCGCAGCACGTCACCGCCGATCTCGTCTCGCTCTACCGGCGGTTCGACCTGAGCGAGGGCGAGTTCGACGTGCTCGCGACGCTGCGGCGCGTCGGCGCCCCGCACGCCCTCGCCCCCTCGGCGCTCGTCGGCCTCACGATGGTGACGAAGGGTGCGGTCTCGAAGCGGCTCGACACCCTCGAGGCGAAGGGCCTCATCGCCCGCGAGGCGGCGGCGCACGACGGCCGCGGCCGCATCGTGCGCCTGACGGACGCGGGGCTCGCGCTCATCGACGAGGCGGTCGCCGCGCACCTGCAGAACGAGCGCCGCATCCTCGACGCGCTCCCCGCACGCGACCGCGCCGAGCTCGAGCGCATCCTCACCGCCTGGGCCCGGCACTACGAGAGCGCGCATCCGGCCGCTCCTTAGCCGAGGCAACTATGAGCCGCTCGGGTACCATCGGCACATGACCGGCAGCGACCCCGACACCGACGGACGGGCCATGCTCGACCCGCGGCGACTGGTCGCATCCGCCCCCCTCGTCGAGCAGCAGGGGATGGCCGACGCGGAGGTCGAGGAGATCATCGACCTCTTCGCGGCGCTGCGACGCTGGCAGCGCACCTCGGCGGCCCACAGCGAGGCGAGCCGGCGGTTCATGCGGCTGGGCGAGAACGACATGCGCGCGATCCGCTACGTCATGGCGGTCGGTCGCGACGGCGCGATCGTGACCTCGACCATGATCGCCGCGCACCTGGGGATCTCCGGCCCCTCGGTGACCAAGCTGCTCGACCGGCTCGAGCGCGGCGGGCATATCCGGCGCGAGGCGCACCCGACCGATCGGCGGGCGCTCTCGATCGTCGTGACCGAGAGCACCCGCGCGACGGCGAGCGCGACCGTCGGCAGCGACCACGCGCGCCGCTTCACGATCGCGGCGTCGCTCTCGCACGAGGAGCGGCTGGCCGCGACGAAGTTCCTCAGCGCACTGGCCGACCTGCCCGTGCTCGACCACGGGGCCGAGCACTCCTAGCGCACCCCGCGCGACCGCCGCAGCCGGGCGATCACGGTGGCCGCGCCGATGAGCGCGCAAGCGACAGCGGCAGCGACGCCGACCGCGAGCGACTGCGGCTCGTCGAGCAGGCGGCCGACGCCGATCCAGCTCAGCCCCCACAGCATCGCGAGCGAGGGCGCGATCGTGCCCCTGCCACGGATGGCGATCGCGACGCCGACCGCCGCGACGAGGGCCAGCACACCGACGGCTGGCAGCGCGAACGCGGCGGGCCGCAGGCCCGCGTCGGCGAGCCAGGCAGCGATGTTCGCGACCGTCGCGACCGAGACCCAGCCGAGGTAGAGCCCGAACGTGCCGTCGACGAGCAGCGCCTCGAGCAGCGAGTCGGCGCGCGAGCGCTGCAGCAGCTCGAAGATCGCCGCGAGCACCGCGAGCAGCAGCACGATCACGACCACCGTCAGGGGCAGCAGGCCCGCCTGCGCGCAGAGGATCCACGCGGCGTTCAGCACGAGCGACGCGACCGCGAGCCAGCCGATCCGGCCCTGCCGCGGATCCCGGTGCTGCTTGGGCAGCGCCTGCCAGACGGCGTACACGCCCAGGCCCAGGTAGATGAGGCTCCAGATCGAGAACGCCGGGGAGGCGGGGGCGAGCGGGGTGGCATCGGCCGAGAGCGCGCCGCTCGACGAGGCCTGCACCTGCTGCCCGCCGAAGGCTCCGGAGCCGAGCGCCGCCATCGCGAGGGTCGCGGGCAGCGCGATGAGCACGGCCCAGGGTCGGATGCGGTCGGCGGCGGTCGCGGGCTCGGGTCGGTCAGGGCGCAAGGTGCTGCTCGCTCTCTGTCGGGATGGCGGTCGCGGCGCGCTCCCAGCCGGCGACCGGCCCGGACTCGACGAGGAAGAGCGGATGCGGCACCGGATCGCCGGGCAGGGGGGTCTCCGGGCTGCGCGCGGCGAGCTTCGCCCTGAGGTGCTGGAGCTCGAAGGCGAGCTGCCCGTCGGTCACGGGGACGCGCGCGACCGGCGCGGCGACGTCGGCCCCCGAGCGCTCGATGCGGGCGCGGTCGAAGCGGTAGCCGCGAGCGCCGGCGGCGGCCGCCACCGCCTCGAGGTACGCGCCGATCGCGGCGAGCGGGTCGGGCTGGGCGCGGAAGCGCTCGAGCTGCGGGTGCCGGGTGTAGCCGCGGGTGCGACCGGCGAGCACGGCCTGCGCGAGCAGGGCCTCGCGCCAGCAGGCGGTGAGCCCCTGCCGGTCGAGCAGCTCGGGGTGCAGCGACCAGAGCCTCATGCCGGCTCCTCCTCGGCGACCGCGACGATGCGGCTCGCCATCATCTCGAAGATCACGTGGTGCGCGGGGACCAGCGACCACCAGTAGAGGCGGCCGGCGAGACCGCTCGGCAGGAAGATCGCCCGCTGCCGGTATCGCGAACCGTTCGACGCGTCGATCGCGGGCTCGACCGCGAACTCGATCCAGGCACGGCCGGGCACCTTCATCTCGGCACGCAGCCGCAGCATCCGGCCGCGCTCGACGCGCTCGACCCGCCACCAGTCGACGGTGTCGCCCACCCGCAGCCTGCGCGGATCCCGCCGGCCCCGCCGAAGGCCGACACCGCCGACGAGCCGGTCGGCGATGCCGCGGATGCTCCACAGCAGCGGCACCGAGTACCAGCCGCGCTCGCCCCCGATCGCCTCGACCACGCGCCACACGGCCTCCGGCGAGGCGGCGGTCTCGCGCTCGCGCGCATCCTCGTAGACCGTCGAGCCCGACCAGCCGGGATCGCTCGGCAGCGGATCGGAGGGTGCGCCGGCGGCCGACGCGGAGCGCCAGCTCGACTCGATGTCGCCGGCCCGCTCGCGCGCGATCGCGAGCTGCACCGCGCGCCGGTAGCCGGTGAGGCCCTCCTCCGGCGGCGCGATGATCGCGTCGATGCGGTGCTCGGCGACGACGCAGTCGTGCAGCAGCGAGCCGATGAGCGGCATCGCGATCGCCCGCGGCACCGGCGTGACGAGGTTGACCCACTGCGAGGCGAGCCAGGGCGTCAGCACCGGCAGCGGGGCGATCGGTCGCTGCGGCAGACCCGCCTCGACGGCGTAGCCGTTCATGGTCTGGCCGTAGCGCAGCACATCCGGACCGCCGATGTCGAAGGCGCCGTGCACCTCGTCGGGCACGGTCGCGGCCGCGACCAGGTAGTGCAGCACGTCGCGCACGGCGATCGGCTGCACGAGGTTGCGCACCCAGCGCGGCGCCGGCATGTACGGCAGCACCTCGGTGAGGTGGCGGATCATCTCGAACGACGCCGAGCCCGAGCCGATCACGATGCCCGCCTCGAGCACGAGCGTCGGCACGCCGCAGGCCAGCAGCGCCTCGCCGACGGCCACGCGGGAGGCGAGGTGCTTCGAGAGCCGCTCGCCCTCGGGGTGGAGGCCGGAGAGGTAGACGATGCGGCGCACGCCCGCCGCCCTCGCGGCGGCGCCGACGTTGCGCGCCTGCGCGAGCTCTGCCGCCGAGAAGTCGCCGCCGGCGGCCATCGCGTGCACCAGGTGGTAGACGACCTCCATGCCCTCGACGGCACGGCGCACGTCGCCGGGCACCTCCAGGTCGCCCTGCACGATCTCCACGGCATCCGACCACGACACGTCGCGCAGCCGGCCGGGATCGCGGGCGAGCACGCGAACGCTGTGCCCGGCGTCGAGCAGGCGCGGGGCGAGGCGCCCGCCGATGTAGCCCGTCGCCCCCGTGACGAGCACCCTCCTGCCGCTCATCGCACCCCCATCGCCCAGGCGATGCAGAGCAGCGTGACGATGCAGCCGCAGGCGTAGTTGACCCACAGGAAGTGCCGCCAGCCGCGGTTCGCCGTGGCGCTCGTCGCATCGCGAACGCGCCAGAAGGGCGCGGCGATCACCAGGTAGGGCAGCGCGATCACGGCGCCGAGCAGCGCGGGCCACGGCGTCAGCAGCATCAGCAGCCCGGCGCTCGCCCACAGCGCCATCGCGAGCCGCACGGTCGCCCTGGCGCCGAGCGCCGTGGCGATCGAGGCGAGGCCGCCGGCGCGATCGGGCTCGACATCCTGCACCGCCCCGAAGGCGTGGCTCGCCATGCCCCAGCAGGAGAACGCCGCGAGCAGCGCCACGAGCGCCGGCGTCCACTCCGCGCCGGCGAGCACGAGGCCGTAGACGGCGGGGCTCACGAAGTGGGTGCTCGAGGTGATCGAGTCGAGCAGCGGCACCTCCTTCCAGCGCAGTCCGGGCGCGGAGTAGGCGACGACCGCGAAGAGGCTCACCGCGAGCACCGCCCACGAGGCGGGGTCGCCGAGGGCGACGAGCGCCACCACGAAGGGCAGCGCGAGCCCCACCGCCCAGCCGAGCGTCGCGCGATGCGCCTCGGGCGGCAGCAGCGCGCCCTCGACACCGCCCTTGCGGGGATTGCCGACGTCGGATGCGTAGTCGAAGACGTCGTTGATGCCGTACATCGCGAGGTTGTACGGGACGAGGAAGAACAGCGTGCCGAGCACGAGCCGCGCGTCGACCGCACCGCTCGTCAGCAGCATGGCCGCCGCGAACGGGAACGCCGTGTTGACCCAGCTCACCGGGCGCGAGACCAGCAGCAGGCGGCGGGCGAGCCCCGGCGAGGGGAGCACGTCAGTCATCCGAGCCCCCGGCGGCCGCACGGCTCCGCGCCGGCAGCAGCCGCCACAGCGCGACGACGATGAGCACGGCGATGCCCGCGTAGCCGAGATCCTCCACCGGCGCGAGCCCCAGGCGCGGGCCCAGCAGCAGCGCCTCGTCGTAGCGGAAGAGGTCGATCGCGATCATCAGCGAGTCGAACGCGACGGTGAGCGCGAGCACCGCGCCGAGCGCGACCGCGAGCGCCGCCCAGCCGCGACGGTCGCGCCTGATGCCGACGACCGTGCACACGGCGGCGGCGACCAGCAGCGGCAGGAGCAGCACGGCGTAGCTCACGGCGCCTCCCCTGCCCGTGCGGTGGCCCGGCTCGCCGAGGAGCGGCGGGCACGCGCGGCGAGCACCCGCGCAGCGCCGGCGAAGGCGACGAGCGAGACGTACGCGAGGAAGACCAGGAAGGCGAGCTCCTCGATCGGCAGGTGCGGCAGCACCTCGATGCCGGTCATCCACGGCGAGGCGCCGAGCCGGAAGCTGCCCGTGGCGATCGCCGCCAGATCGAGCAGCAGCATGACGGCGGCGGTCGCGCCGACCGCGACGAGCGCCCGCCGGGGGTCGGCGAACAGCGCGAGCCGCCAGCGGGCATCGATGGCGCCGACGCCGAGCGCCGAGACGACGAGCGCCATGAGATAGGCGAGGCTCACGACGCCTCCTCCACGACCGCGTCGCCGCGCGGCCGCAGCGGACCGTTCGAGCGGTCGCCGCGCACGTGCTTGACGACGAGCTCGGCGGAGATCAGGCACATCGGCACGCCGATGCCCGGCACCGTCGTGGCGCCGGCGAGCAGCAGGTCGCGCACCCGCGGATGCCGGGTCGAGCCGCGCAGGAACGCGCTCTGCCGCAGCGTGTGCGCGGGCCCGAGCGCTGTGCCGCGCCAGGCGTCGAAGTCGCGCGCGAAGTCGGCGGGTCCGATCGTGCGACGCGTCACCACGCGCTCGGCGAGGTCGTCGATGCCTGCCCACGAGCCGAGCTGGGCGATGGCCCGGTCGGCGATCGCCTCGACGGGCGCGCTGCCGCGGCCGTCGATGCCGCCCCGCCCCAGCCGCAGATCCGGCGGCACGGGCACGAGCACGAACAGCGCCTCGTGCCCGGCCGGCGCGACCGAGGCGTCGGTGGCGGATGTGCGGCTGACGTAGAGCGAGGCGGGATCGGTCACGCCGTCGATCGCCCGGGCCGCGGGCTCGCCGAAGATGCGCCGGAACCCCTCCTCCCAGTCGCGGCTGAACAGCAGCGTGTGGTGCGCCAGCTGCGGCAGCTCGCCCTCGATGCCGAGCATCACCAGCACGGCCGAGGGCCCGGCGACGCGCGTCGCCCAGCGGCGCCTGCCGTGCTCGGCGAGCCCCGGCACGTGCGCGAGCAGCCGCGTGTCGGTCGCGTGGCCGTCGGCGGCGGAGACGACGAGGTCGGCCCGCATCCGCTCGCCGCCCGCGAGCTCGACGCCGCGCGCCGCACCGTCGTCGACCAGGATGCGCTCGACCCGCGTGCCGGTGCGCACCTCGACGCCGGCCGCACGCGCGAGGCGCTCGAGCGCATCGACCACCGCGCCGAAGCCGCCCAGGGGGTACCAGACGCCCTCCACGAGGTCGAAGTGGCTCATCAGGTGGTACATCGAGGGCGCCGAACTCGGCTCGGTGCCGAGGAACACCGCGGGGTAGCCGAGCACCTGCCGCAGGCGCCGATCGCCGAACGAGCGCGCGATGCGCGACTCGAGGGGCTCGATCAGCAGCCGGGCGAGCCTCGGCAGCCGCCGGGCGAGGCCGTGCCCCGCGAGCGCGCGCGGCGAGTCGAAGCGGTTCGAGAGCAGGCCTGCGGTGGCGAGCACCGCCGTCTCGGTCGCCGAGTCGAGGTAGGCGCGCAGCCGCGCCCCCGCACCGGGCTCGATCGCCTCGAAGCGCTCGATCGTGGTGGCGGGGTCGCCGGCGATCTCCATCGGCTCGGGCTCGCCCTCGAAGAGCACCCGGTAGGCGGGGTCGAGCCGCACGATGTCGAGCTCGTCGTCGAGGCTGGAGCCGAGCATCCGGAACGCGTGCTCGTAGGGCTCGCGCATGAGCATCCACGAGGGACCGGTGTCGAACAGGAAGCCACCGGAGCGCCAGGTGCCGGCGCGCCCGCCGAGCGCCTCGGCCTGCTCGATCAGCGTCACGCGATGGCCGTCGCGGGCGAGCAGGCCCGCGCTGGCGATGCCGGCGATGCCCCCGCCGACGACGACGATGCGGCTCATCGTGCGGGCTCCGCGGTCGCGAGGCGCGTGCGCGGCGCGGTCGCTCGGCCCAGCCCGGCGCTGAGCGCGGCGCGCGCCACGATAGCCGCCTTCTGGGCGCTCGGCACGCTGATGCGGCGCGCGGGCAGCTGCGCAGCGGGGGTGTCGCGGATGCGCCGGCCGAGCGCCGCGAAGATGTCGTGCGCGGCGATGACGGCCGGGCGCGCCTCGCGCGGCAGCAGCTCGACGGCGGAGCGCGCGACGCGCAGCTCGCCCTCGAGGCGTTCCAGCACCCGCTGCACCGCCTCGTCGCTCGGCCGCATCGGGTCGACGCCCGGCAGGTAGGCACGGCCGAGGCCGGTCGCGTCGGCCCCCAGGTCGCGCAGGAAGTTGACGACCTGGAAGGCGCTGCCGAGCGCCCGTGCGCCGCGCACCACCCGGGTGGCCTCGGCCTCCGGCAGTCGCGCCCCGCCGAGGAAGCAGTGCACGCACATGACGCCGATGACCTCCGCCGAGCCGTAGACGTAGGCGCGCAGCTCGCGCTCGTCGGCGAAGGCGACCGGCTGCAGGTCGCGCCGCATGGCGGCGAAGAACGGCGCCGTCTGCTCGCTCGTGATGCCGACCCTGCGCGCGGTCTCGGCGAAGGCATGCACGATCAGGTCGGCGCTGAACCCGGTCGCGAGCGCGCGCTCGACCTCGCGCTCGAGCGCGTCGAGCACGTCGTGGCAGGCGGCGGCGTCGAGCCCGGACTCGGCGCCCGGGCCGTCGACGATCTCGTCGGCGACCCGCACGAGCGCGTAGACGGTGCCGATGTCGCCGCGCATGGTGGGCGGCAGCAGCCGGCTCGCGAGCCCGAACGACGTCGAGTACGACGCGATGACCTCGCCGCTCGCGCGCCTGGCGGTCGCGGTGTAGGCCGCGAGGCCGGTCATCGCTCGCGCTCCGCGCAGCGCTCGAGCAGCTCGACGAGGCCGTCGCGCGTCGCCTGCTCGACAGGCGCGTCGTCGATCATCGAGCGCACCGCGGCCGTCGCCTCGGCGATGCGCTGCTCGACGGCAGCGAGGGCCCCGCTGCCCCGCATGACGTGGCGCACGCGCGCAGCGGCGCCCGCGTCGGCGCCGGCGTCGCCGTAGTGGGAGGCGACCGTCGGCCATGCCGGGTCGCGGCTCGCGAGCGCCGACAGCAGTGTCGGCGCTCCGGCCCGGATGTCGCTCAGGGCGCTCTTGCCGGTGACGGCCTCGTCGCCGAAGACCCCCAGCACGTCATCGCGCAGCTGGTAGACGACGCCCAGCCGCAGGCCGATCGCACCCAGCGCCGCGATCGCCGCTTCGCTCCTGCCGCCCAGCACCGCCCCGATCACGAGCGGCGCACGGAAGGAGTAGTCGGCGGTCTTGCCCTCCAGCATGCGCTCGATCACAGCCTCCTCCGGGGCGGTGCCGGCCAGCAGCACGTCGTCGTGCTCGCCCTCGGCCGCGTGCACCATGGCGCGCTCGACGACGTCGACGATGCGCGCTCGGACGGTGTGCGGCAGCTCGAGCCTCGCGAGCGCCGCGAGCGCCCGCACGAGCAGCGCGTCGCCCGCGACGATCGCGGTCGCGAGCCCCACCCGGTCGGCCGCGGCGGGCGCGAGCCCCGCGGCGGCGGCCGCACGGCGCGCGGCGAAGGCGACCGAGGGCTCGCCGCGACGCTCGTCGTCGCCGTCGATGACGTCGTCGTGCACGAGCAGCGCGGCGTGCAGCAGCTCGATGGCCGCGGCGGCCTCCACGACGGCGCCCCGCTCGGCGCGCTCACCTGCCGCCAGCAGCAGCATCCGGGGCCGCAGCAGCTTGCCGCCCGCGACCGCGCGCGAGGCGGCCTGCTCCACGGCATGCGCGTCGCTCGGGGCCGCGAGCGATCGGACGCGCCGCTCGACCTCGTCGAGCAGCGTCGGCGCGCCGACGGCCGTCACGCCGCACCCGCGAGCACCGGCAGCTGCTCGGCCTGCAGCACGAGCCAGGGGCTGAACGCCCACGGCGTCGCGCTGATGCCGGCGAGCAGCGCCTCCGGCTCCACCCACCGCCACTCGAGCACCTCGGCGGCATCCGGTCGCAGCTCGCCCTCGATCCTGCCGAGGAAGACGGGGCAGCGCTCGTGCTCGACGATGCCGCCGGCGTCGACGGCGCGGTAGGCGAACTCGGGCAGCACGAGCTCGAGCTGCCGCGCGCCGACGCCGAGCTCCTGCTGCAGCCGGCGCCGCACCGCCGACTCCATCGGCTCGTCGGGGGCCGGATGCCCGCAGCACGCGTTCGTCCAGACGCCCGGCCACGCCGCCTTCGACAGCGCCCGACGGGTGACGAGCATCCGCCCCTCGTCGTCCAGCAGATGGCACGAGAAGGCCAGGTGCAGCGGCGTCGCGTCGGTGTGCACCGCGGCCTTCGGCGCGGTGCCGATCCGCTCGCTCGCCGCGTCGAGCAGCACGACGAGCTCCTGCTCGCGCGAACCATCGGAAGCGTCCATGCGGCGAGCGTAGCAAATGCTGAGCCTAGGCAACTATAAGTTGAGCAACATAGAATGCCGCCATGCCGAGCACCCCGCCGCCGGACGACCGAGCCGTCATCGACGCGCGCAGGCACGAGGCGTCGGCGAAGGTCGTCGGCGAGCTCGGCCTCAGCGACGCCGACGTCGACGAGGTCGTCGACCTGTTCGCGGCGCTCCTGCGGTGGCGCAGCACCTCGGACGCGCAGCGCGAGGCCAGCCGCCGCTTCATGCGGCTGGGCGAGAACGACATGCGGGCGATCCGCTTCCTCATGGCCGCGCGCCACGACGGCACCGTCGTCACCTCCACGATGCTCGCCGAGCATCTCGGGGTGAAGGGCCCCTCCGTGACGAAGCTGCTCGACCGGCTCGAGCACGCCGGGCACATCCGGCGCGAACCCCACCCGAGCGACCGTCGCGCGCTCTCGATCGTGGTCACCGACAGCACGAGCAGCACCGCGACCGCGACCGTGGGTGCCGACCACGTGCGCCGCTTCCGCGTCGCCGCCGCGATGTCGAGCGAGGAGCGGCGCACGGTGACGCGGTTCCTGTCGACGATCGCCGACCTGCCCGTGCTCGAGCACGGGGACTGACTCAGAAGGGCGTGGGCCCGTCGGGAGCGAACAGCGCGTCGACCCGGTCGCGGGTGTCTTCCTCGGCGGCGGTCTCGGCAGGCTGCTGCGCGGCAGCGGGTGCGGGCTGCTCGTCGCGCAGATCCTGGCGCGCCGCCCGGGCCGCGTCGCGCTCTCGCACCTCGTGGATGAATCGCCGCACGCGCTGGTCGACGATGATGTCGCGCGGCTGCAGCGGCCGCGACAGGTAGAGCCCCTCGAGCGAGGTCAGCCGCGAGAGCGCGACGTAGGTCTGGCCGGGCGCGAAGGCGCGCGAGCCCAGGTCGATGATGGCCCGCTCGAAGGTCTTGCCCTGCGACTTGTGGATCGTGACCGCCCACGCGAGCCGCAGCGGGAACTGCGTGAACTCGGCCACCACATCCCGCTTGATCTCCTTCGTGGTCGGCGAGTAGGAGTAGCGGAACTGCTCCCACACGGCCGGCTCGACCTCGTGCTGCTCGCCGTCGACCTCGACCCAGACCGTGCCGCCGATGTCGACCACCTTGCCGAGCGAGCCGTTCACCCAGCGCCCCTCCGAGTCGTTGCGCAGGAACATCACCTGCGCCCCGAGCTTGAGCTGCAGGTCGACATCCGCCGGGTACTGCCGCCCGCCGAAGTCGCCGGAGACCTCTGCCACCGCGGTCTTCGACTTGCCGGGCAGCCGCGCGAGCTCGCGCGCGTTGATGCGGGTGACGGTGTCGTTGCGGGTCGCGAGCGTGAGCACCTCGTCGCCCGGCGGCGTGCGCGCGCCCGCGTCGTTCAGCAGCTGCGCGATCTCGGCGGTCACCGTGCCGTGCCGCACGGCGTTCAGCGCCTGCTTGAACTCCAGGTCGGACTGCCGGTGGATGTGCACGAGCTCGACCACCTCGATCGGCTCGTCGCGCCACACCTTCGCGTCGAAGAACCACATCGACGCGTAGTGGTCGGCGAAGTAGGCGCGCTCCTCGGCATCGCCGGGCACCGGCGCCAGCTGGTACGGATCCCCGAACATCACCACCTGCACGCCGCCGAAGGGCACCGAGCGCACGCCCCGCGCCTGCCGCAGCGAGCGGTCGATGGCATCCATCAGATCGGCGTTCACCATCGAGATCTCGTCGATCACGAGCAGGTCGAGCTTGCCGAGCATGCGCTTGAGCTCTGCGCTCTGCCGCAGCGGCGCCTCCGCGATCACGCCCAGCGGCAGCTTCAGCAGCGAGTGGATCGTCTGCCCGCCGACGTTGAGCGCCGCGACGCCCGTGGGCGCGCAGACGATGATCTGCTTCTTCGAGCTCTCGGTCAGGTGCCGCAGCAGCGTCGACTTGCCCGTGCCGGCGCGGCCGGTGATGAACAGGTGGCCGTCGCCGCGCTCGATGCGCTCATAGATCGACAGCTGCTCAGGCGTCAGCTGGATCCCCATCCCTCCATCCTCCCGCAGGTCGGCGCTGCGGCGCGGCAGCGCACGCCCATCGTGTGCAAACCGGGACTGCGCACGGCGGATGCGGTGTTACACACCGTGACGACCCATCCGACGCTCTGCCGGCCGATTTGAGAGGATGGTCGGAACGGAAGGGGAGAGACCATGTGCAGACTGCTCGCGCACGTCTCCCCCACCCCTGCCACGACGCAGGACGTGATCGGCGACGCCTCGTGCGTCGAGTGGCAGCGGCTCGGCCGGCTGCACACCGACGGCTGGGGCACCGCGTGGCTCGACGGCGACCAGGTGCGCCGCTACCGCGACGCCGCCCGCGGGCTCGACAGCCCCGACCTGACCGACGCGCTCGTCGACACGCCCACCCGCGCGCGGCTGACCCACCTGCGACTGGCGACCGAGGGGCTCGCGACGCGCGTCGCCAACACGCACCCGTTCCGGGTGGGCGAGATCGTGCTGGCGCAGAACGGCTCGGTCGCGCCGATCGAGCGCCTGCGCGAGAAGGTGACGGATGCCGAGCTCGCCCGGGTGGGCGGCGAGACCGACACGGCGATGGTGTTCGCGCTCATCCTGCGCAGGCACGAGGCGGGCGAGCCGCTCTTCGACGCGGTCACGGCGACGGTGGCGGAGCTGCGACGGGAGTTCCCGACCGCGGCGATCAACCTGCTGGTGCTCTCGCAGCACGAGCTGATCGCGACGCACGCGAACGAGGGCGCGTACATCCCGCTCGAGCTGTTCGAGGAGTCGGGGCTGGGCGACGACCTGCCCGTCGACCACATCGACCACTACTACCAGCTGTCGTGGCGGCGCTCGGAGGACGGCGCGATCGCCGTCACCTCGTCGGGCCTGACGGGCGACGGCTGGAACCGCATGGCGCCCGAGACCGCCGTGCGCATCGACCTCGAGACGCTCGAGGTGTCGCGGCGCGAGCTGCGCGAGCCGGCAGCGGCAGAGCGCGTCGGCTGACGCGCCTCAGCCGCTAGCGGCGGCCGAAGATCGCGAGCGCGATGCCGCCCACCACGAGCACCGCGACGCCTGCGGCGGCGGCGAGCCACGGCGTGGGGTCGTCGTTGAACGAGTCCTGCGCCTTGCCGACCGCCCGGTCGGCGACCTTCTTGGGGTTCACGCGATCCTCGAGCTCGTTGAGGTGCTGACGCAGCTCCTCGCGCTTGCGGTCGACCTCACGCTGCTCGGTCATCGCTGCACTCCGTTCGTCGAAGAGGGGTTCGCTGGGCTCGCCGGCGCCGCGCGCGGGCCGAAGCCGTCGCGATCGAGGTCGTCGAGCGGGTCGGAGCCGTCGGCGGCGTGACCGAGGCCGCGCACCATGTTGACGTCGTCCTTGATGCTGTCGACCGACTCCAGGTTGTTGAAGTCCTTGTTCTTCTTGATCGACCCGATCCCGACCAGCACCAGGATCAGCACGATCAGCAGCAGCACGGCGGAGACGAGCAGCGCCGACAGCCACGGCACGAAGACCACGTTGAGGCCCTCGTAGCCGGCGTAGAGCAGCCAGCTGATCAGGAAGATGCCGAGCACGCCGGCGACAGCGAGGAGCGCCCCGCCGACGCCGAGCCCCTTCGCCTTGCCCGCGACCTCGCTCTTGAGGTTGTCGATCTCGGCCTTCGCCAGGTCGACGATCAGCTTGGGGGTCTCGGCGATGAGGTCGCCGAGGGGCTTGCGCTGGGCCATCAGACGTCCTCGGGCCGCGCGACCTCGGCACCGTGGCCGCCGCGGCGCGAGCCCTTGCGCTTGGTGACCTTGCCGATGGCGTCGCCGGCGGCATCCGTCGCCTGCTCGACGAGCTTCGGGGCCTGGGTCTCGACGAAGTGCTGCACCTCGTGCCGCTGCTTCGCGACCGTCGGCGAGTTCCAGACCTTGTCGGCCGCGCTCGCGATCTGCTCGTAGCGCTGACGGCCGGCCTTGGCTCCGAGCACGTAGCCCGCGCCGAGTCCGACCACGAAGAGGATCCTGCCGCGCATGTTCGCTCCTGCCGTTGGGTTGCCAGCGGTGCTGGCCGGTCGTGCCCCAACGATACCCACGACGAGCCCGAGCGCGCTCTCAGGTTCTCGGCCCGAGCGCTCCCCCGCGCGGCGGAGGCGAGGCTCCGACCCGGGCGGGAGGCGCCGCCCGCCGCCGGCGACGAGCATTGGGGGCATGACCACGCAGCACCCGCCGACCTCGCTCGACCTCGCCCGCGTGCCGTGGAAGGCGGTCGTCGTCTTCGCCGTGCTGGCGTACGCGCTCGCTTGGCTCGTGCAGCTGCCCACCTGGCTGACCGGCGGCATCGCGTCGCCGCTGTTCCTGCCGATGACGACCGTGATGATGGCGACGCCGGCGATCGCCGCCCTCGTGGTCACGTTCTTCGTCCTGCAGCCGGCGCATCGCGCCCGCTTCCTGGGCCTCATCCCCTTCCGGCCCGCCTGGCGCTCGATCCTCGTCATCCTGCTGGCCCCTGCGGTCTGGCTCGCGCTCGCGATGGCGGCGCTGCTGCTCGCCCAGGCGCTCGGCTGGGTGCAGCTCGACTGGGCCATGAGCGGCATCGCATCAGCACTGCCCGCGGGCCTGGACGCATCCGCCTACCTCGTCACCACGCTGCTGATGCTGCCGCTCGCGGCGCTCGTGAGCTCAGTGCCGGCCCTCGGCGAGGAGCTCGGCTGGCGCGGGTTCCTGCAGTCGGCGCTCAGCCCCCTCGGCTTCTGGCGCATGGCGATGCTCTCTGGCGTGCTGTGGGGCGTGTGGCACGCGCCCGTCATCCTGCTCGGCTACAACTTCGCCCGCCCCGATCTGCTCGGCGTGCTGAGCATGGTGGCCTTCTGCCTGGTGGTGGGCGTGCTGCTGCACTGGCTGCGCGCGGTCTGCCGCAACGTCTGGGTGCCGGCCGTCGCGCACGGCGCCATCAACGCCGTCACCGGCGTCACGCTGCTCTTCCTGCCACAGGGGGCGGATGCGCTGCTCACGACGGTGCTCGGCGTCCCCGGCTGGATCGTGATCGGCCTGGTGATCGCGGTGATGGCGGTGTCCGGACTGCTCAGCGCACGGCGGCTCGGTGCGCTGATCCCTGCCCCCAGGGCGAAGCCGCTCGCGCCCGCTCCGGTCTCGTGACGCGAGCCGCCTGACGGCGGCGCGCTCCTCGACCTACGGGGCGGGGGCGCGCTCCGGCACCTGAGCCTGTCGAAGGGCGACCTGCGGGGCGGGGCGTCACCAGATCGTGACGCGCGCCTCCGGGTCGAGCCACAGGCCGTCGCCCGGCTGCACGCCGAAGGCCTCGGCGAAGGCGTCGAGGTTCTTCACCACCTGGTTGGTGCGGTGCTCGTTCGGCGAGTGCGGGTCGATCGAGACCAGCCGCACGGCCTCCGCCGGGCGGATGGCGAGCTGCCACGCGTAGGCCCAGGAGAGGAAGAAGCGCTGCGCGCCCGTCAGCCCGTCGATGACGGGCGGCTCCTGGCCGTCGAGCGAGTGCAGGTAGGCGCGCCAGGCGATGCCGAGGCCGCCCAGGTCGCCGATGTTCTCGCCGATCGTGAGCGCCCCGTTGACCTTGTGGCCGGGCGCGGCGATCGGCTCGAGCACGTCGTACTGGGCGATGAGCGAGCCCGTGCGCTCCTCGAACGCGGCACGGTCCGCATCCGTCCACCAGTCGGTGAGGCGCCCGTCGCCGTCGTACTTCGAGCCTTGGTCGTCGAAGCCGTGCCCGATCTCGTGCCCGATGACGGCGCCGATGGCCCCGAAGTTCGACGCCGCATCCCGCCCGGCGTCGAAGAACGGCGGCTGCAGGATGGCGGCGGGGAAGACGATCTCGTTGAAGCCGGGGTTGTAGTAGGCGTTCACCGTCTGCGGGTTCATGAACCACTCGTCGCGGTCGATCGGCTTGCCGATCTTGGCCAGCTCGCGGTCGTGCTCGAAGCGGGTCGCGGCCTGCACGTTGGCGACCAGGTCGTCGCCGATCTCGAGGCTCGCGTAGTCCTTCCACCGCACCGGGAAGCCGATCTTGGGCGTGAACTTGCCGAGCTTCTCGTGCGCGCGCGCCTTGGTCTCGTCGCCCATCCAGTCGAGCTGCTCGATCGAGGCGCGGTAGGCCTCGACGAGGTGCTCGATGAGGTCGTCCATGGCCGCCTTCGCCTCCGGCGGGAAGTGCCGCTCGACGTAGATCCTGCCGACCGCGTCGCCCAGGAGCCCCTCGACGAGCGAGACGCCGCGCTTCCAGCGCTCGCGCTGCTCGGGGGCACCGGTGAGCACGGTGCCGTAGAACGCGAACTGCTCGCGCGAGATCTCGGTGGTCAGGTAGCTCGCGAACGAGCGCAGGATGCCGATGCGCAGCCACGAGCGCCACTCGGGCAGGCGCGCGTCGACGAGCAGCTCGGCGAGCCCGGTGAAGAAGCTCGGCTGCCGCACGACGGCCTCGTCGTAGGTGCCCTCGGGCGCGTGGATGGCGCGCAGCCAGGGCTGCAGGCGCGGGTGCTCGTCGGCGAGCTGCTGCAGGTTGTAGGTCTTCTCGTCGTCGCGGGTCGCGACGTTGTCCCAGTGATGGCCGGCGAGCTCGGTCTCGAGCGCGAAGACGACCGCCGCCTCCGACTCGGCGCTCTCGACGCCCAGGTGGCCGAACATGGTCTGCAGGTGCTCGAGGTAGGCCTTCCGCACATCCGCGAAGGCATCCTCGCGGTAGTACGACTCGTCGGGCAGCCCCAGCCCGCCCTGGTTCAGGTGCAGCAGGTAGCGGGCCGGGTCGCCCGGGTCGGTGTCGACCCACTGGCCGGCGAACGAGGGGCCGCCGATCGACTCGAGCTCGCCCAGCAGCGTGAGCAGCCCCTCGACGTCGGCGATCTGCTCGACGCGCTCGAGCAGCGGACGGATGGGCTCGATGCCCTTGGCATCGGCCGCCGCCTCGTCGAGGAAGGATGCGTAGAGGTCGCCGACCTTGCGGGCGTCGGTACCGGGCTCGGCGTCCTGCATCTCGATGACGATCTCGCGCACGGCCTCCTCGGCGGCCTCGGCGAGCACCGCGAACGAGCCCCAGCGCGCCTTGTCGGCGGGGATCTCGGTGCGCGCGAGCCACTTGGCGTGCACGTGCTGGAACAGGTCGTCCTGCGGGCGGATGGTCGTGTCGAAGTCGTCTACGGGCAGGCCGGAGGGCAGCGTCGTCATGCGCTCCAGCCTATGCGCGGTGGAGCTGAGGGCGGAGGCCACTGCTGGCCTCCGCCGCGACCCCAGCGCCGGCGCCCGTCCCGGGCGCCGGTCACGCGGGTGGCCGCTAGCGTGGAGCGGTGCGGAGAGGTGCGGATGCGCGGGATCGCGAGATCCTGCGGCTCGCCGTCCCCGCGCTCGGCGCGCTCATCGCCGAGCCCGCCTTCCTGCTGGTCGACACGGCCATGGTCGGGCACCTCGGCGCCGAGCAGCTCGCCGGCGTGGGCATCGGCGTCGCCGTGCTCTCGACCGCCGTCGGCCTGCTGATCTTCCTCGCCTACGGCACCACGCCCGCCGTCGCTCGGCTGCTGGGCGCCGGCGACCGCCCCGCCGCCATCCGGGCGGGCATCGACGGCATCTGGCTCGCGATCGTCGCCGGGGCGGCGCTCGTGCTGGCCACCCCGCTCGCGCACCCGATCGTCGCGCTCTTCGGCGCCGCATCCGCCGTCACCGAGCACGCCGCCGTCTATCTCGGCATCTCGATCCTGGGGCTGCCGGCGATGCTCATCGTGCTCGCCACGACCGGGCTCATGCGCGGGCTGCAGGACACCAGGACGCCGCTCGTCGTCGCCACCGTCGGCTTCGGTGCCAACGCGGCGCTCAACGCCGTGCTCATCTACGGCGTCGGCCTCGGCGTGGCCGGCAGCGCGCTCGGCACGGTCATCGCCCAGTGGGGCATGGCCGCGTTCTTCCTGTGGTTCGCCGTGCGAGAGGCGCGGCGCGAGGGCGTGCCGCTCGCGATCCACTGGGGCGACCTCGGCCGCACCGCCTCGACCGGCGGCTGGCTGTTCGTGCGCACGCTCTCGCTGCGGATCGCGCTGCTGGCGACCACCGCGGTCGCCACGCAGGCCGGCACCACCACGCTCGCCTCGACGCAGATCGCCTTCACCCTGTTCTCCACCCTCGCCTTCGCGCTCGACGCGCTCGCGATCGCCGGCCAGGCGATGCTCGGCCGCTCGCTCGGGGCGGGCGACGCGGCAGAGGCGCGCGCCGTGACGCGGCGGCTGCAGCTGTGGGGCGTGGGGTTCGGATGCGTCGTGGGCGCCCTGCTGCTGGCGCTCTCGTGGGTGCTCGGCGGCGTCTTCACCTCGGATGCGGCCGTGCTCGAGGCGCTGCCGATCGCGCTCGTGCTGCTCGCGCTCGCGCAGCCGATCGCCGGCTACGTGTTCGTGCTCGACGGCGTGCTCATCGGCGCGGGCGACGTGCGCTACCTCGCCTGGACGGGCATCCTGAACCTCCTCGTCTACCTGCCGCTGCTGCTGCTGGCGCTCATCCCCGGCTGGCACGCGCTCGCCGTCATCTGGGGCGCCTTCTCCTTCGGCTACCTCGGCGCCCGCGCCCTCACGCTCGGCCTGCGCGCCCGCAGCGACGCCTGGATGCGCCTCGGGCGGCACTGAGTCGGGCGGCACCGAGTGGGCGGCACCGAGGGGGCGGCACCGAGGGGGCGGCACCGCGCGGGCGCCGCTGCACGCGCGGCCACTGAGCGCAGGGCGGCTACACCAGTGCGTCGCGGCGGCGGAAGCGCACGGCCGCCGCGATCAGCAGAGCCGCCGCGATGCCGAGCAGCCACCAGGAGCCCGTCCAGTCGGGGTCGTCGGCGAGTGGGTTGGCGACCCAGTGGAACGGGCTGAGGTTCTGGAGCCACTCCCACGCCTCGCCCAGCAGCGGCGCGAAGTCGCCGACCAGCAGGAGTCCGATGAGCAGCACCCAGCCGAGCCAGGCCGCCGTCGACGGCAGGAAAGCGACGATCGCCGCCGCGGCCGCGAGGTAGATCGCCACCAGCGGCAGGTGCGTCGCAGCGATCGCGGTCAGCTGGCCCCAGCGGTCGTCGCCGTCCACGGCGAGCGCGCCGGCAGCACTCAGCGTGAACGCCGCCAGCACCGCGAGCGCGGTGACCGCGCCGACCAGCAGGTGGCTGCCGAGCCAGCCGAGGCGGCTGGCGGCGGTGGCGAGCACGATCTCGCCGTGCGCGGCCTCCTCGTGGCGCAGTCGCAGCACGCCCTGCATCGCGGCGGCGCAGGCGATGACGCCCACGATGCCCGCGAGCGCTGTCATGAACATCGCCTCGGCGTCGCCGCCGCTCTGGGCACCGAGCTGTCCGACGATCGCGCGCAGCTGCTCGACGTCCTCGAGCGCCGACGCGACGACCGGCGCCAGTCTGCCGACCAGCACCCCCAGCGCGACCCCGACGAGCACCCAGCCGAGCACCGAGCCGCGCAACAGGCGACCGGTCAGCCCCAGGGGCGCGCCCGCGGGGCTCCAGCCCAGCAGGACGCTGCCGGCGCCTCGGCTGCCTCGCTCGGGCAGCAGTGACCCGCCCAGCTCGTGCCGCGACTCGAGCGCGACGACCAGCGCGAGCAGCACGAGCACCGCGGCGACGAACAGCAGCAGCGGGGTGCCGTCTGGCTGCCACGGCGCATCGGCGAACGGATGCGTCTGGGCGCCCCAGCCGATTGGCGAGAGCCAGACGGGCCAGGCCGCCTCGACCCGGGTGAGATCCGCGCTCGGCTCGCCCAGCGCATCCCCGACCCCGCGCACGAAGAACCACAGCCCCACGACGATCGCGGCAGCGCCGTTCGCCGCGCGCGAGGTCGGGAAGATGCGGCCGGCCAGCAGGCCGACCAGCATGGCGACCGCGCCGACGCCCGCGAGCGCAGCGGCGAGCAGCAGCGAGCCGACCGGCTCGAGCCCGAGCGGCAGCGAGACGGCGAGGATCGCGGCGCACAGGACCGCGAGCTGGACGGCGCCGGCGAGCAGCATGGAGGCCAGCGGCGCCCAGCGGCCGACGGCGGTGCCGCGCACCAGCTCGGCGCGGCCGGCGTCCTCGTCGCCGCGCGAGTGCCGCACGGCGAAGAACGTCATCATGAAGCCGGCCATCACGGCCAAGAAGGCGTAGGTGGAGACGAACATCACGGCGCCGAGGCCGATGCCGGCGGGCGCGCCGCGCAGCAGCAGCAGCGCCGGCTGCGCCGACAGCACGGCCACCAGCGCGCGGCGGGCCTCCTCGTCGAAGGTCGCGCCGAGCCCGCCCAGCACCGCCGCCCACAGCCCCGCGATCGCCACCACCCACAGCAAGAGCACGAGTCGGTCGCGGCGCAGCGCGGCGAGCAGCAGCAGCCCGGTGCCGGTCATCGCCCGCTCACCGCTCGTGGCGACCGCGATGCGGCGGCGAGGGCGGATCGGGCGACGCCGGCCACGCGGGCAGCTCGATCGCCTCGGACGGCTCAGGCGGCTCGGCTGGCAGCCGGCCATCCGAGCCGATCGTGCCGGTCAGGTCCTCCGGCTCCGCACCCGAGCGTGCGCCGGTCTGCCCGGCGTCGGTCGACGCATCCGTCAGCACGACGTCGGCATGCTGCTCGCCCTTCGCGCGCTCGCCTCGCGCGGTCTCGACCCGCCGCGCGTCGCCGTAGTGACGCAGGAAGAGCTCCTCGAGGCTGGGTGGCGTGAGCGTGACGGCCTGCGCCTCGCGCTCGCCGAGCCAGCGCAGCACGGCAGGCACATGCTCGCCCGCGACCGAGCCGCGCACGTGCTCGCCGACGACCTGCACGTCGGTCAGCGGCAGCCCGTCGGGCGCCGGCCCTCGGTAGGCGACGACGGTGTGCTGCAGGTGCCGCAGCTCGTCGAGCGTGCCCGTCTCGACGATCGATCCGTCGCGGATGATCGAGACCGTCGAGCAGAGCCGCTCGACCTCGCTCAGGATGTGGCTCGAGAGCAGCACCGTCGCGCCGCGCTCGGCGATGCGGCGGATCTCGGCCTGGAAGACGCTCTCCATCAGCGGGTCGAGGCCGCTGGTCGGCTCGTCGAGGATGTACAGGTCGGCCTCGCTAGCGAACGCGGCGATGAGCGCCACCTTCTGCCGGTTGCCCTTCGAGTAGGCCTTCGCCTTGCGGCGCGGGTCGAGGTCGAACGCGTCGATGAGGCGTGCACGATCGGATGCGGGTGCCCCATGCCCGCGCAGCCGCGTGATGGTGTCGATCGCCTCGCCGCCGGTGAGCCCGGGCCAGAGGGTCACGTCGCCGGGCACGTACGCGACGCGGCGATGGATGGCGACCGCGTCGCGCCAGGGATCCATGCCCAGCACGCTCGCGTCGCCGCCGCTCGCGCGCAGCATGCCCAGCAGCACGCGGATGGTGGTCGACTTGCCGGCGCCGTTCGGCCCCAGGAAGCCGTGCACCTCGCCCGCCTGCACCACGAGATCGACACCGTCGAGCGCGCGCACCCTGCCGAATCGCTTCTCGAGGCCGCGGGCCTCGATGACCGTCTCCGCCATGGCGCCGACGCTACTCCTCGCCTGCGCGAGGCGGCTGGCTCACTCGGGCCGGATGCGTCAGGGCCGGATGCGTCAGGGCCGGTGGTGCGGCGGCTCGTCGTGGATGACGTGCTCGGCGTGCTGCAGCGTGTTGGTCACCAGCCGCGCCACGTGCTGGTCGGGCTGGCTGTAGTGCACCGAGCTGCCGTCCCGGCGCGCCACCACCAGCCGGTGGGCGCGCAGCTTCGCGAGGTGCTGCGAGACCGCCGGCACCGGGCGGCCCAGCGCCTCGGCGATCGCGCCGACGGGCAGCTCGTCGCCGTCGAGCATGGCCAGGATCGCGAGCCTGGTGGGGTCGGCCAGCAGCTTGAGCACCTCGACGGCGACGCGCACCTCGTCGGGGCTGGCCGGGCGCGACGACCCGTCGGGAAGGCTCATGCCTGCATCGTGCCAGACGCCGTGCGCGCCGGCGCGGGCCAGAGCCGCCAGGCGACCACCGTTGCCGCGAGCGCCACGCCCGCGAGCACGAGCGCCGTGCCTGGCAGCCCGATGAAGCCCAGCCAGCCCGCGACCGGGTAGGTGAGCAGCCAGCACGCATGCGAGAGCGAGAACTGCGCGGCGAAGGCAGGGGCGAGTTCGCCGGCGGGCACACCTCGTCGGATGAGGCGGCCGACGGGCGTCTCGACGCCGCCCCATCCCAGGCCGACGACGAGCCAGAGCGCGGCGATCGCGACGGCGCCCGGGAGTGCGGGCACGGTGACCGCGAGCGCTGCGGCGGCGGTCGCGAGCACGAGCAGCACGGCGCCGCCGAGCATCACCCGGCGCTCGGGCCAGCGCTTGAGCAGCGCGGGCAGCGCGAAGGCGGCCGTCATCGAGCCGGCGCCGTTCGCCGCCAGCAGCAGCGCGACCGCCTCATCGCCGAGGCCGAGCGAGCTCTTCGCGATCACGACGGTCTGCACGAGCACGAAGGCTCCCGCTGCTGCGACCGCCAGGTTGAGCGCCAGGATCGGCCGCAGCGTCGGCGTGCGGAGGAACAGCCGGATGCCGTGCCGCGCCCGATCGCTGAAGGGCATCTCGGGCGCATCCGGTTCGACCCGCCGCGCGGGCACCAGGGTCGCGAGCACCAGCACGGCCGAGGCCGCGAAGCCGATCGCGGTGCCGAAGAACAGCGTGTTCGCCGGCACCAGCAGCAGCAGCACGGCGGCGAGCATCGGCGAGAGCACGGCCTCGAGGTCGTAGGCCAGCCGCGAGAGCGAGAGCGCGGCGGTGTAGTCCTCCTCGTCCTCGAGCACATCCGGGATGACCGACTGGAAGGTGGGCGTGAAGGTGGCGGAAGCCGCCTGCAGCACGAAGATGAGCAGGTAGATCTGCCAGACCTCGCCCACGAACGGCAGGCTCGCCGCCACGAGCAGCCGCACGACGTCGGAGCCGACCATCACTGCCCTGCGCGGCAGCCGGGCGAGCGCGGCGGCGGCGAGCGGCGCGACGAACACGTAGGCGACCATCTTGATCGCGAAGGCCGTGCCGAGCACGCCGGCGGCGCCGGCAGGATCGAGCTGGAAGGCCAGCAGGCCGAGCGCGACCGTCGCGAGGCCGGTGCCCGCGAGCGCCACCACCTGCGCCAGGAAGAGGCGGCGGTAGGCGGGGTGGGCGAGGGCGCGGCGCATGCATCCAGCATCGTGTGAGTTGCAGACTTGCGCAAGTGCGCAAGCACGACGCGCGGGCGGCGCACGCATCGCAGCCCGCGGCACGGCAGAATGGGCCGGTGCCCTCACTGACTGCCTGGCGGAATGCCGTCTTCGCGACCTTCTTCGCGATGGGCTTCGGCTTCGCCAGCTGGATGGCCCGCGTGCCCCACGTGCGCGATCTGCTCGACGTCTCGACGGGCGAGATGGGCCTGATCCTGCTGGGCATCTCGCTCGGCTCGGTGACGGGCCTGCTGCTGGCGAGCCACATCATCCATGCGCTCGGCACCCGGCTGGTGGTCTCGGGCGGGATGATGATCGTCTCAGTCGGCCTCGCGACCGCCGGCTGGGCAGTCGACGCCGGCCTGATCTGGCTCGTGATCGGCGGCTTCATCCTGGGCGGCAGCTTCACCGGCATCACGGATGTCGCCATGAACATCAGCGGCGCCGCCAACGAGCGCGCGCTCGGCAAGCCCATCATGCCCATCTTCCACGCCTTCTTCTCGCTCGGCACGGTCGCCGGCGCAGGCATCGGCGGCCTCTGCGAGCTGCTGGGCATCGGGCTCGGCTGGCAGGCCAGCGGCATTGCGCTCATCACGATCGCGCTGGGCCTGGTGGTCTACCGCCACCTGCCGGGCGACGTGCAGGAGGAGGACGATGAGCCGGTGACGCTGAGGGAGCGCCTCGCCGTCTGGAAGGATCCGCGCACGATCCTGTTGGGGCTGCTGGTGCTGGGCATGTCGCTCACCGAGGGCAGCGCCAACGACTGGCTGGCGCTCACCATGGTCGACGGGCACGGCTTCTCGAACGAGGGCGGCGCGTTCATGCTCGCCCTGTTCCTGACCGCCATGACCGGGGGCCGGCTGCTGGGCGTCAAGCTGCTCGAGCGCTTCGGCCGCGTGCCGGTGCTGCGGGCCACCGCCGCCACCGCCGCGGTCGGCCTGCTGCTGGTGATCTTCGCCGAGCCCACCCCGCTGGTCATCACCGGCGTGGTGCTCTGGGGCGTCGGCGCGAGCCTCGGCTTCCCGGTCGGCATGAGCGCCGCATCCGACGAGCCGCGCCTGGCAGCGGCGCGCGTCGGCACCGTCTCGGCGATCGGCTACATCGCCTTCCTCGCCGGGCCGCCGCTGCTCGGCCTGCTCGGCGACCTCGTCGGCATGCGCATGGCGCTGCTGGCGGTGCTCGTGTTCGTGCTGCTCTCGCTGCTCACCAGCCATGTCGCGCGCGAGCGCGGCACCGCCACATCCCCCATCAAGAAGGTCGCATGAGGATCGTCGTCGCCCACTGCTCCGTCGACTACGCGGGGCGCCTCTCGGCGCACCTGCCGCTCGCGCCGCGCGTGCTGATGCTCAAGGCCGACGGGTCGATCCTCGTGCACAGCGACGGCGGCTCGTACAAGCCCCTCAACTGGATGAGCCCGCCCGCCGTCCTCACCGCATCCGCACCCGATCAGGACCAGGCGGATGCGGGCGTCACCGAGGTCTGGACGGTCACCCACAGGAAGACCGGCGACTCGCTCATCGTCAAGCTGCACGAGGTGCTCTCGGACACGGCGCACGAGCTGGGCGTCGACCCCGGCCTCGTGAAGGACGGCGTGGAGGCGCATCTGCAGGTGCTGCTCGCCGAGCAGATCGACCGGCTGGGCGAGGGCTACGAGCTGTGGCGGCGGGAGTACATGACGGCGATCGGGCCGGTCGACATCCTCGCGCGCGACGAGGCGGGCGCGACCGTCGCGGTCGAGATCAAGCGACGGGGCGAGATCGACGGCGTCGAGCAGCTCACGCGCTACCTCGAGCTGCTCAACCGCGACCCGCGCATCGCACCGGTGACGGGCGTGTTCGCCGCGCAGGAGATCAAGCCGCAGGCGCGCACGCTCGCCGAGGATCGCGGCATCCGCTGCGTGGTGCTCGACTACGACGACATGCGCGGCATCGACTCGGCGCACGCGCGGCTGTTCTGAGCCGTCGCGCTCCCGAGACGGCGGCGCGCGGCGCCGGCCTGCTCGAGCGGCGTGCGTGCGGGACTACTCGGCGCTGCGCGCCGGCCAGCCCTCCTCCTCGGCGTCGGTGACGTCGCTCGTGTCGAGCGAGTGGCCGTCGCGCACCGACTCGCCGGGCACCGGCTCACCGGGCACCGGCTCACCGGGCGGCGCGGGCTCTGCCGGCCCGGGCGAGGCGTCGTAGGGGTCGATGCGGTCGCGCCAGTCGCCGCCGCGCTCCGGCACCTGATCCTCCCGCGAGGCGTAGGGATCGACGTGCTCGGGCGAGGCCGCCGACGCCGGCGGCAGCTCGTCCTCGCGCGAGGCGTACGGCTCGACGCGGTCGGAGGCGGCCGCCGCGCGCTGCGGCAGCTCGTCCTCGCGCGAGGCGTAGGGCTCGACGCGCTCGGGATGCGGCGCCGAGGGCTGCGGCAGCCGATCCTCGCGCGACGCGTACGGCTCGACGTGGTCGCGCCAGTCGCCGCCGGAGGCGATGCCGCCGAAGTCCTCGTCGACGTAGGGCGACGCATCGGCCGCCCGCTCCCGCTCGTCACCGGGCCGTGTCTCATCCGTCATCGTGACCACCCCTCTCGAAGGCAGCGGGTTGCTGAACGCGACGGCGAACGGATGCTCGGTCGTCGCGGGCGGGTCGGGCGGCTCGAGCGCGACCCCGGTCTCGTCGGCACGGGTGCCGCACGCCGGGCACTGCAGCGCTGCCACGCGGCCGACGGTGTCGACGTCCACGACGCATCCGCCGATCACCACGTCGCCGGCGTCGGCGACGTCGGCGATCGTGCCGTAGCCCCACACGATCTCGCGCATGGGGGTGCCGCAGCTCGGGCATGCCACCTCGTTCGCCATGCGGCAACGGTAGTGCGCCCCAGGCGCGGCGGCCAGGGGTCGATCCGGGTCAGGCGGTGGGCGCCTTCGCCTCCACCTCGGTGAACACGACGCGCGCCGTGCCGCGGTTCTCCATCCGGTGGGCGGCGCCGGCGGCGCGCGTGTAGGCCTCGCCCGGCGTCAGCCGCACCTCGAGCTCCTCGCCGTCCGGCAGCACCGCCCACATGACGGCGCGCTCGAGCGGCAGCACGGCGTAGTCGAGCGGATGCGTGTGCATCTCGATGGCGTCGCCGGGCTCGATCATCCACTCGACGATGCGGAAGCGGTCGTCGTCGACGAGGGTGCGCGAGGAGGCCATGACGGCATCATCGCATCCGCGGCCTCCGGCGCGGGCGGCTCAGGCGGGCTGCGCCGCTGCCGCCGCGCGCGCGGCCGCCGGCATCGCATCGACGATGCGCGCGAGCGGCTCGTCGCCGTGCGCCG
>BJUU01000007.1 GCA_007988785.1 Agrococcus baldri
AGCCGCCACTCACGTGCGGGAGCCGCCACTCACCTGCGGGAGCCGCCACTCGAGCGGGAGCGGGAGCGGGGCGGATGCGCGGGGCGCGGCCGCGGGAGGCGAACGGCCGGTGAACGGTGGCGTGCCGGGATGCGGGCGAGACTAGGCTCGGGGACGGCACTGCGACCGCTGTCCACTCGAACCAAGGAGCACCCGTGGCACTCATCGACACCCTGCAGGCGCGCGAGATCCTCGACTCCCGCGGCAACCCGACCGTCGAGGTCGAGGTGCTGCTCTCGGACGGCTCGGTCGGCCGGGCCGCCGTGCCCTCCGGCGCCTCGACCGGCGCCTTCGAGGCCTACGAGCTGCGCGACGGCGACAGCGCCCGCTACCTCGGCAAGGGCGTCGAGCAGGCCGTCGACGCCGTGAACGAGGAGATCGCCGAGGCGATCGAGGGCATGGTCGCCGACGACCAGCGGCTCATCGACTCGGCCCTCATCGAGCTCGACGGCAGCGACAACAAGAAGAACCTCGGCGCCAACGCCATCCTCGGCGTCTCGCTCGCCGTCGCGAAGGCCGCCGCCGACTCGTCGCGGCTGCCGCTGTTCCGCTACCTCGGCGGCCCGAACGCCTTCCTGCTGCCGGTGCCGATGATGAACGTCATCAACGGCGGCGCGCACGCCGACACGGGCGTCGACATCCAGGAGTTCATGATCCTGCCGATCGGCGCCGAGTCGTTCCGCGAGGGGCTGCGCTGGGGCACCGAGACGTACCACACGCTCAAGTCGCTGCTGAAGGAGCAGGGCCTGGCGACCGGTCTCGGCGACGAGGGCGGCTTCGCGCCCGACCTGCCCAGCAACCGGCAGGCGCTCGACCTGCTCGTGCAGGCGATCGAGAAGGCCGGCTTCACGCCCGGCAAGGACATCGCGCTCGGCCTCGACGTGGCAGCGAGCGAGTTCTTCGAGGACGGCGTCTACCGCTTCGAGGGTCAGGAGCGCACGAGCGCCGAGCTGTCCGACTACTACACCGAGCTGGTCGACTCCTACCCGCTCGTCACCATCGAGGACCCGCTGGACGAAGAGGACTGGGACGGCTGGGCCGCACTCACCGAGCGCCTCGACGACCGCGTGCAGCTGGTCGGCGACGACCTGTTCGTCACCAACCCCGAGCGCCTGGTCGACGGCATCGAGCGCGGCGCCGCCAACGCGCTGCTCGTGAAGGTCAACCAGATCGGCACGCTCTCCGAGACCTTCGACGCGATCCGCATCGCCACGCAGGCCGGCTACGGCTCGGTGCTCTCGCACCGCTCCGGCGAGACCGAGGACACCACGATCGCCGACATCGCCGTCGCGGTGAACTGCGGCCAGATCAAGACCGGCGCTCCCGCCCGCAGCGAGCGCGTCGCGAAGTACAACCAGCTGCTGCGCATCGAGGAGGACCTGGGCGAGGCGGCGGAGTACGCCGGCGCCGGCGCCTACCCGCGCTTCGAGGGCTGAGCCGCCCGCAGCGCGCGGCGGTTCGACCGCAGCAGGAGGGCACCCGCCGGTAGCATCGGCGGGTGCCCTCCTCGAATGACGTCGCCCTCGGTCAGCTGCGCGTGTCGTGGCTGCTGCTGGTCGTCGTGGGCCTGGTCGTCGCTGGCTTCGTGGTGCTCGCGCCCACCGTCGGGCTGCTGCTCGAGCAGCGCCGCGACATCGCCGCGCTCGAGGCGCAGGTCGCCGAGCAGCACGCCAACGTCGAGTCGCTCGAGGCCGAGGCCGCCCGCTGGGACGACCCGGCCTACATCGAGGCGCAGGCCCGCGACCGGCTCTTCTTCGTCTACCCGGGCGAGACCAGCTTCGTGCTGCTCGACGACCGCTCGGCGCTCGAGACGGCCTCCGAGGCGGTGCCCTCCGCGAGCCTCGAGGCGCCCAGCGACGACTGGACGACCGCCGCCGCCAGCTCGTTCCTGCTCGCCGGCCTCACGACGCAGGCACCGTCCGATACCGCACCCGGAACGGGCGACGAGTGAGGGGCATCGCAGTGATCACCGACGCGAGCGAGCGCGATCTCGAGATCATGGCCGCGCAGCTGGGCCGCACGATGCGCGGCGTCGTCGGCATCGGCGCGCGCTGCGTGTGCGGCGCCCCCACCGTGGTGGTGACGAGCCCGCGGCTGCCCGACGGCACCCCCTTCCCGACCTTCTACTACCTCACGCATCCCGCAGCCACCGCATCCGCCTCCCGCCTCGAGGCCGACGGCACGATGGCGCGCCTGCAGGAGCTGCTTCAGGATCAGGAGACGGCGGATGCGTATGCCGCGGCCCATGCGGCGTACCTCGCCGAGCGCGAGGCGCACGGTCACGTCGAGGAGATCGCCGGCATCTCGGCCGGCGGCATGCCGGCGCGCGTGAAGTGCCTGCACGCGGTGCTGGCGCAGACGCTCTCGGCCGGGCCGGGCGTCAACCCGATCGGCGATCGCACGCTCGAGCTGGGGGACTGGTCGCCAGAGGTGTGCGCCTGCGCGCCCGATGCGCGCGGCCCGGGCGGCGGAATCCCCGCATCCCGAGCGCGTTAGAATCATTGGGCATCCACATCTGATAACCGGGGAAGAAGTGCGTCTGTGAACAAGATCCTGATCGTCGGGGGCGGCTACGCCGGCCTGTACACCGCGCGGGGGCTCGAGCGTCAGCTGGGCGACGCCGAGGCGGAGATCACCATCGTCGACCCGCTGCCCTACATGACCTACCTGCCGTTCCTCCCTGAGGTCGCGGCCGGCTCGATCGAGCCCCGTCACATCGTGGTGCCGCTGCGCCGCCACCTGAGCCGCACGAAGGTGGTGCAGGCGAAGGTCACGAACGTCGACCACGCGAACAAGGTCGCCACCATCAAGCCCGAGCTGGGCGAGGAGCGCGCGTTCGAGTACGACGTCATCGTCATGACCGCCGGCTCGGTCTCGCGCACCTTCCCGATCGCGGGCGTCGCCGACGAGGCGATCGGCATGAAGACGATCGAGGAGGCCGCCGCCGTGCGCGACCGCCTGATCTCGAACTTCGCGAAGGCCGCTGCGCTGCCCGAGGGACCGGAGCGCGACCGGCTGCTCACCGTCACCGTGGTCGGCGGCGGCTTCGCCGGCATCGAGACCATCGCCGAGCTGCGCGACTTCGCCACCTACCTGCTCTCGCGCTTCCGCGAGATCGCGTTCGAGGAGGTCTCGTTCCACCTCGTCGAGGCGATGGGCCGCATCATGCCCGAGGTGAGCGAGCAGACCGCGCTGTGGGTCGTGGAGGATCTGCGCAAGCGCGGCGTCGACGTGCACCTCGAGACGCAGCTGCAGGGCGCCGTCGACGGCGTCGTCGAGCTCTCGACCGGCGAGCGCTTCGGCTCCGACCTCATCATCTGGACGGCGGGCGTGATGGCGAACCCCGTCGTGCGGGCCACCGACCTGCCGCTCGACGACCGCGGCCGCATCACCGCGCTCGCGACCCTGCAGGTGGCGCGCGACGGCGAGGTCGTGCCGGACGCCTGGACCGCCGGCGACGTCTCGGCGGTGCCCGACAAGTCGAGCACCCCCGGACCGGGCGGCTTCTGCGTGCCGAACGCGCAGCACGCGGTGCGGCAGGCGAAGCTGCTGGCGAAGAACATCGTCGCCGTGCTGCGCGACGAGGCGCCGCGCGAGTACATCCACGCCAACCAGGGCGCGGTCGCCGGTCTCGGGCTGTGGAACGGCGTGTTCCAGAAGGGCAAGCTGGCCATCAAGGGCCCGCTCGCCTGGCTCGCCCACCGCGGCTACCACGGTCTCGCGATGCCCATGTGGGAGCGCAAGTGGCGCGTGTTCGGCGACTGGTGGAACCAGTTCTGGCTGGGCCGCGACTTCGTCGAGATCTCGGATCGCGAGCAGCCGCGCGTGGCTTTCGAGACCTTCGCCTCGCGCCCGAAGCCCAAGGTCGACGCCTAGCCAGCACCGGTCTCACCCAGCGCCGCGCCCTTCCTCGAGGGGCGCGGCGCTGTCGTATGGTGGTTCGCGGACGACCGTCCACATCGATCGACGATCGGAGCACGCGTGGTGCGCAAGCCTGCGGAAGAGCGGCGCAGGGATCTCGTCGAGGCCGGGCTCCGCGTCATCGCGCGGCAGGGCATGCACGCCGCGACCGTGCGCACGATCGTCGCCGAGGCGGGGGTGCCGCTCGCGACCTTCCACTACGTGTTCGACTCGCGCGACGAGATGATCGGCGAGGCCTACGCCTACGTCGTGCTGCCGCGCCCGGGCGAGCCGCCGATGCCGTTCGAGCGCGACGCGACGCCCGTCGGGGCGGTGCGCGCCGTGCTGCTCGACTGGGTCGACCGCTTCGCCGAGCACCCCGAGTACGAGCTGGCCGTGATGGAGATCATGGCCTACTGCATGCGCACTCCCTCGCTCGCGCACCTGCCGGCCGCGGTGCAGGCGCGCTACGTCGAGCTCGTCACCGGCATCATCGCCGACATGTGCGCGCACCTCGGTCTCGAGCCGGCGCGACCGCTCGAGGAGCTCTCCCAGCTCGTGCTGCACGTCACCGACGGCCTCACCTACTGCATGCTGCGCACGGGCGACGCAGCGGCATCCCGCCGGTTCGTCGACGAGGCGGCCCCCATGCTCGCGGCCGCCGTGATCGGCGATCGCTGATGGTGCTCGAGCTCGACGCCGCGCGACCGTGGTCGGCGCGGGGCCACTGGGAGCGCATGGACGCGGCGACGGCCGATCTCGACGGCCCGTTCGCGGCGCTCTCGCTCGACGCGCTCGCGCACAATGCCCGCGCCATGGTCGCGCGCGCGGCCGGCACGCGCCTCCGGCTCGCGAGCAAGTCGGTGCGCAGCCGGTCGGTGATCGAGGCGGTGCTCGCGACGCCCGGCTGGCACGGGGTGCTCGCGGCGACCCTGCCGGAGGCGCTCTGGCTGTCGCAGACCGTCGACGACGTGCTGCTGGGCTACCCGACGGTCGATCGCACCGCCCTGCGCGCGCTCGCGGCCGACGAGCGGGCGCTCGCGCGCGTGACGATCATGGTCGACAGTGTCGAGCAGCTCGAGCTCATCGACGCCGTCGTGCCCGGCCATCCGGAGATCCGCGTCGCGCTCGAGCTCGATGCCGCGCTCGAGGTGGGGCCGTGGCGCGCCGGCGTGCTGCGCTCGCCGCTGCGATCGCCGGGCGAGCTCGCTGGCCTGGCGCGCACCGTCGTCGACCGCCCGGGCTTCCGGCTCGTCGGCGTCATGTCGTACGAGGCGCAGATCGCCGGTGTGCAGGACGGCCGGCGCCGCGGCGGCAGCCCCGCCTTCATGGTGCGCGCGATGCAGCGCATCTCGAGCGCCGACCTGCGCGAGCGCCGCGCCGCCGCTGTCGCCGCGGTGCGGCAGCTGGCGCCGCTCGAGTTCGTCAACGGCGGCGGCACCGGCTCGATCGAGGCCACCGCCGCCGATCCGGCGGTCACCGAGATCGGTGCGGGCAGCGGGCTCTTCGGCGCGCACCTGTTCGACGACTACCGGGGCTTCACGCCCGCTCCGGCGCTGGCGTTCGCCCTTCCGGTGGTGCGCAGGCCGGGCCGGGGCATCGTGACGCTCCTGGGTGGCGGATGGGTCGCGTCCGGCCCGCGGGTCGTCGACCGCGACCCCGTGGTCGCCTGGCCCGAGGGGCTCAGCATCCATCCGGGCGAGGGCCCTGGCGAGGTGCAGACCCCGGTGCGCGGGCCCGCGGCCGACCGGATGCGCCTCGGCGATCGCGTCTGGCTGCGCCACGCGAAGGCGGGCGAGCTCTGCGAGCGCACCGATCTGCTGCACCTCGTGGCGGGTGATCAGGTCGTCTCCACCCTTCCCACGTACCGTGGGGAGGGGAGGAAGCTGCTGTGACATGGAGGAACTGGGCGCGCTCGCAGCGCGCCGACCCGCGATGGGTGCACGCGCCCACGACGATCGACGACGTGCGCGGGGCGGTCGAGCGGGCGCACCGGCGGGGCTGCACGATCCGGCCGGTCGGCAGCGGTCACTCCTTCTCGGCGGCCGCGCGCCCCGATGACCTGCAGCTGACCGTCGACGCGCTGCGCGGCGTCGTGGCGCTCGACGTCGAGCGGCGGCTCGTCACGGTGCTCGCGGGCACGACCGTCCGCGAGCTCTCGGCGCTGCTCGCCGAACGCGGCCTGGCGCTCGACAACCTCGGCGACATCGACCGGCAGACCATCGCCGGCGCCATCTCCACCGGCACGCACGGCACCGGCATCCGCCATCGCTCGATCGGCGCGTCCGTCGTCGCCGCGACGCTCGTGACCGGCGACGGCAGCGTGGTGCGCGTGAGCGAGACCGAGCAGCCCGAGCTGCTGCCGGCCGTCAGGCTCGGCCTCGGCGTGCTGGGCGTGCTCGTGGACGTGACGCTGCAGTGCGTGCCCGCCTTCGCGCTCGAGGCGGTGGAGGCGGCGGTCGAGCTCGATGCCGTGCTCGACGACTGGATGGGCCTGCTGCGGCGCACCGATCACTTCGAGTTCTTCTGGTTCGCTGGCACGCGGCTCGCGGTGACAAAGTCGAACACGCGCGTCGACGGCCCGCTCGCGCCGCGCTCGGCGATCGGGCGCTTCCTCGACGAGAAGGTGCTCACCGACATCGGGCACGGCGCGCTGCTGACGCTCAGCGCGCTCGCGCCGGCGACCTCCCGCGCCGTCAACCAGGTGGCCGCCAGGGGCATGGCGCGCGGCCGCTTCGTCGAGCCCAGCCACCAGGTCTTCTCGGCCGAGCGCTCGGTGCGGTTCCGCGAGCTCGAGTACGGCATCCCCGTCGAGGCGCTGCCGCACGCGCTGCGCGAGATCGACCGGGCGCTCGAGCGCGCCGGGCTGCTGCCCACGTTCCCGTTCGAGATGCGCGCGATCGCCGCCGACGACGCGCTGCTGTCGACCGCCAACGGCCGCGACACCGGCTACATCGCCGCGCACCGCTGGTGGCGCGAGGATCCGCGGCCGCTGTTCGATCTCGTCGAGCCGATCCTGCTCGCGCACGAGGGCCGGCCGCACTGGGGCAAGCTGCACTCGCTGCGCGCCGCGGCGCTGGCCGAGCGGTTCCCCGGCTACGCCGAGTTCCTCGCCGTGCGCGACCGGCTCGACCCGGATCGCACCTTCGCGAGCGCCTGGACGCGGCGGGTGCTGGGCGCCTGAGCCGGGGGCCGGAGAACGGCGCCGGCTCCGCCTACAGTGGAAGCCATGGAGCCATCAACTCTCGTCTGGATCGGCGTCGGTGCCCTGGTCGTCCTGGGCCTGATCGGGCTGATCGTCACGCTCACCTCCCGCGCCGCGATGCGCCGCCTCGGCGCCTCGGTCGACGAGCGGTGGCATGCGCTCGGCGGCACGCTCGAGCGCCGCAGCAGCGTGGCCGAGCCGCTGCTCGCCGCGGCCACCGAGCAGCAGCGCTCCCAGGCGACGGATGCGTTCACGGCGCTCGAGCGCGCCGCGTCACCTTCGGGGAAGGCCGAGGCGGAGGCCGAGGTGCAGCGCGTGCTGCGGCCGCTCGTGCAGGCGGCGGGCTCGCAGCCGGCCGGCTCGGACGCCGCCGAGGCGCGCGCGGCGCTGGCCGCCCTCGACGACGATGCGCAGGCGCGCAGGCGCGACTACAACACGGGCGCGCGCGAGCTGAACGCGAAGGCGCGGCGGTGGCCCTCGTCGATGTGGGCGAAGTCGGTCGCCGCCCCGCGCGAGTTCTTCGAGGTCGACCACGCCGGCGCCGTCGCCGAGCCGCCCCGCGTGCAGTTCTGATGGCGGAGGGCTCAATGCCGCGAAGCGGCGTTGAGCCCGCAGCCATCAGGGTCGAGGAGCGCGCGGCCCTCGGGGCCGCACGCGTCACGAGACCTGCTCCGCCCGGCGAACGCAGGTCGAGGAGCGCGCCCGAAGGGCACGCGTCACGAGACCCGCTCCGCCCGGCGAACGAGTCCGGTCGCCGACCTACGGCCCGACGACCGCCCCCGCCACCTCGCGCGCCCACGTCCCCGGCCCCGCCACCTCCACGCGGTCGAGCCCCTGCCACGCGGCGGCCTCGGCGAGCGACGGAGCGAGCCGCGCGGCGAGCTCGCCGGCGCGGTCGGCGTGCCCGGGCTCGACGGTGGCGTGCTGCACCCGCAGGATGCCCGCCTTCCGGTCGCTCTTGAGGTCGACGCGGCCGACCAGCTCGTCGTCGACGAGCACCGGCAGCACGTAGTAGCCGTGCTGCCGCTGGGCGGCGGGCGTGTAGATCGAGATGCGGTAGGCGAAGCCGAAGATGCGCTCGGCTCGCGGCCGGAACCACACGAGCGGGTCGAAGGGCGACAGCAGCGCCGTCGAGCGGATGCGTCGCGGCACGCGGGTGCCGACGGTCAGGTAGGCGGGCCGCCCCCAGCCGTCGACCGCGACGGGCTCGAGCTCGCCCGCGTCGACCAGCTCGGCCACCGCGACGCGCGCGTCGGCGATCTTCAGGCGGTGGTAGTCGGCGAGGTCGTCGAGCGTGGCGATGCCGAACGCGCGAGCCGCGCGCCGCACGAGCTCGCGCTGGGCGTCGGCGCGGTCGACGCGCGGCTGCCCGTCCGGCAGCACGGCGTCGGCGGCCGCGTACCGGCGCTCGAAGCGCGTGCGCCCGACGGTGACCAGCTGCCCGCGCCGGAAGAGCACGCTCGTCGCCCAGTACGCATCCGACTTGTTCCACCACCCGCCGGGCAGGCGCTGGTGCTCGGGATGCTCCATCTCGCTCGGGCGCAGCGGCCCGCGCTCGGCGAACTCGGCGAGCACGTCGTCGATGAGCCCGGCGTGCTCGGCGGCCCACGCCTCGGTGCTCGGCTGCATGGGCTGCTCGCGCTTCCATGCCCAGAGCGGCCAGTCGGCGACCGGGATGACCGCCGCCTCGTGCGCCACGTACTCGGTGTAGCCGCCCAGGCCCCGCCCGTGGTCGTGGTGCAGCAGTCGGTCGAGCACGGTGCGGTCGTAGGGGCCGATGCGCGAGAGCAGCGGCAGGTAGTGGCTGCGCTCGAAGACGTTGACCGAGTCGAGCTGCAGCAGCCCGAGCCTGCCGATGGCGCGCTCGAGGGTGCGCGCACCCGTGCGCCCGCGCTCGCCCGGGATCGCGCCGTCGAGGCCGCCGGCCGCGATCGCGATGCGGCGGGCCTGCGGGGCGGAGATCGTGCGTGGCGTCACGAGTCGTCACGCTAGCAACGACCGCCCACGCATGCGCGATCGTCGAGGTGGCGGGCCGTAGGATCGAGCAATGCTGTTCGGTCGACGTCCGCAGGAGGGTCCGGCCGCGAGCGCGCCCCGGGACGCCGAGGTGCCGCGCGGCATGCGCATCGCCGGCGCCTGGTCGTGGCGCTTCGTCGCGATCGCAGCGGCCGCCGCCGTCGTCATCTGGCTGATCATGCTCTTCAGCCTCATCGTCATCCCGGTGCTCGTCGCGGCACTCCTGACGGCGCTGCTCGGGCCGGCGGTCGACTACCTCGTGCGGCACCGCTGGCCGCGCGGGCTCGCGGTGGCGCTCGCGCTCGTGGCGCTCGTCGTGGTCGTGAGCGGCCTCGGCTGGCTCGCGGTCTCGCAGATCCGCGCCGAGTACCCGGCGCTGCAGGATCGCGGCGTCACCTTCTGGCAGGAGACGCAGGCCTGGATCCTGTCGCTGCCGTTCGACATCTCCGAGCAGGATGTGCGCGACTTCGGCACGAACATCCTCGGCACGCTGCGCGAGGATCTCTCCTCGATCCTCTCGAGCGCGCTCTCGGTCGGCTCGTCGCTCGGCCACTTCGCCGCGGGGCTCCTGCTGACCGTCTTCGCGCTCATCTTCACGCTCGGCGACGGCCGGGGCATCTGGCGCTGGCTCGTGCACCTGCTGCCGGCGAACGCGCGGCCGGCGACCGACGGCGCCGCAAAGGCCGGCTGGGTGACGCTCGGCAACTTCGTGCGGGTGCAGGTGCTGGTCGCCTTCATCGACGCGGTCGGCATCGGCCTCGGCGCCTTCATCCTCGGGCTCTTCTTCGAGGGCGGGATGCCGCTCGTGATCCCGATCGCCATCCTGGTCTTCCTCGGCTCGTTCATCCCCATCATCGGTGCGGTCGTCACGGGTGCGATCGCCGTGCTCGTGGCACTCATCTCCTTCGGGCCCCTGCCCGGCCTGATCATGCTCGGCATCGTGCTGCTCGTGCAGCAGCTCGAGAGCCACGTCCTCCAGCCGCTCATCATGGGCACAGCCGTCAAGGTGCACCCGCTCGCGGTCGTGCTCTCGGTGGCTGCCGGCTCGACGATCGGCGGCATCGCCGGCGCGCTGTTCGCGGTGCCCACGGTGGCGTTCCTCAACAACTTCGTGAAGGCCATCGCGAGCGGTTCGTGGCGGCGCAATCCGAATCCAACCGTCGAGGATGTGGTCGCATGACCGGCACGAGCCTGCCCGGCCCCGCGCTGGCCGACTTCGAGGCGGCCCGCGCGCGGCTCGTCGGCATCGCGCAGGAGACCCCGATGGAGCTCTCGCGCTACCTCAGCGGCATGCTGGGCGCCGAGGTGCACCTCAAGTGCGAGAACCTGCAGCGCACCGGCGCCTACAAGATCCGCGGCGCCTACAACATGCTCGCGAAGCTCACCGACGAGCAGCGCGCGCGCGGTGTCGTGGCGGCCTCGGCCGGCAACCACGCGCAGGGCGTCGCCTTCGCCGCCAGCGAGCTGGGCGTGCGATCGACCATCTTCATGCCGCTCGGCGTCGCGCTGCCCAAGCTGCAGGCCACGCGCGACTACGGCGCCGCCGTCGAGCTGCGCGGGCTGGAGTTCCAGACCGCGCTCGCCGCGGCGATCGAGCACGTCGAGCGCACCGGGGCAACCTTCGTGCCGCCGTACGACCACGCCGACATCATCGAGGGGCAGGGCACCCTCGGCCTCGAGATCCTCGACCAGGTGCCGGATGCGTCCACGGTCGTCGTGCCGATCGGCGGCGGCGGGCTGGCGGCCGGGGTCGCCTCCGCCATCCGGCAGCGCGCGGAGCGCGACGGCCGCACGGTGCGCATCGTGGGCGTGCAGGCCGAGCGCGCCGCCGCCTACATCTCCTCGCTCGAGGCGGGCGAGCCGACCACCATCCAGACGCAGCCGACGATCGCCGACGGCATCGCGGTGGCGCGGCCGGGCACGCTGCCGTTCGAGATCATCCGCGAGGCGGTCGACGAGATCGTGACGGTCTCCGAGGACGACATCGCGCGGGCGCTGATCGTGCTGCTGGAGCGCGCGAAGCTCGTGGTCGAACCGGCCGGGGCGGTCACGACCGCCGCGATCATGACGGGACTGGTCGCATCCGACGGCCCGACGGTCGCGGTGCTCTCCGGCGGCAACATCGACCCGCTGTTCATGGAGCGCGTCATCGGCCGCGGCCTGGCCGCCTCGCAGCGCTACCTGAAGGTGCGGATGGCGCTGCCCGACCGACCCGGCCAGCTGGCGATCATCGCGCAGATCGTCTCGGACGAGCAGGCGAACGTCGTCGAGGTGCTGCACTCGCAGCACGACACCTGGACCTCGATCGCGGATGTCTCGATCGACATCTCGGTCACCACCCGCGGGCCCGAGCACGCCGAGCGCGTGCTCGAGGCGCTGCGGCGCGCCGGCTACCAGCCGGTCGTGCTCTGACCCGCTGCGAAGACGACGGCGCCCCGCGGTCTCCCGCGGGGCGCCGTGATGCGTCGGGGCGTCAGCCCCGGTAGGTCTGCACGTCCTTGACGACGACCTCGATGGTCGCGCCGGAGGGTGCCTCGTAGGAGGTCTGCTCGCCGATCTTCAGGCCCAGGATGGCCGCGCCCAGCGGGCTCGCCTCGCTGTAGACGTCGAGCTCGTCGCCGGCCTCGGCGATCTCGCGGTTGCCCACGAGGAACGTGGTCTCGTCGCCGGCGATCGTCGCGGTGACGACCGTGCCGGGCTCGACCACGCCGGTGGCCTGCGGTGCCTCGCCGACGGTGGCGTTGCGCAGCAGCTGCGTGATCTGCGTGATGCGGGCCTCGATCTGCGCCTGGTCGTCCTTGGCTGCGTGATAGCCGCCGTTCTCCTTGAGGTCGCCCTCGTCGCGCGCCTCCTCGATGCGCTTGGCGATCTCGGCGCGGACGGGACCCTGCAGGTGCTCCAGCTCGCCCTGCAGGCGGTCGTACGCCTCCTGGGTGAGCCAGGTCTCCGTGGTGCCGTTCATGTGGTCTCCTGATATGCACAGAACCGGCCCCGAGTGGGCCGGTCCAGCATGCATTCTATGTCACCCAGCACTCGGAGACCAATCCTGTGGTCGCCAGCGCGCTCGTGCGCACCGGCACGACGTGCGTGCTGGTGAAGGCATCGGTGGGCGGCAGCTCGAGCTGCACCCAGCCGACGATGCCGTAGGCGGGGTCGAGCGCCTGCACCGCGCACTCGACGGTCGTGCCCGCATCCACCGAGACCTCGAAGATGACCTCGACGGTGGAGTCGTCGATGATCTCGTGGCCGATGGTGCGCGACTGCAGCTGCGTCGAGCCCGGCTCGGTGCCGACCCACCAGACCCACAGGGTCGCGGTCAGCAGGACGGCGACGCCGACGCTGATCCCTAAGATCTTCTCGCGCCGGGTGCGCGATCGCGTGCGCCCGTAGCGGCGTTCGAGATCGGTCATGTCGCCTGTCCGTGGGAAGATGGGAACGGATCCAGCCTATCTGCCGCGCCGTCGAGCGCCGGTGCCTGCTGGGTCGGGAGGGGAGAGGCCGTGCGAAGACTGCTCGCAGTGCATGCGCATCCGGACGACGAGTCGAGCAAGGGCGCCGGCACCCTCGCGCGCTACGCCGCCGACGGCGCCCAGGTGACCGTCGTGTCCTGCACGGGCGGCGAGAGCGGCAGCGTGCTGAACGAGCGCTTCGAGCTCGGCCACCGCGCCTCGCGCGACATCACCGGCGTGCGCCGGCTCGAGATGGCCGCGGCGCAGGCGGCGCTCGGCGTCGAGCACGTCTGGCTCGGCTACGTCGACTCCGACATGCCCCCGGAGGGCGAGCCGCTGCGGCCGCTCTCCTTCGCCACCATCCCGCTCGAGATCTCGGGCCGCCCGCTCGTGCGGCTCATCCGCCGACTGCGTCCGCAGGTCGTCGTCACCTACGACGAGACCGGCGGCTACCCGCACCCCGACCACATCCGCTGCCATGAGGTGACGATGTGGGCGGTCGAGCACGCGGCCGCCGGGCTGCCGGAGCTCGGCGAGCCGTGGGAGGTGCAGAAGGTGTACTTCGACCGCACGATGAGCGGTGCGCGGCTGCGCGCGCTGCTGGGCGCCCTCGAGGCCTCGGTGCCGGATGACGAGCGGCTGCCCTTCGTGCGCGAGTGGGTGGAGCGGATGGGCGACCGCGGCGAGACGATGACGACGCGCGTCGACGTCGCCGCCCACCTCGAGGCGCGCGACATCGCGCTGCGCGCGCACGCCAGCCAGGTCGACCCCGAGTCGCGCTTCTTCTTCTGGCCCAACGAGCTGCTGCGCGAGACGTGGCCGACCGAGGACTACGAGCTGGTGCGATCGCGTGCGGCCGTCGATGGCACGGAGGACGACCTGTTCGCGGGCGTCGAGGAGGAATGATGCACCAGCTGTTCACGGAGGAGCTGCCCTACGACCCCAATCAGGTGACGCCGGGGGTGATCGGGTTCGCCGTGACGGCGCTCGTCGCGATCGTCGTCATGCTGCTGATGTGGGACTTCAACCGGCGGGTGCGGCGCATCAACGACCGCGAGGAGGCGAGGGAGCGGCTGCAGGCCGAGATGGCCGAGTCCCAGCGCGGTCAGGCTGCTGCGGTCGAGGGGTCAGAGGACGCCGATGGAGGTCGCGCGCCAGCGGCCGTCGAGCCCCTCGAGGCGGATGGCGACGGCGCGGGTCCGGCCCGCTGACCGCACGACCACCGCGCCCTCCACGACCCCGTCGGCGGCGTGGCAGGTGCGCACGCTGCTGATCTCGAAGCCCGGCACCTCGCGCTGGCGGCGACCGGCCCGCGCGCGGCGGGCATCGAGCGCGCGATGGGTGAGCAGCTCGTAGGTCGACTCGGTCACCCAGCGTGCGATCTGCTGCACCTCGCGCACGCCGAGCAGGATCTCGATCACGCCGGTCGCGAGGTTCTCGAGCAGCGGCGCCGGGTCGGGCAGGCCTGCCGAGGAACAGGGCTGGAAGTCGAAGAACTCCTCCGCGTCCACTGCCGTCATCCGCTGTCTCGTCGCCCGCACGATGCCTCCTCGCATACCGCCGCCGCGGTGTGCGGCCCGCGGAGGCGCCGCCGTGCCGGAAAGGTAGCCGGTTTGGCCCGCTGCCCGTGATGGGCACTTCTGCCCTGTGGAGAACGCTCCGCACGGTCGACCGAGAGCCGGTTAGATTCGCCCGCGTGCGCTTCGAGGATCTGTTCGACGACCTGGAGAGCCAGCTCGAGGCCGAGCTGGGGGCCGAGCAGCGCGACCTCCAGGCCGAGGAGGAGCGCTTCCGCATCGGCAGGCTCGAGCTGCGCGACCGCATCGCCGCTGCGCCCCGCCTGCTCGACCTCACGCTGCGGGCCGGCGGCCGGCTCCGGATGCGGCGCATGGCGCTGGGGCGCGACTGGCTCAACGGGATCGTGCTCGAGGGCGCGCCCGCCGAGACGGGCGCGGTCGTGCCGCTGCACGCCATCGTCGGCATCGAGCTCGACGGGGACGGCGCCGCCGCATCGGTGCGGCCGGCGAAGGAGGCCGGCGACCTGCAGGCCCGCCTGAGCTTCGCCTTCGCGCTGCGCGATCTCGCCCGGCGGCGGGCCTCCGTCATCCTCGAGGGCGCCTCGCCGATCGCCGGCACCATCGACCGGGTCGGTCGCGACCACCTCGACCTCGCGGTGCACGAGCCGGGGGAGCGGCCGCGCCACGGCGCCGTGCGCTCGTGGCGGCTCGTGCCGTTCGCGGCATTCGACTGGGTGCGGCTGCCCTGAGGCTCAGCGCTCGCCGAACAGGTCGGCGATGCTCGGCGCCTGCGCCTGCCGCCACAGCCCGCGGCGCCGCTCGACCTCGAGCTCGCGATCGATCCACGACTGCACCTCGTCGTCGGCGACGCGCCACGCGCCGCGCACGCGCACGCCGCGCAGCTCGCCGGCCTCGAGCAGATCGACGATCGCGCCGGGCGTTGTCCCCAGCACGTCGGCCACGTCGGCGACGGCGAGGAAGCGGCGGGGTTCCATCGACATGGCCACCATTGTGCGCCAGTCGGCGCCGAGCCGGGGGAGGCTGTGGAGAACTTCCGCGCCGTGTCGTGCTGACCTGCCAGGTTGAGTGCGTCGACGAGGGAGGACGTCATGGCAGCACGCCGCACGTGGATGGATCCGAGGCTGGTGATCGGGGTCGTCCTCGTGCTCGCCTCGCTCGCCGGCGTCTGGTTCGTGGTGCAGCAGTCAGCCCGCACCGAGACCGCCTGGGCAGCCACCCGCACGCTGCTGCCCGGCGACACCGTGGCAGCCGGCGACGTGCAGCAGGTCGACGTGCGGCTGCCGCAGTCGCAGGATCGGTATCTGGATGCTTCGGCCGACCCGGTGGGCATGATCGTCGCGTCGACGGTCGGGGAGGGCGAGGTGCTGCCGCTGCGCGCCCTCGGCGACGCGACGAGCGAGGATCGCGCCGCCGTCGTCGTCGACATCCAGGGCGCGCTGCCGCGCTCGGTGCGCGCCGGCTCCCTCGTCGACATCTGGACGGCGCCGCCGACCGAGGAGGGCTACGAGGCGCCCGCCGTGCTCATCGACGACGCGATCGTCGTCGGCGTCGTCGAGGACGAGGGGATCCTCGCGAGCGCGGCGCAGCAGCTCGAGCTGCTGGTGCCGACCGACGAGACCTCGCTGCTGCTCGAGGCGATGTCGAACGAGCACGTGCTGAGCGTCGTGCCGCTCGCGCAGCCGGTCGAGGCGGCGCCGTGATCGGCATCGCCGTCTCCGCGCCGCTCGAGCGGGAGGACGCGATCGTGCGGGAAGCCGCCCGGCACGGCCACCGCGTCGCCATCCGCGCGGCGACCGCCGCCGATCTGATCGAGCGGCTCGCGGCGCGGCCCGACGGCGCCGAGCCGCGCATCGACCTCGTGCTGGTCGTCGCCGACGACCGGCACGCCAGCCGCGACCTCGTCGACGCGTGCGACAGGCAGGGCATTCGGCTGCTCGCGCTCGCCGACGACGCGGGCGAGCGCTCCCGGGCGCAGAGGCTCGGTCTCGACGCCGTCGCGTGGACCGACGGCTTCGGCGCGATCGAATCGCAGGTGCAGCCGAGCGCGCAGTCGCGTGCCGAGCCCGCGCCGGCCCGCGGCAGGGTCATCGCCGTCTGGGGTCCCGCCGGCTCGCCCGGCCGCACGACGGCCGCCATCGCGCTCGCCGCGGAGCTCGCGCTGCTCGGCGGGCGGGTCGCGCTCGTCGACGCCGACACCACGAGCGCCGCCGTCGCTCCGTCGCTCGGGCTGCTCGACGAGTCGCCCGGGTTCGCCGCGGCGGCGCGACTGGCGCGAGCCGGCAGCCTCACGGTCGACGAGCTCGACCGCATCTGCCAGCAGGTGCCGACGATGGGCGGCACCGTGCGGGTGCTGACCGGCATCGGCCGCGCGAGCCGCTGGCCGGAGCTCGGCGGCGACCGAGTCGCCGAGGTGCTCGAGCGCTGCCGCGACTGGGCAGGCACGACCGTGGTGGATGTCGCGGCGAGCCTCGAGCGCGACGAGGAGATCTCGAGCGACCTGTTCGCGCCGCGTCGGCACGCCGCGACGCTCGCGGCCCTCGAGGCCGCCGACGAGGTGCTCGTGGTCGCGGGCGGCGACGCCGTCGGCATCGCCCGGCTCGTGCGCGCGCTGCCGGAGCTGCGAGAGCTCGTGCCGCAGGCGCGCGTGCGCGTGGTGGTCAACAAGGTGCGCGCCTCGGCGATCGGCATCGCGCCCGAGCGCGCCGTGCAGGAGACGCTGCGCAGGCTCGCGGCCGTCACGCCCGAGGCGTGCTGGCCCTTCGACGGCCGCGCGGCCGACGCGGCGCTGCTGGAGGGACGCCCGCTCGTGGACGTCGCGGGCCGCTCGCGGCTGCGCCGCCGCGTGCAGGAGCTCGCCGCCTCGCTCGTGCCGAGCGAGGCGGCGGCACCGCCCAGCCGCGCCTCGCTGCGGGCCGCCGAGCGACCCAGGAAGCGCTGGCTGCCCGCGCTACGCTGAACCGGTGACGAGCCTGACATCGATCGCCGCGCGCTACGGCCTGCAGAGCGATGAGGATGTGCACTGGCTGCATCGGCTGGTGGCCGAGTTCCAGCTGCTCGCCGACCTCGCCATCGGCGACATCGTGCTGTGGCTGCCGACCGGCGACGACGACGGCTACATCGCCGTGCAGCACGCGCGCCCGGCAGGCGCGGCGACGCTCTTCTACCGCGACATCGTGGGCCAGCCGGTGCGGAACGCCTGGCGCGAGCAGGTCGACCGGGCGTTCACCGAGGGCGTCTCGCTCGATGCCGACTCGCCCGAGTGGGGCGTCGAGTCCGACGCGAAGGTGCGCGCGATCCCCGTCCGCCGGCGCGAGGCCGAGCCCTCGGTCGCGCTGGTGCAGCGCCCCATCGCCGTCATCACGCGGCACGCCAACCATGCCGACACCCGCAGCGCCGGCCGGCTCGAGCGCACCTTCCGCGAGTGCGCGAGCGAGCTCTTCCGCATGATCGCCGACGGCGACTTCCCGGACCAGGCAGCCCCCTCGGGTCAACGACGCGGCGCGGCCCGCGCATCCGACGGCCTCATCCGGCTCGACCAGGCGGGCGTCGTCACGTTCGCGAGCCCGAACGCGCTCTCTGCCTTCACCCGGCTCGGGTTCCGCGGCGAGCTCGAGGGCGAGTCGCTCGCCGAGATCACCACCGAGCTCATCGACGAGTCGCACGAGGTCGACGAGGCGCTGCCGCTCGTGGTCACGGGCAGAGCGCCGTGGCGCACCGACATCGAGACCCGGCTCGTGACGCTGACGCTGCGCGCCGTGCCGCTGCGGCAGGGCTCGACCCGGCTGGGCGCCATCGTGCTGGCGCGCGACGTCACCGACATGCGCGCGCAGGAGCAGACGCTCATCACGAAGGACGCGACGATCCGCGAGATCCACCACCGGGTGAAGAACAACCTGCAGACGGTCGCGGCGCTGCTGCGCATCCAGTCGCGTCGTTCGAGCAGCGAGGAGTCGCGCAGCGCGCTGCAGAACGCCGAGCGCCGGGTGTCGTCGATCGCGGTCGTGCACGACACGCTCTCGGAGGGGCTCAGCCAGTCGGTCGACTTCGACCAGGTCTTCGACCGGGCGATGAAGCTCACGAGCGAGCTCGCCTCGATCCACGGCGCGCACGTGCGCACCGAGCGCAAGGGCTCGTTCGGGGTGCTGCCGAGCGGCTACGCGACGCCGCTGGCGCTCGCGCTGACCGAGCTGGTCACGAACGCCGTCGAGCACGGGCTCGCGGGCAGGCAGGACGGGCTCGTGCGCATCACCGCCGAGCGCGACGAGGCGTGGCTGACCGTGCAGGTGTGCGACAACGGTGCGGGGCTTCCCCCGGGCCGGGTCGGCTCCGGGCTCGGCACGCAGATCGTGAAGACGCTCGTCACCGGCGAGCTCTCGGGCACGATCGACTGGGGCGCGCGGGCCGTCGAGGGCACCGAGGTGACGGTGAAGGTGCCGCTGTCGTACATCCGCGAGGACGACGAGCCGCGCTGAGCAGGATGCGCCCCGCACACAGCAGCGGGGCCGCCCGAAGGCGACCCCGCTGGAAGCGTGAGCTGCGTCAGCCGGCGCGGCGGGCGCGGGCGGCGCGGCGCTTGAGCGCGCGTCGCTCGTCCTCCGACAGGCCGCCCCAGACGCCAGAGTCCTGGTTCGTCTCGAGCGCGTACTGGAGGCACATCTCGGTGACCGGGCAGGTCGCGCAGACGGCCTTCGCCTTCTCGATCTGCTCGAGCGCTGGGCCGGTGTTGCCGACCGGGAAGAACAGCTCGGGGTCTACCGTGAGGCAGGCAGCGTCATCACGCCAATCCATACATGTGCTCCTTGTACATTGGAGGGGGAAGTCGCGCTTCGCGGGAGTCCGCGGCGCAGAAGTCTCAGGGCGCAGCAGCGGTGCCGCCCGACGTTCCATGCTTCCACAGCACCCCCAGAGAGGCAAGGGTTTTCTTCTGTGAGCGATCACTCCAGACTTCGTCCGACCACGGTCACATGGGCCGGCGCGCTGCTGCTGCTCGAGGCGCTCGGCATGCTCGCGATCGCCGTCTGGACGGCCATCTCGGCGCTCGGCGACCCGCCGCAGCACATCGCCGGCGGCATCTTCCTGGCGGCGCTCGCGGCCGGCGCGGCGTTCTTCCTGCTGCAGGCCGGCAGGGCCATGCTCGACGGCCGATCGTGGTCGCGGGCCGGCGCCGTGGTGTGGCAGGTGCTGCAGCTCGGCGTCGCCGCTGGCACCTTCGACGGGGGAGAGGGGCCGGTCTGGCTCGCGCTCATCCTGGCCGTGCTGGCCGTCGCCATCATGGTGCTGGTGCTGCGCCGGAGCGTCACCCTCTGGCTGCGCCCCGAGGTCGAGTCGTAGGTCGGGTAGGCCGCTCGTAGGTCGCCCTTCGACGGGCTCAGGATCCGGAGCGCGCGCCGAAAGCGCACGCGTCACGAGACCGAACTCAGCCCGCGAACCCCAACCGCTTCTGCAGCATCTCCAAGTGCCCCTTCGCCTTCGTGTTGTAGAAGGCGTGCGTGACGACGCCCTGCTCGTCGAGCACGAAGGTCGAGCGGCGCACGCCCTCGACGATGCGTCCGTAGGAGTTCTTCTCGCCGAACGTGTCCCAGGCGCGGTGCACCGTGAGGTCCTCGTCGCTCAGCAGCGGGAACGTGAGGCCGTCCTGCTCGTGCGCGCGGGCGAGGCGCTCGAGCGGATCGCGCGAGATGCCGAGGACGGCGTAGCCGTGCTGCGTGAGATCTGGGAGCCGGTCGCGGAAGTCGCAGGCCTGCTGCTGGCAGGCGACGGTGAGCGCCTGCGGGTAGAAGTAGACGATCGCCTTGCGCCCGCGCAGGTCGGCGAGCGAGACGGGCGAGCCGTCCTGGTCGGGCAGCGTGAAGTCTGGTGCGGTCATGCCGGGCTCGAGATGCGTCATCCGCTCCATCCAAGCAGTGCGCGAACGGCGCGATCGTCTGCTAGAGTTGATCCTCGGCTGAGAAGCCATGCACCTCTAGCTCAATTGGCAGAGCAGTTGACTCTTAATCAATTGGTTCCGGGTTCGAGTCCCGGGGGGTGTACGAGTGAGAAGGGTCCGGCAGCAGCCGGGCCCTTCCGCATGTCCGCGCACCGCACCGCCGTCAGTTGAGGGTTTGCGCCCTTCCGAGTGTCGACTCGGACGCAAACCCTCAACCCGCTGGCTACTGCCGGTAGGACGCCAGGAAGTTGCCGATCCGCTCGACCGCGTCCTCGAGGTCGCGCTTCCAGGGCAGCGTGACGATGCGGAAGTGGTCGGGCGAGGGCCAGTTGAAGCCCGTGCCGTGCGTGACGAGGATCTTCTCCTCGCGCAGCAGGTCGAGCGCGAACTGCCGGTCGTCGTGGATCTCGTGCACCTCGGGCTCGAGCCGCGGGAAGAGGTACAGCGCGCCCTTCGGGTTCACGACGCTCACGCCGGGGATCCTCCGCAGTCCCTCGACCGCCGCGTCCCGCTGCTCGAGCAGCCGCCCGCCGGGCAGGATCAGGTCCTCGATCGACTGGTGGCCGCCGAGCGCCACCTGGATGCCGTACTGCGCCGGCACGTTCGGGCACAGCCGCGTCGACGCCAGCAGCGTCAGCCCCTCGAGGAAGCCCGCCGCGTGCGCCTTCGGCCCCGTGATCGCGAGCCACGCGGCGCGGAACCCCGCGGCCCGGTAGGTCTTCGAGAGCCCGTTGTAGGTGAGCGTCAGCAGATCGGGCGCGAGCGTCGCGATCGAGATGTGCTCGGCGTCGTCGTACAGGATGCGGTCGTAGATCTCGTCGGCGAGGATCAGCAGCGAGTGCTTGCGCGCCAGGTCGACGATGCCCTGCAGCGCCTCCCGCGTGTACACGGCGCCGGTCGGGTTGTTGGGGTTGATGACGACGATCGCTTTGGTGCGCGAGGTGATCTTGGCCTCGACGTCGGCCAGATCCGGCACCCAGCCGCTCGCCTCATCCGTCAGGTAGTGGATGGGCGTGCCGCCGCCGAGCGAGGTCATCGCCGTCCAGAGCGGGTAGTCGGGCGCGGGGATGAGCACCTCGTCGCCCGCGTCCAGCAGCGCCTGCATGGTCATGGTGATGAGCTCGCTCACGCCGTTGCCGAGGAAGACGTCGTCGACGGTCAGCTGCGGGAAGCCCTCGACGCCCTCGTAGCGTGTCACGACAGCACGGCGTGCCGAGAGCACGCCCTTCGAGTCGGAGTAGCCCTCGGCGAGCGGCAGGTTCGCGATCATGTCCTGCACGATCGTGTCGGGCGTCTCGAAGCCGAACGGCGCCGGGTTGCCGATGTTGAGCTTCAGGATGCGATGCCCCTCGGCCTCGAGCCGCGCGGCCTCGGCGGCCACCGGGCCGCGGATCTCGTACAGGACGTGCTTGAGCTTCGAGGACTGATCGAGCGACTTCAGGGCCATCACCCCATGCTAGGCGCGGCCGCCGGACCAATCCGGCGTGAGTGGACTGCTGCGCGTCACTCCTGCGGCAGCTGCAGCAGCCCGCCGGCAGCGCGCGTGGTGGCGGCGGCCACCGCCATCGCCCGCTCGAGCGGCCCCGCCCATCCGCCCTCGTGGTCACCGGTGATGACGGATGCGGTGAGCGAGGCGAGCACGCTGTCACCGGCCCCGATGGTGTCGACCACCGGCGCCGGCAGCTGCGGCACCAGCGCGGTGGCGTACCCCTCGCCGGTGACGACGACGGCACCCGCGGGGCCGCGCGTGATCGCCACGGCACCGGCGCCTTCGCCGAGCCAGCGGGAGGCGGTCTCGCTCGCGTCCTCGCCGTAGACGAGCTCGGCGTCCTCGTCGCTCAGCTTCACCAGCAGCGCCCGGGCGGCGAGCGCGTCGAGCCCGGCGGCGAATCGCTCGCGGGCGCCCTCGGCCTGCAGGTAGCCGGGGCGCGCGTTCGGGTCGATCAGCAGGCGCTCGCGCGAGCGCGACAGGCCCAGCAGCGGCGCGAGCTGCGCGGGATGCTCGAGCGCGAGGCAGGAGACGACCACGAGCGGCGCCGCCTCGAGCGTGAGCTCGAGCCCCGCCAGGTCGACGAAGCGCGCGGTGCCGGCCTCGTTGAACGCGTAGCGCATGGTGTCGCCGTCGCGCACGGCGGTCGCGACCGCGGTGCCGTGCGGCGCATCCGTCGCCAGCAGCTCGACGCCGTGCGCGGCGCAGTGCTCGCGCACCAGCTGCCCGGCGGCATCGTCGCCGACCATGGCGACGAGCCTGGCGGGCACGCCCAGGCGCGCGAGCCCGACCGCGACGTTCAGCGCCGCGCCGCCCACGATCGATGCGCCGTCGACCTCGTCGACCAGCGCGTCGCCGATGACGACGACGGGTTCGCTCATCGGCAGGCCGCGGCAGAGGCCGGGCGCGTCACTTGCGCTTGGCGGCCTTGCGCAGCTCGCGCTCGAGCTCGTCCCGCCGGATGGCCTCCTCGCGCTGGTTCACCGCGCCGATCGCCAGCGCGACACCGATGCCCCAGCTCGCCCAGAGCAGCGCCAGCCGCCAGTCGCGCGGGCCCGACCGGGTCGCCTTGAAGACCGCCATGCCGCTCGCCACCGAGCTCAGCACACCGGGGTTCAGCAGGTACTTGCGCATCTCGCCTCCTCGTCGCGACCAACCTACCCACGAGACCCTGTGCGCTGCACGCGGACCGAGGCATCCGCCATCAGACCTGACCGATCGGTCGACATCTGACCGATCGGTCAGTACAGTGGTGTCACGTGACCACGCACGATGAGATCCTCCAGGCCGCGCTCGAGCGCTTCGCCCGCTTCGGCTACCTCGGCAGCTCGATCCAGCAGATCGCCGACGACGTCGGCACCTCGAAGTCGTCGGTGCTGTACCACTTCGACTCGAAGGAGGCGCTGCTGGAGGCCGCGATCTCGCCGGCCATCGACGCGCTCGAGGGGCTGCTGCAGCAGGTGCCCACCCGCGAGCAGCACGCCGCCTTCGGCCGTGACGAGCTGGTCGCGATGGTCACCGCGTTCGTCGACGTGCTGCAGGCGCACGCGCGCGCCGTGGCCGTCTTCGTCAGCCAGCGCGGCGCCCTCGTCGACGTGCCCGTCATCGAGCGCGCCAACGCGCTCGTGGCGCGCATGGCCGAGGTGCTGATCGCCGAGGCATCCGCGCGCCCCGAGATCATGCGGCTGTCGATCGGCCTCGCCGGCGCCGCCTTCCTGATCGGCGACAGCGACCGCGACGACCTGCCAGAGCTCGACCGCGAGCTCACCCGGCAGGTGCTCATCGACACGATCGTCGACCTCTGCCCGCCGCTGCCGGCCGAGCGGAACGGGGAGGGCGCCTGATGGCCACCTGGCTCTCCCGCGTCGGCGCCGCATCCATGCGCCGCGCGTGGTTCGTGATCATCGCCTGGGTCGTCGCGCTCGGCGGCGTGCTGGGCGGCGCGGTCGCGCTCGGCCCGAACATGCAGGAGTCGTTCGAGATCCCCGGCACCGAGTCGCAGGAGGCGCTCGACCACCTCGGCAGCGTCTTCCCGCAGGTCGCCGGCAGCTCGGTGCAGGTCGTGCTGTCGGCCGACGACGGCATCGAGGCGCACCGCGACGCCATCGAGCAGCAGGCCGAGGCGATCGCCGACGTCGGGCTCGTCGCGCAGGCGGTCGACCCGTGGAGCGACTTCGCCAACGACCAGATCGCCGACGACGGCACGGTCGCCTACACGCTCGTGCAGTTCGAGCCCACCGGCGGCGCGAAGCCCGAGACCCTCGACGAGGTCGTGGCGACGGCGGATGCGCTGCGCGCGGATGGCGTGCAGGTCGAGTTCGCGGGGCAGGTGTTCCAGTCGCAGTCGGTGGGCGTCACGATCGTCGAGGTCTTCGGCGTGGTCTTCGCCGGCCTCGTGCTGTTCGTCACCTTCTGGTCGCTGCTGGCCGCCGGCATGCCGCTGCTGACCGCGCTCGTCGGCGTCGGCATCACCATGGGCGGGGTGCTGGGCGCCTCCGCGCTCGTGACGGTGTCGAACTCGGCGCCGCTCATGGCGCTCATGATCGGGCTCGCGGTCGGCATCGACTACGCCCTCTTCATCCTCTCGAGACACCGTTCGCAGCTCGCCCGCGGCATGGGCGTCATCGAGTCGGGCTCGCTCGCCGTCGGCACCTCCGGCACCGCGGTGGTCTTCGCCGGCATCACCGTGATCGTGGCGCTCGTGGGCCTGCTGATCGTGAACATCCCGTTCCTGTCGGTGATGGCGATCGGCGCCGCGGCCTCGGTGGCGATCGCGATCGCCGCCGCCACCACGCTGCTGCCCGCCATCATGGCGCTCGCGGGCGAGCGGCTGCGGCCCAAGGCCGGCGGCCGCGCGCACCGGCTCGCCCTGCGCGACGTCGACGCGCAGCCGACGCTCGGCATGCGCTGGGTCACGGCCATCTCGAAGCGGCCCGTGCTGGCCATCCTCGGCGTCGTGGTCGTCGCCGTGGTCGCCGCGCTGCCCGCGGCATCGCTGCAGCTCGCGCTGCCCGACAACGGCCGCGAGGCCGCCGGCAGCACGCAGCGCATCGCGAACGACACCCTGCAGGAGGCCTTCGGCGACGGCACCACCGGCCCGCTGGTGGTGATGCTCGACATCACCCAGTCGACCGACGTGATGGGCGTGATCGACGATGTCGTCGATGAGCTCGAGCAGGTGCCCGGCGTCGACAGCATCGCCGGCGCCTTCCCCGACGAGACCCTCGACACCGCCATCGTGCAAGTCATCCCCACGACCGGCCCCGCCGACCCCGCGACCGTCGACGTGGTGCACGCGCTGCGCGAGATCGCGCCCGAGATCGAGGCCGAGCACGACACCCCCATGTCGGTCACCGGCATGACCGCGGTGCAGATCGATCTCTCGCAGCGGCTCGCCGACGCGCTCATCCCCTTCGGCGCCGTGGTGGTCTCGCTCTCGGTGCTGATCCTGCTGCTGGTGTTCCGCTCGATCCTGGTGCCGCTGACGGCGGCGCTCGGCTTCGTGCTCTCGGTGCTGGCGGCCTTCGGCGCGACCGTGGCGATCTTCCAGTGGGGCTGGGGCGCAGAGCTGTTGCACTTCGAGCCCGGCCCGATCCTGTCGTTCATGCCGGTGCTGACGATGTCGGTGCTGTTCGGGCTCGCGATGGACTACCAGATGTTCCTCGTGAGCGGCATGCGCGAGGCCTACGCGCACGGCCACGATGCGCGCAGCGCCGTGCGGCACGGCTTCGCCGCCAACGCCCGCGTGGTCACGGCCGCCGCGCTGATCATGTTCTTCGTCTTCTTCGCCTTCGTGCCAGAGGGCATGGCGATGATCAAGGCGATCGCGTTCGGCCTCGCCTTCGGCGTCGCGGTCGACGCGTTCCTCGTGCGCATGACCCTCGTGCCGGCGCTCATGACGCTCATGGGCGAGAAGGCGTGGTGGCTGCCGAAGTGGCTCGACCGCGCCCTGCCCGACATGGATGTCGAGGGCGAGAGCCTCGGCCGGCACCGCACCGCGCTGGCCTGGGCGGCGGATGCGGGCGGTCACCTGGCGCTCGAGCGCCTGCGGCCCGAACTGGGGCACGATGCTTCCGGCAGCGCATCCTGGACGATCACGGCGCCGCGCGGCGCGGTCGTGCGCCTCGACGGCGGCTTCGCCGAGCGCCAGCGGCTCGCGCACGCGCTGCTGGGCGACATCGGGGCCGTGGGCCACGCGCACCTCGGCGGCGCCGCGCTGCCGGGCGATGCGGCGACGCTGCGCGAGCGGATGGCGCTGGTCGACCTCGACGGCCACGTCGAGTCGGCGCATCAGGCGGCCAGGGCGGCGCTCGCGCTGCGCTCGCCCTTCGCCGTCGGCCCGGTGCTCGACCGCCGTGCCACCGCGCTCGTCGAGCGCGCGAGCATCGCTGCGGGCGCGCCGATCGACGCCGCGGCACCGCTCTCGCGCCTGGCACCGCTCGAGCGCGCCGCCGTGCTGCTGACCATCGCCATGGAGCGCCGCCCGAGCCTCGTCTGGATCGACGCGGCCGCCGGCGCCCCCACTGGCGCCGCGGCGATCGCCGCCCGACTGGGCGGCGACGAGCTCACGATCGTCACGAGCGAGGCCGCGCCCGAGGCGCACGGCCGAGCGGCGATCGAGCTCGCCCCGGCGGATGCGGCGGCCGAGGACCGCGAGGCCGAGGCGGCCCGCGCGGCGGCCGAAGCCGCATCCGCCGACGAACTGACCGAGAGCGACACCCCCACCGGGGAGCTCGCGACCACGGGAGCAGACCGATGACCAGCACGCTCAAGAAGGCCGTCGCGCTGACCGCGGCGGCAGCCACCCCGTTCGCGATCGCGGCGTTCGCCGCCTGGTCGTTCGGGCCGGCGGCCGACGGCGAGCGCGACGTGCCTGCCGCCGTCGTCAACCTCGACGAGATGCTCACCACCACCGCGGCCGACGGCAGCGAGTCGACCATGTTCGCCGGCCGCCAGGTGGTCACCGACCTGGTGGCCGACGACGCGGACGGCTTCGCCTTCCGCATCCTGAACGACGAGGACGCGGCCGACGCGCTCGCGAGCGGCGAGGTGCAGGCCATCGTGACGATCCCGGCCGACTTCTCGCAGCGGGTGCTGAGCCTGCAGGGCGACGAGCCGCAGCAGGCGGGCATCGAGATCGTCACCGACGCCACCTCCAGCGGGCTCGCGACGAGCCTCGCCACCGAGACCGGCGAGTCGATCATGACCTCGTTCGGCGACGTCGTCACGAACGGCTTCATCTCGGGCATCTACGGCGGCATGGGCACGATCGCCGAGCAGCTCGGCGCCGCGGCCGATGGGGCGGATGCCCTGGGCGACGGGGGCGCGGAGCTCGCCTCGGGCATCGGCGAGCTCGCGACCGGCGTCGACCAGCTCGCCGACGGGGCGGGGCAGTCGCAGGACGGCGCGGCGCAGCTCGCGGACGGCGGCCGGCAGCTGGCCTCCGGGCTCGGCGCCGCGCACGGCGGCATCGGCCAGCTCGCCGACGGCTCGACGCAGCTGAGCGACGGCGTGGCGCAGTACACCGGCGGCGTCGACCAGCTCGCCGGCGGCGCCGCGCAGCTCAGCGATGGCGTCGACGCGTACACGGGCGGCGTCGAGCAGTTCGCCGGCGGGGTGCAGCAGGCCACCTCGCAGATCAGTGCCGGGCTCGACGGCGCGGTCGCGGCCGGGGGCATCGACAGGCTCGAGTCGGCGATCGGCCAGTCGAGCACCGGCGCTGCGCAGATCCTCGCCGCGCTCGAGGCCGACCCCGGCACCGACCCGCAGGTGCTCGAGGCCGCCCGGCAGCTGGCCGGCGGGCTCGATCGGCTCGACCAGCAGGATGTCGCCGGCCAGCTGACCGCCGGCCTCGGCGAGGCCACGGCCGGCCTCGACCAGCTCGATGCGGGCGCGAGCCAGCTCATCGCCGGCGGCGCGGGCCTGCGCGACGGCGCCTCGCAGCTCGCCGCCGGCGCGGCGCAGGCCAGCGCCGGCTCGCCCGCGCTGCGCGACGGCGCATCCCAGCTCTCGGGCGGGCTCACGCAGCTCGACGGCGAGTTCGGGGCATCCGTCACGGGCGCGCAGCAGCTCGCCGACGGCGCCGGCGCGCTCGCGGGCGGCCTGGGCGAGCTGGAGTCGGGCGCCGTGCAGCTCGCGGCCGGCACCCGCTCGGCCCAGACCGGCGCCGAGCAGCTGGGCGAGGGCGGCAGCGAGCTGGGCGCGGGCCTGCGCGAGGGCATCGCCGCGATGCCCCAGCTGAGCGACGGCGAGCTCGAGCAGCTCTCCGACGTCGCGACCAACCCGGTCGGCTTCGACCTCTCCGAGCAGAACGCCGTGCCGAGCGGCGAGGCGCGGGTGGCCGCGATCGCCGTGCCGATCGGCCTGTGGCTCGGGGCGCTCGCGCTCGTGCTGGTGCTGCTGCGCGCGGCGCGCCGCACGCTCGCCTCTGCAGAGTCCGACGGCCGCGTGCTGATGACGCTGCTCATCCGCTCGACCTGGATCGTCGGTGCGCAGGCGCTGCTGGCGACGCTCGTCGTGCACGCCATCGGCGGGGTCTCCTGGGCCGCAGCGCCAGCGACCTTCGGCATCTCGCTGCTGTTCGCGGCGGTCGCGACGCTGCTGCACACGGCGCTCGTCGCCTGGTGGGGGCCGGTCGGCGCGGTCGTCTCGATCGTGCTGCTCGCGCTGCAGGCGGTCGCCGCCGGCGGGCTGGTGCCGCGCGACGTGCTCGGCGAGGGCTTCGCCGCGATCGCCCCGGCGCTGCCGATGACGCACGCGGTGGATGCGCTGCAGGCGATCGCGGCCGGCTCCGGCGGCGTGGGCCGCTCGGTCGCGATGCTGCTGCTGTTCGCGGCCGCGGGCCTGCTCGCCGCGTACCTGGCGGTGCGCTCGGCCAGGCGCCGCGAGACGGGGGAGCGCATCCGCGCGCTCGACGCGCTCGCGCCCGCCGCCGCCTGACGCGCTGGCGCCCGCGACTGCCTGCTGCGCGGGGGCCCGCGACCGCCTGCTGCGCGGGGGCGTGCGCGAGCTCCCACGGCGACGCGCCGGCGGCCCGAGGCGCCGTCGGCGTCGCCTGGCCGCCCCCGCGCCCCTCGCGGGCCCGGGTGGTCACGACACGCCGCGCCGTGACCGCGCCGGACGGCGTGTCGTGACCACCCAGCGCGCCCCGCGCGGCTTGTCGGGACCACCCGATGGCCGGTCGTCCGGGGGACGGCCCCGGGCGCCGACGCGCTCGACGACCGTGGCGGGCTACGCTCGCGCGTGTGCCGACCACCTCCGCCATCGCCGCCGTCGGCACCCACCTGCCCTCGCGCATCCGCACCACCGACGAGACCGAGCGGCGGCTGCGCGAGGGCAACCCCGGCACCCCGCTGCCGGTGGGCCTGATCCGCCGCATGACCGGCGTCGAGCGGGTGCACGAGCGCGAGCCCGGCGAGCAGGCCTCCGACCTCGCGGTCGCGGCCGCGCGAGAGGCGATCGCCGCGTCGCCAGAGCCGCTCGACCTGCTCATCTTCTCGAGCGCCAGCCAAGACCTCATCGAGCCCGCCACCAGCCACATCGTCAGCGACAAGCTGGGCCTCGGCGTGCCGGTGTTCGACGTGAAGAACGCCTGCAACTCGGTGCTGAACGCCGTGCAGGTCGCGCACGGGCTGATCGTCGCCGGGCAGGCGCGCCGGGTGCTGATCGCGAGCGGCGAGACGCCGACGAGCGCCGTGCGCTGGCGGGTCTCCGGCCGCGAGCAGTTCGTGCGCTCGTTCCCCGGCTACACGATGAGCGATGCGGGGGCCGCGCTCATCCTGCAGGCGACGGATGCGCCGGCCGGGCCGGGCGCGACCGGTGCGGGCATCGTCGACCTCGCGTTCTCGGCCGCGAGCCGCCACTGGTCGATCGGCACCCTCCCGATGGGCGGCTCGATGCGCCCGCGCGACCTCGACGCCACCTACTTCGACATCGACGGCCGCGCCCTGCAGCGCGCCTTCCTGGCGCTCGGGCCCGAGCTCGTCACCGGGCTGCTCGCCCGCAACGGCATCGCGCGCGGCGACCTCGACCTCGTGCTCATGCACCAGGTCGCCGAGCCACACCTGGCGCCGATCGCCGAGCGCCTAGGCCTGGGCGTCGAGCGGATCCTGCCGACGGTCGCGCAGCACGGCAATCTCGCCTCGGCGACCCTGCCTATCCAGCTGCGGCAGGCGCTCGACCGCGGGCTCGTGGGGCCCGGCAGCCTCGTGCTGCTCGTCGGCCTCGCCGGCGGCATCAGCCTGGGCGCGGCGGCGGTGCGGCTGTGAGCGCCGCGGCGCGCGGCTCGGCGGCCCGGCACCGCCTCACGGTCGTCGTCCCGGTCTTCGACGAGGCGCGCGGCATCGGCGCGACCCTGCGGCAGCTCGACGCCCAGCGCGACGCCGACTTCGACGCGATCTTCGTCGACAACGGCTCCACCGACGGCTCCCGGGCCGTGATCGAGGCCTTCGCGGCCGCGCGCGGCCTCGCCCGCTGGCGCGTGATCGACGAGCAGCAGAAGGGCACCGGCGCCGCCGCCGACACGGGGATGCGGGCCGCGATCGCGGCCGGCGCCACGATGCTCGCCCGCACCGACGCCGACTGCATCCCGCGGCTCGACTGGACGGCCCGCATCCGCCACGCCCTGCTGCCGAGGCACGAGGGCGGCCTCGGGCTCGAGCTGGTCGCCGGCAGCCTCGTGCCCCGGCACGACGAGGGTCTGGGGCCGATCACGCGCGCGCTGCTGATGGGGGCGGTGCACGTGGCGGATGCGTTCGGCGTCGTGCGGCCCGACAACAACGGGCCGCAGTTCCACGGCCCGTACGTCATGGCGCCGGGCTGCAACGTCGCCATCACGAGCGCCATGTACGTGGCGGCGGGCGGCTTCCCGCGCACCGCGATCGAGGAGCTCCACGAGGATCGGGCGCTCGTGAACGCCGTGCGGCGGCTGACCGGGAACTACGCCAGGCGCGGCGACGTGGTGGTGCGCGGCTCGTCGCGGCGCGTGCAGGCGTGGGGGCTGGTGAAGACGCTGCTCTGGTACAAGGATCACGCCTACCGGCCTGAGCACGTGGACATCCGATGAGCGCCACCGCCTGGGCTGCCCGTCTCGACCGCGACCGCCGGGCGCGCTTGGCGAGCGCGATGCGCCGCGACGAGCGGCTGATGCGCGCTGTGCATCCGCTCGCCTACCCGCTGGTGCAGACGGTGCCGGGGCCGGTGCGGCGGGTGCCGGGGCTGGGCGTCGTCGTGAAGGACGCCGCCCTCGTGCGCCAGGTGCTGCTCGACGGTGAGGGCTTCTCGAAGCAGGGGCCTGGCGCCTCCAGCGACCTGTGGACGCCGGTGCTGGGCGCCAGGGTGCTGGTGAACATGCACGGCGAGGATCACCGGGCGCTGCGGCGCAGGCTCGCGCCGATCTTCGCGCCCTCCTTCGTCGAACCGCTCGTGCAGCAGACCCTCGGGCCGGGCGCGACTGAGGTGGAGCGGCGGCTGCTGGCTGGGGAGCGCGTCGATCTCGCCGCCCATGCGCGGCAGGCGGCGAGCTCGGCGATCGCGCTGCTGGTCGGCCTCGATCGCTCAGCCGTCGACGACCGGTTCTTCCGCCAGATCGCCGGCATCACCGGCATGGTGCGGCTCACGCGGCCGACGCTGTCTGCCACCCAGGTGCGCAGTGCACGAGCGGTGCTCGACTCGCTGGGCGAGCACGCGGCCGCCGCCTACCGCGGCGACGAGTCGACGGTGCCGGGCCGTCTGCGCGGGTTGGGCCTGAGCGAGGACGAGGCGCTCGGCGTCGTGGGCGCCTTCATCCTCACCGGCACCGAGACCATCGCCGCCGCCATCCCGCGCATCGCCGCGCTGCTGGTCGACAGCGGCACGATGGGCGAGGCGGCCGGCGAGGACGACGCCGAGCGGGCGATCGCCGAGGGGCTGCGCTGGACGACGCCGACGCCCGTCATGCTGCGCTCCACGATCGCCGAGCGCACGATCGGCCGGCTGCGCGTCGCGCCCGGCGACCGCGTCATCATCGCCACCTACGCGGCCGACCGCGCGGCAGGCGGCTTCGACCCTGCCGCCGATCGGGCGGCGAGCCTCAAGCAGCTGTGGTTCGGAGCCGGCGCGCACTTCTGCATCGGGGCGCCGCTGGCGATGGCCGAGATCCGCCTCGCGCTGGCCGCATTGCGCCGCGTCGAGGCGAACGCGCCGCTGTGCATCGTCGACCGCGCGCCATCCCGCGGACAGCTGCTGCCCGGCTACGCGCGGCTCGTGCTGCAGGCGGCGCCGTGGCGCACGCCGCTGGAGCCGACCCCATGAGCATGCTCGAGGCAGTGCTGGCCGCCACCCGCGAGCACGCGGCGCTGCCTGCGCTGACCTCGGGCTCCCGCACGCTCGCCTTCGGCCAGCTGGGGGAGCGCATCGAGCGGGTGGCGACGGGATTGGCGGATGCCGGCATGCGATCGGGCGACCGGGTCGCGTTCTCGGTGCGGCCGTCGATCGACGCCGTGGTGTTGGCGCTCGCGGTGTGCCGGGCGGGCGGGCAGATCGCTTTCGTCGACCTGGGCGCCGGGCCCGAGCTGCTCGCGGCCCGGCTGACGCTCGCGCGGCCGCGGTGGACGGCGGCGGAGTCGCTGCTGCACCTGGTCTCGGCGCCCAGCCTGCGGCGCATCGCCCGCAGTCGCGGCGTCGACCTGCCCGCCTACCGCGAGCTGCTGCCTGGCGCGCGGCACATCGTCACCGGTCGGCGTCTGCCGGCTGCGCCGCGCGGGGCGCTGCGGCTGGCGCGGCTGGCGCGCACCGCGCCGCGGTCGCTGCCGCCGGCCGACCCGACCGCCGATGCGCTGCTCATCTTCACCTCCGGCACGACCGGCGAGCCGAAGACCGTGCTGCACACGCTCGCCTCGCTCGGCGCCGGCCTTGCCGACATCCGCTCGGGCCTGGGCCTCGAGCCCGGGCTGCGCGTGCTCACCGACCAGCTCATGATCGGCCTGCCGGCGCTCATCGCTGGCAGTCACTGGACGCTGCCGCCGACCGGCCTCGACCCGGCGGCATCGCCGGAGCGCTACTTGCCGCTGCTCGAGCGGGCTGACGCGATGTTCGCCTCGCCCGCAGCACTCGACGCCATGCTGCGGCTGCTCGACGATCGGCAGGCGAGCAGCGCGCAGCCCGCGGCTGCGCAACTGCGACTGATCGCCATGGGCGGCGCGCCCGTCCTGCCTCCCCTGATCGAACGTGCGCTGACGCGCTTCCCCGACGCGCGCATCCGCTGCGTGTACGGCATGAGCGAGATCCTGCCGGTGGCGATCGCCGACGGGGCCGAGAAGCTGCACGCGAGCGGCGAGGGCGACTTCGTGGGGCGCGTCGCGTCGAGCGTCGACGCGCGCATCGACGACGGCGAGCTCGTGCTCGCGGGGCCCGGCCTCGCGCGCGCCTACGTGCACGAGCTGCCGCGCGAGCTCGCCGAGGTGCGCACGGGCGACCTGGCCCGCCTCGACGGCGACCGGTTGACGCTGCTGGGTCGCAAGAAGGACATGCTGCTGCGCGGCACGCAGAACATCTATGTCGGTCTCTACGAGCCGGTGATCGCCTCGCTGCCCGGCGTCGCCGATGCCGCCATGGTGGGGGTGCCCGACGCGATCGGCGACGACCGCGTCGTGGTCGCCGTGGTGCCCGAGGGCGCGCCTGAGAGCCTGCCGGCCGACCCCGCGCATCCGCTCGCGCGACGCGTCGCGGCGGCGCTGCCGGGACTCATCGACCACGGCGCGCTGCCCGACCTGGTGGTGGCGATCGGCGCGCTGCCCAGACGGGGACGGATGCGCAAGCCCGACCGCCCGGCGCTCGTCGCCCTGGTCGCGCCGCTCGTCGGCATCGCCGATCGACCGACCGCGTAGACCGAACGCCGGCTGCCTACGGATCTGTTATCTTTTCGGGATCCGTAGGTCTTCCCTTTTGGTAAGCGCCTGAATACTGTCTTGCTAGCGCGGGATGTGCGGCTGCCCCAGGGTCGCAGGCTGCGCGTGTGCTCGAGGGAGAGCTCATGCTTCGTGGTGTCGCGCGTCTGTGGTTCTTGGCGATGGTGGCCGTGGTGGCGGTGACGGTGTCGTTGCTGCAGCCGGTGGATGCGGCGTCTGCGCAGGATCCGGTCTCGCCGGCGCTGTCGGTGCCGTTGCTGGAGTCGGAGCCGCCTGCGCCGATCACGCCGGAGACGCCGGAGGGCGAGGCGGGGCTCGACCCGTTGCCGCTTGCGGAGCCGGTGGAGGAGCTGGCGGCGCCGGAGGTGCTGCCGGAGTCGCCGGATGCGTCGGCGCTGTCGGGTGCTGACGTGGTGGAGCGGGACTTGTTCACGACCACGTATCAGGAGGGCGGCGGTTCGCTGGTGCGGCATATGTCGCTGGAGCCGTTGAATGCGGAGGTCGATGGCGCCTGGGTGGAGATCGACACGAGCATCGAGTCGGCGGGTTCGGGCTGGGAGGTCGCGGCGCATCCTCTGGCGCCGGCGTTCGCGTCGGATGCTGCGTCGGATGCGACGGTGTCGTTGCAAATCGATGACACGGAGGTCTCGTACGGGCTGGAGGGCGCGTCGGCGGGAGACGTATCGGTGCCGTTCTGGTGGTGGGATGCGCAGAACGAGCTGACGTATCGGGATGTGCTGGATGGTGCGGATCTGGCGTACGAGGTGACGCCGGGGCAGGTGAAGGAGACGCTGGTGCTGGATGCGTTGCCGGCGGATGGGCGCACGTCCTGGTCGTGGAGGCTGGATGCGGGCGGGTTGTCGCCGCGGCTGACCGAGCATGGGGCGCTGGAGTTGACCGATGCTGCGGGGGACGTGGTGGCATCGTCGGAGACGCCGATCGCCTGGGATTCCTCTGGCACGGGCGATCGGTGGCGGTCGGAGTCGGTGCTGGAGCCGTCGCTGGAGGAGCAGCCGGATGGGTCGTGGCGGTATGCGCTGACGGTGGATGCGGAGTGGCTGGGCTCGCAGGAGCGGGTGTGGCCGGTGTCGATCGATCCGTCGATCAATCCCGGCCCGTTGTGGTCGAACGCGTACAAGTCGGACGGGACGGTGCAGTCGGGCGTCGTGAACGTCGGCAACACGCGAGAGGGCGGTTACGACCGGTATTGGCGCTCGACGTTCGCGTTCGACTACGGGGACGCGCCGGGACGGATCATTGAGGCGGCGAACATCGGCGTCGGGTACGTGTCGGGCACGACCACGTCGCAGTCGGGCACGGTGAACTACGCCTCCTGCTCGTCGTACACGTGCACGGGCACCGTCGCCGACACCTACACCCTCTCGAACGGCGACGCGTTCACGACCGGGGACGGAGTCGCGCAGACGCTGGTGGATCGGTTCGAGGCGGGAGATTCGCGGCCGGGCTGGATGATCCGCGGCAACGAGCGCGCCGGCCTGTACACGTACAAGCGGGTGAACGTGGACGTGTGGGTTCGCTACCACACGCCCTCGAACCTGTATAACTCGGCCACCTCGGGCACGCTCTATGAAGGGCAGAACGCAGTGTCGGAGACGCCGACCCTGCGAGCCAGGTTGGTGATGCATCCGTCAGGGCATGGCGGCACGTACGCGCAGCATCGGCTGCAGTTCGAGATCGCGACGGACCGGTCGTTCTCGGACAGAGCGGTGGTGCATCGCAGCGACCCTGTGGATTACACGGCGAGCGCCTACCCCGAGTACACGGTGCCGGCGGGGGTGCTGCAGCCGGGCACGGGCTACTACTGGCGGGCGACGGCGTCGGATGGCTATCACGGCAGGTTCGGGCAGTCGACGAGGCTGTACTCGAGCTCCTGGGGCTTCCGCACGGAGTTCGTGCCGCAGACCGCGGCGTCGTCGGCGTCGCCGGGCACGTCGTCGGGTGCGCATGGTGTGGCGACGACCTTGACGCCGGAGCTGCGGGTGGGCGCGGTGGCGGACACGGATGGCACGGGTGGTGCGACGCAGTATCAGTTCCGGCTGGGCTCGGGAGGGGACGTGCGGCCGGGTGGCGCGGACGGGAACGGCTCGTCGACGGCGGGTGCGGTGGTGCGGTCGGGCTGGCTCTCGCCGGGTGCGGATGGGCAGGTGCGGTGGCGGGTGCCGGAGGGGTCGCTGGAGGACGGCGGGACGTATACGTGGACGGTGCTCACGCGTGATTCGATGTTCGAGAACCCGACGTCGACGTGGGTGCTGCGGCTGCGCACGGATCTGCGCCTGGGCTCGTCCGGTCCGTCGCCGTTTGATGCGGCGGGGCCGGTGAGCGTGAATCTCGCCAATGGGAACGCGGCGCTGTCGTTCGCGTCTCCGACGGTCGACACGGTAGGCGGGCCGATGGGCTACGGCTTCTCCTACAACTCGCAGGAGGCGCCGGATGCGAACCGTGGGCTGCGGGGCGAATATTTCGACGCGCGCGTCCCTGAGGGGCAGACGCAGCCGAATCAGCCGGGCGACTATGACATCGATGCCGCGGAGCCGGCGCTGGTGCGCACGGATCCGTCGATCTCGTTCGATTGGCGCAAGTCGTCGCCGCCGGAGGCGGTGGGGGCGGATAACTTCATGGCTCGCTGGAGCGGGTTCGTGACGCTACCGGCTGATTGGGCGGGCCAGCCGGTGGAGTTCGGGGTGCTGCGCGATGATGGTGTGCGGTTGTGGGTGGACGAGCAGCGGCTGCTGAACCACTGGAGCTGGACGTCGCCCCGGTACGACTGGGCCTCGGCGGCAGTGACGCTGCCGGGCGAGCAGGTGCCGATCCGGCTGGAGTTCCTGGAGGGGACGGGGTCGGCGGCGGTGCAGCTGTGGATCCGGAAGACGTCGGACAGGAAGGAGTCGGCGATCATCGTGCCGCCGGACTGGTTCACGCGCGAGTTGCAGGTGCTGCCGGCGGGCTGGTCCTCGTCGGCCCCGATCGCGGGCGCGGCGGGCCGGTGGTCGTCTGCGACGGCGACGGATTCGTCGGTGATCCTGACCGACACCTCGGGCCGCACGGTCACATTCCGAAGCAGCGGGGAGCGCGGGTACGCGCCGCCGCCGGGCGAGTGGGCGCACGTGGCCAAGGACGAGGAGGGCCGGGTGACGGTCGTCGACGAGGACGGCACGGTCACCCACTTCACCCCGGCTGGCCGGCTGGAGTCGGTGACGGCCGCGCAGGACGCGCGCCGGCCCGCCGCGCCACAGACGCGGCTGGGCGAGGACGGGCGGGTGCTGGCGCTGGTCGACCCGCTCTCAGCCTCCGGCGAAGACCATCTGCGCGGCATCGACCTGGCCTACGGCGGCGACGGCAGCACCTGCGCGGATGCGGAGGCGCCGTATGCGGAGGCGCCGGCGGGCATGCTGTGCGGGCTCGCCTACCCGGACGGGACGGCCACGCAGCTGCTGTATGACGAGCACGGGCGCCTGCGGGGCATCCTCGACCCGGGGAATGAGCTGACGCAGTTCGGCTACGACGACGACGGCCGCATGGTCACGATCCGCGACTCGGTCGCGAACGACGCCATCCAAGCCGGCATGGCCGAGACCGACGCCTCCACGACGCAACTGACGTACACGAACGGGCGGGTGTCGCGCGTGGATCTGCCGTCGCCGGCGGGGACGTCGACGACGGACCGGCCGGGACGGTCCTACACGTACGCGGCGGGTACCGGCGGGGCCGGGACGACCGGCGTGACGGTGCACGGCCTCGCCGGTGTGGACAGGACGGTCGGCTACGACTCGGCCTGGCGGCACACGACGTCGACTTCGAACCTGGGTGTGACGTCCAGTCAGGTGTGGCGGGGGGAGCAGGATCTGCTGCGCCGCACGGTCGATGCCGCCGGCCGCGTCTCGACGACCGTCTACGACGCCGCGACCGATCGCGCGGTCGCTGCCTACGGGCCGGCACCGGCGGCCTGCTTCGGCACCAATGACCGGCCGGTCGCCAACCCGGCCGGCACCGCCGGCTGCGGCCTGGTTCCCGGCCACACCGCCACCGGCTATGACGGCGCGCTGACGGGCCTGCAGGCGGCGTTCTACGACAATGCGGATCTGTCCGGTCAGCCTGCCGCGTTCGCGCTCGGCATCGGCGGCACCGGCGGCGCGGTGACGAAGGACTGGGGTGCGGGATCGCCCGAGGGTGTGGCCAGCACCGACCGGTGGTCGGCGCGGCTGACGGGCCTGATCACGTTCCCGGCCGCCGGCCAGTACACGCTCTCGGCCGTCTCCGACGACGGCGTGCGCATCTGGGTCGACGACCTGCCCGTCATCAGCGACTGGTACGGGGGCGCCAAGACCCGCACCGCGCCGCAAGCGATCACCGCCACCGCCGGGCAGGTGTCCCGCATCCGCGTCGAGTACTGGGACTCGCGCCTGGACGCGCACCTGCACCTGCGGTGGAGCGTGGGCGGCGCCGCCGCGGTGACGATCCCCGGCAGCGCGCTGCGCCCCGACTACGGGCTCGCCACCACCACCACCGTCACCGACCAGGCCCCTGCGGGTCTGACCGACGTCGCGGCACCGACCACGACCGCCACCTTCGCCTACCAGCACCCATGGCTGGGGCAGGCCACCTCCTCCTCGATCGCGGGCCTCACCACGAGGCTCAGCTTCGAGGCACCGGGAGCGGAGAGCCTGCTGCGCCGCACCGAACGCCGCCTCCCAGCGGCGAACACCAGCGACGCACCCGCAGGGGCCGGCACGGCCACGCACTACTACGGCGAGCTCGAGCACGGTCCGGCCGTCTGCGGCATCCCCGCCGGCACGCCGCAGTACGGGATGGCGCAGACCATCCAGGGCCCCATCGCCGCCGACGGCTCACGCGTCACCACCCACTACGTCTACGACGAGTGGGGCAGGGCTGCCGGCACCAAGATCGACGGCGACACCGGCTGGTCCTGCACCACCTACGACGACCGCGGCCGCGTCACGGCACAATCGGCTGCCGGCCGCACCGGCGTACCCGGCCACACCGTCACCACCACCTACACACCCACCGCGGCAGGCATGCGCGTCGCCACCACCGGCCGGGCCGTGGCCGGCAGCCCCAACGGGTCCACGGTCACGACCACCACCGACCTGCTGGGCCGAGTGACGCAGTACACCGACGTGTTCGGGACCGTCACCGTCCCGACCTATCAAGCCCGTACCGGCCGGCTGGTCTCCACCACGACCACGCCTGCCGGGCAGCCGGCCCAGTCGACCGGCTTCGTCTACGACCGGGATGGGAAGATCACCTCCGTGAGCGTGAACGGCACCGTCACCGCCACCCCGTCCTACGACCAGGTGGCGCAGCTCACCTCGGTCGCCTACGCCGGCGGCGCCAGCCTGACCGGTATCGCCCGCGATGGTACCGGCCGCGGCACCGGCCAAACCTGGAGCTTCCCCTCCGGCGGTGACGTGACCGAGACCGCCGCCAGATCGCAGTCCGGCCGCATCCTCGAGCACGTCATCGGACAGGATGGCCAGTCGTACCGGTCGGCATACAAGTATGACGGAGCCGGCAGGCTGGTCCAGGCGACGATCCCCGGCCACGTCCTCAGCTACGGCTTCGCCGCCACCGGCGGCTGCGGCCCGAACACGGCCGCCGGCGCCTCCGGCAACCGCACCAGCCTGACCGACGTGTGGACCGCTCCCGGGCAGACCGCCCGCACCACCACCACGGCCTACTGCTACGACTGGGCCGACCGGCTCCAATCCAGCACCGTCACCGGCCCCGCCGCCGGCGCGCATGCCGTCGCCGACGGCCTGGCACCCGGCGAGATCGCCTACGACGTGCGCGGCAACACCACGAAGCTGGCCGACGCGACCCTCCGCTACGACGCCGCGAACGCCCACGCAGGCACCAGCTACGCCGACGGCACGGTCGTCACCATCGCCCGGGACGCGACCGGACGCGTGGCCGCCCGCACCACCGACCCGGCAGGCTCCGACCCGGCAGTCACGGTGCGGTACCTGTATGCCGGCGACGCCGACGAACCCTTCGCGCAACTCGAAGACACCACGCTGCGGCGGCACGTGGAACTGCCCGGCGGGGCGACCGTCACCATCACCGGTGGTGGGCGCGAGTGGCAGTACCCCTCAATGCTCGGCCACACCATCACCACCGGCGACGGCACCACCAGCAGCCCCGTGCAGCTCTACGACCCCTACGGGCAACCGCTCGAACAGGGCACGTACGCGCTCGGAACCATCGCGGCCGACGACACCGGCACCACCGCCGACCGCACAGGCTGGCACCAAGCCGCCGCACGGATCGCCGACACCGCCGGCACCGTCACCATCATCGCCATGGGCGCACGCCTCTCGTCCCAGCCCTCGGCCGCTTCCTCCAGACCGACCCCGTCGAAGGCGGCGTCGACAACGACTACGTCTGGCCCACCGACCCCATCGGCAAGAACGACACCAGCGGCACCGCGTGGTGGGATTTCCTTGTGCCCGACTCACCGCGTGAGTGGGCGCACTTCGGCTGGGGAGTCGTCGGTGGCGCTGTCGCCGTTGCCGCCGGCGCGGCACTTTGCGCAGCCACCATGGGCGTCGGGTGTTTGATCGCCGCAAGTGTGGCTGTAGCGATTCCGGTGGTGATGGGCGGCCATCTCGCGATCGATATCGGGTTTCAGCACCGCCCAAGCGCCTTGGAGTCGGCCGAGCACCTTGCCTCTTCCGTCACCGGGGCGGTGCGAGGTTCGCTTCTGAGGCCTGTTACCCGCGCGGCGACAGATGCGATTCGGCGGGTTGTTTCGACTCCAGCCGTGCGACGCGGAATTGGTGCAGCGTCGGCTGCAGCGGCAACTGCCGCGCTTGGCACGCGACCAATTCAGACCAGACGAGGGGTACTGCATGGCACCAGTTCATCTTATAGGATTGCCTACTAATGTAGCTTAGCGCCGGATGATTTTCAGATGGAGCGTACGATGGACAAGTTTACCGATTGGGTTTGGCCAAAGCGGTGGCAGAAGGTCGCTTGGTGGATATGTCTAACTTACATTGCGATCGCGGGCGTATACTTTGCACTTCGTGTTGCGAATGACGTGCCGCTCTTCATGCTGGACTGGGGAATCGCAGGTTCGATTCTTGGGGTGGCGAGTTTGATGGTGTGGCTCGACTCAGTTCGCAGGCGATCAGGTTCCAATTCCTCTCCCGGAGACCTGGTATCAACTCCCGACTCGCACGATTCGTCGATGAAGGTGCCGGAATGGAAATGGCCCAGAGCGTGGCAGACGTTGCTCTGGTGGGTTGGGGTTATCTACCTCTCCGCAGCTGTAACATTTGCTGTCTGGACATTGTTATTTTCGCCAAACGCACCCGTCGCATCGGGCTGGTGGCTGCTCGCGACTACTATTCCTGCACTTTGTCTCCTGATCTGGCTCGACCGTATCCGACGAGCCTCGTAGACCCTGTGCTGGTTATGACCACTGCGGCGGCAGTGTGGCGGGGTTGGCTGGGGCGGATGTCGGTGTTGTCTGTGGAAGAGTTTTTCACCGCGGTCCCGGACGCGGTGGTTCGTGCGCTACTAACCGGCAGATTCGTAGGCGCGGACGTCTATCAACCAATATGGAGGCTGCTTCTGAATGGACGGGACACAAGCTTGCTATCGATCTGCGGAAGTTCAGGGATCCGCTCCACTCGATTGCTGAGATTGACCCTAAACCGATCGAAGAGTTGACGCTATTTGTCGCTCGGAACTCGGATCTGTCCGGGCTGGAAGAGTTCAAGAACTTGGAATCTCTGTACATTGATCGCCGCGTGGACGTCCCCGAGGATGCCGTATTTCCGAAACTCGAGCGGTACGACGGGCCGTTCGCCGCCCCGATCCTGCGATCTCCGAATCTGCGTGAATTGCTCTGCACCGAAGCTCGGACCGCCATGCACGCCGATCTCGAGATCGTTGGGCCCCTGGAGCGCCTGTTGGCGTACGGCAACCGCAAAGATGGTGCCCTGCCGCGTCCGGCTCAGCCGGAAATGCTGCGCGACTTCGACGTGGCGTTCTTCGACTCGCTCGACTTGGACGGGCTGGCGCAGTGCCGCATTCTTTCGGAACTGCGCTTCGGCAGCGTCAAGCGCATCGATCATGTCGACCAGATCACAGAGCTCCCGGCGATCCGACTGCTGTCGTTCGACGACGTGTTGCATCTGGCGCCGTCCGCATCCCTCGACGGGCTCATCGCTGAGACTGGAATCGGCATCAGTGGGCGGCATGGCTTCTCGCCCGCCGCACGCGCTCGACTCAGCGCCCTGGATCACGGGTGGGGCTTTCCGCCTAACCGATCAGAACGAAGGACACCGCTACACCACTACCGGGGACTTGACCCGACTGAGCAGAACAGCGGGCAGCCTTTTGCGTTCCCCAGATGCCACGATGCCACGACCAATCCATCGACGAGAGAAAGGGGTCCGCGTGGGCGCCTGGGGAACCGGACCTTTTGACAACGACGACGCGGCCGACTGGATGCTTGAGCTAGAGGCGACAGGGGACGCCGATGCGCTTCTGCTCGACACGCTCGATTCCGTCGGCCAGGGCGCCGACGCCTCCGAGGCGACTTGCGCGGTGGCTGCGATCGTGTGGATGCTGTCGGCGCCCGACGGTGAGTTCGCATCCGCCACGAAGCGGCCAATCCCTGCGCCGATCCTCACGGTGCAGCTGCGCTCGGTCGCCTTGCGAGCGATCGGTCACATCCTCGCTGAGGATGCTGAGTGGCGCGAGCTCTGGGAGGACGCGGACGAAGAAGAGCCGATCCAGCAGCTCGAGCACTATCGCCAACTGCTGATCAGCGACGACCACACGCCCGACCCTCGATCGTTCTGAGCCCCAGCCCGAGTGCCCGATCAGCGCTGAACCCTTCGGCGCACCGGCCGTCGGCGAATCGCGACCGGCACGTCAGCCGGTGGGGTCCGGGGAGGACGCGACCGACTCGGGCTCCGCCTCGGCAGGCGCCTCCACCGCGAGGTGCTCGCGCGCGAACTCCACCGTCTCGGTCAGCAGCCGCAGCCGGTCGCGCTCCGAACGCGCCTGCCGGGTCTTGATCTCGGCGATCACCTGGCCCGTCCACTGCTGCTTCGCGAGCATCTGCAGCACCTCGGCGACCGGCTCGTTGCCGTGCCCGGGCAGCAGGTGCTCGTCGAACACGCGCCCCTCCTCGGCGGCGACCCCGTCGGTGAGGTGCAGGTGCCGCAGCCGGTCGCCCAGGTCGAGCGCCAGCTGCATCGAGTCGCGCTTCGCGAGCGCGCAGTGCGAGAAGTCGAGCGTCGCGTGGTCGACATCCATCTCGCTCGGGTCGATGCCGGGCAGGTACGCCTGCCGGTCGATGCCGCCGGCCGCCCACGGGAACATGTTCTCGACCGCCACCTCGACGCCGTGCTTCTGCTCGGTCGCGCGCACCGCATCCGTGAACGTCCTCGCGTACTTGCCCTGCCAGCGGAAGGGCGGATGCACGACCACGGTGGGTGCGCCGACGGACACGGCGAGCTCTGCCGAGCGGTCGAGCTTGGTGAACGGGTCGCGGCCCCACACGAAGGTGGTCAGCAGCACCACGGGCGCGTGGATGGCCATGATCGGCTGCTCGTAGCGCTCGGCGTACTCCAGCAGCTTCTCGGGGCTGCGCGTCTTCGCATCGGTGGTGACCATCACCTCGACGCCGTCGAAGCCCGCCTCGCGCGACAGCCGGAAGCCGTCCTCGACCCCCTTGGGGAAGACGGAGATCGTGCTGAGGCCGACCTGGATCATGGTGACGACGGTAGACCCTCCCGATGAACGTCGCGCATCCGGGATCCGAAGCGCGGGCGACCGCGGGGCGGCGCGCGGCCCTCGGGCGCACCCGATCCGACATGTCTGATCGGCGTAGGATCGGGCCATGCCAGAGATCGACATCAAGCCGCGTTCCCGCGCCGTCACCGACGGCGTCGAAGCCACCACCAGCCGGGGCATGCTGCGCGCCGTCGGCATGGGCGACGGCGACTGGGAGAAGCCCCAGATCGGCATCGCGAGCTCGTGGAACGAGATCACGCCCTGCAACCTCTCGCTCGACCGGCTCGCCCGCTCGTCGAAGGAGGGCGTGCACGCCGGCGGCGGCTACCCGCTGCAGTTCGGCACCGTCTCGGTCTCGGACGGCATCTCGATGGGCCACGAGGGCATGCACTTCTCGCTCGTCTCGCGCGAGGTGATCGCCGACTCGGTCGAGGTGGTCGTCAACGCCGAGCGGCTCGACGGCACGGTGCTGCTGGCCGGCTGCGACAAGTCGCTGCCCGGCATGCTCATGGCCGCCGCCCGCCTCGATCTCGCGAGCGTGTTCGTCTACGCCGGCTCGATCGCGCCCGGCTTCGCCAAGCTCGAGGACGGCACGATCCCCGAATCGCTCACGATCATCGACTCCTTCGAGGCCGTCGGCGCCTTCAAGGCCGGCAAGATCTCGGCAGAGGACCTGCACCGCATCGAGTGCGGCTTCGCGCCCGGCGAGGGCGCCTGCGGCGGCATGTACACCGCCAACACGATGGCCTGCGTGGCCGAGGCGCTCGGCATGAGCCTGCCCGGCTCGGCGACGCCGCTCTCGGCCGACCGCCGCCGCGACTATTACGCCCGCCAGTCGGGCACTGCCGTGGTCGAGCTGCTGCGGCGCGGCATCACCGCCCGCGACATCCTCACGAAGGAGGCGTTCGAGAACGCCATCACCGTCGCGATGGTGCTGGGCGGCTCGACGAACGCCGTGCTGCACCTGCTGGCGATCGCCCACGAGGCCGAGGTCGAGCTCACGCTCGAGGACTTCCGCCGCATCGGCGCGCGCTCGCCGCACCTGGCCGACGTGAAGCCCTTCGGCGCCTACGTCGCGCAGGACTTCGACCGCGTCGGCGGCATGCCGGTGGTGATGAAGGCGCTGCTGGATGCGGGCCTGCTGCACGGCGACGTGCTCACGGTCACGGGCAAGACGCTCGCCGAGAACCTGGCGGAGCTCGACCCGCAGCCGATCGACGGCACCGTCGTGCGCGCGATCGAGGACCCGATCCATGCCACCGGCGGCCTCACCATCCTCGACGGCACGCTCGCCCCCGAGGGTGCCGTGGTCAAGACCGCCGGCTTCGACGCCGAGGTCTTCGAGGGCCCCGCCCGCGTCTTCGACCGCGAGCGCGCCGCCATGGATGCGCTCACCCGCGGCGAGGTGCAGGCGGGCGACGTCGTCGTCATCCGCTACGAGGGCCCCAAGGGGGGCCCCGGCATGCGCGAGATGCTCGCCATCACCGCCGCCATCAAGGGCGCGGGCCTCGGCAAGGATGTACTACTCTTGACCGACGGCAGATTCTCAGGCGGCACAACCGGCCTGTGCATCGGCCACATCGCCCCTGAGGCGGTCGACTCCGGTCCGATCGCCTTCGTGCGCGACGGAGACCGCATCAAGGTCGACATCGCCGCTCGCTCGCTTGACCTGATCGTCGACGAGGCAGAGCTCGCCTCCCGGCGTGACGGCTGGGAGCCGCTGCCCCCGCGCTACACGCGCGGCGTCCTCGCCAAGTACGCGAAGCTCGTGCAGTCCGCCGCCAGCGGCGCGGTCACGGGCTGACGCATCCAGGCATCGAGCCCAGGAGAGCCATGACCATCACCCCACGGCCTGCGCCGCCGCGCACCGCCGAACCGCCCATCCTCACCGGGTCGGGCGCCGTCCTCCGCTCGCTCGAGCTGCTCGGCGTCGAGGATGTCTTCGGGATCCCCGGCGGCGCCATCATCCCCTTCTACGACGAGCTCATGCAGCAGTCGGCGATCCGCCACATCCTGGTGCGCCACGAGCAGGGCGGCGGCCACGCCGCCGAGGGCTACGCGGCCGCGACCGGCAGGGTCGGCGTCTGCCTCGCCACCTCCGGCCCCGGCGCCACGAACCTCGTCACCGCCATCGCCGACGCCTACATGGACTCGGTGCCCATGGTCGCCATCACCGGCCAGGTCTTCAGCCACCTGATCGGCACGGATGCGTTCCAGGAGGCCGATATCACCGGCATCGTGATGCCGATCACGAAGCACACCTTCCAGGTGACTCGCCCCGAGGACGTGCCGGGCGCCATCAAGGCCGCCTTCCACATCGCCTCCACCGGCCGCCCCGGCCCCGTGCTCGTCGACATCACGAAGGACGCGCAGGCCGACAGCGCACCCTTCGTCTGGCCCGAGAAGCTCGACCTGCCCGGTTACCGCCCGGTCACGAAGGCGCACGGCAAGCAGATCACCGCGGCCGCGCAGCTGCTCTCCGAGTCGCAGCGCCCGCTGCTGTACGTCGGCGGCGGCGTCATCCGCGCGAAGGCCTCGGCCGAGCTGCGCGACTTCGCCGAGTCGACCGGCGCGCCGGTCGTCACGACCCTGATGGCGCGCGGCGCCTTCCCCGACTCGCATCCGCAGCACCTGGGCATGCCCGGCATGCACGGCGCCGTTCCGGCGGTGCTCGCCTTCCAGGAGTGCGACCTCATCATCGCCCTCGGCGCGCGCTTCGACGACCGCGTGACCGGCAAGGTCGCCGAGTTCGCGCCCGGTGCGAAGGTCATCCACGTCGACGTCGACCCGGCCGAGATCTCGAAGATCCGCACCGCCGACGTGCCGATCGTGGGCGACGTGCGCGACGTGCTCTCCGACCTCTCGATCGCCTTCCAGGAGCTCGCGACCGATCAGCGGCCCGATCTCACCGACTGGTGGGAGCGCCTGCAGGGGCTGCAGGAGCGCTTCCCGCTCGGCTTCACCGAGCCCACCGACGGCAAGCTCTCGCCGCAGCACGTCATCCAGCGCATCGGCGAGATCACCGGGCCAGAGGCGATCTACGCCGCGGGCGTCGGCCAACACCAGATGTGGGCGGCGCAGTTCATCAAGTACGAGCGGCCGAACGCATGGCTCAACTCCGGCGGCGCCGGCACGATGGGCTACGGGGTTCCTGCGGCGATGGGCGCGAAGGTGGCCGAGCCCGACCGCGTGGTGTGGGCGATCGACGGCGACGGCTGCTTCCAGATGACCAATCAGGAGCTCGCCACCTGCACGCTCAACGACATCCCGATCAAGGTCGCGATCATCAACAACTCGTCGCTCGGCATGGTGCGGCAGTGGCAGAGCCTCTTCTACGAGGGCCGGCACTCGTTCACCGACCTCGAGACCGGCTCCGACGCCAAGATGATCCCCGACTTCGTGAAGCTCGGCGACGCCTACGGCTGCCTGTCCATCCGCGTCACGAAGCCCGAGGAGGTCGACCCGGCCATCAAGCTCGCGCTCGAGACCAACGACCGACCCGTGGTGATCGACTTCATCGTCTCGAAGGACTCCATGGTGTGGCCGATGGTGCCGCAGGGTGTCTCGAACTCCTTCGTGGAGTACGCGAAGGATCACAGCCCGGTGTGGGAGGAGGAGTGATGAGCACCCACGTCCTGTCCCTCCTGGTGGAGGACAAGCCGGGTCTGCTGACCCGCGTCGCCGGGCTGTTCGCCCGCCGCGGCTTCAACATCGATTCGCTCGCGGTCGGCAAGACCGAGGTGCCGGGCCTGAGCCGCATCACCGTGGTCGTCGACGTCGACAAGCTGCCGCTCGAGCAGGTCACGAAGCAGCTGAACAAGCTCGTCAACGTCGTCAAGATCGTCGAGCTCGAGCCCGAGCAGTCGGTGCAGCGCGAGCACCTGCTGATCAAGGTGAAGGTCGACAACGCGACCCGCTCGCAGATCCTGGAGGCGGCGACGCTGTTCCGCGCCCGGGTCGTCGACGTCACCACCGACGCGCTCGTGATCGAGGTCACGGGCGACTCGCCGAAGTGCCAGGCGCTGCTGAAGCTGCTGGAGCCCTACGGCATCAAGGAGATCGCGCAGTCCGGCCTGCTGGCCATCGGCCGCGGCGGCAAGTCCATCAGCGAGCGCGTGCTCAAGGGCGACCGCGCCTGAGGCGCGACCGCGACCTGCGGGCATCGCGCGACCACGAACATCCGAACGAACACAAAGGAGTCACCATGACTGAGGTCATCTACGACGACGGTGCCGACCTCGGCATCATCCAGGGCAAGAAGGTCGCCATCATCGGCTATGGCTCGCAGGGCCACGCGCACGCGCAGAACCTGCGCGACTCGGGCATCGACGTGCGCGTCGGCCTGCAGCCGGAGTCGAAGAGCCGCCAGAAGGCGACCGAGGCCGGCTTCCAGGTCGGCACGCCCGCCGAGGTCGCGGAGTGGGCAGACGTGGTCGTGCTGCTCGCGCCCGACCAGTTCCAGCGTCACATCTACAACGACGAGGTCGCCCAGCACATGAGCGCCGGCAAGACGCTCGTGTTCAGCCACGGCTTCAACGTGCGCTTCGGCTACATCGCCGCGCCCGAGGGCATCGACGTCGTGCTCGTCGCACCGAAGGGCCCCGGCCACACCGTGCGCCGCGAGTTCGAGGCCGGCCGCGGCGTGCCCGTGATCGTCGCCGTCGAGTCGGATGCGTCGGGCTCGGCCTGGCAGACGGCCTGGTCGTACGCGAAGGCCATCGGCGGCCTGCGCGCCGGCGGCATCAAGACCACCTTCACCGAGGAGACCGAGACCGACCTGTTCGGTGAGCAGGCTGTGCTGTGCGGCGGCGTCTCGCAGCTGGTGCAGTACGGCTTCGAGACCCTCACCGAGGCCGGCTACCAGCCCGAGATCGCCTACTTCGAGGTGCTGCACGAGCTGAAGCTGATCGTCGACCTCATGTGGGAGGGCGGCATCGCCAAGCAGCGCTGGTCGGTCAGCGACACGGCCGAGTACGGCGACTACGTCTCCGGCCCGCGCGTCGTGGACCCGAGCGTCAAGGAGAACATGCAGGCGGTGCTGAAGGACATCCAGTCGGGTGCCTTCGCCGAGCGCTTCATCGGCGACCAGGACGCCGGCGGCCCCGAGTTCAAGGCGCTGCGCGAGAAGGCAGAGGGCCACCCCATCGAGGCGACCGGCAAGAAGCTGCGCTCGCTGTTCGCGTGGGAGCAGCCGGACGCCGACTACGTCGACGGCAGCGCCCAGCGCTAGATCGTAGGTCGCCCTTCGACGGGCTCAGGAACCGGAGCGCGCCGCCGTAGGCGGCACGCGTCACGAGACCGAAGAGGGCGGGGATCCCAACGGATCCCCGCCCTTGCGCATCCCACCCCCGCCGCGTTGAGTGGGGGACATGAGCTCTCTCTGGCAGGCGACCGGCCCGACGATCGGCTTCGACGAGGCCGCGCCGCGGCGCCCCGACGTGCTGGTCGTCGGGGCGGGCATCACCGGGCTCGCGACGGCCGCCCTGCTCGCCCGTCGCGGTGCGACCGTCGTCGTGCTCGAGGCGCGAGAGGTCGGCGCTGTCGCGACGGGCAACACCACCGCGAAGCTCAGCCTGCTGCAGGGCGACCGGCTGCACCGCATCCTCGCGCTCGCAGCGCCGGAGGCGGCACAGGCCTTCGTCGACGGCTCCCTCGAAGGGCAGCGGCGGCTGCTCGAGCTGCTGGAGGAGCGGGGAGAGGCTGCGCAGCTGCTGCCGGCGGTCTCCTACGCCTCCGGCCGGGCGGGGGCCGAGTCGCTCGAGCGTGAGCTGGAGGCGGCGCGCAGCCTCGGGCTGCCGGTCGAGACGGGCGGCGCCGAGTCGCTGCCGTTCCCGGTGGCGGGTGCCATCCGCCTCGAGCAGCAGGCGCAGCTGCAGCCGATGACGGTGCTCTCGGTGCTCGCGCAGGAGCTGCGCGAGCGCGGCGGGCGCATCATGCGCGGCGCCGTCCGGAGCGTGCGCGCCGCTCGCGACGGCGTGACGGTGGTGACGGATGCTGGCAGCTGGCGGGCGGGCACCGCCGTGCTCGCGACCGGCGCCCCGGTACCCGCACGGGCGACCGCGACGCTGCTGGAGGCGCACCGCTCGTACGCTGCCGCCTACCGCGTCGACGCCCCGCTGCCGCGGGCGATGGCGCTGAGCGTGGATGCGCCGAGCCGCTCGCTGCGCACCGCAGAGGTGGATGGCGAGACGCTGCTGATCGCCGGCGGGGTCGGCCACTCCGTCGGCCGTCACCCCGACCCGCGCCGGCTGGTGGCCGAGCTCGACGGCTGGGTGCAGCAGCACTGGCCGGGCGCCGAGCGCACCCACGTGTGGAGCGCCCAGGACTACCGCACGCCCGACCGGCTGCCCTGGGTCGGCGCCCGAGCGGGCTCGGGCGGCCGCGTGCTGCTCGCCACCGGCTTCGACAAGTGGGGCATGACCGGTGGCGTCATGAGCGCGCTCGCCCTCACCGGGCGCATCGCGGGCCGCGAGCCGGAGTGGGCACGCACGCTGCGCCGCCGGGGCACGACGCCGACCGCTGTCGGCCGCCTCTCCGGAGCCTTCGTCGCGACGGTGGGCGCGGATCTTCGTGGCTGGCGCGAGGCGCTCGCGCCCGCCGCCGCGCCGCCCGAGGGCGAGGGGCGCCTGGGCCGCGACGGCGTGCGGCTGGTCGGCACCTCGACGGTCGACGGGCAGACGCGCCAGGTCTCGGCCTTCTGCCCGCACGTCGGAGCGCTCGTGCGCTGGAACCCGCAGGAGCGCAGCTGGGACTGCTCGGCGCACGGCTCGCGCTTCGCCCCCGACGGCACGCGGCTCGAGGGTCCGGCGGCGTGCGCGCTGGAGCTGAGGGCGGGGGCCATTGCTGGCCCCCGCCGCGACGCCAGCGCCGGGGCCCGTCCCGGGCCCCGGCCGCCGCAGGGGTAGCTCGGCGCGCGCTATCGCACCCGCGTCCGCGGGAAGCGCCACGCGGCGAGCACGCCGGCGATCAGCACGATGCCGAGGCACCACAGCACCGCCTCGAGCGCGCGCGTCTCGCCGCCCATCAGCACCCCGCGGATCGTCTCGATGATCGGCGTCACCGGCTGGTGCTCGGCCACCCCGTGCAGCCACTCCGGCATGGTCTCGATCGGCACGAAGGCGCTCGAGACGTACGGCAGGAACAGGATGACGAAGCCGTAGCCGTTGGCGGCCTCCGGGCTGCCCGCCACCAGTCCGATGAGGGCGAACACCGCCGTGACGGCCAGGATCCACAGCGTCACGATGCCGACCGCGCCGAGCCAGCCGACCGCATCCGCCGTGGGCCGGAACCCGATCGCGAGCCCCACCCCGATCACGACCGCCGTCGCGACGAGGTTGCGCACCACGCTCGCCACGACGTGGCCGACGATCGCCGTGGCCGCCGTGATCGGCATGGTGCGGTAGCGCAGCATGGCGCCGGCGGTCATGTCGCGGCTCACCGAGACCGCCACCGAGGCGGCGCCGAAGCCCGCGCAGGTGAGGATGATGCCCGGCACGACGTAGTCGATGTAGCCCTCGCCCTGGATGGCGCCGCCGAAGACGGTCGTGAACAGCAGCATGAGGATCACCGGCAGCGCGATCGCCATGATGAGGCCCTCGCCGTCGCGCATGCTGTGCACGAGGCTGCGGCCGATGAAGATGCCGCTGGAGGCCAGCGGCGAGGTGCCGGTCGCGGGCCGTGCCGCGGCTGTCGGCCGGGGTCCTGGCCGGTGGTCGTCCGTCTGCAGGGTCGCGGTGCTCATGCTGCGACCTCCTCTCTGGGTCGGGTGGTGATCGCGGCGAAGGCGTCGTCGAGGGTGGGGGAGCGCAGCTCGATGCGAGCGCCCTCCACGTTCCCGGGGTCGAGCGCGGTGAGCGCGCGGGCGACGGATGCGGGGGTGCCGTCGGTCTCGGACTGCCCGATGACCGTGCCGGCGGCGTCGAGCAGCACCACGGTCTGCCCGCCCACGAGGGCGGTCAGCTCGTCGGCGGTGCCGTCGGCGACGATGCGGCCGTGGTCGAGCACCGTGATGCGGTCGGCGAGCGCCTCGGCCTCGTCGAGCGTCTGCGTGGTGAGCAGCACGGTGGTGCCGGCCGCCGCGAGCTCGCGCACGTCCTCCCACACGCGTGCTCGGCTCGTGGGGTCGAGCCCGGTCGTCGGCTCGTCGAGGAAGAGCACGCCGGCGGGCGCGATGAGGCTCGCCGCCAGGTCGATGCGGCGGCGCATGCCGCCCGAGTAGCCGCGCACCGACCTGCCGCCGGCGGCGGTGAGGTCGAGCCGCTCGAGCAGCTCGTCGGCGCGCGGCTTCGCGCGACGGCCGAGGCCCAGCAGCCGGCCGAGCAGCACGAGGTTCTCGCGGCCCGTGAGCAGCTCGTCGAGCGAGCTCGCCTGCCCGGTCACGCGCACGAGCCGGCGCACGGCGGCGGCATCGCGGACGACGTCGTGGCCGAGCACCCGGGCGCTGCCCGAGTCGGGCTTCACGAGCGTGGTGAGGATCGACACGAGGGTGGTCTTCCCCGCGCCGTTGGGGCCCAGCAGCGCCAGCACGCCGCCGTCGACCACGAGGTCGAGGGATGCGAGCACGGGCTCGGAGCCGTAGGACTTCCCGAGGCCGGTGACCTCGATGGTGGGCGACATGGCGCCTCCCTTCTGTATGCGTTGCAGACAGTATGCACAATAAACAGTATGCGTGCAACACAGTATGCTTGGCATACCGTGGAGGCATCGAGACCGGGAGGGCACATGGCATCGGATGACGTCTCGCGCGTCGTGGCGCTCGCCTGGGGCGTGGCGGCTGCGCCGCAGCGCGGCCCCAAGCGCGAGCTGAGCCACGAGCGCATCGTCGAGACCGCGATCGAGATCGCCGACGCCGAGGGGCTGCCGGCGGTGACGATGCAGCGGGTGGCGCAGTCCTTCGGCTACACGACCATGGCGATCTACCGCTACGTGGCGACGAAGGACGACCTGCACCAGCTGATGCTCGACGCGGCCTTCATCGACCTGCCGATGCCCGAGGTGACCGGCGGCTGGCGCGAGGGCCTCGGGGCGTGGATGAGCTGGCTGTTCGAGGCGTACAGCGCGCATCCGTGGGTGCTCGACATCCCGATCAGCATGGAGGCCCTGCTCATGCCCTCGCAGATGCGGCTCGCCGATGCGATGCTGCGGGCGTTCGCCGAGCTGCCGGCGACCGACGGCGAGCGCCTGGCGCTGCTCATGTCGCTGTCGACCTTCCTGCGCGGCATGGCGGGCATCCAGCGCGACATCTCGCGCGAGGGCGCCGAGATCAGCGAGGCGACGAAGGAGCTGATCCTGGAGGTGGCCGCACCGGCCCAGCTGCCCGCGCTGCTGCCGCTGCTCCGCAGCGGGATGTACTTCGGGGAGGATCCGCGCTCGCCCGATCGCGCCGCGCAGGTGACCGAGGATGACTTCGCGATCGGCTTCCAGGTCTGGATGGCCGGCATCGCGGCCGTGTTCGAGTCGCGCGAGGCCGTGCCGGAGGAGCACCCGCCCGCCGCGCCCGAGACCCCTGCCGAGCAGCACGCGCGCGCCGAGGCGGAGTTCACCGCGGGCGTCGCCGCCCGCAAGGCGGCCGAGCAGCGCGTGAAGGCGCTGTACAAGGAGGAGGCGGCGCTGCGGAAGCGCCGCGACAGCGCGAAGGAGCTCGCGAAGGCGGCCGAGCGCGCCGAGCGCGCCTGACGCCTCGCTGTCCCGAGGTGCCCCGACCGTGCCCGAACGCGTCTCGAGTCGCCCGTCGGTCGAGGAGCCCGCGCCCCGCAGGGGTGCAGGCGTCACGAGACCGCGGTGGAGGGTGGCAGGGTAGACCCGTGGAGAGCGTGAGCGAAGAGCGCAAGGTCAGCGACGCCTACCTGCGGTGGGCCGCGGTCGAGGCCGACGACCGCTCGCCGCGCTACGCGGAGTGGGCGCGCGGGGTCGCCGCCGACGAGGCGCTCTGCGCCGCGATCGCCGAGCTCGAGCCCATCAAGCGGCAGGCCAACCTGCTCTTCGCCGCCGCCCGCTTCGAGGGCGTGCCGCTGCAGCCGTGGAGCGCCGTGCGCGACATGATCGCGGGCAGCTGGAGCCGCATCCGCTCGACCATGCTCGCGCGCATGACGCAGACCAACGAGGCCCGCCGCATGGCGACGCTGCTGCCCGCCATCGCGCACCTGCGCGGCCCCATCGCGCTCGTCGAGGTGGGCGCCTCGGCGGGACTGTGCCTCTACCCGGATCGCTGGCGCTACCGCTTCGGCGCCGGCAAGTACGTGGGTGACGCGAGCCTGCCGCTGCTCGAGACCACCGCCTCGCCGTCGACGCCGCTGCCCGAGCGGCTGCCGCAGGTGGCCTGGCGCGGCGGCCTCGACCTGCAGCCGCTCGACCCCGACGAGCCCGAGACCAAGGCGTGGCTCGAGGCGCTCGTCTGGCCGGATGCGTCGGGCAACGTCGACGGCGCACGCGTCGACCGGGTGCGCACCGCGATCGCGATCGCCCGGCGCGAGCGCGCGCACCTGCGCCGCGGCGACCTGACGCTCGACACCCGCGCCGTCGTCGAGGAGGCCGCGCAGCACGCGCCGACCGTCGTGGTCTGGCACTCGGCGGTGCTCGCCTACGTCTCGGCGTTCGACCGGGCCGCGTTCGCCGACCTGATGGGAGAGCTGCCCGTCACCTGGGTCGCGAACGAGGGAGCGACGCTCGAGATCGGCCCGCCGGCGCCCTGGGCGCAGCCGGGCGACTTCGTGCTGCGGCGCGACGCGCAGCCGCTCGCGATCACCGACCCGCACGGCGGCGCGATCACCTGGGTCGACGACATCCCGCACTGAGGCTGCTCCGCCCGCATAGCACCCGCCGGCCTGCCCCGCCTGCCCCCACCCGCCGGCTCCGCCGGCCTCGCCTGGTGCCGGTGTGCAGTTGGTGCGCGCGATGGCGCCGATCGGCGCAAGAAGTGCACACGGCGCTCCGCGGCGCGCTGGAGCGTGTGCAGTTGATGCGCTCGATGGGGGTGATCGGCGCAAGGAGTGCACACCGGCCGAGCGGCGGCCGTCGCCGAGGGGCCCCGCGGCCGCGGGTAGGCTGGGCAGGATGAGCCGTGACGAGGACGCCCTCCGCTGGGAGGGCGACGACGACCTGGATCGCCTGTCCGTCGGGGACGACGACGGGGAGGCCGACGGCGCAGGCGGCGCCACCGCATCCGCCCCCGTGATCGCCCGCGAGGCCGGGCCGCGCGGACCGCTCGGCTGGCTCGCGCTCGTGCTCGCGCTCGCCGCCACGGCGGGCTGGATCGTCATCCTGGTCGCCAACCCGGTGCAGCAGCCGAGCCTCATCGGGCTCGCCATGTACCAGCTCGGCGAGCTGCTCGCGGTGCTGACGCCGCTGTTGTGGTGGTGGCTGGTCGACCGGCTCGCGCCGCTGCGCCGCCGCTCCGCCTGGTGGCTCGCGGGCATCGTCGTCACCGCCCCCTGGCCGCTCGTCGTGGGGGTCATCGCATGAGCGCGAGCGACGCCGTGAACCGAGACGAGGCCGCGAACGGGGACGAGTCCGTGCACCCCGACGAGAACGCCGACGAGGCCGTGACCGCCGAAGAGTCGTACGCCGCGCCCGTCCGCCAGCCGCGCGAGGAGCGCGCTGGCGACAGCGGGATCGTGGCGGCGCTGTTCGCCCTCGCCTTCGGCTACGACACGGTCGAGGCGGTCGCCAACCTGCAGCAGCTGCCGCTGCTCTACCTGGGCAGCGCCATCGAGGGCGCCACCCCGTGGTGGCTGCTGATCGCCGGCGTCGCCCTGCCGGCGCTGCTGTTCGCTGCCGCCCTGTGGGTCGGGCGGCGGATGCGGCTGGTGCCGAAGGCGGGCATGCTGCTGGTCGCGCTCGGCGTGAGCGCGCAGCTGAGCCTGCTGGCCGAGCAGCTGGCGCGTCAGATCGCCGTCACCGCGCTCGGCGGATAGCCGGGCGGCTGCCGGAGAGCCGGGCGGCGATCGCAGCCGGCGACCACAGCAGCCGCGCAGTCGGCGACGACAGCGGCAGCGGGCGTCCGCTCCGGCGGTGCTAGATGACGGCGACGAGCAGCAGCGCGCCGAGCACGATCTGGCCGATCAGCCGAGGCACGAGCGGCATCGCCACTGCACCGAAGCGCTTCGGGTCCTTCGCGGCCTCCGCGTTCGCGGGGAAGACTGCGACGAGCAGCGCGATGAGCGCCAGCCCGGCCGCGAATCGCACGCCCCACCACGGCGCCAGCAGGCCGATGCCGCCGAGGATCTCCGCTACGCCCGAGACCGTCACGAGCGGCTTCGCCCAGCGGCGGTCCGGCCCCGCGAGGCCGGCTGGGATCATCGCGGCCATCGTGCGACGCACGCGCGGCAGGAAATGGGTGACGCCCATGCCGATGAAGACGGCGGCGAGGATGATGCGCAGTACCAGCTGCACGATTGCGAAGGGATCCATCGCTGCCATTCTCCCGCACGCCGGCGGCTCGCGAGCACATCGGGCGTCGCCCCGGGGACCCGTTGCACCGAGCGGGACCCGCTGCACCCGGGGGTGCCGCCAGCGAGGGACCCGTTCCGCCGCGCGGGACCCGGTGCACCGGGTCCCGTTCGGTGGAGGGGGTCCCGGGAGCGCGAGCGGAGCGCGTGGGAGCGCGGGCGCCAGCGCGACCGTCGCTCAGCGCTGCGGCGGCAGCCCGAAGGGGTCGGGGGTGCCCGGCGGCGCCGGCGGCACGTCGGCCGGCGGCCGGAATGCGCCGCCCGGCGCGGGGTGCGCGCCCGCCGGGCGCCGGTGCCGAGCGGCGAGCTCGGCCGACTGCGGCGTCGCGCCCTCCTGCCCGCTCGGGATCGCCTCCACCACCACCGCCGTGCCGTAGGCGCAGATCTCGGTCCACTGCGTGGCGATCTCGCTGGCATCGAAGCGCATCGCCACGATCGCGTTCGCCCCGCGGCGCTGCGCCTCGTCGACCATCCGCCCCATCACCTGCATCCGCGCCTCGTAGAGCATCTGCGTGAACTCGGGGATCTCGCCGCCGCCGATCGCCCGCCACCCCGCCACCCAGCTCGAGGCGGCGTCGCGGCTGCGCACCGTCAGCCCCATCACCTCGCCCTGCACAGCCAGGATGCGGAACCCGGGGATCTCGTTCGTCGTCACGATGAGCATGCGTGCATCCTCGCCGCGAGTCGCTGTGTGACGCCTGCGCGCGGCGCCGCACACGCCGCTCGGTACGATGGCGGCGGCACGACGAGGTGCTGTCACCCCCCGCACCCTGCAAGGAGCCGCCGCATGTCCAAGCCCGTCGTCCTGATCGCCGAGGAGCTCTCGGCCGCCACCATCGATGCTCTCGGCCCCGACTTCGAGGTGCGCACCGTCGACGGCACCGACCGTGCCGCGCTCTTCGCGGCGCTCGCCGACGCATCCGCCGTGCTCGTCCGCAGCGCCACGAAGATCGACGCCGAGGCGCTCAGCCACGCGCCGCAGCTGCGCGTCATCGCGCGTGCGGGCGTGGGCCTCGACAACGTCGAGATCCCGGCGGCGACGAAGGCGGGCGTCATGGTCGTCAACGCCCCCACCTCGAACATCGTCTCGGCGGCCGAGCTCGCCATCGCGCACCTGCTGGGCCTCGCGCGGCACATCCCGGCGGCGGACGCGTCGCTCAAGGCGGGCGAGTGGAAGCGCTCGGCGTACACGGGCGTCGAGCTCTACGAGAAGACCGTCGGCATCGTGGGGCTCGGCCGCATCGGCGTGCTGGTCGCCGAGCGGCTGGCCGCCTTCGGCACGAAGCTCATCGCCTTCGACCCCTTCGTCAGCCCCGCCCGCGCCGCGCAGCTGGGCGTCGAGCTGCGCACGCTCGACGAGCTGATGGCCGAGAGCGACTTCATCACCATCCACATCCCGCGCACGCCCGAGACGGTCGGGCTGATCGGCGCCGAGCAGTTCGCGCTCGCCAAGCCCAGCCTGCGCATCGTCAACGCCTCGCGCGGCGGCATCATCGACGAGGCGGCGCTCGCCGAGGCGCTGCGCTCCGGGCAGATCGCGGGCGCCGGCATCGACGTGTTCGTCTCCGAGCCGCCGAAGGACGACGCGCTCACGAGCGCCCCGAACATCCAGGTCACGCCGCACCTGGGCGCATCCACCGACGAGGCGCAGGAGAAGGCCGGCGTCGCCGTCGCCCGCTCGGTGCGGCTCGCGCTCGCCGGCGACCTGGTGCCGGATGCGGTGAACGTCGCGGGCGGCGTCATCGACGAGTACGTGCGCCCCGGGATCGCGCTCGCCGAGCGGCTCGGGCAGTTCGCCGCGGGGCTCGCGGGCGGGCCGGTCGAGGCGATCGACGTGGCCGTGCACGGCGAGCTGGCCGCCTACGACGTCAAGGTGCTGCGGCTCGCGGCGCTCAAGGGCTTCTTCTCGTCGATCGTGAGCGAGCAGGTGACCTTCGTGAACGCGCCGGTGCTCGCCGAGTCGCGCGGCGTCACGAGCGAGCTGACCGTCGACGAGCGCAGCGAGGAGTACCGCAACGTGGTCGAGCTGGTGGTGGCGCGCAGCGACGGCCGCCGCATCACCGTCGAGGGCACGCTGACCGGCCCGAAGCAGATCGAGAAGATCGTGGGCGTCAACGGGCAGTCGGTCGAGGTGCCGATGGCGCAGCACTTCATCGTCATGCAGTACCTCGACCGGCCCGGCGTGGTCGCGACCTACGGCACGCTCTTCGGCGAGGCCGGCATCAACATCGCCGGCATGCAGATCGCCCGCACCGAGGCCGGCGGCGAGGCGCTCTCGATCGTCACGATCGACCAGTCGGCGCCGGAGGAGCTCGTCGAGCAGCTGGGCGCCGCGATCGAGGCGACGGCGATCCGGCAGATCGAGATCCGGGAGCTGTGACCGGAACGCTCACCCTTGCGGTGAGCGCGAAGGCTGCAAGGTCGCCCTCCGACGCGGTGGGCGCCTGCGGCGCGCACCGGCTCAGGGACCGGAGCGCTCGCCCAGCAGGCGATCCAGCCGCTCGATGACCCGATCGACGTCGGCCGGGCCGAGCGAGCCGGCCCCGCCGATGGCCGAGCGCAGGTAGATGCCGTCGCTCAGCCGCACCACCAGCAGCGCCAGGTCGCGATCGCCCAGGCTCTCGGTGAGCGCCGCGAGGTAGTGCTCGTCGAGCCGCGTGAGCGCATCCCGCGCGGCCCGGTGCTCGTCGTGCTGGCCGAGCTTCAGCAGCGCCACCAGGGTGCGGTCGATCGGGTGCTCGGCCGCGACCGACTCGCGGAGGAAGACCGTGACGGCGTCGGGCATGGGCGAGAGCCGCTGCTGCTCGGCCTCGCCGAAGCGGTCGAGGCGCTCTGCCAGCCCCTCGACGAGCGCGGCCTTCGAGCCGAAGTGGTAGAGCAGGCCACCCTTCGAGACGCCCGCCGCCTCGGCGGTCGCGGCGATCGTGCCCGCGCGCTCGCCGAGCTCGAGCACGAGCTGCTCGAAGGCATCCAGGATGCGATCCCTCGTGTCGTCGGCCTTGCTCATGCTGAGAGCATACCTCGACAACAAACCGTCCAGACGGTACAGTAATCCGGTGACGAACGAGACGATCGACCCCATGGGCACCGCCGCATCCGCCCCGCCCCGCGCCGGCGCGCGAGCCTGGGGCGCGCTCGTGGTGCTCATGCTGCCCGTGCTGCTCGTCTCCATCGACATCACGGCGCTCAACTTCGCGCTGCCCGCGATCGCCACGTCGCTGCAGCCGAGCGCCACGCAGCAGCTCTGGATCATCGACGCCTACTCGCTCGTGCTCGCGGCGCTGCTGGTCGCGATGGGCAACCTCGGGGACCGCATCGGCCGGCGCAAGCTGCTGCTGATCGGCGCGACCGGCTTCGCCGCCTTCTCGGCGCTCGCGGCCTTCGCACCGACGGCCGAGCTGCTGATCGCCGCGCGCGCCGCCATCGGCTTCTTCGGCGCCACGCTCATGCCCTCGACGCTCGCGCTGCTGCGCACGATCTTCCTCGACCGCCGGCAGCGGCGGCTCGCGGTGGCGATCTGGGCGACCGCCTTCTCGGTCGGCTCGGCCGCAGGCCCGGTGGTCGGCGGCGTGCTGCTCGCGCACTTCCACTGGGGCTCGATCTTCCTCATCGCGGTGCCCGTGCTGCTGCCGCTGCTGCTGCTCGCGCCGCTGCTGGTCGACGAGTCGCGCGACCCCGCGCCCGGCCCCATCGACCCGATCGGCATCGCGCTGTCGATGCTGGCGCTCGGCGGCCTCGCCGCGGGCATCAAGGAGCTCGCGGCCGGCGGGCTCGACCCCATCGGCATCGGCCTCATCGTGCTCGCGGCACTCGCCGGCTGGCAGTTCGTGCGACGGATGCGGCGGGTCGCCCAGCCGATGCTCGACGTCGGCCTGTTCCGCGTGCCGCAGTTCAGCGGTGCGCTGCTCGTCAACCTGCTGAGCGTGATCGCGCTCACCGGCTTCCTCTTCTTCGTCACGCAGCACCTGCAGCTCGTCGAGGGCATGGCGGTGCTGGATGCGGCGCTCGTGCTCGTGCCGGGCGTGCTGGTGATGATCGCCTCGGGGCTGCTGGTGGTGCGCATCGTGCGCAGCGTCGACCCGGGCGTCGTGGTCGTCATCGCGCTCGGCTCCTCGCTCGCCGCCTACGGCATGCTCGCGGTGCTCGGCGAGCAGGTCACCATCGTCGGCATCGCGGTCGCGTTCGCGATGCTGGGCCTCGGCATCGGCGCGGCCGAGACGATCTCGAACGACCTCATCCTCTCTGCCGTGCCGCCCGCGAAGGCGGGCGCCGCATCCGCCCTCTCCGAGACCGCCTACGAGTTCGGCGCCGTGCTCGGCACGACCCTGCTCGGCGGTCTGCTCACCGCCGTCTACCGCGCGACGCTCGTGGTGCCGGCCGGCTCCGACGGGGCGATGGCGCAGGCGGCGCGCGAGACGCTCGGCGGGGCGGTCGCGGCGACCGAGGGCGCGGGCGCAGCGGGGGAGCGGCTGCTCGAGGCCGCCCGCACGGCCTTCGACCACGGCGTGATCGCCACCAGCATCTCTGGTGCCGTGCTCATGCTGCTGGCGATGCTCGTGGCGTGGCGCTCGCTGCGCGGCTCGGGCGACTGACGCCCGTCGACGCCCCTGGTGCTTGTCAGCGGCCCCGGCTAGCGTCGCCGACATGGCGACCGACACCCAGACCACCCCTGCCCGCATCATCCTCGTGCCCGGCTTCTGGCTCGGCGCGTGGGCCTGGGATGCCGTGGCCGAGCGGCTGCGCGCCCTCGGCCACGACGTCACGGCACTGACGCTGCCCGGCCTCGAGCCCGGCGCCGCCGCACTCGGCGAGGTCACCCTCGAGGATCACGCCGCGGCCGTCGAGGCCGCGATCGGCGACGGCCCGGTCGTGCTGGTCGCGCACAGCGGTGCGGCATTCCCTGCCACGATCGCGATCGACCGCACCATCGGGCGCGTCACCCGCTCGATCTGGGTCGACACCGCGCCGGTCGTCGACGGCGCCGCGATGGACGCCTCGTTCGAGGGCGACGCGCTGCCGCTCGAGGCGAACTGGGACGAGGAGCTCGAGGGCGGATCGATGCGCGACCTCACCGACGCGCAGCTCGAGGAGTTCCGCCGCCGCGCCGTGCCGCAGCCCGCGGGCACCGTGCGCGACGCGGCGCGGCTCACCGACGAGCGGCGGCTCGACGTGCCGGCCACCATCATCTGCACCGCCTTCTCGGCCGAGGAGTACCGCGCCTACGCCGAGCAGGGCGCAGCGTTCCTCGCCGGTGTGCTCGAGCAGCGAGCGCTCACGATGCTCGACCTGCCCACCGGCCACTGGCCGATGTGGTCGAAGCCGGCAGAGCTCGCGCAGCTCATCGACGACATCGTGGCCGGCAGGGCCTGACGGGCTCAGCCGCGCGCGTACGCCATCGCGTCGCCGCCCGGCGAGCGCACGAGCGCGACCGCCAGGCGGCCGCTGCCGCGCGCGACGAAGGCATCGCCGTCGGCGTCGATCGCGACCTGCTCGCCGTCGGTCCAGAGCGCGATCGCCTCGCCGCGCGCCGTGCCCCGCACCGTCAGGCCGTCGCCGTCGCCGTCGCGCTCGAGCGTCAGCGTCACGAGCGCCTCGCCGCGCGCGGTCGCCGGCAGCGGCATCCACTCGGTTGCCGGCAGCGCCGGCGTGCGGGGCGGCGGCGTGCGCCGCTGCCGCAGGGCCTCGATCGCGAGGCCGAGCCGCAGCAGCCGCACGTCGTCGTAGGGGCGACCGGCGAGCGTCAGGCCCACGGGCATGCCGATGTCGGCCATCGTGCCCATCGGCACCGTCACGGTGGGGATGCCGAAGTGCCGCCAGACGAGGTTGCCGTTCGCCACCCACGTGCCGTTGCGCCAGGCGAGCGCGGCGGATGCGGGGTCGACGTCGGCGTCGGCCGGCCCGACGTCGGCGAGCGCCGGCAGCACGACGAGGTCGAGCCCCTCGTGCTCGAGCCACGCGTCCCAGTCGCGCTCCCGCGTCGCCTCGAGCCCCGCGAGCCCCTCGGCCATGGCGGGAATGTCCTCGAGCTCCGGCACGTCCATCGCGGGGAACGCGGCCAGGTCGACCTCCGCAGCGAGATCCATCGCCGGCGCCCTGCTCTCGAAGCGGTCGGGCAGCGCCCCGGGCGGCTCGGGGAAGATCTGCTCGCCGTCCACGTCGCGCAGCCGCGGCAGCGCCGGGTCGCCGTTGCGGCGCAGGAAGCCGTCCCAGCCCCACACCGTCAGCTCGACCAGCTCGCTGCGCAGGAAGCGCGGCGGCACGAGGCCGCGGCTGACGATCTCGGGGGCGCCCTCGCGGTCGCCCTCGTAGCTCGACACCAGCGGCAAGTCGGTCTCGACCACCGTCGCGCCCGCCGCCCGCAGGTCCTCGGCCAGCGCGCGCCACAGGGTCAGCACGCTCTCGCGCGTCTGGATGGGCGAGCGGATGCCGTCATCCGTGCCGATGTACATGCGCGGCACGCCGATGGTGAGGCCCGCGAGCGGGGCCGGCTCGAGCCCGGAGTAGCGCTCAGGCCGCAGCTGCTCGACCGGCGGCACGGGCAGCCAGCGCTGCTCGCGCCAGAAGTCGCCGTCGGTGCGCTCGTCGGGCTGCACCAGCACGTCGAGGGCGGCAAGCAGGTCGGCCATCGAGCGCGTGTGCGGCACCGCGACATCCATCGTCGGCACGAGCGGCCAGTTGCCGCGCATCGAGATCACGCCGCGCGAGGGCGTGTAGGCGACGAGCGCGTTGCAGCTCGCCGGCGCCCTGCCCGACGACCAGGTCTCCTCGCCGAGCCCGATGACGCCGATGGAGGCGCCGGTGGCCGAGCCCGAGCCGTTCGACGAGCCCGAGCCGATCGCGCTCGTGAGGAAGGCGGCGGTGTAGGGGCTCTCTGCGCGCCCGCGCACGCCGCGCTGCATGCCGCCGTTCGCCATCGGCGGCATGGTCGTCAGTCCGATGAGCACCGCGCCGGCCTCCCGCATCCGCTCGATCGCGAAGGCGTCCTCGCCCGCCACCAGGTGCTCGAACGCGGGGCTGCCGGCCGAGACGGTCATGCCGCGCACCGAGTAGCTCTCCTTGGCCGTGTACGGGATGCCGTCGAGCGCGCTCGCGGGGCGGCCGGCGCGGATGCGCTCGTCGGCGGCGCGTGCGGCCTCGGCGATGTCGGATGCGAGCACCGGCACCGCGTTCAGCCTCGGCCCCGCGAGGTCGAACCGCCCCACGCGGGCGAGCGTGAGCGCGGCGAGCTCGGTCGCGGTCGTCTCGCCCGCGTCGAGGGCGGCGCGCAGGGCCGCGACGCTCGCCTCGTGCAGCTGCGGCGTGCTCACGCCGGCACCTTCGGCTGCTGCTGCGTGATGCAGTGGATGCCGCCGCCGCGGGCGAAGATCTCGCGCGCGTCGATCGTGACGGCGCGACGGCCGGGGTAGGCGGCCTCGAGCGCCTCGCGGGCCGCGGCATCGGCGAGCGGATCGTCGAAGCCGCAGGCGATGATGCCGCCGTTCACGAGCACGTGGTTGACGTACGACCAGTCGACCCAGCCCTCCTCGTCGCGCAGCGCCGCGGGGGCCGCGAGCGGGATGACCTCGAGCGCGCGGCCGGCGGCATCGCGCTGCTCGGCCAGCAGCCTCGCGATCTCGCGGGTGACCTCGTGGTCGGGGTGCTCGGGCGATCCCTGCGCGTGCACGAGCACGCGACCGCTGCCGGCCAGGGTCGCGACCATGTCGACGTGCCCGCGGGTGCCGTAGCGCTCGTAGTCGCGCGTCAGGCCGCGGGGGAGCCAGATGGGGTGCGTCGCGCCGATCGTGCGGGCGAGCTCGGCCTCGACGGCCTCGCGGGAGATGCCGGGGTTGCGTCCGGGGTCGCGCTGCACGGTCTCGGTGAGCAGCACCGTGCCCTCGCCGTCGACGTGGATCGCGCCGCCCTCGTTCACGAGCGAGGAGGGGATGCGCTCGGCGCCTGCGGCCTCTGCCACGATCCTGCCGATCTGCGAGTCGTGCTCCCAGCTCGCCCAGTCCTGGCCGCCCCAGCCGTTGAAGACCCAGTCGACCGCGCCCAGCCGGCCCTGCTCGTCGAGCACGAACGAGGGGCCGATGTCGCGCATCCACGCGTCGTCGAGCCGTGCCTCGAGCATCGTGATCCCGCTCGCGAGCAGCCGGCGGGCGGCGCCGCGCTCCTCGGGGTCGACCACCACCGTGACGGGCTCGAACTCGCTCGCGGCGTTCGCGACCGCGGCCCACGCCTCATGCGCCGCGGCGACGGCCGCAGCATCGTCACCGGCGTTCTCTCCGTGCGGGAACGCCATCCACAGTCGCTCGTGCTCCGCGCCCTCCGGCGGCATCGTCCAGGCCATCGCTGCTCCCACGTCATCGTAGATATTGACCGCATGATCAATAAGTCGGTCGCGACAGACAATACTGTGGAGCCCGTGAGCACGCAATGACCAATCGCAAGCGCATCCGGAAGAGCCCGGCCGTCCGCCGCGACGAGATCCGCGCCGCGGCGCGGTCGATCGCGCTCGAGCAGGGGCTGAGCGCCGTGACGCAGCGTGCGGTCGCCGAGCGGGTCGGCATCGTGCCCGGGCTCGTGACCCACTACGTCGACCGCATGGAGCTGCTGGTCGCCGAGATCTTCCGCGACATCGCGCGCGAGGAGCTCGAGCAGGTGCGCGCCGAGGTCGGGGCCGTCGAGGGCGACGTCGACCGGGTGCTCGTGCTGCTGCGCGAGCTGATCGGCGACTACCGCCGCGACGTGGCGCTCGTCTGGGTCGACGGCTGGAGCATCTCGCGCCGCAACGACGACCTCGCCGCCGTGCTGACGGGGGAGGCGCGCGCCTGGGAGGAGTTCGTCGGCGGGGTGCTCGAGCGCGGCCATCGCTCGGGCGCGCTGCACGCGCCCGACCCGCTCGCGCTCGCGCGCTTCGTGGTCGGCGCGACCGACGGGCTGAGCGCGCAGGCGGCCGTGTGGGCGGGCTACGAGGCCGAGACGCTCGGCACGGTCGTGCGCACCGTGGCCGGTTTGCTGCGGATCCCGGAGGAGCAGCTGCGCGAGCGCAACTATTGACCGATTGACCAATAGTGTGCGACAGTGCCTCTCGCGACGGCGCGTCGGTGCGCCGCCCTGAGGCGAAGGAGCGCACACATGCCGGAGCAGACCGTAGACGTCGTCGTCATCGGCGCCGGGGCCGCCGGCCTGAGCGCGGCGACGCGGCTGGCGAGAGCGGGAAAGAGCGTGCACGTGCTCGAGGCGCGCGATCGCGTCGGCGGGCGCACCTGGACGCGCGAGATCGACGGCGCGATGCTCGAGATCGGCGGGCAGTGGGTCTCGCCCGACCAGACCGCGCTGCTGCAGACGCTCGACGAGCTCGGGCTCGAGACGTACCTGCGCTACCGCGAGGGCGAGAGCCTCTACATCGACCGTGCGGGCACCGCCCATCGCTACACCGGCGAGATCTTCCCGGCCGGCGAGCAGACCGAGGCCGAGATCGAGCGGCTCGTCGCGCTCGTGCACGGCATGAGCCTCGAGGTCGGCGCCGACGCCCCCTGGGATCACCCGAGGGCGGCCGAGTACGACGCGATCTCGTGGCGGGAGTGGCTGCGCAGCCAGTCCGACGACGAGACGGCGACCGATGTCGTCTCGCTCTTCGTCGCCGAGGCGATGCTCACGAAGCCCGCCCACTCGATCAGCCTGCTGCAGGCGCTGCTGATGGCCGCCTCGGCCGGCGGCTTCGAGCACCTGGTCGACGAGGGCTTCATCCTCGACCGCCGCGTCGTGGGCGGCATGCAGCAGGTCTCCGAGCGGCTCGCCGCCGAGCTGGGAGACGCCGTGACGCTGAGCGCCCCGGTGCGCCGGCTCGAGCGCCGCGACGACGGCGTCACCGCCTACGCCGACGGCGACGTCGTGGTGCACGCGACGCGCGCGGTCGTCGCCGTGCCGCCCAACCTGTACAGCCGCATCGACTTCCAGCCGCCGCTGCCGCGCATGCGCCACCAGGCGCACCAGCACGTCTCGCTCGGCCTGGTCATCAAGGTGCACGCCGTCTACAGCACGCCCTTCTGGCGCGAGGACGGCCTCTCCGGCACGGTCTTCGCCCCCTTCGAGACCATCACCGAGGTGTACGACAACACGAACCACGGGGATCCGAAGGGCACGCTCGTGGGCTTCGTCTCCGACCTCGCGGCGGATGCGTCGTTCGGCCTGGGCGATGAGGCGCAGCGCGCGCAGATCCTCGAGGGCCTCGCGAAGTACTTCGGCCCGAAGGCGCTCGAGCCCGAGGTCTTCTACCTCTCGGACTGGGGCTCGGAGGAGTGGACGCGCGGTGCCTACGCCGCGAGCTTCGACCTCGGCGGGCTCTCCCGCTACGGCGCCATGCAGACGCAGCCCGAGGGCGCCATCCACTGGGCCTGCAGCGACATCGCGGCGGCCGGCTACCAGCACGTCGACGGCGCCATCCGCCGCGGCTGGGCCGCCGCCGACGAGGTGCTCGAGCAGCTCTCCGCCTAGCCCGGCGACACCACCACCAGGAGTCAACGATGACCACCACCACCACTGACCCAGACACCGGCATCTCGCCGAAGGGCCTCTCGAAGGGCACCGTGACGGTGCTGGGCGCCGTCGTGATCGGCGTCTCGACCATCGCGCCCGCCTACACCTTCACGGCCGCCATCGGTCCGACGGTCAGCGCCGTCGGCCTGCAGGTGCCGGCGATCATCATCATCGGGTTCATCCCGATGCTGCTGGTCGCCTTCGGCTACCGCGAGCTGAACAAGGCCATCCCCGACGCCGGCACCTCGTTCACGTGGGGCACCAGGGCCTTCGGGCCCTACCTCGGCTGGATGACCGGCTGGGGGCTCGTGATCGCCACGGTGCTCGTGCTCTCGAACCTCGCCGGCATCGCGGTCGACTTCCTCTACCTGCTGATCGCGCAGGTCACCGGCGACGCGAGCATCGCAGAGCTGGCCGCGAACCCGTTCATCAACGTCGCCACCTGCCTGGCGTTCATGGCGCTCGCGACCTGGATCTCCTGCCGCGACATCGCCACGGCGCAGAAGCTGCAGGCCTTCCTGGTCGCTTTCCAGGTGCTCGTGCTCGTCGGCTTCGGCGTCGTCGCGCTCGTGCGCGCGAACGGCGGCGACGCGCTCGCCCACACCCCCATCGACCCATCCTGGTTCAACGTCTTCGACGCCCCGTCGCTGAGCGCGGTCGTGGCGGGCCTCTCGCTCTCGATCTTCATCTTCTGGGGCTGGGACGTCGTGCTGACGATGAACGAGGAGGCGAAGGATCCCAAGCGCACCCCGGGGCGCGCCGCCGCGATCACGGTCGTCGTGGTGCTCGGCCTCTACCTGCTGCTGGCGATCGCGCTGCTGTCCTTCGCGGGCAACGGCGAGAGCGGCCTGGGGCTCGGCAACCCCGACATCCAGGACAACGTGCTCTTCCACCTCTCGAACCCGATCATGGGCCCGCTCGGCTGGCTGATCTCGCTCGCGGTGCTCTCGTCCTCGGCGGCGTCGCTGCAGTCGACGGCCATCTCGCCCGCCCGCACCCTGCTCGCGATGGGCCACTACCGCGCGGTGCCGAAGCGCTTCGCCTCGGTGCACCCGCGCTTCCTCACCCCGGTGTTCGGCACCATCGTCTCGGCCGTGGTGGCGAGCACCTTCTACGCCGTCATGCGCTTCATCAGCGAGAACGTGCTGTGGGACACCATCACGGCGCTCGGCATGATGGTGTGCTTCTACTACGGGCTCACCGCGCTCAGCGCCGTCTGGTACTTCCGCAAGAACGCGTTCGGCTCGGTGCGCACCGCGTTCACGCAGTTCTTCGCCCCGCTCATCGGCGGCGTGGTGCTCATGGCGCTGTTCGTGCAGACGCTCGTCGACAGCTTCGACCCCGCCTACGGCTCCGGCTCCGAGATCGGCGGCGTCGGCCTCGTCGGCATCCTCGGCGTCGGGATGCTGCTGCTGGGCGTCGTGCTCATGCTCGTCATGCGGGTGGTGGCGCCTGCGTTCTTCCGCGGCGAGATCCTCCCGCGGGGCTACAACAAGGGCGGGCTCGACACCAAGGCCCAGTTCATCCAGTAGCCGCGGGAACGCGAGAGGGCGCCGGCCGCGGTCGCGGTCCGGCGCCCTCTCGCGTCGCTCAGACGACGTCGTCGCGGCGCTCCGTGCGTTCGACGCGCGTGCCGGTGTCGGGGTCGACGCGCGAGCGCGAGACCTGCGAGGTGCGGCCGCGGCTGGCAGCCATGATGATGCCGATCAGCGTGATGAGCGCGCCGGCGCCCAGCAGGATGTAGCCGATCAGCGCCCAGTCGACGCCGTCGACCTGCCACAGCGCGGGCACCGCCCACGCGACGATCGCGCCGACGGCCATGAGGAAGATGCCGAAGCCGATGCTCAAGGTGCTCTCCATTCGTCGGGACGGCCGGGGACCGTGCCGCCGCTGATGCGAATGTACCCGGCGGTCGGCGGGACGTCGATGGATGCGCGGCCGCGACTAGGCTTGCAGGCACCGGTCCGCGGGGGTGCGGAGCCGCCGGACGACGGGCGCGTCGCAGCGCCAGGAGGAGGAAGCGTGCAGCAGCTGCGCCTCGCGGTCATCGCAGGAGACGGCATCGGCCCCGAGGTCACGCTCGAGGCCAGGCGGGCCATGCGGGCCGCGCTCGACGGCGTCGAGATCGTCGAGACCGAGTACCAGCTGGGCGCCGCGCACTACCTCGACACCGGCGAGATCCTCGACGACGCGACGATCGAGAGCCTCGCGCGCCACGACGCCATCCTGCTCGGCGCCGTCGGCGGCGACCCCTCCGACGCGCGGCTCGCGGGCGGCATCATCGAGCGCGGCCTGCTGCTGAAGCTGCGCTTCGCCTTCGACCACCACGTCAACCTGCGCCCCACGAGGCTGCACCCGAAGGTGGCGAGCCCGCTGCGCGAGCCGGGGGAGATCGACTTCGTCGTCGTGCGCGAGGGCACCGAGGGCCCCTACGTCGGCAACGGAGGCTCGCTGCGCACGGGCACCGAGCACGAGATCGCGAACGAGACGAGCGTCAACACCGCCTTCGGCGTCGAGCGGGTCGTGCGCTTCGCGTTCGAGCTCGCCCAGCAGCGCAGCAGGCGGCTGACGCTCGTGCACAAGAAGAACGTGCTCGTGCACGCCGGCGCCCTCTGGCAGCGCGTGGTCGACGCGGTCGCGGCCGAGCACCCGGAGGTCGCGGTCGACTACCTGCACGTCGACGCCGCCACGATCTTCCTGGTCGAGCAGCCCAGCCGCTTCGACGTGATCGTCACCGACAACCTGTTCGGCGACATCCTCACCGACCTGGCCGGCGCCGTCGGCGGCGGCATCGGCCTCGCGGCATCCGGCAACCTGAACCCCGCAGGCGACTTCCCGAGCATGTACGAGCCCGTGCACGGATCGGCGCCCGACATCGCCGGCCGCGGCATCGCCGACCCGACCGCCGCGATCATCTCCGCCGCCCTGCTGCTCGAGCACTCCGGGCACCCCGAGGCGGCCCGGCGCATCCGCGACGCCGTCGACGCCGACATCGACGCGCGCGACGCGAGCCGGCGCACCACCAGCCAGGTCGGCGACGCCATCGTCGACCGCATCACCGCATCCAAGGAGCAGGCATGACCCTCTCGTTCACCCTCACCCGCAACGAGCGGCTCGCCGAGGTCAGCACGCGCGAGGCCGTGCTCACCGACCCGGGCTTCGGCAAGCACTTCACCGACCACATGGTCTCGATCGACTGGACGATCGACGAGGGGTGGCACGGCCACCGCGTCGAGGCCTACGGCCCGCTGCAGATGGACCCGGCGTCGGCCGTGCTGCACTACGGGCAGGAGATCTTCGAGGGCATGAAGGCCTACCGCCGCGCCGACGGCTCGGTCTGGACCTTCCGCCCCGACCAGAACGCCCGGCGCATGCAGCGCTCGGCCGAGCGGCTCGCGCTGCCGCAGCTGCCGGAGGCGGACTTCGTCGAGGCCGTCCGCCAGCTCGTGCAGATCGACGAGGCCTGGGTGCCCTCCGGCGGCGAGAACTCGCTCTACCTGCGGCCGTTCATGATCGCCAACGAGGTCTTCCTCGGCGTGCGCGCGGCGCAGACCGTGCGCTTCATGGTCATCGCGAGCCCGGCCGGGCCGTACTTCGCGGGCGGGGTGCGGCCCGTCTCCATCTGGCTCTCGCGCGAGTACAACCGCGCGGGGCGCGGCGGCACGGGCGCGGCGAAGTGCGGCGGCAACTACGCTGCGAGCCTGCTGCCCACGCAGCAGGCGGTCGCGAACGGCTGCGCGCAGGTGCTCTTCCTCAACGAGGAGGGCACCGACCTCGAGGAGCTCGGCGGCATGAACGTCGTGCTCGTGCGCTCGGACGGCACGCTCATCACCCCCGACTCCGACTCGATCCTCGACGGCGTCACCCGCAACTCGCTGCTGCAGCTGGCCGAGGATGCCGGGCACCGGGTCGAGCGGCGCCCGGTCACGCTCGCCGAGTGGCGCGACGGCGTCGCCGACGGCACCGTCACCGAGGCCTTCGCGTGCGGCACCGCCGCCGTGCTCACCCCGATCGCGGCGCTCAAGAGCCCGGAGGAGACGATCGGCGACCCGGACGCGCCCGCCGGCCCCGTCGCGCTCGCGCTGCGCAAGCAGCTCACCGACATCCAGTATGGCCGCGCGGAGGACCCGCACGGCTGGATGGTGCAGCTCACCGAGGCGCGCTGATGCGCGTCACCCGCTTCTCCCACGGCGACCGCATCGGCTACGGGGTCGTCGACGACGACGCGCTCGTGGAGCTCACCGGCGACCCGATCGTGGCCGGCTTCGACACCACCGGGCAGCGCCTGCCGCTGCGCGACGTGCGCCTGCTCGCGCCCGTCATCCCGCGCTCGAAGGTCGTCGCGGTGGGCCGCAACTACGCGAAGCACGCGGCCGAGCTGGGCAACGACGTGCCGACCGAGCCGCTCGTGTTCCTCAAGCCCAACACCTCGGTGATCGGGCCCGGCGACGACATCGTGCTGCCGCCCGAGTCGCAGGACGTGCACTTCGAGGGCGAGGTGGCGCTCGTCATCGGCCGCATCGCCCGCCGGCTGACCCCCGAGAACGCGCTCGGCGCCGTCTTCGGCGTCACGGTCGCCAACGACGTCACCGCCCGCGACCTGCAGCGGCGCGAGCCGCAGTGGGCGCGCGCGAAGGGCTTCGACACCTTCTGCCCGCTGGGGCCGGCCGTCGAGACGGAGCCCGACTGGGATGCGCTGCGCGTCATCACGCGCGTCGACGGCGAGGTGCGGCAGGACGGCCCCTCGACCGACTGGATCTTCGACGCGCCGACCGTGCTCAGCTGGATCACCGCATCCATGACCCTGCTGCCGGGCGACGTGGTGCTCATGGGCACGCCCGAGGGCGTCGGGCCGCTCGCCGCGGGCCAGACGGTCGAGGTCGAGATCCCCGGCATCGGCACGCTGCGCAACCCCGTGGTGGCGCAGGCGGGCGTCTGAGTAGCATCGCTCGCAGTGGCGGCATGGGTCGCCGCAGGACTCGAGGAGGAGTCATGTCGGAGATCCAGCAGCTCATCGGCCGGATGCCCGTGCAGCAGATCGCGCAGCAGGCAGGGGTCGACGAGGCGGATGCGCGCCAGGCGATCGAGGCCATCGTGCCCGCGCTCGTGGGCGGCATGCAGGCCAACGCCCACGACCAATCCGGCGCGCAGTCGCTCGCCGGCGCGCTCGGCGCGCATCGGGGGAACCTCGATCAGCGTCTCGGCGGCGACGTCGACACTGCGGACGGTCAGAAGATCGTGCAGAACGTCTTCGGCGACAACACCGACCAGATCGCCCGCGCCGCCGGCGGCGGCTCGGCGCTCGGCGACATCATCAAGAAGATCCTGCCGATCGTCGCGCCCATCGTGATCGCCTGGGTCGCCAACAGGTTCTTCGGGCAAGGCGGCGGCGACGACGAGGCGCAGCAGGCTCCTGCCCCGCAGCAGCCGCAGCCGGGCGGCGACTCGCCGTTCGGGCAGGGCTCGCCCGGTGCCGAGCAGAAGATCCCCACGCCCGGGCAGCAGGCGCCGACGCAGCAGCAGACGCCCACGCAGCAGCAGGGCGGGTTCGGGCTCGACGACCTGCTCGGCGGCATCCTCGGTGGCGGCTCGTCGGGCCAGCAGGGCAGCGGCAGCGGCCCGCTCGGCCCGCTCGGCGACCTCCTCGGCGGCCTGCTCGGCGGCGGCCGCCGCAACTGACGCTCGGCGAGCTTCCCCAAACCGCGCGCTTCGAGCGGGAATCGCACCGTTTGGGGAAGCTCGCGAGAGGTCCCTCCGGCGAGCTTCCCCGAAGCGCGCGTTTCCAGCGGGAATCGCACCGTTTGGGGAAGTTCGCGAGAGGTCCCTTCGGCGAGCTTCCCCGAAGAGCGCGCTTCAAGCACGAAACGCACCATCTGAGGAAGCTGGCGACAGCGACAGCGACAGCGACAGCGGCAGCGGCGAGCGCTGGCGACTGAGCGGCAGGCTGCCTGCATATGCAGGCAGGCTCCCACTAGACTGCCCGCATGGCTTCCCCTGACGCGCTCCGCGGCCACGTCGACGCGATGCTGCTGGCGGTGCTCGCCGACGGCCCCGTGCACGGCTATGGCGCGGTCGAGCGCATCCGCGCACGCTCCGACGGGGCGCTCGACTTCCCGAGCGGCACCGTCTACCCGGCGCTCAAGCGGCTCGAGCGTCGCGGGCTCATCGAGGGGGAGTGGGCCTCGAGCGGGCGCTCCAAGCGCGTCTACCGGCTGACGGCGGCCGGCACGGCTGCGCTCGCCGACGAGCGCAGCGAGTGGGCGGCCACCTCGTCGATGATCACGCGCGTGCTCGGCGCGGCACACGCCTGACCGCGCCCCAGCGCAGCAGCACGCCGGCAGAGGCGGCGACCAGCCCCGATCCCAGCAGCAGCGTGACGACGACGAGCGCGGCCAGCACTCCCGCGCCGGCCGCCGGCACCGGTGCGGCGGTCGCCATCGCGATCGCACCGGCGACGAGCGCGCCCGCGTAGCCCAGCTGCAGCACCGCGACCGTCGCGACCGCCGTCAGCGAGCCCCAGCGGCGGATCGCGAGCCAGCCGGCGATGGCCACCGCGACCACGAACGGCCCGGCGACGTCGAGCGCCCGCGAGAGCTGCAGCATCCACCCGTCGTCCGCGGGCACGCGGAATCCCAGGCCGACGAGCGCCGTCATGCCCGCGAACCAGGCCGCCAGCAGCGCCACCGCGGCCGCCGCCGCCAGCGATGCGAAGCGCATGCCGCGCGACGCCAGCAGCTCGGCGGAGAGCTCTGCCGCCAGGGCGCGCGCGTCGCCGAACTCGGCGACCACCGCCACCGCGGCCTCGCGCGGCGGCAGCCCGGCCGCGACGCGCGCCGCGGCATCATCGCGCAGGTCGCCCTCGATCTCGCGGACGAGCTCGCGGCGCCGCCGGCCGGTCGTGATCAGGGCCCGCGAGAGTCGGCCGACCAGGTCGGCGATGGGATCGGCCGAGCCGAGGGGAGCGGGCATCGCCCTCATCGTCCCACGCCTAGGATGGGATGCACCATGAGCGTCCCCTTCTCGACGGCGACGGGCAGCGATGTCGTCGTCCGCTTCTGCCCCTCGCCCACCGGCACCCCGCACGTGGGGCTGATCCGCACCGCCCTGTTCAACTGGGCCTATGCGCGCCACCACGGCGGCAGGATGGTCTTCCGCATCGAGGACACCGATGCGGCGCGCGACAGCCAGGAGTCCTACGAGCAGCTGCTCGAGGCCATGCGCTGGCTCGGCATCGACTGGGACGAGGGCGTCGAGACCGGCGGCCCGCACGCGCCCTACCGGCAGTCGCAGCGCGGCGAGGTCTACGCCGACCTCATCAGCCGGCTCACCGCATCCGGCCACCTGTACGAGTCGTTCGCGACGGCCGAGGAGATCGAGGCGCGCAACATCGAGGCCGGCCGCGACCCGCGCCAGGGCTACGACAACTTCGAGCGCGACCTCACGCCCGAGCAGCGCGAAGCACACCGCGCCGAGGGCCGCGTGCCGAGCCTGCGGCTGCGGGTGCCCGACGAGGACCTCTCGTTCGACGACCTCGTGCGCGGCGAGATCACCTTCCCGGCCGGCTCGTTCAGCGACTTCGTGGTCGTGCGCCCGAACGGCGCCCCGCTCTACACGTTCGTCAACCCCGTCGACGACGCGCTCATGGGCGTGACGCACGTGCTGCGCGGCGAGGATCTGCTCTCGTCGACCCCGCGCCAGATCGCGCTCTACCGCGCGCTCGCCGAGATCGGCGTCGTGACCGCCATCCCGCGCTTCGGCCACCTGCCCTACGTGATGGGCGAGGGCAACAAGAAGCTCTCGAAGCGCGACCCGCAGTCCAATCTCTTCCTGCTGCGCGAGGCCGGCTTCATCCCCGAGGGGCTGCTCAACTACCTCTCGCTGCTGGGCTGGTCGATCGCCCCCGACCGCGACGTCTTCACGCGCGACGAGCTCATCGCCGCCTTCGACGTCGCCGACGTCAACCCCAACCCGAGCCGCTTCGACCCCAAGAAGGCCGAGTCGATCAACGGCGACCACGTGCGCCTGCTCGCGCCCGAGGACTTCGCGCAGCGTCTCGAGCCCTACCTCGGTCAGGTCTTCGGCGGCCCGCCGAGCGACGAGCAGCGGGCGCTGCTCGCCCAGGCGGCGCCGCTCGTGCAGGAGCGCATGCAGCTCATCGGCCAGGCCGAGGACATGCTGGGCTTCCTCTTCCTCGACGATCAGGACATCCACCACGACCCGGATGCGGTGGCGAAGCTGGGCGATGACGCGCACGCGGTGCTCGAGGGCTCCCGCCGCGCGCTCGCCGAGCTCGAGACGTTCGACACCGCGTCGATCGAGCAGGTGCTGCGCGAGGTGCTCGTCGAGGGCCTCGGCATCAAGCCGCGCTTCGCGTTCACGCCGCTGCGCGTGGCGGTCACGGGCCGCCGCGTCTCGCCGCCGCTGTTCGAATCGATGGAGCTGCTCGGCCGCGAGTCGACGCTCGCCCGGATCGACCGGCTGGCCGCGAGCGTCTGATGGAGGCGGACGTCGTCGTCATCGGCGCCGGCCCGGCCGGGCTCGCCGCGACGCTGGGCCTCGCGCGCCAGCAGCGCACGGTCGCGCTGCTGGACTCCAACCGGCCCCGGCACGCGGCGACGCTGCGGTCGCACGGCTTCCTCACGCGCGACGGCATCTCGCCGCTCGAGCTGCGCACGCTCGGCCGCGACGAGGTGCTCCGGTACCCGACGGTCGCGTACGAGCGCACCCTGGTGACGCAGATCGCGGCCATCGACGGCGGCTTCGCCGTGCAGGCCGAGCAGGCCGGATCCCGCGCCGAGAGCGAGACCCGCGCATCCGCCGTGCTCATCGCGACGGGCCTGAGCGAGACGCTGCCGCTGTCGCAGCACGTGCGCCCCTGGTACGGCACGAGCCTGCACTCCTGCATGGACTGCGACGGCTACGACAAGCGCGGCCAGGCGCTCGCGCTCATCGGCGAGACCGACGATCTGGTCGAGCGCGCCATGGTCATCCGCCGGCACACCGACGACCTCGCCGTCTTCACGAACGGGGCGGCGGATGCGGTGGGCGCGGCCGGCGAGGCGCGGCTGGCCGAGCACGGGGTCGCCCTCGTGCGCACGCCGATCGCCGCCATCGAGGGCGACCGGGACGGCATGCAGGCGGTCGTGCTCGAGGACGGCGAGCGCAGCGTGCGCACGGGCGGCTTCGTGCGGCCCTGGTGGCACGCGCAGCTCGGCTTCGCCGAGCCGCTGGGACTCGAGACCGATGAGGACGGCCTGGTGGTGGTCGACCGCGCGCAGCGCAGCTCGGTCGCGGGAGTGTACGCGGCCGGCGACATCACGCCCGGCTTCCGCCAGCTGGCGGTCGCGGCCGGCGCCGGCACCATCGCAGCCTCGGTCATCAACCGCGACCTCATCGCCCGCGGCCTGTAGGTCGAGGAGCGCGCCGCACCGTAGGTCGAGGAGCGCCGCGCGGAGCGCGACGCGTCACGAGACCGAATCGCCCCATCACTCCGTAGGTGGAGGAGCGCGCGCCGCGGGCGCACGCCTGTCGTAGGTCGAGGAGCGCGCGCCGCAGGCGCACGCGTCACGAGACCGAACCCCCTGCAAGACTCAGCTCGTGACCCCCGACCTCTGGCTCCGCACCGCCGTCGCCATCGCGCTCCTCGCCGCGATCGCGTTCACCGGCCTGCGGCTGCTCCGGGTCGCCGCGCCGTGGGAGGCCGTCATCGCGATCCTGCGCGCCGCCGCGCAGCTCGCACTCCTGAGCATCGTGCTCGCCGGGCTGATCCAGGACATCCGCTGGGTCGCCCTCGGCCTCGCGGTGATGCTGCTCGCCGCCGTCTTCACGGCTGCCCGGCGCGGCCGCGGGGCGTCGGCGCGGCTGCCGCTGCTCGCTGCGGCGATCGCCGCCGGGCCGGCCGCGTCGATGCTCGTCGTCTTCGGCACCGGCGCCATCGAGCTGACCGCGCAGTACCTGCTGGCGATCGGCGGCATCGTGATCGGCAACGCGATGACGATGGCGATCCTCGTGCAGCGGGTGCTGCACGCCTCGATCGCCGATCACTGGGACGAGGTCGAGGGCTGGCTCGCGCTCGGCGCGACGCCGCGGCGGTCGGTCGCCACGCTCGCGAGGGGAGCGGTGCGCACGGCGCTGCTGCCCGCGATCGACCAGACCCGCACGACCGGCATCGTGGTGCTGCCGGGGGCGTTCGTGGGAGCCGTCTTCGCCGGCCTGTCGCCGCTCGAGGCCGGTCGCTTCCAGCTGGTCGTGCTCGCGTCCATCCTGGCGGCCGGTGTCGTCACCGCAAGCATCCTCGCCTTCGCGCCGAGCGGATCGGCCGCGTCCCGGGTCGCGCCGGCACGGACCTCCGACTCCGGTCAGGCGAGCGGATGAACCTCATTGGCTGATGTTCTTCCTTCCCATCTCGTGATCTTCCTCCTATGGTGGAAGCATGGCGCTCAATATCAAGGATCCCGAGACCGATCGCCTCGCTCGAGAGCTGGCGCAGGCGACCGGCGAGACGATCACGGTCGCGGCCCGTCGCGCGATCGAGGAGCGGCTCCGGCGAGTGCGGGCGAGGAGTGCCAGCGGCGTCGAGGCGCAGGTGCAGGCGATCATCGAGCGTGGGCGCGCGCGAACGCCGCTCGACGACCGCGGGGCCGACGAGATCCTCGGCTACGATGCGGTCGGGCTGCCGCAGTGATCGTCATCGACACATCGGCGCTCGTCGCCATCGTCGCGGCGGAGTCGGATGCCGAGCGGGTCGCTGCAGTGCTCCTCCGGCACGCGGGTGACGTGGAGCTGAGCGCCGCGACGCTGCTCGAGGCGACGATCGTGCTCGAGGCGCGGTACGGCGCGGATGCGTCGACAGATCTTGAACTGCTCATCGATCGTCTCGGCATCGCTGTCGTGCCGGTCGATGCCGATCAGGCGGCGATCGCGGCACAGGCCTGGCGACGGTTCGGCAAGGGGCGGCATCCTGCGGCGCTGAACTTCGGCGACTGCTTCTCCTATGCGCTCGCCACGGCGCGGGGGGCAGCGCTGCTGTTCAAGGGTCGCGACTTCGCGCAGACCGATGTGCGGGACGCGAGCGGCTGACATGTCGTCGGGATCATGCAAGCACCCCGCACGCGTGCTGGGAGCCTCGGCATGAGCATCTATGAGGAGCTGGTCGTTCCAGCGGGTCTCGCGGGCATCGCGACCCGCCTCTGGCAGCTCGAGGCCACGCCGCTGCACCGCTACGAGAAGATCCTGCCGCTGCCGAACGTCCACCTGATCGTCAACCTCTCCGACCCCTACCGGCTGTTCGGCCGCGCGGGCCGGGCCGCCGAGGTGGTGGATGCGTTCGTCTCCGGGCTGCAGCGCGAGTGCCTGGTGATCGAGTCGCCGACGCGCATTCGCCACGTCGGAGTCGAGCTCACGCCGGCCGGGCTGCACACCATGGCGCCGCAGCACGCCGCGGCGAGTGCGGGCGCGGTGCAGGATGCCCGCCGGCTGCTGGCAGGCGTCGACGCGCTCGTCGCGCAGCTCCACGCGGCATCCGCCCCTGACGCGCGCCTGCGCATCCTCGCCGAATTCCTGCTCCGCGCGAGCGCGCAGCCGCCCGACCGGCTGGTCGACGACGCAGTGCGAGCGATCGGCGCGGATCTCGACCGCACGATCGAGTCGATCGCCGCTGAGCTCGGCGTCTCGCAGCGCACGCTCATGGCGCGCTTCCGCGCCGTCACCGGCACCACCCCGAAGCAGCATGCGCAGGTGCTGCGCTTCCATCGCTTCGTGGATGCCGTGCACACTGCCGGGGGCCGACCGGACTGGGCCGCGCTCGCGGTCTCGAGCGGCTACTACGATCAGCCGCACGTCATCCGCGCCTTCCGCCGATTCAGCGGCTGGACGCCGGGGGAGTACTACCGCCTGGCCGCCGAGCACGGGCCGGATGCCGCGCACTTCGTGCCGCTCGCCCAGCTGCCGCTTGCTGCTCAGGCGAGCGCGTAGGCGTCGCGCAGCCAGCGCAGCAGCTCGTCGTCGACATCTTCGATCGTCGCGATGTCGACGCGGTGCGTGCACATGCCACCCGCCGCTTTGAGCCGCTCGGTGGGCTTCGCGTCACCGAGGTTGATGCCCAGCTGCACGCGCTTGGCGCTCGCGGCTTCGACGACCGCGAACTGCTTCCGGCGGCGCAGCGAGACGCTCGTCTTCTTCGGCGCCACCTCGACGTCGTCGCCGAAGTCGGCGACGGCCCCAAGGATGCGGTCGAGGATCGGTCGCAGACCGGCCTTCCCGCCGGTGTACTGCGCATCGACGAGGTCGTCGCCGCTCACGGGTCCCGCATCCCTGGCGCGGTGCTGCAGCACCACGAGGTTCGCGAACCCGTGCGTCATGCCGTGCTCGCCCTTCAGCAGCGCCATGGCCTGCCCGTGCTTCTCGGGGGCTGCGGCATCGAGCACCGCGAACCACTCCACGAGGCTCCTGCCGGTCTTCGCCGGCAGGTTGTCGATCATCGTCTGCGTCGCAGCATCCACGTCCATGGCATGACCGTAGCGCGGGCGCTCGCGGCCGCGATTGGACGAAGTTGACCTCCCGATCGACCTGTGAGATTGGCGCTCGAGCGCGCGAACCGCTATGCTCGACTCTTGGTTCACTCGCTCCGGCGTGCGACCATTGGGGTATGGTGTAATTGGCAACACGGAGGTTTCTGGTACCTTTGTTCTTGGTTCGAGTCCAGGTACCCCAGCCAGATGAACGTTACTCGAACCATGGTCAAATGAACTGATCATGGCTCTTGCAGGACTCTCCGCTTCCGAGCGGGGAGTCCTTTTTTGTTGGGCCGCATGGCCCGCGGTGCCGCCCTGTGTCGCGTCGTTCAGCCCTCGGACGGCACGGTTACCCTTGCTCCGCTGTGCGGCGACCTCTGTGCGCTCGTCGCGCACGAAGACCGCCAGGTGCTCGAAGTACGCCAGCAGCAGATCTCGGCGCACGGTGTCGGATGCCCGCTTGTAGAGCTCTTCCGGGTTCGCCAATAGGTCCATGAATGCGACGGCTGTGTCAGCGCCGTATTGCAGCCGATCGGCCGTCTGCTCGAGCTTCTCCTGTAGTGCTTCCTTGGCCAAGGTCGTGTGCTCGATCCGTTCTCGGATCTTGGTGACCGGCAGTGTTCCCGAAGCGGCCAGGTCGATCAACCGCTCCTCCTGCCGTTCCAACTTTGCAAGTTGCTTCCGCAGCTGCGTCTTCGCATCGCGGTCTTCGGCCAGCAAGTTGTCGACCGCGCCAGCCAGTGCCTCGCGCATGCCGTCAAGGGCGTCGACGCTCAGCCGCTCACGCGCCACTACTTCCAGAAGGCGATCCTCAATCTGTTCGACGCGGATCCACGGCATCGAGCATTGCTTGCGCTGCTTGGCAGCACAGACGAGGTACTCGTAGGTGCCACCGTTGCCGTTGGCCTGGCTATAGATCAGGCGGCTGGTTCGGCCCGCCTCCGCGCAATGTCCGCACCGCAGCAGCCCCTTCAAGTAGTGATGATGCGTGATGTCGCGATCGCCCTGTCGCTTCCGCTGATCCAAGATCTCCTGAACCTTGAGGAACGTCTCCTTACTGACCAGCGCCTCGTGACGACCGACGTAGAGCTTGCCCTTGTAGCGCATCACCCCGGTGTAGTACGGGTTGCGAAGTATCAGCGCCAGACGACTGATGCTCACGGCTTGGGCCGGTCTCGAAGGGGATGGCCGCGTCGTCAGGCCGTGTTCGATGAGGAGGTCGCGCAGCTGCGCGATGGAGTACCGCCCAGTCGCGTACTGCTCGAAAGCGAATCGCACGAGGGGTGCTCGTTCGGGATCGAGGTCGATAGTGTTGACGAGCCGACCGCTGTACTCCTTGCGAACATTGAGATAGCCGAGCTTCGCCCGGCCGACCGTGCCGCCTTGCTCAACCTTGTGCGCCATCTTGACCTTCACGTCCTCGCCGTTCATCCGAACTTGGACTTCGTTCATGACGTCGGTGATGGCCTCCATGGCGTCCGCCATGTAGCCCGACCCGAACTCCTCCTTCGCGGAGACGAGCCGAACCCCCTTTTCCAACAGCTGACGCTTGGTGATGGCCGCATCGGTGAAGTTGCGGAAGACGCGCGAGCGCATATATATGACCACAAACTTCACTTGCGGGTTGGCTTCGACGTAGCGCAACAACTTCTTGAACTCGGCGCGCTTGGATATCGTCTGCGCAGATTGCCCCGGCTCGACGAACTCTTTGACAACGGTCGCGCGCAACTCTCGGACTTTGCGCATCGCCTCCACGCGCTGCGTGGCGATGCTGTTGCCGTCCTCGTCAAGGTCGGCAGCGGTGTGCAGCTGCCGTGGTGTCGAGACGCGCAGGTAGGTGACGGCTTGCGGCACGCCCAACTGCACGTCTTCGGCCGTGGGGCTCGACGGCAACGCCATCAGATGCTCGAGTCCATCGAGTGAGTTTGTGTTTGGCATTTGCCGAGTGATTTCGGCGCTTTCTAGGGCCATGGCTTGGATACCTCCGGTTAGCTCCTCCGGATTAACCCTCTCTTCGGCGAGGAAGTCCAGTCCTTTAGCGGCGTTCGCGCTTTGTTGCGGGGCGGGCACGGGGGTGTCCTCGCCGTTGTAGTTTTCGCCTCGGAAATCGCGACGTCTCATGTCTTGCCTCTCAAGAGAGTTACGCGGATTCAGCGTGCTTACCCGGATCGACCGAGCTGTGGTCGTTCGCTCGCGAGTGCGGCTGAATTAACCCGTCGTACTCCTCTTGCGCGAGGCGCAGCAGCACCCGAGCTAGTCGGTGAAGGTCTGGTCGCTCACGCCGCGACGGTGTGATGGCGATCCGGCGCGACGTCAGGACGGCGGCGCTGCGACTGACGCTCCCCGGTCTGCGTTTGCGCCGGGGCTCCTCGTGATGGCTACTTGGCGAAGGCATGGATCTGCCCGTTCCGCTCGACGAGGTCGTAGGCCAGCTCGAGTTGTTCGTAGATCGGCCGGTGGTCGATCGTGACGGCGTGTGAATCGATGCCGTGATCGAGCGCCCAGCCGACAAGGTCGGACTCCCACTCCTCCAGTGGACTCAGCGCGCGTAGCGCTTCCTCACGCGTCTCGTAGGTCCCGAAGAACGCTTCCTTGAAGTTGGAATACATGTCCTCGGCCATGGCGTCGATGTCGGGAAGCGACAGGTAGGCCTGCAGCGCTGTCCAGTGGTCGAGACCGTGCTCGGCCAGGCGGCCTTCGAGTTCGGCCATCTGCCCGCCGGTGTACTCGGCGGGGACGTAGGCCGTGAAGCTTCGCCCGCCGACGAACACCTGAGACTGGATTAGCCCATCGTCCTGCTCGATCGGTGGGTGCTCTGCCGGTAGGACTGGATCGGGATCGGCGTTGTCGCGGTCGACCAGATACGTGCCGAGCCAGTCTATCCAATGGCGCACAGTCGGCGGAGTGGTCGGCTCTTGGTAGAGCACCAGGTACTCCGGCCGGAGGTCGTCGTAGGTGCCCGCGCCAGTTCGGCCGAATGCAGCCAGTGCTGAGTCGCGGCCGGCGGCTCGTCCGAGGGTGTGGGCGATGAGACGAGCTGTGCCTCGGTCGATCTCGCGGCCCTCAGCAGACGCAGCTGCGATGCCGTGGGTGATCAGGTCTTGGAACCGATAGAAGTTTGGCTCCTGTTGCTCGTGCCGCTCAGTGCTCTCGCGCTCATTCATGACCTGGCTCCTCGGGCAAAGATGACATGGCGGCTGAGGGCGTCCACCCAGGCTTCCTGCTCGAACGGCACCCGCAGGTCGTCGATCTCGTCGAGGGCTCTAGCAGCGTCGAGTTGGCCTGTCCCAGCGAACTGCTCCAGCGCGGTGCCGGGGCCGTCGTGGACGCTGGCGGCGATGACCCGGGCCAGCGTCGTCTGCTGGTCCTCGATGTCGAGTGCCAGAAGCAGCGTGATGATGTCGCGGGCACGGTCGGATTGATCCGGCGCCGCTGAGATGGTTGATGTATTCATGGGGTACCTCCTTTCGGGCTAGGTGTGACGTACGGCGCGACGACGGAGAGCGAGCTCTCAGCTGTCGCGGCGTGGAAAAGTTGCGAGTTGAGTTGACGGTCGCTGGCGATGGCTTCGCGGATGCGGCGGGCGCGAGTCTGGTCGGGCGTGACCCAGATGACGGACGGGAACAGGCCGTGGATGGCTTGCTCGGTGCCGCTCTGCCAGTACGACTCATACAGGCGGCACTTGCGCAGGATCGCCGGCATGTGCTCGGTGCCGCGATCGATCTCGATGAAGCAGTGGGTCTCGTGATCGGAATCGGCTGTGACGACCGAGAGGTCGGGCTTGAGCGTCTGGCCTCCGGCAGCGGTCTGGAAACTACGCCAGTTGGCCGGTTCGGTTCCGAGCTCGAGCAGGTCGAAACCTCGGTCCATAGCGGCTTCGCCCAACGCGGCTGCGTAGCGCGCCACGTCGAGCGTGTGCTCCAGGAAGCCGATGGTCGGAGTGACGTAGCGCCGTCGGGCCGGGTCGCCGCGCCTGGCTCGCAGGTAGCGCTCGCCTCCGGCTGCCAGTTGCCAGATCGTCTGGCTGGAGCCATGTGACGGGCCGCCTATGCGCCGCGATACGCGAGCGATCAGGGCGTGGGCCTCGAGTCGACGGAGCACTCGGGTTGTGGCGCGGGTTGCCGATGAACTGGTGGCGTGGCCAGTGTTGCCGACTGGGAACTGGAGTCGCTGGATGAGCCGGGTATCGAGCAGACGGAAACGTTCCAGATACTCGAGGATGCGGATGTCACGATCGGACAGCAGCTGGCCGAGCGACCGTGCGCTGGGCGCTTGGCGGACGGCATTCATGGCTGGCCTCCTGGGAGCGGCCGGGCCCGGCTGACACCGCTCGATAGAGCGGGAGTCCCATCCCTGTTCGGCCCCTGTGCGGCGCTGTGGCGGCCAAGCGCGCCCAGGCTGGCGGTGGTGGCAGGACGGCTGGACGGAAGCCCGGACGGACGCCGTGTCGCTGCGATTTCCAGTGGTCGTCGCGTAAGTGGGCAGCCGATCATGATCGCCTCCGTTTCTGGTTCGACGGACGCGAACTCGACTCATCGGAGCCCTCGGTAACCGTCGCAGTCTCGGGCTCGGGAGCGTGTGCGGTGGCGTCGCTCGGAGCCGCGTCGCCGCTGAAGCGTTCACGGTTGACACGGCGAATGATGTCGGCGTGGCCGGACTCGTTTGCGGGTGGCAGAGTGCGAGCAGCGAGCCAACCAGCGGGAGCGCCGCCTGCGACCAAGTTGGCGTAGATCTCGAAGGGCCCGAGGCTCTGGAAGTCTTCGGCGGTCAGCTTGGTGGTGGTGCGAGCCAGCGCGCGAGCATCGTTCGGGCTGGCCGCGAAGGTGATCTGATTTCGGGCGTTGAGCTCCAGTGCCAGAGCCATGCTGGCTGGTACCTGCGAGCGTCCTTGCAGCGCCAGGTGCCAAGCGACTCCATAAGAGCGGCTGGTCGCCAGCGCATCATCGATCGAGGTCGGCAAGTGCAGGTAGCGCTGGACTTCGTCGATGAAGACCATGCCGGGTCGCTGCATCGGATCCTGCTCTAGGGCACGCTCCTGGGTGGCTAGCCAGATCTCGGCCACGATGAGGCCACCCAGTAGCTGCGAGGCACCCGGCCCGAGCAGCGCATCGTTGAGCGGGACGAGAACGGCGTGCTCGCCACTGCGAAAGACATCGCGGAGCCGGAAGCGAGGTTGGGCCTGCCCGAGCACGGCGGCGACGTTGCGGCGCAGCACGTACTTGCGCAGTTTGTTGAGCGGGGCGGCGACCACGCTGGCGCGGTGCGCCGGGGTCATGCCGTTGAACGCCGCCCAATACTGGCCGAGCGTCTCATCGCTCTGCACTGAGCCGATCACCGAGCGGCGGTAGCCGTCATCGGCCAGCAGCTTCGGCAGATCGAGCAGGGTGTGCGGCCGGCCACGTCGCTGTCCGTCTGCGACCAGCGTCAGCAGTCCGGCGTGGAGCAAGTCTTCGGTGCGTGGGCCCCAACCATCTTGGAAGACAGCCTTGAAGACTTCGAGGATGCCATCGACTACCGGACCAGGGTCGCGATCTCCGATGTCGAGCGGGTTGAAGCCCACCGGTTGGTCGTCGGCGGCGTCGACGATGACGATCCTTCCGGCAGCCGCCCTGGGTGCGCGGCTGACGATGTAGTCGACCAACTGGCGCTTCGGCTCGAGCAGCACCAGCGGTCGTTGATGCTGAATGTCGTCGAGCGCCAGCGTGGCCATCAGCAGGCTCTTGCCAGAGCCGGTGCCGCCGGTGATGGCCATGTGCTGGAGACGACCGGCAGGCGTGATGCCGATGGTTCGTTCCTGGCCCGGGGCAGTCGAGTTGGCGAGAATAGCGCCGCTGCTCTTGATCCCCTTCGGCGGCGGTAGCAAGCGGGGATGGCGCGGCGGTCTACCGGGCAGCTCTGCCTCGTCGACTGGCCAGGTCAGTAGCGGCGACAGCTGACTGGTCGTGAGCGTTAGCCGGGTATGACTCGTACGTGCCGCCTGCCAGTTGCGGGGTGAGTCGTTGACGAGATCAAGCCTGGTGCCAGGTGCCGCCAGCTGCTGGAAGGCTCCGAGCAGGTGTGCGCGCAGCCCGTCGCGGCGGGCGGGCACTGCCGCCGTTGCGCCGATCCGTACGGTGACGTCGATACGTGCCTGGCTGGCGTGGTCAGCCACGCGATTGCGGACTTCCGACGGCGCATCTGCGACGCCGCGTAGCAGCAGGCCAATCAGCCCGGGCGGCGTCGGGTCGGCGATCTTCGGCGTGGTTCGATCTGGCCCACGCCCGTCGCCAAGCACCAATTGCACGGCGATGGTCTCGCCCTTCTGTCGCTGGCTCAGCACGCTATGAAGCGCGAACAAGGTCGCTTCGGCAGCATCGGTCGCTAGCGGCAAACCGGCTGGCCGTTGCCGCAGCATGGCGACGTGGTCGGGAGCGTCCGGACGGATTGAGCGAGCCAGCGTACTGTCACTGAGGTGCGCCGCGACGAGGCTCTTCAGGCCTGGCCGGCCGTCAGCCGTGCGCCCGATCAGGTGCATCAGACCGGCGTCAGTTGCCCAGGTCTCGAACACCACCGGGCGTGGGGCGTCAGGTGTCGCCAGGCGCTGGAGAAAGCGTTCGAGCATCGGCGTGCTGAGCTCGATACCGGGAAGCAGGCGGGTGAAGACGGGTTGGTCAGGCATGACTTGCCTCCTCGCGTTCTGGCTGCGAGGCGAACCCGTCCCTCATGGCCTCGGCCTCACGCCGGGCTTGCTCGAGCCCCATGAGCGTGAACGACCGGGCGAACTTCCGCCTGTCCTGCTGAATGTCCACGCGCTTGAACGCAGACACCTGGCGGTCTGCATGCTTGTAGTTGCGACGACGTGATGTCTTCATGTGTCGTACTCCTTCCGGAGCGAGTCCGGATTACGTTCACATGCGGTCGATGACAGCCGTTCGGTATGCACCTCAGGGGTGAATGCGCTTGTTATGCGCCTTTCTTGACAAATTGTCAATACCCATGCGCTTGAACAGATCATTCGAACAGGTGTCAGGGGTGCGAGCGAGCTCACCATCGGGAGCTCCGCCAGCGGTATATCCAGATGGCAGCTACGGCGCCCAGGGCGATGACGCCGATCAGTACCAGCCAGCCCCAGATCTGGGCCAGCAGTTCGATCGCCAGGTACAGCAGCACAACGCCGAGCAGTGCAGCGAAGCAGAAGCTGAGGATGCGAGATGCCATGGTCGTGGGCTCCTTGTCGTGCTTGCTGGGGTCGGGGGAGAAGAACGACATCACGCATCACCCCCTCCTCGCTGTGGAGCCGTGTCAACCCGGCGTCGAACGGCCCGGTCGCTTGGCACCGGGTAGCCAGGCAGAATGAAGTCGCTGTCGATCTCGTTGCCCCAGACCGACCAGTCCGACCGTGAGTTCGGGCGTCGGCGAGCGAACAGCTCCGCGTAGGGGCCATCGAGGACGCGCTCGATGAGCGGGATCATCTCGTCGGGCTTGCGGGAGTGCTCGGTGCGCGGGAAGTGCAGCGTCGAGCGCTGGCCGCGGAACTTGAATGGTGCCTTGCCGCGCACGCCGTGCAGCAGCGTCTCGTGGCTCGACCGGAAGTAGTGGCCGAGGCCCATGTAGTACTTGTCCCAGGCGGCATGCGACTTGTAGTCGAAGCCCCAAGCTCTCATCACCTCGAGGCCAGCAGGCAGTGAGGCGCTGGTGACCCAGAGCAGCAGGGTCGCGTTGTCGTCGGAGAGTTCCTGGATGAGCGGGCCCATCGCCTTGATGCGCTCCGCAGTCATCAGGTCGTAGTGCTGGATCGCACCCAGGCGGCCCTTCTGAGCGATGTCCCAGGGCGGGTCGGCGTACCAGGTCTTGAAGCGAGTCGTTGTGCCGAAGCGCTCCAGGCGCTCAGCGTCCGTTAGAGCGGCAGGCGCTGCTCCAGGCTGGGGGTGGGTGGTGTTGGGCATGTCAATGAACTCCTCTCTCCGTCCGGCACAGCTGGCGACCAGGCAGTGACCGTCGGTTATGGGTGATGCGGCGGGAGTCGTCAATGTTCCGTTCGGGCTTCGGGCGGAGCGAGTGGACGCCCGAACGGAACATCGGCGACTGAGGTCGGCGGACGGCATCAGTCCGGCCTGGCTCGATGTTGTGGAATGGTCAACGACGGTTAGCGATGAGCGCGGTTACTTGGCGTCCGGCAGTCGGCCGGTCGTCATGAAGTGGGCGCGGAGCATGCTTTCGCTGGCTTCGTCCCGCGACGCCGAGATGATCTCCGCCAGCTCCAAGATCTGCTTCTTGAGGTGGTTCGACTGCGCCTCGAGTCGCCGCTCCATGTGGGCACGTCGCCGCTTGACAAGCCAGGCTCTGATCGCTCCCGGCAGCCATTCGAGCAGGTAGACCATCAGGACGATGGCCGCCCAGAGCGCGAACCAGATCGGGACTACTGCGAGGCCGAGGCCAAGATCGGCGCGGCTCCAGTCGAGTTCCATCAGAGGTTCCCGATGCGGCGGCCCGCGTTGATCGCATACGAGGCGATGATCGACTCGTAGAACTGCGCCCCGCCCGGCGCGATCTTCATGTGCGCCTCGGCCTGAGCCACGAGCGTGGCGACGTTGGTGAGTGCCATAGCGGTCAGGAAGGCCCGACCCTGTTCGGCCGTGGCTTCGATCTCGACACGCGATCCGATCTGCTCGACCTCGCGTCGGGTCTGGCGAGCCACGGCAGCATTGGGGCGGCGGCCCTCGGAGGTCGAGCCGAACAGGCCGCCTCCTACGGGTGTGAGTGCAGACATGACGAACTTCCTTTCGGACAGCAGGTAGCGCCAATGAAGGCAGCCGCCTGACTGGGCTGCGACGAGATCCGGTTGCCAGTTGCAACTGAACGCTGTACGGAGAGCTGGCGATCTGTCGTGCTTCTAGCGTCATGCCGAAACGCGCAATCAAACACCCCCACAACACCCCCATGCACTCCGCAAGCTGCGCGCATACTGGCGGCGCTATGAGGGGTAGCCCTGCCCGATACTCTGCGGGTAGTGCGCCCCGACAGGAGGTCGAAGATGGAGCGAGACGTATCTCCTCAGATGCTGCTCAAGGACCTCGTTTCACTCCGTGGTCGCGACGGAATCAGCTACCGCGCCGTCGAGATGACGAGAGTTCTGCCCTGGATTCGGGTCGTGTCGTCGCTACTCCGCGACCAGGGCCGGTCCGAGCAGGAACGAAACGCGACGGCGCTCGAAGTTGTTAAGTGTGCCGCACAAAATGAGGCGCTTCTAGGCAAGTCGTACAGTCGCATCGTGACCCATACCCTCAATATCGCCGGCGAAGACTCTGTTCTCAAGCAGCGGATGCGCGATCTCCTCGATGAGTTCAAAGTAGGTGAGAAGGCGTTAGCGAGGAAGGTTGATTATGCCTATGCTGAGCTCGCGATGCAATTGCTGGTAATGACAGAGTCTCCATGTGACTCATGGTCGGCGGCGGCAAGAGGGCTAGCGCTCGCCGAAGAAGAAGCCGCATTGCTCGTCCGTCTGGCCCAAATCCGGGTCGAGAGGGCTGGCGGGATTTGGGATGTTGAGCGAACTCTACAAAATCTAGAGCGTCACGTGCCGATAGGGTTGCAGAGGTTCGATGGGCAGAATAATTCGGGCGGAAGCCCGATGCGAAGCATCCTATCGAAGATCATCGTAAGGCTTTATGGGCCGCGTGTGCGCTTTCCTGAACTTGACCCGCTCTTTAGCCCGAGGCTCTTGAGAAATCTTCTTAGAATGGAACCCGCCGAACTGTCACAGGAGTCGCGACGACTTGCCACCCAGATGCGCGACGTGATGGCGCCATCGTTTATTTTTCTTGACGAGCGCGCTGTGAAGTACATCCCATGGCCCACGCAGGAATCGGATGTAATTGCGATGGTGAATCGTGGCCTACTTCTTGCCGTTGAGATTGCGTTGGCGCTTGAAGAGAGCAACGAATGGTGGTTGCTGGACGATGTTGCGGATGGCGAGCGCTCGGGCACTGGGCGTCTTCCTTGATGACGAAGAGCAAGCATGGATGCGGCGCTCGCTTGCGCGCAGCTCGCCGGTCATCGACACCGCGGTCATTCGCCAGCGTCGGACTTGTCTAGGTCTCGTATGCGTTTAGATTCTTGACCGATCAGCTCCATGAGTCCCACGCTAATGAATGCGATGGAGACTACGCAAAGCATCGCAGCGTTGAAATCGCGTGCAGTGAATAGGATGAGAATCGAGCTCGCTGGTGCAATAAGAATGTTCGCCCAGGAGAAGCGACTCAACACCCGCTGCTTGGCTTGCGCGGTAGCAGGTGACTCAAGCTTGTGCTTGAGATACTCTCTGGCAAGATGCAAAGACATGAATAGAAATATTGCGCCGAAGTAAAGAAATATCGTTAGGGCGATCGCGACGAATAGAGTGGATCCGGGTGGCAGATGCATATGCCCGAATTGTCGCATTTCAGACACTCCAAGTCCAGGCTAGATTGCTGCGCAATTTACAACAATTGCGAGCGGAATATTGACACTACGCACCATCAGCGCATAATCTCCCTCATTCCTCCGAGGTGTGCGGCCTTACAGAGGAACCATCCCGGGTTCGTCGGCCGCTTCCAAGGAGGAGGCTCACCATGAGTGAGAGCACACCTGCCGCGGCAACCGCTGCGGCTTCCAGCCCGATACGCACCTTGGCCGTGCGCATCGTCGATGACCTGCGCGCGCAGCTGGACGTCATCGCCCAGCTCAACGACCGCAGTGTCACCGAAGAGATCCGTTTGGCTCTCGAGGCCTGGGTTCAGACCAGCAAGTCCGATCCCAAGGTGCTCGCCCGAGCTGAGACGGTCAGGGCTGAGATCGACCGCGAGGCCAAGACCAAGCAGTCTGCGATCGAGGCCATCTTCGGAGGACCGGTGGGGAGCAAGCCTCCCCGCCAGACCAAGCAGGCACCCGCCTGAACGGTGGTGGCTGGACCCGGGCTTGAGGGCCTTTCGCTCTCGCCTGGGCCAGCTGCCGCCCGACCAACCTCGTTGCCCCGCTGCGGCTTGCCAGGTGAACGATCGCGTTCGCCGGCCGCAAGAAGGTAAGGAGGAATCATGACTGCAGCGGTCTGGATTCAGGCTGACACCATCTGGTCGCCCAGCATCATCGAGGTCGATGAGCTGGCGGACTATCAGTCACTGGTCGATGGCTGGGTCGAAGCGCTTCAGGTGCCGAGTCTCGGCATCACGATCTTCGTCAATGAGGAAGGTCGGCTGCGGCGGCTGAAGTTCAACGCCAGGGCATCCCTGCTTTGGTGGCACCGAACGCCAGACGCCCGCTCCCAGATGATCTGCGGCGATGCCGTGATCGTCGGAGCACCTGACGCTAGCGGCAAGGCGACAGACGCACCGGGCGATCTCGTCACGATGCTCACCGAAGACGGCCTGTTCGCCGTTCTGGTGAAGATCCCGTACGAAGACCAGGGCGTGTACGTCGATCCGGTCACAGGCACGAGCAACCACGTCGTACCCCTACCTCCGAGCATGGAGGGCTGGTATGTCTGTCAGGGAATGTACCCGGACTACTTCTCTGCAGCAGTCTGGGCGATGCTCATCGAGGAGCGATGGGCCGCCGTCGACGACACCAAAGTCGTGTCGGTCGCCGGGATGGAGCATTTGTTCCCGAGTTTCATGAAGCGCCGGTCGACAGACTGACCGGCCATCCGGCGGCAGCCTCCTGGGATCGAGAGCTACGAGCTCTCCCAGGTGAACTGCCGCCTTCTTCAATGTGCCTGTGGATAGTCAAAACGGCACTCCGGCCAGGCTGGCTACTGTCGGCTTATGGAAGACTTCCTCGATGAACTCGACCAACGTTGCCCAGAGTGCAACGTCTTGATCTACGACGAGCGGTGTCGCGGCTGCGGGCACATCATCGAGGCCAAGGTGCTGCACGTCCAAAAGCCTGACTTCGATGACCTACCAAGCATCGGTGGTTGGTAGCTCCCGATACGCTCGAGAGCAGGTGTCGGGCGTGGCCTGGAGGGTGTCGTGTCGGATAAGACCGTTGAACAGATAGCGGAGCAAGCCCGCGTCTCACGCCGACTCATCATGCGCATGCTGCTCGAGCAAGGCGTGGTGGTGCCTGCCTCTGGGGTGTTGCGACATCCACACGTTGTTTCACTTGAGCGGACACTACGGGAGGGCGACAACTGGTATCTGACCCCGTCGCTGTCGGTCGCCGAGAGCCAACGGGCGGCCCAGATGATGAAGCACAGCCTTCCGGAGAAGCTGCCCGAACTCCTCCGCGGATTGGCGGCGCGCACAGGTGCTGGCGTCGTGGCGGATATCGCACGCGAAGTACTCGGAGACGCGGATCCGTTCTTCGTCTGGGGCGGTGATCGCACCGACACACCAGAACTTGTGGAGTCAGCCGACACCTTGGAGTTGTTCGACTTGCCAGCGCCTCGTGGCGTTGTTGCCTTTAGATCCATCCGTCGGTCTGGTGTTCCTGACGTGCACGTGCTCTTCTGGCGCCACGGTCCCGAGTCGGTCTCTCTAGCGACTTTTGAGCTCTTTGCCGATCAGTCGCGTGCTGGCGAAGCTGAACAACTGGTTGTCCATCGGGGTCGGTACCTGGAGCTTCTAGAGAACGATGACTGGCTGACGCATGATGGAGACCCGACGCTCCTGAAGTTCGCGATGCTGTGGCAGCCCGCGACGGCGTTTGCACTTCCGGACGGCGCGTTCAGTACCTCGGCTGCGGCGTCGTCAGATGCCCCGCCCAGTGCCGACCTCGACTCGATCGGGCTCATACCCCTGATGTCGACCCGCCGACCCGCCAGCTCAGTCCCTCGAGAGTGGCAACGCAAGACTACGAACCGCTGGATGGTCCGCGGGCATTGGCGCAATCAGTGGTATTCGAGCCTGCAAGAACACCGGCCGGTGTGGATAGAAGAGCATTCGGCGGGAGATATAACACAGGGATTGTTGCCACGGAGCCGTGTTTACGTATTGCCTTGACGCTAGTCTCTATTCACCATTCGGGCCAATTGTGCGATAATTGCGACAGATTGCAGTATCTGGTCAGAGCAGGACGCTCCCGGCTGCAGCCGCTCATCCCACCGCGAGCCGTATCGACGTTCTGTCGGTGCCCGCGGATACGGTGAGTCCAACCCCAGCAACACGTAACGCGCGCCTTGGCGCGAAGGAGACAGCATCAGATGGCCCGGACAGCGAAGCCCAAACCACAGAAGACCCTCGAGCAAACGCTGTGGGACGCTGCAGACAAGCTGCGTGGCAACCAGGAGCCGAGTGAGTACAAGCACGTCGTGCTGGGCCTCGTGTTCCTCAAGTACATCTCAGATCGCTTCGAGGAGCGCCGCAAGGCCATCGCTTCAGAGCTCGTTGCCGACGGGATCCCAGAGAGCCGTCACGACAGCTTCCTCGAGGCGCGAGACGAGTACACCAAGGAGAACGTCTTCTGGGTACCCGCTGACGCTCGGTGGGAGACAATCCAGTCTCGAGCCAAACTGACGTCGATTGGTGAGGACATCGACCAGGCGATGGACCTGATCGAGGAGGAGAACCCGTCGCTCAAGGGTGTTCTGCCGCGAAACTACGCGCGTGATGGTCTCGATAAGAAGCGGCTCGGCGAGCTCGTCGACCTCATTGGTTCAATTGGCTTCACTACGACGGATGACCACGGTGCGGACGATGTGCTGGGGCGCGTCTATGAGTACTTCCTCGGTCAGTTCGCCGGCAAGGAGTCCGGCAAGGACGCCGGAGCCTTCTATACGCCCCGTTCGGTGGTCAAGACGCTCGTCGAGATGCTTGAGCCCTACAGAGGGCGCGTGTATGACCCCGCCGCTGGCTCAGGGGGCATGTTCGTCCAGTCAGCCGAGTTTGTAAAGGCGCACGGCGGCAAGCGCACAGACATAGCTGTTTACGGTCAGGAGTTCACGAACACGACGTGGAAACTTGCCAAGATGAACCTCGCGCTGCGCGGCATCGAAGCCGACCTCGGCTCTCGCTCTGGTGACTCCTTCACCGACGACCTCCATCCCGACCTTCGGGCGGACTTCGTCATCGCCAACCCTCCGTTCAATGTTTCAGATTGGTGGGATGCCAAGCTTGCCGATGACCCTCGCTGGAAGTACGGCACGCCACATCAGGGCAATGCCAACTTTGCTTGGGTACAGCACTTCATTTACCACCTCAGCCCAAGAGGCACTGCGGGTTTCGTCTTGGCCAACGGCTCGCTGACTTCTAACGAGCGCGGGGAAGGTGACATTCGCCGCAGGATCGTCGAGGCGGACCTCGTGGACTGCATTGTCACTATGCCCACCAACCTGTTCTTCAACACGACGATTCCAGTCTCTCTTTGGTTTATATCTAAGGAGAGAGGGGGAAACGGACACAGAGATCGTCGCGGTGAGGTCCTCTTCATCGATGCCAGTAAACTCGGCACGATGGAGACTCGTCGTCTGCGTTCGCTCTCTGACGGGGATATCGAGAAACTTGCCAGCACCTACCATGCTTGGCGAAACCACGACGGTCACTACGAGGATGTTCCCGGCTACGCGAAAGTGGCAACCCTCGATGAGATTGAGCGTCAGGCGTTCATCCTTGCTCCGAGTCGCTATGTCGGCGCTGAACAGGCAGAGATTGACATTGAGCCAATTATGGAAAAAGTTGATCGACTTACCTCTGAGTTGTTCGCCGAATTCGAGCTGACTCGTACTGCAGAATCCGAAGTCCGAGCGGCGCTGGAGCGGCTCGATGGCTGAATGGCCCGAAGTTCCGCTGCCTGAGGTGCTCGACTTTCGTGAGGGCCCAGGCATCCTTGCGAAGGACTTTCGCGACAGCGGTGTCCCGCTCATTCGGCTCGCTGGTGTAAAGTCGGCCGTGAGCATCCTGCACGGATGCAACTACCTCGATCCCGACATGGTTGCGAGGAAGTGGAATCACTTTCGCCTGAAAGTCGGTGACGTCCTACTAAGCACGTCTGCATCGCTCGGCGAGGTGACCGTCGTGGGCGACAGTGGCGTCGACGCCGTTCCCTATACGGGCCTTATTCGCTTTAGGCCTGCTGATGACCGCATGCTTGCGTCGTTCATCCCCATCGCACTAACTTCTCAGTCGTTCAAGCAGCAGATTCAGGCCATGGGGGCGGGGTCGGTGTTGAAGCACTTCGGTCCTCTGCATTTGCGCCAGATGACGGTTCAGGTGCCGCCAATTGAAGACCAGCGTCGAATTATGGACGTGATCGGGGCGTTGGATCGTAAGATTGAGTCGGACCGACGGGTAATCGCGAAGCTCGAGCAGTTAGGAGCCGCCATCCTTGAATCGGCACTCGACCTTGACCGGTACGCACTCCCAAGATGGATGTCGGATCGTCGACTCGGCGACGTTCTTGCAGTGCTTGAAACCGGGTCACGACCGAAAGGCGGGGTTACTGCCTCGCGTGAGGGTGTCGTGAGCCTTGGCGCTGAGAACATTCAGTCGGCGGGTGTGAGCTCGGTGGAGGCATTCAAGCGCGTCCCCGCGACCTTCGCGGCAACCATGCGACGCGGTCACCTTCAGGACGAGGATGTGCTGGTCTACAAGGATGGGGGAAAGCCAGGCAATTTCATCCCGCATGTAAGTGCGTTTGGGCATGGTTTTCCAGTCGCCGAGGCGACCATCAATGAACACGTCTATCGGGTTCGAGGGGTCGATGGCCTCTCGCAAGCCGTCCTCTATTGGCTTCTCCGCTCGCGCTGGCTCGATCGAGAGATGAGGAAGCGTGGAACCGGAGTCGCCATCCCCGGACTCAATAGCACCAACTTCCGCGATCTACCAGTTCCCGAGTTGCAGGACCTCTCGCTTGATCGCCTCAATGCGAGCCTGCCCGCCCTTCTCGCCGCGATGCTCCGTATTGGTACCGAGAGCGATCGTCTCAAGTCGTTGCGCACATCTTTGCTACCCGCCTTGTTAGACGGTCGAGTTCGTGTTCGTGAGGTCAGCCTGTGACCGGCCTTAACCTCAAGTGGTCTCTCAGTGAGCTAGAGAAGTTCATCGAGCAGACCGTCATGCGAAACAACAGTAGTAGCGGGCCCGGCTACGTCAGTATCACTCACACCTCCAGCACGGCTGCCTCAGATCTCGAGGTCACGAAGCAGGCGCAGGTTGTTGAGAAGATCCTGGACCGTGTCGTGCCGAACTGGCGCACGGACATCAGGCTGCAGAAAACTAATCGCTGGACGCGGCATCGCGAAGCCGCCATCCGCGCTCGCGAAGAGCTTCTCCGCCAGGAAGAAATCCGTGAGCATCTCGGCGACAATGCACCCGACCTCTCTGCCTCCGATCTTCACTCTTGGATCTGGGACGGCGCCTCTTCGTTGTGGCGTTCGGGACACTTTCGCGAGGCGGTCGAGGGCTCTATCCGCAAGCTCAACGCCGAGACTCAAAACAAGCTTGGACGACGTGATCTCAGCGAGGGTGACCTCTTTACGCAAGCGTTCAGCGAGAATGCTGCAACGACCGGTAGTCCCCGGCTGCTTCGCATGAAGCGCGACAGCAGCAAGACTTTCAAGTCGGTACAACGCGGCGGGCGTGCCTTCGCGGAAGGCGTGTTCGCTGGGATCCGCAATCCACTGGCTCACGAGGTCGACCAAGAGATGCCCGAGCAGCAAGCCCTCGAGTATTTGGCTGCGCTAAGCGTCCTGGCCCGCTGGGTCGACGACGCGACCCTGGAGGTCGCTTCGTGATGGCTTTCAACGAGTCCACCATCGAGATCGCCGCGCTTGAGTACTTCGCCGAGCTCGGCTACGAGACAGCCTTTGGGCCAAACCTCGCCCCGGGCGAATCTGCTGCCGAGCGTTCTGGTTTCGACCAGGTCTTCCTTTGGGGTCGCCTGCGTGATGCCGCTCGTCGCCTCAACCCTGCGGCCACTACTGCCGTGCTGGACGAGGCCGTTAAACGGCTGCAACGTGCCGAGAGCCAGAGCGCGATCGACGAGAACTTCCGCGTTCACCAGCTGATGACCGAGGGTGTGCCGGTAGAGCACCGTGCAGCTGACGGCCAACTCCGGACGACTCGAATCTGGTTTATCGACTTCGAGCACCCTGGTAACAACGACTGGCTAGCCGTCAATCAGTTCACCATCGTCGAGAACGGCAAGAACCGTCGTCCCGACGTCATCGTGTTCCTGAACGGCATTCCTATCGGGCTGCTCGAACTGAAGAACTTGGCTGCGGAGCACGCAACACTCAAGAGTGCGTGGAACCAGGTGCAGACGTACCGCAAGGACATCCCATCGGTGTTCGTCCCCAATGCGCTGACGGTCATTTCCGACGGAGTGTCTGCCGCGATGAGTTCGTACTCGGGGGCCTTCGAGCACTACGCGCCGTGGAAGACGATCGATGGCCGCGACGTTGTGACGAACTTGCCCGCGCTAGAGGTTCTCATCAAGGGCGCGTTCGATCAGCAGCGGCTCCTCGACTTGCTGCAGAACTTCATCGTCTTCAGCGAGGAGACGGTGACCGACAACGCGACCAGCCAGAAGGTCAAGGCGCTCATGAAGCGGGTCGCCAAGTACCACCAGTACTGGGCCGTCAATGCTGCAGTTGAGAGCACCATCGAGGCGTCCAGCCCGACCGGCGACCGTCGTGGTGGAGTGGTCTGGCATACCCAGGGCTCCGGCAAGAGCTTTGAGATGGTCTTCTACGCGGCGAAGATCATGCGGGACGCCCGTATGGCGAACCCGACGCTTGTATTCATCACTGACCGGAATGACCTAGACGACCAGCTGTTCGGCGAGGTCTTCGCTCCGGCTCGGATCCTTCCCGAGACACCGACACAGGCGGCGACTCGCTCTGACCTTCGCGCCAAGCTCAAGCGCGCTTCGGGTGGCATCGTGTTTACGACGCTGCAGAAGTTCGCCCCGGGGGAGGACGGCGACGCAAACCCAGTCCTCACCGACCGCCGCAATGTCGTGGTGGTTGCCGATGAGGCGCACCGATCGCAGTACGGCTTCGGTGAGACGTTGGATCGCTACGGTCGCCTTAAGGCTGGCCTGGCCAAGCACATGCGCGACGCACTGCCCGGGGCTACCTACCTCGGCTTCACCGGCACCCCGATCGAGTCGGGAGACAAATCCACTCGTTCGGTCTTTGGTGACTACGTCGACGTCTACGACCTGACGCGCGCCGTCGAGGACGGTGCGACGGTCAAGATTTTCTACGAGTCTCGACTCGCCAAGGTCGAACTGTCTGCAGAGGACTACGCCGCACTCGACGATCTGGCTGACGAGATTACGGAGCAGGTCGAGGAAGACGCTGCCGTAGCAGCGAAGTCCCGCTGGTCACGTCTTGAGGCCATCGTCGGCGCCGAGGCTCGGCTAGACATGGTCGCTCGCGACATCGTCGATCATTGGGAGAAGCGCCGCGAGGCCATCTTTGGCAAGGGCATGATCGTCGTGATGAGCCGCCGCATTGCGGTTCGGCTCTACGAGAAGATCGTCGAGCTCCGACCGGACTGGCACTCTGACGACCCGGCCGAAGGCAAAATCAAGGTCGTGATGACTGGCTCAGCAGCCGACCCAGCCGACTTCCAGCCTCACATCTACCCGAAGGACGTCCGCAAGGACTTGAAGGCGCGAGCTAAGAATCCGGACGATTCCCTCGAGCTGGTCATCGTGCGCGACATGTGGCTGACCGGCTTCGACGCACCGAGTATGCACTCCATGTACGTCGACAAGACGATGCAGGGCGCGGGGCTCATGCAGGCGATCGCCCGTGTCAACCGCACTTTCCGTGACAAGCCAGGTGGCCTCATTGTCGACTACATCGGTGTCTTCGCCAACCTTCAAGAAGCGCTGTTTGAGTACTCGCCATCCGACCGTGACCAGGCCGGCGTCCCAATCGACGAGATGGTCGCTGTCATGCTCGAGAAGCACGACATTATTCGCGGTCTGCTTCACGGCGTCGACTACGACTCTTCACCGACGCTCTCGGCGTCGCAGCGCCTGGCCGAGTACGCCAAGGTGCTCGACTACGTCATGGGCGATCCAGACCGGACTAGTCGATTCAATGACCAGGTGTTGGCTCTGGCCAAGGCCTTCGCCTTGGCGGGTGCACGCGACGAGGCAGCGGCAATCCGTGACGACATCCGTCTGTTCACCGATGTCCGCGCCGCCATCCTGAAGATCCAGAATCCGGATTCCGGCCGTGGTGGTGCTGGAGCTGTCGAGATAGACACTGCGCTAGGCCAACTGCTGAACGAAGCGGTCGTTGCCGACCAAGTGATTGACGTCTACAAGCTCGCCGGAGTGGAAGCACCCGAACTGTCGATCTTGTCCGACGAGTTCCTGGACTCGCTGGCCAAGAAAGAGCAGCCAAACCTGCAGATGGGACTGCTTCGCCGTCTGTTGAATGACCAGATCCGAACGATCAAGCGCACCAACCTGGTGCAGGGTCGCAAGTTCTCGGAGCAGCTCGAAGAGGCCATCAATCGCTACACGAATCGATCACTCAGTACCGCTGAGATTATTGCTGAGCTCGTTAAACTGGCCAAGGAGATGCGCGACGATGCCAAGCGGCACGAGGAGCTTGGACTGAAGGACGATGAGATTGCGTTCTACGACGCGATCGTTCACAGCGACGCTGCCGTGTTGGAGCTCGGTGACGAGACGCTCAAGGCAATCTCGCGCGAACTGGTGAAGGCGGTCCGTGAGTCGGCAACGATCGACTGGAACCTGAAGGACAGCGTCCGGGCCGCCATGCGTTCAAGGGTCCGGCGCCTGCTGGCGAAGTTCGATTACCCGCCTGACGCTGAAGCCAAGGCCATCGATCTAGTGCTGGAGCAGGCGGAACTCTTCGCAACCGACGAGACTGACTCGGGACGATAGGACAAGCGATGCGGTTCTCGGAGCACTTCGGTATTCAGCGCACTGACGAGGATGACTGGTTCGATCCGCATCTTAAGATTGACACGAAGTTGTTTATCGACCCGCTGCTGATGCTGGAAGCGGGCGGCGAGTGGGCCGAGGCGCACGAAGAACTGATCGCTCATTTCGTCTATTGCTACCGACTAGTCGCGAAGGCGACGAGCTCCACTTCATTGTCGGCACAGGCCGCGCGGCGTCTCTTGACATTTCCGGAGCCCGGTGAACTGGGACTTGGATACACCGCGGAAAGCACGCGCGGCTCGGGAGGTGGCGACCGGTTCGCCGCGACGATGGCGGACGGTATCGCCGTCGCGATCGCCGCGGGACTCAGCAACCCTGAACACATCGAGGAGATTGGCATCCTCAACTCTGGGATCGGCGCCGATCGCATCTCAGATGCGACAGCGAACGTACTCAAGTCGCGCCTCATCGAGTACACGCAGGCAGTAGCCGAACGGCACGGAGTGGAACTCGGGATCCACAAGCTCAAGCACGCGAGGGTCACGCTAGCCGCCGCGCGGTGGCACGACGAGCCCGTCGAGTTGCCAACCAACCCGTTTACTGGTGGTCCAGTTCTGTTGGTGCCAGCCTTCTTGCTCGATTCGCTTCCCACTCTCAATGCAGAGGATTGGTTCGACTCCCACTTCAACGAGGACATCCGACTGTCGCTGAATCTCAAGGTCGGGGAGAGTGTGACCAAGGCTGGCATCGTCGAGTATGCGCGGCGGCATCCCTACCGGGTGCGTGATTGGGCTCGTGAGCAAACGTCGCGCTCCGACCTCACCAGCTACGACTTCGGCGCCGATCCGGCCGGTGTTGTTCAGTGGGACCAGGAGCCCCGGGCGTTCGCTTCTGCGAACCCTCTACCTCCGAGGACCATTGCGTCGCACGACGATCTGGTCCAGCTGGTCGGCGAGGTGATCGATCGATTCAGACACTTCATCGAGCAGCAGCGGGGCTGGAGCCTGCTTTGGAACTCAGACGACACCGAGAAGCCTGAAGAAGCAGTGCAACTGTTGTTTCTAGGGCTTGCGCAACCGTACCTCCGTCAGTTCAACGTCGAGCTGGACCGGGAGGTAGAACTCGGGCGCGGACCTGTCGACTTCAAGGTTGCATCTGGTACGTCGGCTCGACTCTTGATCGAGATCAAGAAGCTCCAGAACGGAAAGTTTTGGAATGGTGTGCGCGACCAGTTGCCGAGTTACCTGAAATCTGACGACGCCGCTGTCGGTTGGTTCGTCGCGGTGCAGTACCGGAGCGCGAAGAGCGCTACGAGGCGTCTGATGGAGTTGCCTGTCGTCGTTTCCCGGGTAGCACGTGAGACGCAGAAGAAGCTCTGGTACACCTCGATCGACGCTCGGCGTCCCGTGTCAGCGTCGAAAATCTCGACAGCAGCTATTTCCACCGTCGCCGCGACAGGTGACGGGAGAGGGCACTAGCGATGGCCTCCGTCCAGCAGCAGGTACAGAGCGCCGACAACGTAATCCGTCGGAACATCGCTTCCCACTCGGGCGACAGGGGATTCCTGTCACAGAACCTCCTTAGTCAACTGCGTAACTTGGTCGAGGGCCTGCTCGTCTGGACCCATCTTGGTGACGCGACTGCGGAGTTTCACTACGACAAGGTGGCTCCTGCGCTCGAGGCCGCGAAGGCCCGTGCGAAGGTTCGACTGCTCAGTAGGTTTCATCACTTGCTGCAAGCGAGTGCATCGCATTACACGCTCGAGGGTGACCCGTCCGAGCGCCTGATGCTCAAGTACTTCGAGTACCTGCTTCGCACGCGCGACCTTGCTGAGGCTGAGCTTGGCATTGCGATCCTCGACAACGTCGAGCTCTTTCCGGTCGATTTAGATCCGGCGCTCCGTGAGTACTACGGCAAGATCGCCACTCGCGTCGACGAGGTGCAAGCAGCGCTGTCTGCCGAGCCGCGACGGGAGCGCTACTACATCCACAGCTCGCGTCCGTTCTTCGTCGATGGACGCATCTACTACGAGGTGACCTTCTACCCGGCTCACAACCGAACCAGCAAGTTCGACCGGGTCATTGGGTTCACCGACATCGACATCACGGACAAGTACGCAGCAAGCTTGGAGATCGCAAGCGACTCGATCGAAGTGCTCGGCCAGACGATGCCAATCTTGATCATCCGGACATGGGAAGTCTCCATCCGTCCTTGCGAGTTCGAGAACTTTGCCCGCTTCTTCGACCAGACGATTCGTGTGCAGTCGGGGCAGGTCGAGTACCGGAACCTCATGCAGTATCTGACCACGACCCAGTCGAACCTCCTCGACCTGATGGACATGACCGACGCTGCCTACACGCAGATCCGGACATGGGCCACCGCAGAGGCGAAAGGCGATCCAAGGATCTTCGGAGTTCTGGATCGTGCGCGTTCGCTCGTGCGCGCGAATAGACCGGGCTCTCGGTTGGTGCGGTACTTGATGCTGCGGATGAATAACCAGGTGATCAAGGCCCAGTTCGATCCTGCACCGTGTGGATGGCTCTCGAACTTGCGCGTCTCCAGCGGCTGTCGGCCGTTCGACACCATGCCGTTCTGCACCTCCCCTCGGGGCCACAACCCTCGCTTCTTCGATCTCGCCGAGAGCTTGAGCACGCATGGCCGTGAACACGAGCTACTCGCTCGCAGGGTCCGCAACAACGTGGAGCACAAGGGCCAGATATACACACCCGCGACGGAGCTCGAGGACCTCGGGGACATCGATGTCCTGATCACCCGCTACAACCAGAAGTTGCCTCCGACCGCACGACACGCCCCTCGGAAAATGGCACACGACATGGGCCACGTCTTCATGGTTGGTTACGAAGACGGAACAGTGTCGATCATCGAGGCATTGCAGGCGGAAGCTGGGGAAGGGGTCACTGATCATCGCGACGGCGTGCGGCAGTGGCTCGACGCGAATCCCGACGTGGTCGACGACGAACTGAAGGCTGACGCCCTCCAAGGGCTCTTCGAGCACTCGAAGGTCGCGCTCATCTACGGCGCCGCCGGCACTGGGAAATCGACGATGGTCGACCACATCGCCAACTACTTCGGCGACGAGCGCAAGCTCTTTCTTGCTCACACGAACCCGGCGGTCGACAATCTCAGGCGGCGTGTGCAGGCGCCCAACGCCGAGTTCAGCACGATCAGCAAGCATCTGCGCAGCGGCGATGTCTTCGGCGGCAGCTACGGCGTTGTGGTTATCGACGAGTGCAGTACGGTCAGCAACGCGAGCCTGCTGAAGGTACTCGAGGAGACGACGTTCGATCTGCTCGTCCTGGTTGGCGATGTCTACCAGATCGAGTCGATTGAATTCGGCAACTGGTTCAGTGCCATCCGCTCCTACCTACCGGCGGACTCCGTGTTCGAGCTAACCAAGCCTTTCCGCACTAACGATGAGCAGCTGCTGACCCTGTGGGATCGCGTTCGCAATCTCGACGATCGGATAGAAGAGTCGTTGTCCAAGAACGGCTACTCAACGGTCCTCGGAGACTCACTGTTCCAACACGGGGACGGCGACCAGATCGTGCTGTGCCTCAACTACGACGGGCTGTACGGAATCAACAACGTGAACCGTTTCCTGCAGGCAAGCAATCCCAATCCAGCCGTGAACTGGAGCGCGTCCACGTACAAGGTCGGCGACCCGGTGCTATTCAACGAGACCGATCGCTTCCGACCAATCATCTTCAACAACCTCAAGGGGACCATCGTCGGCATCGAACAAGTGCCGGGCCGCATCACCTTCGATGTCGACCTTGATCGTGAGTTTCCACCGGCGGAGCTGCACTGGACTGAGCTGCGATGGGTGGAGGGATCCGTGGTCCAATTCGACGTCTTCGAACGCGGCAGTACCGACGAAGACGACGACACTCTGAACACGCTGGTGCCCTTCCAGATCGCCTACGCCGTCTCAATCCACAAGGCTCAAGGCCTCGAGTACGACTCCGTCAAGGTCGTGATCACCGATGCCAACGAGGAGCGCCTGTCGCACAGCATCCTGTACACGGCCATCACTCGTGCTCGCCAGAAGCTCGAGATCTTCTGGACTCCAGAGGCCCAGCAACGCATCCTCAGCAGGCTCTCGGTGAGAGAGAACGTCAAAGACGAACGACTTCTTGCTGGACGCAGAGGCATCCAGGCGATCGCATCTCGCCCGCGGCGCAACAAGGCGCGGCAGGCGCCTTAGCCGTATCGTAGCTGACAGCCTCATCGGCGTCACCGAAGAATGGAGCCCGTGCCGATCATGCTTGACGTGTGGATGGGTGCTGTCATAATCAGGAGCAATATGGCAAAGAAGGGTAAGTCGCGACAAGGCAGTCAGCCGGAGCAAATTGAACTCTCGGACGAGCTCGCGTGGCGTGTTCATGAGAACGCCAAGGGCTGGATATCTCAAGTTGATGTGAAGTCTGCGGCTGCTCTCGCCATCGAGGCGGCGGTTCTAGGATTTGCGTTCGCGCTGATCGTCAACGCGGACACGCTTAGCCAACTCACCGACCTGTCTCGATGGATCATTGGCGGAGGTCTTCTTCTGCTTCTGGTCAGCGTGATTCTCTCGACACTTGTGCTGCTGCCTCGCGTCAAGCTCAGGGAGCCGAAGCCCGAGACTCGGGGTTATCTCTACTTCGGCCACTTGCGACACTGGGACAAGAAGGAGCTTGCCGCAACTCTCGCGCGCAACCAGGTCAGCGACGGTCAGATTGCCGACCAGGTGATCAAGATGTCGCAGATAGCGTGGCGTAAGCATGCCCTGCTGCAGTGGTCCCTCTACCTCTTGCTTGCTGGAATCGTTGTGATTGGGGCGCTCTACCTGCTCTTTGCTGTCGGCCTCTTCCCGGGCGTCCTCGGCGATCTCGCGTCGAGGTCTAGTTCAACCGGAGTACCTTATGTCGTTAGCTGATGACCTGCGAGACTACGCGAAGAAGACCCATGACACCGCGTGGTCTCGTCGTGAAGGACAGAAGGTTCCGTCAACCGACGGCGTCTCTCTCGGTAACGAAGCGGTCGACCTTGATGCGGTTGTGCTATACGCAGACCTGAAAGATTCGACTGGTCTAGTTAAGGGCTATAAAGACTGGTTCTCTTCGGAGGTCTACAAGAACTACCTCTATACGGTTTCAAGGGTTATTCGGGCTCACGATGGGGCGGTTACTGCTTTCGATGGTGATCGCGTCATGGGTGTGTTCATTGGTGGTTCCAAGAACAGCAACGCGGCTAAGGTAGCCCTTAAAATCAATTGGGCGGTTAGGGAGATTCTCCAGCCAGCCATGGATGCTAGGTATCCGAAGAACACGTATAAGCTCCAGCAGAAGGTCGGTATTGCTTCGTCCAGCACGATGGTTTCGCGGACTGGCATTCGCGGTAGTAACGACCTTGTCTGGGTGGGAAACGCCGCGAATATTGCTGCCAAGCTCGCCGCTCTTCACTCGGAGTATCCCACCTACATCACTGCAGCTGTCTATAACTCACTCTCCGCGAAAGTGAAGTTTGGAGGAGATCCGAAGCGGGACATGTGGACGGATCTTGGTGACAAAGATGGGTACGGCAAGATTTACGGGTCAAAGTTCTGGTGGACTATTTCATGAGTAGCGAAGTTGAGGGCCAAGACTCTATGCGCAAACCGGTAAATCCGGTGAGTGTTCGACTATCGTTCGACAATCTCGATGCGACCGAATTCGAAGAGTTCTGCTTCGATGTGCTCAAACAGGCTGGTTACATCAACGTGGATTGGCGCAAGGGCACGGCCAAGAAGGCGAGCCCGTCAGATCGCGGGCGAGACATCGTCGCAGAGCGGGAACGTACCGATGTCGACGGATTGAAGTACACCGAGCGCTGGTTCGTCGACTCCAAGCACTACGAGAAGGGTGTTCCGCCTGAGGCGCTCCAAGGGCTCATGACCTGGGCAGAAGCAGAGCAGCCGGACGTAGTACTTGTAATGGCGTCCGGCTACCTTTCGAACCCAGCCAAGGATTGGCTCGATCAGTACCAGAAGAACCGACGCCCACCCTTCCGTATTCGTCACTGGGAGCGTCCGCAGCTCGCCGATATCGTAACGGCCCATCCCGACCTCATTTACAAGCACAACGTCGAGGTTGAGGGCTTTCGCTCAATCGCGGAGATTCTGGGAGCCGAGACTGAACGATTTGAGAAGGTCTGGTACGGCCGCAAGCCACCCGACGGAAACTTCGATGATCGCGAGGTGCCGCAGAGCATCCTGGACGGAATGTTTACGGAGATGAAGCGCCTTGAGGATAAGTATGGATCCGAGGCGATGCAGCCCGGAAGTGACTTCGAGTGGGGCATGCTGAGTGGAGAGCTTTCCGCTCTTCGTTGGGTGCTCGGCGACGGTTGGGGCAATCTAGACACCTAGATCCTGCTCCGCGGTGCCTTCGCCCGCATAGTCACTCCGGAGCGGTGAAGTGCGCGCAACACCGCGCCATGCGACAGCCCGTGTTTCGTCTCTAATTCACGCATCGTCGCTCCGTCTTCATACTCCCGGGCCAGTATTCGCGTCTTCGTCTTGGTTACTGTGCGTCTTGATACGGTCACGCCGTTCTCGCGCAGGAGCTTCGCCATGGAGGAGGGCGCGACCACGTACTCGATGGCCAGCGATCGTGCGCTCTCGCCAGCCCTGGCTCGACGCACGATCTCGGCGATGGCTCCTGGCTCGAGCCGCTTGGCCAAAGCCTGGGCGCGGTATGTAGGTGCCTTGCTCGAACCGTCTTCTCGATCTCCGACAAACGCCAGCTTCCGAAGCTGATTAGGGCTAAACCCAGCGATGCAATGGTTCGAGCAGACGTCAAGTAGGCCAGCAGCAAAGCCCTCGCAGATGCGGGGGCTTTCGTCGTTCCCGCATCCGTCCGGCCGCACTGCCGCGTCGCGGAGGCTCGGGCAGGCGCCGGTCGCCGGGTGCTCATGCCAGGGCGAGGAAGCGCGTCTCGAGCTCCTCGGCGGTCGCTCAGGCCTGATCGGGAGCGGCCTGCTGCTCGGCGAGCTGCTTCCGCACGTCATCCATGTCGAGGTCGCGCACGGCGCCGATCAGCTGCTCGAGCTGCGGGGCCGGCAGCGCACCGGCCTGGCGGAACACCAGCACGCCGTCGCGGAATGCCATCAGCGTCGGGATCGACGTGATCTGCAGGGCGCCGGCGAGCTCCTGCTCGGCCTCGGTGTCGATCTTGCCGAAGGTGATGTCGTCGTGCTGCGCTGACGACTCCTCGAAGATCGGGCCGAACATGCGGCACGGGCCGCACCACGCGGCCCAGAAGTCGAGCAGCACGATGCCGTCGCCGCTGATGGTCTGCTCGAGGGTGTCCTTGGTGATCTCGGTCGTAGCCATGTCACCATCGTACCGGTGGACGCCGGATACCCCAAGGGGGTATCCGCTCGCGTGGCGACGAGCTGCCCGTCCTATGCTCAGCGCGTGGTGCTCACCGTGATCGTCGTGCTCGCCGCCGCGCTGGCCGCGGCGGTGCACGCGTACATCTTCGTGCTCGAGACGCTGCGCTGGGAGCATCCGTCGACGCGGCGCGTGTTCGGCACGACGGCGGAGCAGGCGTCGCAGTCGAAGCAGCTCGCCGCCAACCAGGGCGTCTACAACCTGCTGCTGGGGGTCGCGGCCATCGCGGGCGTGGTCGCGCTGATGCTGGGGGCGACGGATGCGGGCCTGGCGGTCGTGCTGACCGCCACCGGCATCATGCTCGGCGCGGCCGTGTACCTCGTGGCGAGCGATCGCTCGAAGGCGCGCGCCGCGCTCGTGCAGGGCGCCTTCCCGCTGGTGGCGGTGGTCGCGGCGATCGTGGCGCTCGCGAGCAGGGCGGCGCTCGTCGCGACGGCGAGCTGAGACCGGTCTCAGTCGCCGACCAGCCGCTCGATGAGCTGCTCGTAGGAGGCGTCGACGTCGGCGGGCATGCCGAAGCCGCCCGCAGCCTCGAGCGTGGCGAAGCCGTGCGCAACGGCACGCAGCCCGCGCAGCGCGTGGATCGCCGCCTCGCCGCTCGCCCCCTCGACCGCCCGGCCCGCGATCGCCAGCACGCGCGCGGCCTCCGCCTCGAGCTCCGGATGCCCGCCGGGCTGCACCGGCAGCCAGCGGTACCTGCCGGGGTGGGCGATCGCGAACGACCGGTAGGCGCGCAGGAACGCGCGCACCGCATCCGGCCCCCGTGCCGCACCGGCGCCCGGCGCGCCGAGCGCCGCCTCGAGCGCGTCGCCCAGCTCGCGGTAGATGCGGGCTGCGACGAGCGCCTCGAGCTCCGGCAGGCCGGCGACGTGCTTGTAGATCGACGGCGTCTTCACGCCCGCGCGGCTCGCGATGGCGCCGAGCGCCAGCGGCGCGCCGTCCGTGGCGTCGAGCTCGGCGAGCGCGAGCTCGACCAGCGCGGCGGGGGAGAGGCCCGCCCTAGGCACGCTCGACCGACCAGCCGAGGCCGCGCGCGAGCTCGAGCACCGCATCCGCCGTCTCGTCCGGCCGCTCGGCGTGCGGGTAGTGGCCCGCGCCGTCGATCATGCGCACCGTGACGGGCGCGGTGCCGGCGACGGCGTCGGCGTAGTCCTGCGCCTCGGCCGCGGGCTCGCGGAAGTCGGGGTCGGCGCCGCCCATCACGACGGCGACCGGCGCGAGCTGGCCGGCGCGGGCCCCGATCGCGTCCTTCGTCGTGCCCGCCGCCATCGTCGCGACCGCCTCGGTGCCGCGCGGCCGCCGCAGCGACGCGACGATGCGCCGGCGATGCTCGGCGAGATCCGACGGCGGCGCCTTGTGCAGCGAGCGGTAGAAGAGCGACCACATCCACGGCGTGCTCGCCACCACGCGGGAGAGCGTGCGCATGGCCCACGGCTGCTCGGGCGTGGTCGCCCACGGCGCGATGGCGACCGCCCCGACGACCTCCTCGGGCGCGAGCTGCGTCGCGAGCAGCGCGCTGTCGGGCGTGAAGGAGTGGCCCACGACGATCGCGGGGCCGCCGAGCTGCTCGACGAGCGCGACGGCCGCGCGCGCGATCTGCCGCTGGCCGACGGGGGCGGGCGAGATGCCCGAGTCGCCGTGGCCGGGCAGGTCGAGCGCCGCGACGCGCACGCCGCGATCGGTGAGCAGCGGCGTGAGGTGCCGATAGGCGCTGCGCAGGTCGCCCATGCCGGGCAGCAGCACCACGAGCGGGGCGTCGGCCGCGTCGGGCAGCGCGAGGTCGTAGGCGAGCTCGACGTCGTCGACGACGATGCGGGCGGATGCAGTGGTCGCGTTCATGTCGTCAGGCTAACGGCATTAGCCAAACGGCGCAACCGGCACGCTCAGTGCAGCACGCCGTGGCTCAGTAGGAGTCGGTCGCCGTGCGCTCCTGCTTCAGCCGGGCGACCGCCGCCTCCGAGCCGCGCGCCATGAGCGTCACATCCGCCGAGACGAACACGAAGTCGGCGCCGCGCGCGAGCACGCGATCCTGATCGGCCTCGGCGAAGGCGTTCACGCCCACCGGCTTGCCCGCGGCGCGCACCGCGTCGATCGTCGCGTCGACCGCGGCGACCACCTCCGGCGTGCCGGGCGCCCCGGGGAAGCCCATCGAGCCCGCGAGGTCGGCGGGGCCGATGAAGACCGCATCCACGCCGTCGACGGCGGCGATCTCGGCGGCGTTCGCCACCGCATCCGCCGTCTCGATCTGCACCGTCACCGAGACGTGCCGGTCGGCGTCGGCCACGTAGCCGGCCGCCCGCCCCCAGCGGGCCGAGCGCGCGAGCGCCGAGCCGATGCCGCGGGTTCCCGGCCGCTCGCCGGCGGCACCCGGGTAGCGGGCGGCGCGCACGGCGGCCTCGGCGTCGGCCGCCGTGGAGACCGTCGGCACGACGATGCTCTGCGCGCCGAGATCGAGCACCTGCTTGATGCGCACCGGGTCGTTCCAGGGGATGCGCACGATGGTCGTGACGGGGTAGGCCGCCGCCGCCTGCAGGATGTGCAGCAGATCGCGCAGGTCCATCGGGCCGTGCTCGCCGTCGACGAGCAGCAGGTCGGCGCCCGATCCGGCCATGAGCTCGGCGGCCACCGGGCTGCCGGATGCGTTCCACAGGCCGATGAGCGGCCGGTCGGCGCCCGCGAGCGCCTCGCGGAAGGTGGGCTGCAGCACGCTCATCGGAAGCTCACCTCGACCGAGCCGAGCTCCTGGAAGTCGGCGCGCACCACGTCGCCCGGCTCGACCCACACGGGGCGCGTGAACGAGCCGGCGAGGATGAGCTCGCCCGCCTCCAGCCGGTCGCCGTGCTGCGCGAGCTTGCCCGCCAGCCAGGCGACGCCGAGCGCCGGGTGGCCGAGCACGCCGCCCGAGACGCCGGTCTCGATGATCTCGTCGTTCACGCGGCACAGCGCCCCGACCCACGACAGGTCGCGCTCGCGCGGGCCGATCTCGGTGTCGCCCACGACGATCGCCCCGAGCGCCGCGTTGTCGCTGATGGTGTCGACGATCGTGCGGCCTTCGAGCTCGATGTGCGAGTCGAGGATCTCGAGCGCCGGCACGACGGCCTCGGTGGCCTCCAGCACCTGCTCGACGCTGAGTCCCTCGCCCTCCAGCGGCGCCCGGAGCACGAACGCCAGCTCGACCTCGACGCGCACGTTCGACCACTGCGCGTGCTCGACCGTGTCGCCCGAGCGGTAGCTCTGGTCGGCGAAGATCACGCCGTAGTCGGGCTCGGTGATGCCGGTCGCGAACTGCATCGCCTTGCTCGTCAGCCCGATCTTGCGGCCCACGAGCCGCGCGCCGGCCTCCTCGCGGCGCGTGCGCCAGATGCGCTGCACCGCGTAGGAGTCCTCGATCGTCGCCTCGGGGAAGCGCGCCGAGATCTTCTCGATCGTGCCCCGCGAGCGGGTCGCCTCGGCGAGCTCGTCGGCGATCTGCGTCACTGTCGCCTCGTCGAGGCCCCGCCCCGGACGGGTGGCGTCGGGCGTGCTCAAACCTGGTTGCCCATCTTGAAGCCGACTTCCTCTGCCGGCTCGCCCTTGATCGCGTCGCCCGGGGCGCGCGTGTACGAGAAGCCGTCGGCGCCGACCGTGACGGCCATCTCGCTCGAGTCGGTGCGCTCGACGATCGGCTGCGGGTTGCCGTCGAGGTCGAGCACGAGGGATGCCTCGGTGTACCAGGAGGGCACGACCGGGTTGCCCCACCAGTCGCGGCGCTGGTTGTCGTGCACGTCCCAGGTCACGGTCGGGTTGTCAGGGTCGCCCGTGTAGTAGTCCTGCGTGTAGATCTCGACGCGGTGGCCGTCCGGGTCGAGGATGTAGAGGTAGAACGCGTTCGAGACGCCGTGGCGGCCGGGGCCGCGCTCGATGCGGTCCGAGATGCGCAGGGCGCCCATCTTGTCGCAGATCTGGATGATGTTGTGCTTCTCGTGCGTCGAGAAGGCGATGTGGTGCATGCGCGGGCCGTCGCCGCCCGTGAGCGCCGTGTCGTGCACGGTCTGCTTGCGGTGCATCCAGGCGGCGTAGGTGACGCCCTGGTCGTCCTGGATGTCCTCCGAGACGCGGAAGCCGAGGTCCTCGAGGTACGCGCGGCCGCGCGGCACATCCGGCGTCACCTGGTTGAAGTGGTCGAGGCGCACGAGCTCGCCCGCCGAGTACAGGTCGTAGCGCTGCGTGAGCCGCTCGACGTGCTCGGTGGCGTAGAAGAACTCGTAGGGGAAGCCCAGCGGGTCCTCGACGCGCACGCTGTCGCCGAAGCCCTTCTGGAACCCGTCCTTCCTGCGCTCGGTGCGGCAGCCGAGCTCCCGGTAGTACGCCTCGGCGGCGTCGACGTCCTCGGGGGTGCGCACGCGGTAGGCGAAGGCGGCGACCGCGGCCACCGGGCCCTTGCGCAGCACGATGTTGTGGTGGATGAACTCCTCGAACGACCGCAGGTAGATCGCCTCGTCGTCCTCCTCGGTCACGTGCAGGCCGAGCAGGTCGACGTAGAACGTCCTGCTCGCCTCGAGGTCGGTGACCACGAGGTCCATGGCCGCGCAGCGCACGATGTCGGGTGCGGGCACGCTGGGGGTCGGGATCGTCTCGCTCATGATGGCTTCTCCTTCGAAGAATGGGGTGTCGGTGGCGACGAGGGTCAGGCGGATGCGCCGAAGCGGGCCGTGTGCACGTCGCCGAGGGTGATGTGCACGGCCTGCTGGTCGCTGTAGAAGTCGAGCGAGCGGTAGCCGCCCTCGTGGCCGAGGCCGGAGGCCTTCACGCCGCCGAAGGGGCTGCGCAGGTCGCGCACGTTGTGGCTGTTGAGCCACACCATGCCGGCCTCCACGTTCTGCGAGAACAGGTGCGCGCGCTGCAGGTCGTTCGTCCAGATGTAGGCGGCGAGGCCGTAGCGGGTGTTGTTCGCGAGCTCGAGCGCCTCCTCGTCGGAGTCGAAGGGCGTGATCGACACGACCGGGCCGAAGATCTCCTCCTGGAAGATGCGCGCATCCGGTGCCACGTCGGCGAAGACCGTGGGAGCCACGTAGTTGCCGTTCGGCAGGCCCTCCGGGCGGCCGCCGCCGGCGAGCAGGCGACCCTCGCCCTTGCCGATCTCGACGTACGACATGACCTTGTCGAAGTGCTCGGGGTGCACGAGCGCGCCCACCTCGGTCTTCGGGTCGTGCGGGTCGCCGACGACGATGTTCTTGGCCCGCTCGGCGTAGCGCTCGAGGAACTCCTCGTAGATCCCGCGCTCGACCAGGATGCGGCTGCCGGCCGTGCAGCGCTCGCCGTTCAGCGAGAAGACGCCGAACAGCGTCGAGTCGATCGCCGCGTCGAGGTCGGCGTCGGCGAAGACGACCGCGGGGCTCTTGCCGCCGAGCTCCATCGAGAGCGCCTTGAGGTGCGGGGCGGCGTTGCCGAAGATGAGCTTGCCGGTCGACGACTCGCCCGTGAACGAGATGAGCGGCACGTCGGGGTGCTTGACGAGCGCGTCGCCGGCGGTCTCGCCGAAGCCGTTGACGAGGTTGAACACGCCGCGGGGCAGCTCTGCCTCCTCGAAGATGCCCGCCCACAGCGAGGCCGACAGCGGCGTGAACTCGGCGGGCTTGAGCACCACGGTGCAGCCGGAGGCCAGCGCGGGGCCCAGCTTCCACGACTCGAGCATGAAGGGGGTGTTCCAGGGCGTGATGAGGCCGGCGACGCCCTTGGGCTTGCGGTTGACGTAGTTCACCTGGCTGCCAGGCACCTTGTAGGTGTCGTCGCGGCCGGCGACGATCAGGTCGGCGAAGAAGCGGAAGTTCTCGGCGGCGCGCTGCGCCTGCCCGCGGGCCTGCGTGATGGGCAGGCCGGAGTCCCAGGACTCGAACTGCGCCAGCTCCTGGTCGCGCGACTCGACGATGTCGGCGATGCGGCTGAGGATGCGGGCGCGCTCGCGGTTCTTCATGCGCGGCCAGGGGCCCTCCTCGAAGGCGCGCGTGGCGGCGGCGACGGCCAGGTCGATGTCGGCCTGCTTGCCGCTCGCCGCGATCGTGTAGTCCTCGTTCGTGACGGGGTTGAGCACGCCGAACGTGTCGCCGTCGACGGAGGGCACGCGCTCGCCGTCGATGTAGTGGGGGATGAGCTCGGGGATGCCTGCGGGCTGGTCGGCCATGGTGGCTCCTTCTGTCGGATGGTTCGTGCGCACCGGGGTTCCCCCGGCGCGAGGTCAGGACTGGGGCGGCTGCGTTCGGTGGAGGAAGGCGTCCGGCGTCGCGAGGCGGTGCGCGCGCACCGCGAGCTCGATGCGACGGGGATCCGCACCCTCGCGGATCAGGCCGAGGATCGCCTCGTGCTCGTCGACGGATGCGGTGGCGCGGCCGGGCACGAACGAGAACGTCGACTGGCGGAGCCGTCCGACGCGCTTCCAGCAGGTGTCGACGATCTCGCGCACCGTGTCGTTCGGGCACACGTCGCTCAGGCGCCGGTGGAAGGCCTCGTTGAGGGCCGTGAACTGCATCGGGTCGAAGGCGGCGAGCGAGACGCGCATCCGCTCGTTGATCTCGCGCGCCTCGTCGAGGTCGGACTTCGAGAACAGGCCGGCGGCGAGCGAGATGGCGGCGCCCTCGGCGAACGAGAGGGCCTCCATGGTGTCGTGGTACTGCAGCTCGTCGATCTCGGCGACCTTCGCGCCGATGTTGCGCTCGAAGGTCACGAGGCCCTCGGCCTCCAGGCGGCGGATCGCCTCGCGCACCGGCACGACGCTCATGTCGAGTTCGCGGCCGATCGCGTCGAGCACCAGCCGGTAGCCGGGGGAGTAGGTGCCGGCGACGATGCGGTCGTGCAGCAGCTCGTAGGCGCGCTGCGACTTCGAGGGGGCGATCGCCCCGCCGGTCTCGGCGGCCACCGCCGCCTTGACCCGTCGCGGGCTCACGCGCGCTCCGCCCGCGCCTGCGACGCCTCGTACTTCGCGCGCCACTCGGCATCCATCGGGAAGAGCCCGTCGAGGCGCTCACCGGCGTCCATCTGCTGCGCGATGTAGTCCTCGGCGCGCTCGGCCTCGATGCACTCGGCGACGAGCTCGCGCACCAGGGCAGGGGGGATGACGAGCACGCCGTCGCCGTCGGCGACGATCACGTCGCCGGGCTGCACGGTGGCGCCGCCGCACGCGACGGTCTCGTCGAAGCTCCACGGCACGTGCAGGCGGCCGAGCACCGCGGGGTGGCCGCCGCCGTGGTAGGTGGGCACGCCGATCTCGGTCACGACGTCGAGGTCGCGCACGCCGCCGTCGGTGATGATGCCGGCGGCGCCGAGGTGGCGGGCGCGCAGGGCGAGGATGTCGCCGAGCGTTCCGGAGCGGTTGTCGCCGCGCGCCTCGATGACGACGACGTCGCCGGCGTGCAGGTCGTCGAAGAGCCGCTTCTGCGCGTTGTAGCCGCCGCCGTGGCTCTTGAAGAGGTCTTCGCGGTTGGGCACGTAGCGCAGCGTGCGGGCGGTGCCGACGATGCGCTTGCCCGGCTGCGTCGAGCGCAGGCCGTCGATCGAGACGTTGTTGAGCCCGCGCTTGCGCAGCGCCGACGAGAGGGTGGCGAGCGCGATGCTCGAGAGCTGCTCGCGCAGGTCGTCGTCGAGCACGGGCTCGGCGGCGGTCTGGAACTCGGCGATCGGGCGGCCGGATGCGTCGGCCCACTGCTCGGGCGTCGGCTTGGGCTGGGCGGAGTACGGCGGCAGCTGCTGCTCGCCCACCCGCACGGTGGAGGCGAGGCGGCCGGTGCTCAGCTGCTCGCCGTCGGTCGCGGTCGCGGTGACCTCGACCTCGACGGTCTGCCCGGGGGAGAGGGTCGAGGCGTTCGCGGGGGTGCCGGTGAGGATGACGTCGCCGGGCTCGAGCGTGACGAGCTGCGAGAGGTCGCTGACGATCTGCGCGAGCGAGAAGATGAGGGTCGAGGTCGAGTCGGCCTGGACGAGCTCGCCGTCGAGCCAGGTGCGCACTTCGATGGCGGCGGGGTCGAGCCGCGTGGCGTCGAGCAGCTTCGGGCCGATGGGCGTGAAGCCGTCGCCGCCCTTGGAGCGGATGTTCGAGCCCTTGTCGACCCAGCGCAGATCGAACACGCCCAGGTCGTTCGATGCCGTGACGTGCGCGACGTGACCCCACGCATCCGCTTCGCTCACGGCGCGCGCGGCGCTGCCGATGATGATGGCGATCTCGCCCTCGAAGCCGAAGATCTCGGTGCCGGCGGGCGCGACGAGCTCGCCGCCGGTCGAGAGCGAGGTGGCGGGCTTCAGGAAGTAGCCCGGCGCCTCGGGCGTGCGGCCCTTCTGGGCGGCGCGGGCGCGGTAGCCGATGTGCATCGCGAAGACCTTGGCCGGCCTGGTGCCCAGCAGCCGCCAGGCGTCGACTGCGGCCTGAGGGGCGCCCTGTGCGGGCTGCGACGATGCATCCATGCTGGCATCGTATACGATTCCGAATCTGGTCTGCAAGGCCGTCGACTCGGCCGGCGCGCGGTGCGACACACGCGCTTGACCGTCGTGCATGAAATCGTATATGTTCCATGCAGCCCCGGCCCGAAGCGGCCTTCCCCTGACAAAGGAGTCAGCGTGTCCCACAGCACGACTCACACCAGCGCACGCGAGCGCAACAAGGTCCTCGCCGCCGTCGTCGTCGGCACGACCATCGAGTGGTACGACTTCTTCATCTACGCCTTCATGGCGAACCTGGTCTTCGCGCAGCTCTTCTTCGAGCCCGCCGGCCCCGGCGTCGGCCAGATCATCGCGCTGGTCACGATCGGCATCTCCTTCCTCTTCCGCCCGCTGGGCGCCTTCCTCGCCGGGCACTTCGGCGACAAGGTCGGCCGCCGCCCGATGCTCGTCATCACGCTGCTCCTCATGGGTGCGTCGACGACGCTCGTGGGCGCGCTGCCGACGTACGAGGCGGTCGGCATCATGGCGCCGATCCTCCTGATGCTGCTCCGCATCCTGCAGGGCCTGTCGGCCGGCGGCGAGTGGGGCGGCGCGGTGCTCATGGCGATCGAGCACGCGCCGGCGAACCGCCGCGGGCTCTACGGCTCCTTCGTGCAGGCGGGCGTGCCGATCGGCATGCTGCTCGCCACGGGCCTCCTCGCGGGCGTCCGGGCCATGTTCCCGGGCGACGCGTTCCTCGAGGTCGGCTGGCGCATCCCGTTCTTCTTCTCGATCATCCTCGTGCTGGTCGGCTTCATCGTGCGTCGCTCGGTCGACGAGTCGCCGGTGTTCCAGGAGATCAAGCAGACGGCCCAGCAGGAGTCGGCGCCGATCATCCAGGTCTTCAAGAAGTACGGCGCCATCGTCGCCTTCGCCGCGATGGTCTTCATGGCCAACAACGCCACCGGGTACATGACCACCGGCGGCTACATCCAGGGCCTGGCCTCGCGCCCCGTCGACGGCACCCCGCCCGGCTACGGCTTCGACCCGGTGGGCGTGCAGCTGGCGGCCTTCGCGGGCTCGCTGTCGTGGCTGGTGTTCACCTTCGTCGCCGGCTGGGCCTCCGACCGCATCGGCCGCAAGCCGCTCTACCTGATCGGCTGGACGACGCTCGCGATCGGCATCGTGCCGCTCTTCCTGCTCACCGAGACGGGAGTCATGGGCGTCGCCTGGGCGACCATCATCCTGGGCGTCGGGCTCGGCCTCACCTACGGGGCGCAGGCCGCCTGGTACGCCGAGTCGTTCCCGGCCTCGGTGCGCTACTCGGGCGTCTCGATCGCCTACGCGATCGGCGCCGTCATCGGCGGCGCCTTCGCGCCCACCATCGCGCAGGCGCTGCTGCAGGCGACCGGATCGACCTGGTCGATCGTCGGCTACCTGCTGGCGACCGTGGTGATCTCGGTCATCGGCACGCTGCTGATGAAGGACCGCACCGGCGTGCCGCTCTCGATCGAGTTCGAGAACTCGGGCAAGTGGGAGCCCTGGCGTCGCGGCGACGCGTTCGAGGAGCTCTCGCCCGTCGACGCCGACGCGCACCTCGCCGCAGAGCAGCCCAAGGCCTGACCGGCACGAGCGCACGCAGACGGGCCCCGCTCCGGCGGGGCCCGTCCGCGTCAGTCGACGACGACGGCCTCGTCGATCGGCGTGCCCCGCTCGTAGGGGCCGAAGAAGAGGTCGGCGCCGTCCTCCGTGAGCGCGGCGCCGCTCGTGCGCTCGCCGTCGAAGCCCGTGAGCGTCGCGAAGCGCAGCCGCGCGGCGTCGTCGTCGGGGTCGGCGATCTCGATCGCCCAGCCGCCCTCCGCCTCGACGATCGCGGGGTCGGCGACAACCACCCGCATCATGCCGCCGTGGCCGGTGAGCGTGACGCTGCCGCAGAACCGCAGGCTCCCCGCAGCCGGGAAGCGGAAGCCGCCGTCGACCTCCTCGGCGCCGCCCGTGACCGTCACGGCGCCGTCGGGCATGCCGCGCACGTAGCCGAGCAGCGAGGCCTTGACGCCCCACAGCAGCGCCGTCATCGCGGCTGCGGCCAGGGCAGCGACCTGGCGTAGTCGATGAGCGCCCTGGTGCGCTGGGTGGGCTCGCGCGAGGCCGACCAGATGACGTCGATGCCGACGGGCCGCACGGCCGGCGTGATCTCCTGCATGACCACACGGTAGCCCTCGTAGCTCGCCTCGTTCGCGGGCCGCTGCACGAGGATGCCGTAGCCGAGGCCCCTGCCCACGAGCGTGCGCACGGCCTCGTAGCTCTGCACGCGGTGGCGCACCCGCGGCGTCAGCCCGCGGGCGCTGAAGAGCGAGAGCGTGTGCTCGCTCGAGGGCGGTGCGTCGAGCAGGATGAGGTCGCGCTCGACGAGATCCTCGAGCCGCACCGGCCCGCCCGTCGCGAGCGGGTCGTCGGCCGCCACCACGACGTGCGCGGGCAGCTCGAACAGCTTGGCCCGCTGCGGCTCGCCGGGGATGAGCGTGTCGTAGATGAAGGCGACATCCACCTGACCCGACTCGAGCCGGCCCTCCAGGCGGTCGTGCGTCGCCTCCAGGATGTCGAGCTCGACCCGCGGATGCGCGGCGCCGAAGCCCTGCAGCAGCGGCGGCAGGATGGTCGGCGCCAGGGTGGGGTAGCAGCCGATGGTGATCGGCCCGACGAGCTCGCCCGGTGCGCCCCGCAGCGAGCTCTCGAGCTCGCGCGACTGCGCCAGCAGCGCGCGCGCCCGCGCCACGACCTCCACGCCGGTCGAGGTGAGGCTCAGCCCGCGGGCGCGCCTGCGCACCGTCAGCTGCGCCCCGAGCGCGCGCTCGAGCTCGCTGAGCGCATCCGAGACCGCCGAGGAGGAGACGTGGAGGCGCGCGGCGGCGCCCGCGACGGTGCCCTCGTCGGCGGCGCAGACCAGGAACGACAGCTGCCGCAAGGTGTACGCGGGCGCGTCCAGCGCATCCATCTATTCAGATCCAATCGAAGAAGTTCATGCGATCAATCCGCTTTCCCAGCGTAACCGAGTCAGGCATGCTCGAGGGAAGCCGACCACGAGGACGTGTCATGCCGAGCAACGAAGCTCCCGTCGCCGACTGGGTGACGATCCCCGATCTCTACCGCGACCCCTTCCCGATCTACGAGCGCCTGCGCGCCGAGGGCGGCGTGCACTGGGTGCCGGCGGTGGGCCGCTACCTCATCACCTCCTACGCGGCCGTGCACCAGACCGAGCTCGACCAGACGACCTTCTCGGCGAACGAGCAGGGCTCCCTGCAGATCCGTGCCATGGGCCACTCGATGCTGCGGCGCGACGACCCCGAGCACTACCTCGAGCGCAAGGCCTGGCAGCCGACGCTGCGGCCCGGCGTCGTCAAGCGCCACTGGCGGGCGGTGTTCGAGCAGACCGCCGAGCGCTACCTCGAGGAGATGATCGCGAAGGGGCCCGGCGCCGACTTCATCTGGGACTTCGCCGCGCCCTACGCGGCCGAGAGCCTGCGGCAGATCCTCGGCCTGCACAGCGCGACGCAGCAGGATCTGCAGCGCTGGTCGCAGACGCTCATCGACGCGACCGGCAACTACGCCGACGACCCTCAGGTGTGGGCGAAGGGCAAGCGCTCCTTCGACGAGGTCGACGCGGTGCTCGACGAGATGCTGCCCTGGCACGCCGCCAACCCCAACGAGTCGCTGCTGTCGCAGCTGCTGCGCATCCCCGACTACGAGATGCCGATGGAGCGCATCCGCGCCAACGTCAAGATGACGATCGGCGGCGGCCTGAACGAGCCGCGCGACGTGCTCGGCGTCGCGGCCTGGGGGCTGCTCGAGCACCCCGAGCAGCGGCGCGCGGTCGAGGCCGACCCGAGCCTCTGGCACGCGGCCTTCGACGAGACGCTGCGCTGGATCGCCCCGATCGGCCTCTACTCGCGGCAGACGACGCGCGAGGTCGAGCTCACCGGCGTGCGGCTGCCCGCGGGGGCGCGACTGGGCATCTGCATCCTCTCGGCCAACCGCGACGAGCGCGTCTGGGACGACGCGCACCGCTTCGACATCCGTCGCGAGGTCAAGCCCCACCTGGCGTTCAGCAAGGGCGTGCACGTCTGCCTCGGCGCCTGGGTGGCCAGGGCCGAGATCGCCGACGTGGCGCTGCCGATGGTGTTCGAGCGGCTGCGGGGCCTCGAGCTCGTGCCCGAGCGCCCGGCCGAGATCGGCGGATGGGTCTTCCGCGGCATGCTGAGGATGCCCGTGCGCTGGTCGTCGGTGGCGGTGCGCGGCGAGGCGGCACCCGCTGCGGCAGTGGCGGCGGCCGCTGCGCCCGCGCCGCGCATCGCGATCGTCGGCTCGGGCCCGGCCGGCTGCTTCACGGCGCAGGCGCTGCGGCGCCGCTTCCCGGCGGCGGAGCTCGACGTGATCGACGCGCTGCCGGTGCCCTACGGCCTCATCCGCTCGGGGGTCGCCGCCGACCACCACGGCACGAAGGCCGTCGCGCGGCAGTTCGACCGGCTCTTCCTGCACGAGGGGGTGCGCTTTCGCGGCAACACCCGCGTCGGCGGCGAGCTCTCGCTCGAGCAGCTGCGCTCGTCGTTCGACGCCGTGGTGCTCGCGACCGGGCTGCGCGCCGACCGGCCGCTCGGGCTGCCGGGCTGCGAGCTGGGCGGCGTGCACGGCGCCGGGCGCATCACGCGGCTGCTGAACGCCCACCCGGGCGAGGGCGAGGCGCCCTCGCTGGGCGAGGCCGCGGTGGTCGTCGGCCACGGCAACGTCGCGATGGACGTCGTGCGGCTGCTGGCCCGCGACGAGGCAGAGCTCGAGGGCACCGATGTCGACGACGAGGCGCGCGAGCGGCTGTCCGGTCGCCTGCGCACGATCCACCTGGTGGGGCGCAGCGCACCGAGCGCGGCGAAGTTCGACCCCGTGATGGTGCGCGAGCTCGCGGGGCTGCAGGGCGTCGTGCACCGCGTGCACGGCGCGCAGCTCGAGCGGATCGCGGCGGGCAAGGACGCCCGCGCGGATGCCGTGCGCGGCCTCACCGACGAGCCGAACGCATCCGTGGCCGCGCCGCGCATCGAGCTGCACTGGTGGTTCGGGCTCACCCCGCAGCGCATCGAGGGCGACGGCGCGGTCGAGCGGGTCGTCTTCGCCGGCGCCGAGGGCGAGGTCGCGCTCGAGGCCGACGCGGTCGTGACGGCCGTCGGCTTCGCCGCCGACGAGGCGGTGCTCGCCGAGCCCGGCGCGCACCAGGACGGGCGCGTCGAGGCCGGCCTCTACACCGCCGGCTGGTTGCGGCGCGGGCCACGGGGCACGATCCCCGACCAGCGCACGGATGCGCGCGAGCTCGCCCGCACCATCGCCGAGGACATCGACACCGGCGCGATCCGACTGGGCGCACGTGGTCTCGATGCGCGCGCCGAGGAGGTGCCCTTCGAGGGCTGGCGGCGCATCGACGTGCGCGAGCAGCTGGGCGCGGCACCCGGTCGCTCGCGGGCGAAGCTGCGCGAGGTGGCGGCGATGCTCGAGGCCGCCGCCGACGGCGAGATCCCGCTGCCGGAGGTCGCTGCGGTGACGGATGGGTCGGGCGGCGGAGGGCTGCCGGTCACGGTGCTGTTCGGCACCGAGTCGGGCGGCGCCGAGCTGGTCGCCGAGGAGCTGCGGCGCACCCTCGCCGACCGCGCGGAGGTCGAGGTGCGGGATCTGGCCGAGACGACGCCCGACGAGCTCGATGCCGAGCGGCTGCACCTGGTGGTCTGCTCGACCTACGGTGACGGCGAGGTGCCGACGGCGGCGAGGCCGTTCCACCGGGCGCTGGCCGCGCGCCCCGATCTCGCGGGCCTGCGCTACGCGGTCTTCGGCCTGGGCGACCGCAGCTACGCGAAGACCTACTCGCGCGGCAGCGAGCTGATCGACGAGGCGCTCACGGCCTGCGGCGCGACCCGCGTGGGGGAGTACGGCAGGCACGACGCCGGCGGTCCGGTGCTCGCGACCGAGCTGGCGACCGAGTGGGCCGATGGCGTGCTCGCCGAGGCGCTGGTGCCCGCCAGCGCCTGAGCGCCACGGTCGCGGGCGGCCCGCCGAGACGAGCGCGTCATCGGCGGG
>BJUU01000008.1 GCA_007988785.1 Agrococcus baldri
GGCCGGAGCCGCCGCCGCGAACGGGGCCGGCATCACCGACAGGACGAGGGCAGTGAGTGCCGCGACGGTGATGCCCGACCACCTGCGGCGACCGGAGGGGGTTGCACTGCTCGAACGCTGCGTGCTCACGGTGGCTCCTTCGCATCCCGTTTGGCCGCAACTATCAACATGGATCGCCGTTCCATGTCGAGAGTTCCACGTCGGTTTATCGAATCGTTACCTTGCTGTCGCGTGCCACGTCGCGTTACCCATTCGTTACATGGAATGCCTTTCCACGTTGCCGATGGTTTGCTACGTTCGCCGACATGGAACAGCGTGCCACGTCGTATCACTCGCAAGGGCTCAACCGAGCCCTGGCGATCCTGCGCCTGCTCGGCAAGGCGAGCACGCCGCTGACGCTGGCTGCGATCGCCTCGCAGCTCGAGCTGCCGAAGTCGACGGCTGTCCGCCTCCTGCTGGTCATGGAGGAGGAAGGGTTCGTGCGCCGGTCCGGCGAGCATCCCGCGTACTCGATCGGGCACGCCATCCACGAGATCGCGGAGGGGTATCGGCCGCCGAGCATGGCCGAGGTCACCGCCGGCGTCCTCAGCAGGCTCGCCGACGAGGTGGGCTTCACCGCGAACCTCGGCGTGCTCGAAGGACCCTCGGTCCTGCACCTGCACGTCGCCGAGCCGCAGCGCGCGCTTCGCTTCGCGACGGGCGGGATGCTCGACTTCGCCTACTGCACCGGGCTCGGCAAGCTGCTCATGTCGGTGCTGCCCGAGGCTGCGATCGACGCCCACCTGCCAGAGGCGGAGCCGTACACCAGCTGGACCCCGCACACCATCACGACCCGGGCCGGCATCGTCGCCGAGCTCGAGCGGATCCGAGAGGCGGGCCACAGCGTCGACGACGAGGAGCGCAACCGAGGCGTCACCTGCATGGCCGTCCTGCTGCCGACGGATGACGCTCCCACGCTCGCGCTGTCGGTCTCGGGCCCCAGCGGCGAGCTCGATGCCTCCGCCCGCGAGCGGCTCCTGCCGGTCCTGAACGCGGCGGCGGCCGAGCTCGTCGCCCTGCCGGGGTTCGACACCGCCCTCGCCCCGCTGCGAAGCCGGATGACCCTCGCATGATCATCGACGTCCACAGCCACTGCCACCAGCCGGAGCACTGGGGTCGCGAGCACGAGGACCACTGGCAGGGCTCCTACGGCGGCGAGCCGTACCCGGTCGTCACGCCCGAGTCGTACGACCGGGTGATGCAGGAGGCAGGGGTCGACGTCGCGGTCGTCTTCGGCCTTGCCGCGTCCCAGGCCGGCGTGCGCACGCCGAACGCCTTCGTCGCCGACTTCGTCTCGACGATGCGGACGCCTGCGATCCCGTTCTGCTCGATCGACCCGCTCGACGACGACTGGCGCGACCAGCTCGATGAGGCGATCGAGCTCGGCTTCCAGGGCGTGAAGCTCTATCCGGTGCTCTCGCTCTTCGACCCGCTCGCCCCCGAGTTCGACGAGTTCTACACGACGCTGCAGTCGAACGGCATGGTGGCCCTCTGGCACATGGGCGCCACGCCCAGCCCGATCGGCCGGCTCGCGGTGAGCCAGCCGATGATGATCGACGAGGTCGCCCGCCGTCACCCGGACCTGACGCAGGTCATGGCGCATATGGGACACCCCTGGCAGCGCGACACGAACGTCGTGCTGCGCAAGAACCGGCGCGTGTTCGCCGATGTCTCCGGTGTCCCGTCGCGACCGATGGACGCCTTCTTCGCGCTCGTCGGAGCGCAGGAGTGGCGCACGGTCGACAAGCTCGTCTTCGGCTCCGACTACCCCCTCTGGACGCCCGCGCAGGCCATCGCGAACCTCCGCTCGATCGCGCAGTTCCGCGCCGGGAACCTGCCGTTCGTGGCCGACGACACGGTCGAGCAGATCATCCACTGCGACGCGCTGCAGATGCTCGAGCTCTCGGACCCCCGCGTCACCGACCCCATCGACGCGCACTCTTCCAATCCAAGGAGCACCACGTGACATCCGTCTCCCGTCGCCTCGCAGAGGCGGCAGAGCGCATCATCCCCGGCGGAGTGAACTCCGCCACCCGCAGCATCGGCGCCCCCTGGGCGTGGAGGTCTGCGCACGGCGCGACCATGACCGACATGGACGGCGGCGTCTACACCGACTACCACGCCGCGTTCGGCGCGATCCTCCTCGGACACAGCGACGAGCGGGTCAACGACGCAGTCACCCGCGCCATCGCCGACATCGACCTCGTGGGCGTGGGCACGACGGAGCTCGAGGTGGAGGCGGCGCAGCTGATCGTGGATGCCATCCCGAGCGCTGAGATGGTCATCAGCACCATGAGCGGCTCGGAGGCGACGTTCCAGGCGGTCCGCCTCGCACGCGGCGCGACGGGGCGCCCCTACATCCTGAAGTTCCAGGGCTGCTTCCACGGCTCCTACGACGCGCTCGCGCGCAACGTCATCTCGACGCCCGATCGCGCGTGGAAGCGCGACCCCAACTCGTCCGGCATCCTCGACGACGCCGTCGACCACACGCTCATCGCCGAGTTCAACGACCTCGCCTCGGTGGAGGAGCTGTTCGCGCTGCACCCCGAGCAGATCGCGGCCGTGATCCTCGAGCCCGTGCCGCACAACGTCGGCGCGCTGCTGCCCGAGCAGTCGTTCCTCGAGGGCCTGCGGGAGATCACCCGGAAGCACGGCACCGTCCTCATCTTCGACGAGGTGATCAGCGGCTTCCGCCACGCGCTCGGCGGGTACCAGGAGCTCTGCGGCGTCACGCCGGACCTGACGACGTTCGGCAAGGCGATGGGCAACGGGTTCCCGGTCGCGGGCCTCGCCGGCAGCGCCGAGATCATGTCGAACTTCACCCCCACCGGCGGCACGGTGATGCTGGCGGGCACCTTCAACGGCAACGCCTCATCGATGGCCGCCGCCATCGCCACCATCAAGGTGCTGCAGGATCCAGAGGTCGACTTCTACGGTCACGTCTACCGCCTCGGCGACCGCATGCGCACGGGACTCCAGTCGATCGCAGACCACCTCGGCATCGCCGCGCGCATCGCCGGCATCGGATCCGTGTTCGTCCCGTACTTCCTCGAGGGGGAGGTGCGCGGCTACCGCGATCTGCTGCGCAACAACACCGAGGCCAACGCCGCGTTCCACCGCCGCATGATCGACAAGGGCTCGTTCATGTACCCGATGGCGCTGAAGCGGAACCACATCTCGCTCGCGCACACCGAGGCCCACATCGACCGGACGCTCGCGCAGGCCGAGGACGTCCTCGCCGCCATGGCGCGCGAGGGGCTCTTCGAGACCGCGAGGGCCGTGGCCTGACATGACCTCGATCTCCCGCACCGTGCTGACCGGAGGCCTCGTCGCCGACGGGCTCGGCGGCGACCCGTTCCTCGGCGATGTCGTCATCGTCGGAGACCGGATCGACGCCGTCGTCGCGGCGCCCGAGCGCCCCACCGGCGGCTACGACGCGGAGATCATCGACTGCACGGGCCGGGTCGTCGCGCCGGGCTTCGTCGACATCCACTGCCACTCCGACCTCAGCCTGCTCGCCTATCCGGGCAACGAGAGCCGCGTCACCCAGGGCATCACGACCGAGGTCGTCGGCAACTGCGGCATGACGCCCGCGCCCGGCAACGCCGACGTCGACGGCCTGGCGCGCGTCATCAGCACGATCGACGTCACACCCGATCTGGAATGGAGCTGGAGCGACGTCGCCGGCTGGCTGCAGGCGCTCGACGACTGCCCCACGGCGACCAACGTCGCCGCGCACGTCGGGCATGGCTCGGCACGGTTCGCCGCGAGCGGCACCAGCACGGCTGCCCTCGACGGCAGCCAGCTCAGCGCGCTCGAGCGCGAGGTGCAGGAGGCGTTCTCGGCCGGCGTCGTCGGCGCCAGCCTCGGCCTGATGTACGCCCCGGGCGAGTCGGCCGGCGCCGAGGAGCTCGCCGCGGTCGCGCGCATCGTCGCCGCGCACGACGGCGTCCTGTCGGCGCACCTGCGCGACTACCGCACGGGCGCGCTCCGGCGCTCGATCGACGAGCTGGCCGGAGTCGCCGGCGACGGCGGGCCGAGGCTGCAGATCTCGCACCTGCGCGGCGTGGGCGGAGCAGGCGGCTTCGCCGAGGTGCTCGCGCACCTCGAGACGCTGCGGGAGTCGAAGGACATCGCCGCCGACGCCTACCCCTACGTGCACGGGCACACCACGCTGCTCCAGCTGCTGCCGTCGCAGCTGCGCGCCGCGGGGCCGGACGCCGTGGTCGAGGCGTGCCAGGCCGACCCGGCGGCGATCGCCGGCCTCTTCGAGGCCTCCGGCTACCGGCGCGATCAGATCATCGTCATGAAGGCGGCCGGGACCCCCGAGGCCGTGGGGAGGGATCTCACCGACTCCGACGGCGATCCCTGGCGCTGGCTCGTCGACCTGCTGATCGCGAACCGGGGGATGGTGGATGTCGCCGTCGAGAGCGGGCTGTGGAGCGACGTCGACCTGACGCTCGCCACGCCCTGGGTCAGCATCGCCTCCGACGGCACCGCGCTCGACCGCACGCACCGCGCATCCGCCGCCCACCCTCGCTCCTGGGGAGCGTTCTCCGCCGGCTATCGGCGGCTGCGGCAGCACGGCACGCCCATCGGCGAGGCCGTCCGTCGCCTCTCGACCGCGCCGGCCTCGCGCGTCGGGATCACCAGCGGCATCCGCCGAGGGCATCGCGCCGACCTGGTCGTGATCGACGACCTCGCCTTCGACGCCGCGGCGACGTTCGCGCAGCCGGCGCAGCCCTCCGTCGGGCTCGACCACGTCTTCGTCAACGGCTCGGCCGTCGTCGCGTCCGGACGACCCACCGGCGCACGTCCGGGAGCACTCATCAGGAAGCGGCAGCAGTGATGGAACACGGAACGCCACTGGGCATCGGCATCGTCGGCGTCGGCGGCATCGCGCTGTCGCACATGGCCGCGCTGCGCACGATGACGAGCGCACAGCTCGTCGCGGTGTGCGACGTGGACGCAGCCCGCGCCGCCGAGGTGGCGCACGCGGAGCGCTGCGCGGGCTACGGCTCGGTCGAGGCGCTGCTCGCCGACGACGCCGTCGAGGCCGTGATCGTCTGCACCCCGAACATGACGCACGAGGCGCTCGGCCTGCAGGTGCTCGCGGCAGGCAAGCACCTGCTGATGGAGAAGCCGCTGGCGATGACCCCCGAGGGGGCGCGCGCGGTCGCGGACGAGGCGGCCGCTCGCGGACTCGCGCTCGCGGTTGGCCACAGCCACCGCTTCACCGACCAGAGCCTGGCCATCCGCGAGGTCATCGATGCGGGTGAGATCGGCACGCCGCGCTTCGTCCGCGTGGTCATGAACGGCGGATGGATCTGGCCCGGCTGGCAGGCATGGGTGCTGAACCCGGAGCTCTCCGGCGGGCACTCGCTGCACAACGGCATCCACATCGTCGACCTCGCGAGCTGGTGGATCGGAGAGCCGGCCACGAGCGTCTTCTCGGTCGGGCAGCACGCCACGAGCGAAGCGCTGGAGATCCACGACTACCTGGTCATGGAGCTCGGCTTCGCGAGCGGCGCATCGGCCGTGTGCGAGATCAGCCGCGGCGAGCGGCCCCGCAGCGCCGGCTACCTGGAGCTCACCGTCGTGGGCACCGCGGGCGTCGTCTCGCGCACCTGGGACGCGGAGGGCGTGCTCGCCTGGACCGACGCGGGTCTCACCGCCTGGGACATCGAGGGCTCCGCAGCCCGCGTCTTCCTCCGCGAGCTCGAGGCCTTCGTCGCCGCGGCACGCAGCGGGGCCGAGGTCATCCCGCCGGTGTCGGCCGCCATCCACGCCGTCGACATCGCCGCCGCATCCGAGGCCTCGCTGCGCGAGGGCCGCACCATCGCGATCGGAGCACCGGCATGACCGCCTCGCTGACCATCCAGCCCGGGTACACCCGCGCGCTCGCCGCGGTGCGCAGCGCCGAGATCGGTCTGCTGCGCGCCGTGGCCCTCGACGTCGTCAGCATCGGCGCGGGCAACGCCCTGCGCGAGCTCGGCACCGAGGCGATCGACGTGCTGCGCGCCGCGACCGGGCCGACCACGGTCGACCTCCAGGCGCACTCGACCGCGGACGGCGGTGCCACGACGTTCCTCGGCCGGGCCGGTCGCGGGGTCGTGGTGAGCGCGCACCTGTCGATCGTCGAGGGGGAGCGCCGGGAGCACCTGCGCGCGGCGATCCGGCTCGTCGGCACGCACGGCTCCGTGCTCGTGGACCTGCTGCGCCCGCGGCTGGACGTGCGCACCGCGGCCGGCACGAGGCAGGTGCCGTTCGGCGTGCCCCGCGCGGATGCGCCGCTGGGCGATGCAGCCGACACCCTTGCCGCGATCGCCGAATCGGCGCGATCCGGCCGAACCACATCGATCACCTGGTGACGGAGGACGAGACATGAAGTGGCTGACATTCGACGACGACGGTGCCGTCAGGCACGGCTACGTCGAGGGCGACGAGATCGTCGTGACCGGCGACGGCGACCTGACGGCAGTGGTCCGGGGCGAGGCCGACACCGGTGCCGAGCAGCGCCGACCCCTCCACGGCGCCCGCATCCTCGCTCCGCTGCTCTCGCCGGGCAAGGTGCTCGCGGCCGCCGCCAACTACCAGGAGCACGTCAAGGAGGCCGGCGGTCCAGCCCGCGACCAGGCGAAGGCGACGCCGAGGCTCTTCCTCAAGCCCGACACCTCGATCACCGGCCCGGATGCGCCTGTGGTGCTCAACCCGATCACCCAGCAGCTCGACTGGGAGGTGGAGATCGCCGTCGTGATCGGCCGCCGCGCCGAGGGCGTGCCCGTCGAGGAGGCGCTGGACCACGTGTTCGGCTACGCCACCAGCAACGACATCTCGGCTCGCAGCCTCGACCTGGGCGTCGAGCGCGACGGCGAGGCCTGGACCGGCTTCTTCGACTGGCTCGAGGGCAAGTGGCTCGACGGCTCCGCACCCATCGGCCCCTACCTCGTCACCGCCGACGAGGTGCCCGACCCGCAGCGCCTCGACCTGACGCTCGAGCTCAACGGCCGCGTCATGCAGCGCGGCAGCTCGGCCGACATGGTCCACACGGTCGCTGAGCTCGTGTCGTTCAGCTCACGGCTCATGACCCTCAACCCCGGTGACGTGATCCTGACCGGCACGCCCTCCGGGGTCGGCGCCACCACCGGCGTCTTCCTCAACCCCGGCGACAGCATGGTCGCCGAGGTCCAGGGCCTCGGATCCCTGACCACCCCCATCGTGGCGGCCTAGGACCGCCATGAGTCGCAGCATCCATCCCTCCGCATCATCCCGATCCACCTGATCACGAAGGAGTCATCATGAGATCACGTATCGCCGCGGGCGCACTTGCGCTCGGCGTCGCCACCGCGATGCTGGCGGGCTGCGCCAGCAGCCCCGGCCCTGAGGGGGAGACGGGCGACGACGCCCCCACCTCGGCCAACCTGTACCTGTACCAGAAGCCGGTCGTGTTCAACCCGCTGGCGCCTGGGCAGGGTGCCGAGCAGCTCACCATGTCGCTCGTGTACAACGGCCTGTTCAACGTCGGCCCGGACTTCGAGCCGGTCCCGCGCCTCGCGGAGTCGTGGGATGTGTCGGATGACGCTACGAGCTACACGTTCCACCTGCGCGACGGGCTCACGTGGAGCGACGACGAGCCCATCACGGCGGATGACGTGGTCTTCACCTACAACCTCTTCGCCGATCCGGACGTCGCCAGCCCCAATGCCGCGCCCTTCGCGGGCGTCGTCGGGTACGAGGATGTCCAGGGAGGCACCGCAGACACGCTCGAGGGCATCGTGGCCGAGGACGACCAGACCGTCACGATCACGCTGACGGAGCCGACCCCCGGCTTCCTCGCCCTCTTCGGCAGCGGCTACGGCATCCTGCCCGAGCACATCCTCGGCGACGTCGAGCCCAGCGGGATCATGGAGCACGAGTTCTTCACGCACCCCACGGTGAGCTCCGGGCCGTACGTCATGACGGAGTTCAACGTCGACGAGAACGTGGTGCTCGAGGCCAACCCCAACTACTGGTCCGAGGTGGGCATCGACACGCTCTACCTGCAGATGGTCACCAGCGACGTCGCCACCGCCCAGCTCGCGACGGGGGAGACCGACGTCGTGCAGATCTCGCCGCAGGACCTCGCGACGGTCGAGGGGCTCGACGGTGTCACCGTCAGCTCGGCGCCGTCACCCGGGTTCCTGCGCCTGCTCGTGAACTTCCAGAAGTTCGAGGACGAGCGGATCCGCCAGGCGTTCCTCTACGCCATCGACCGCCAGGGCATCATCGACGGCGTCCTCGGCGGCCACGGCCAGACGATCAACAGCACGATCATGACCCCGTGGGCACTGCCCGACGACCTCGAGGCCTACGAGTACGACCCCGAGATGGCTCAGTCGCTCCTCGAGGAGGCCGGCTACGACTTCTCGCAGGAGCTCAGGCTGAGCTGGATCCCGGGCACCGCCGATCGCGATGCAGCGGTCGGGGTCGTGCTCGAGAACCTGAAGGCGATCGGCATCAACGCCGTCGCCAACCAGATCGAGAGCGCGAATCAGCTGGGCATGATCGAGAACGCGGAGTACGACCTCATGGTCTCGGGCGGCGGCACGTACACGCCGGACCCGACGGTCTCGGCCAACGCGCTGCTGTGCGATCGCGTCTTCCCGGCCGGCGGCAACACGTCCCTCTTCTGCGACGAGGAGCTCGACGCCCTGCTGAACCAGGGCGCCGTGACGGCCGACGAGGACGAGCGCACGGCGATCTACCAGGACGCCGTTCGCCTCGACAACGAGCTGGTGCCGTACCTGTGGCTCTACGTGCCCGACACGCTGTGGGCGACGAGCGACCGCCTGCAGGGCTTCGAGCCGCACGGTGACTTCGCCAACGGCTTCTGGAACGCCGCCGACTGGACGGTGACGGACTGATCGCATGCTGAGAGTTCTCGTCACCCGCCTCGTCTCGAGCGTGGCCGTCTTCCTGCTCATCGCAGTGGGACTGTTCGCCCTGGTCCGCCTCGCCCCCGGCGACCCCATCGACATGATGGTGCCGCCGGAGGTGGGGGGCGCCGATCGAGAGGCATACACCGCTGCAGTGCGCGAACGGTACGGTCTCGACCAGCCGCTCGTGGTGCAGTTCTGGCGGTGGCTCGGTGGGCTGATGACGGGAGATCTCGGCTTCTCCTACACGAACGGCCAGCCGGTCGGCGAGCTCCTCGCCGACCGGCTGGGCCCGACGGCCCTGCTGATGGGGAGCGCGCTGCTCATCGGGCTGCTGATCGCCGTGCCGGCGGGCGTGATCGCGGCGGTGCGGCAGAACTCGCTCGCGGACTACACGATCAGCTCGGTGAGCGTCGTGGCCATCTCTGTTCCGAGCTTCTTCCTGGGGATGCTCGCCATCTACTTCTTCGCGGTGAAGCTGCGCCTGCTGCCCTCGTCGGGCATGCACGGAACGGGCCGTGAAGACTTCGGCGACCTGCTGCTGCACATGGTCATGCCGGTCGGGCTGCTCGCCCTCGCCAACGCTGCGACCTTCATCCGCTACGTGCGCAGCGGGGTGCTCGAAGAGCTCGGGAAGGACTACGTGCGCACGATCATCGCGAAGGGCGGAACGCCGGCGAGGGCGCTGCGGCACGCGCTGCGCAACAGCCTGCTGTCGCTCGTGACGGTGCTCGCGATGACGATCCCCGTCACCCTCTCCGGCGCGGTCGTGCTCGAGCAGATCTTCGCCTGGCCCGGCATGGGCCAGCTGGCGATCTACGCGCTCACCAACCGCGACTACCCGATCCTCATCGGGTTCGGTCTCTACATCGCCTTGCTCGTGCTGATCTGCAACCTGATCGCCGACCTGTCCTACTCGATCATCGACCCGAGGGTGAGGACCGCACGATGAAACGACCCAGCCTGCTTCCCACCTCGGCCGTCAACCTCGTGCCGACGACGCAGCAGTCGTCGCCCGACAAGCTCGCCCTGCGCCGGTTCATGCGGAACCCGATCGCGATGATCGGCGTGCTCGCGCTGCTGATCACGGTGATCGCGAGCGTGCTCGCCCCGATCATCAGCCCCTACCCTCCGACGGCCATCGACCTCACGAACGTGCGCCAGCCCCCATCCGCCGAGCATCTGCTCGGCACCGACTCGACGGGCCGCGACGTCTTCAGCCGGCTGCTCGCGGGCGGACAGATCTCGCTCATGGTGGGCTTCCTGGCCGCGCTGATGGCGGTCGCGATCGGCACCCTGGCCGGCGTCGCAGCCGGGTGGTTCGGCGGGATCGTCGACGGGATCATCAGCCGCATCGTCGACATCATGCTGTCGGTGCCCGCGGTGCTCGTCATCATCGTGCTCGCCGGCGTGATCGGCCCGAGCGTGCCGATGCTCATCGTGGTGATCGCCGGCCTCGCCTGGCCGACACCGGCGCGCATCGCCAGAGGCGTGGTCCTCAGCCTCCGGGAGGAGGAGTTCGTCCAGGCCGCCCGCGCGTTCGGCTCACGGACCGGATTCATCATCTTCCGCCACCTCGTGCCGGGCGTGCTGCCTCCCATCGTGGTCTCCGCGACCCTGCTCGTGGCGGAGTCCGTGCTGCTCGAGTCGTCCCTGTCGTTCCTCGGCGCCGGTGTCCAGCCACCGCAGTCCAGCTGGGGCAACATGCTCAACGAGGCGCAGTCCCTCACCGTGCTCTCGTCGATGCCGTGGCTGTGGGTGCCGGCCGGCCTCATGATCGCCATCACCGTCCTGTCCGCGATGGCGGTCGGGGACGGCATCCGCGACGCCATCGACCCCCGGAAGAACCGCTGACATGACCGACGAGACCGCGAAGAAGCCCCTGCTCGCCGTGCGCGAGCTCACGCTCGACATCGCCACGCCGCACGGCACCGTGCGGATCCTCGAGGACGTCGCCCTGGAGGTGCACCCGGGAGAGATCGTCGGCATCGTCGGCGAGTCCGGATCCGGCAAGAGCATGACCGCGCTCAGCGTGCTCCGGATCCTGCCTCCCGGGGCACGGATCATCAGCGGCGGCATCGACTTCGAGGGCGTCGACCTCGCGACGCTCAGCGCGCGCCGCATGCGCGGAGTCCGAGGCCGCCGCATCGCGATGGTGTTCCAGGATCACATGACGACCCTCGACCCCGTCATCACGATCGGCGCGCAGATCGAGGAGGCCTACCGCATCCACCACCCGCGTGCTCCTCGCTCCGAAGCGAAGGCGCGGATGATCGAGACGCTGACGCAGGTCGGCGTGCTCGACGCCGCAGAGCGGGCGAAGCAGTACCCGCACCAGTGGTCCGGCGGCATGCGCCAGCGAGCGGTGATCGCGATGGCGCTCATCAACGATCCCGACGTGATCATCGCGGACGAGCCGACCACCGCCCTCGACGTCACGATCCAGGCGGAGATCCTCGCCGTGCTGCGCGGGCTCCGCGACAGCCGCGACCTCTCGATCCTGCTCATCACCCATGACATGGGCGTGATCGCCGACATGGCCGATCGCATCGTCGTGATGAAGGAGGGGAGGATCGTCGAGACGGCGGAGGTGCACGCCCTGTTCGAGTCGCCGGAGCACCCCTACACGCGCAAGCTCCTCGATGCCGTTCCCCGACCCTCGGCCGAGACCGCCGAGCGCTCGCAGCCGGACGCCGCAGCCCAGGCCGTGCTCGAGGTCGAGGACCTCGTCGTGCAGTACAGCCGCGGATGGCGCCGAGACGGCTTCCGGGCGGTGGACGGCGTCAGCTTCTCGGTGCCCGAGGGCAAGGTCGTCGGCCTGGTCGGCGAATCGGGATCGGGGAAGTCGACGATCGGCAAGGCGATCGTGGGGCTCGCGCCGATCACCTCCGGCAGCATCCGGCTCGGCGGCGTCGAGCTGCAGGAGCTGCACGGCCGGGCCGCCCGCACGGCGCGCGAGACGTACGGCATGGTCTTCCAGGACCCGGCGTCATCGCTGAACCCGAGGATGACGATCGGCGAGTGCATCGCCGAGCCGCTCGTGGCGCACCGGCGCACGATGTCGCGAACGGCACGGCGTGAGCGGGTCGTCGAGCTGCTCGAGCAGGTCGAGCTGCCCGCCGCGTGGGTGACGCGCTTCCCGCACGAGCTCTCCGGCGGCCAGCGCCAGCGCGTCGGCGTCGCGCGGGCGCTCGCGCTCGAACCGGAGCTGCTGATCGCCGACGAGCCGACCTCCGCGCTCGACGTCTCCGTGCAGGCCGCCGTGCTCGAGGTGTTCCAGGAGCTCCAGCAGCGGCTCGGGTTCTCGTGCCTCTTCATCAGCCACGACCTCGCGGTCGTCGAGCTGCTCTCGGAGAGCGTCGTCGTGCTGCAGCGCGGCCAGATCGTCGAGCAGGGCGATGCGCGGTCCGTGCTGAACGATCCGCAGACCGAGTACGCGCGCCGTCTCGTCGACGCCGCCCCGCTGCCCGACCCCGCCCGGCAGCGAGCACGTCAGCTCGCAAGCATCCCCACCGTCTAGATCCGTCCACCCCACCCCAACCCCAACAGGAGAGCACGCCATGCGCGTCATGACCGTCTACGCACATCCCGCCGACACCATCACCAACTGCGGCGGCACGCTCGCGCTGCACGCCGACGCCGGTGACGAGATCGTCGCGGTGATCCTCACGCACGGCGGCCGCATCCACCCCAACGTGTATGCCGAGGAGGCGCGCAAGGAGGACGCCGACTCGAGCCTCGTCGCCGCCGACAGGGCCGAGATCATCGAGAACAAGAAGGGCGAGCTGCGCCGTGCCGCCGAGATCATCGGCATCGGCACCATCGAGTTCCTCGACCACGACGACGCCATCAGCGTCGTCCGCGAGGACATGGTGGACCAGGTCGCCGAGCTGATCGCGAAGCACCGGCCGGACGTCATCATCGCCGACTACCCGCAGAACCCCGCGGTCACGAACTCCGCCCACACCATCGCGACGATGACGCTGATCGCGGCGCTCGATCGCGCGGCCCAGTTCCTCAAGAACCTGGACGGCAAAGAGGAGGTCAACGTCAAGCAGGTGTTCCTGGGCGGGCTTCCCGTGCTGACGAACGACGCGCTGTCGACCTACGGCGTGCGCAACGACCTCCTCATCGACATCACCTCGGTCGTCGGCCGCAAGATCGCGGCGATGGACTGCTTCGCCAGCCAGGGCTACGGCGGCCCCTTCGCCCGCAAGCTGATCGAGGCGAGCAACGGCGAGTTCGGGCGCTGGGCGGGCGTGGCGCTCGCGGAGCCCTACGTGCGGTTCCGCAGCGAGACGCGGTCGCTGCTGCCGGTCACCGACTACGCCGAGGCCGCCGATCCGCTCACCCGCCACGTCTCGTACTCGCAGTTCGACGTGCGGCGCGCCTTCCCGGTCGCGTAGGCACCACATCCGCCTGCCTCCCGGAGAGCCCATGACCGTCACCGTGCCCGACCTCATCGGCCGCTCGATCGATGCGCTGCCGACCCCCTCCGTGCTGATCGACCTGGCGACGCTGCGCCGCACCATCGCGCAGATGGCCGACGCTGCGCGCGGCTTCGGCGTCGCCCTGCGCCCGCACTGGAAGACGAGCAAGTGCGCCGAGGTCGGCCGTCTGCAGCTCGGCGCGGGGGCGGTCGGGCTGACGGCGGCGACAGCCGCAGAGGTCGAGGCGCTCGTCGAGGCCGGGTTCGAGGACGTCTTCTGGGCGTATCCGCCCGTGGGCGCGCATCGCATCGGCACCGCGCTGCGCGCCGCGCGGCGGGCACGTGTGATCATCGGGCTCGACTCGCTCGCGTCAGCCGAGCCGCTCTCCGCGGCCGCCGCCGCCGACGGCATCGATCTCGAGGTCCGGCTCGAGGTCGACTCCGGGCTCGGCCGCACCGGTGTCCGGGCCGAGGACGCGCTGGCGGTCGCACGGCGTCTCGCGCGCATGCCGGGGCTCGTGCTGGAGGGCGTCTTCACGCACGAGGGGCACGTGCAGGGCCTGGGCGCCGATCCAGAACGGCGCACCGAGGTCGGCACGGCGGCCGGGCAGCTGCTCGTGGAGGTCGCCGAGGCGCTGCGGGCCGACGGGCTCGAGGTGCCGAGCGTCTCGGTCGGCTCGACCGCCGGCGCGCGCTCCGCCCCTCGCGTTCCGGGCGTGACCGAGGCTCGCCCAGGGACCTACGTCTACGGGGACGAGAACCAGGTCGCGATCGGCACCGTCGATCCGGCTGACACCGCGATGAGCGTGCTCAGCCGAGTGATCAGCACGCAGCGCGGCGAGCCGATGCTGGTCGATGCCGGGATCAAGGCCATGAGCTCGGACGGGAGCATGCACGGCGACGGCCGCATCGGGACCGTGGTCTCCGACAGCGGCGGCGTGCTCGCGACCGGTCACGAGGAGCACGGCTTCCTCCGCGGCTCGTCTCCGCTGCAGGTCGGTGACATGATCCGCATCCGCCCCAACCATGCCTGCGGGCTCACCAACATGCACTCGCAGGTCTTCGCCGTCGAGGACGGCGTCGTCGTCGACATCTGGCCCATCCTGGGCCGCCACTAGAAAGGAATCTCATGCAGCAGATCACCGCACCCACAGCTCCGGCGCCGGCCGGGCCCTACTCATCCGGCATCGTCAGCGGGGGCTTCCTGTTCCTCGCAGGGCAGGGGCCCTTCAACACCGAGGGCGAGATCGTCGGTGCGACGTTCGCTGAACAGGTCGAGCAGACCTTCGCGAACCTCGAGGCCGTCGCTGCTGCGGCAGGCACCTCGATGCGCAACGCGGTGCGCATCGGCGTCTACCTGAACGACATGACCGACTGGCCGGAGTTCAACGAGGTCTCGCAGCGATTCCTCGGCACGCCCTACCCCGCGCGCACGTCGATCCAGGCCGACCTGAGCGGCTTCCTCGTCGAGATCGATGCGGTCGTCGCCATCGCGGGCGAGTGACGCGCATGGAGCTGATGCGCATCGGCGCGATCGGCAGCGAGCGCCCCGTCGTGCGGCAGGGCGGCACGACGTACGCGCTGGGCGTCCTCACCCGAGACATCGACGGCGCCTTCCTCGCGGGCGATGGGATCGGCCGCGTCGCGCGGGCGCTCGCCGCGGGTGAGCTTCCCGTGGTGAGCGTCGAGGGCGAACGCGTCGGCGCGCCGATCGCCCGGCCAGCGGCGGTGATCTGCATCGGCCAGAACTACGCGGCGCACGCGGCGGAGTCGGGTTCGGAGCCGCCTGGCGAGCTGATCATCTTCTTCAAGCACCCCAACACGGTCGTCGGAGCCTTCGACGACGTCGTCATCCCGCCGGGCGCCGAGAAGGTCGACTGGGAGGTCGAGCTCGGCGTGGTCATCGGACGCACCGCGAGCCGGCTCTCCTCGCGCGACGAGGCGGAGGCCGCGATCGCCGGGTACGTCGTGTGCAACGACGTCTCCGAGCGGGAGCACCAGCTCGTGACCTCGCTGGGGCAGTGGTCGAAGGGCAAGACCGCGCCGACGTTCTGCCCCGTCGGGCCCGTGCTCGTCCCCGCCGACGAGGTCGACCCGGGAGACCTGCGGCTCTGGTCGACGGTGAACGGGGAGCCGCGTCAGGATTCGACCACGGCCGACCTCATCTTCGACGTGCCCGCCATCGTCCTGGGGCTGTCGCAGCACGTGCAGCTCGAGCCCGGCGACCTCATCTGCACCGGCACGCCGCAGGGCGTCGCGCTCTCAGGCCGCTTCCCCTACCTCGCGGCCGGCGACGTCATGGAGATGGGCGTGGTCGGCCTCGGCCAGCAGCGCTCGCGCCTGGTCGGGGCGAGCGCGCGGGCGTGAGCCCGTCGACCACCCAGCGCTACGTCGTCGGCTCAGATCCCGCGGCGCCGCCCGCGGGACGACGGAACCCGCGCCCCTGAGCGGTGATGACCGTTGACCTGCAGTAGCTCTGATCGGGGTGGTGTGCGACGGCAGCAGGGTCATCCGCGAGCGTCGCCTGGGGAGAGCGCGAGCCGTGTGTCGGTGCTCTGCTCTACCGTCCCGGCCATGAGCGAGCTGCAGTTGCCCGAACGGTACGACGAGATCCTGACCGCGCTGAAGGCGCAAGTGCGCGGAGCCCGCCTCCGAGCGCATCGCGCGATCAACACGGACCTGATCCAGCTGTACTGGCAGATCGGGCGCACCATCCTCGAGCAGCAGCGAGAGGCGGGATGGGGCGGCAAGGTCGTGGAGCGACTGGCGCACGATCTGCGGCGGGAGTTCCCTGAGATGACGGGGCTGTCGCGACGCAATCTCCTCTACATGAGGAGCTTCGCCGAAGCATGGAATGACGAATCGTCAATTGTGCAACAACCTGTTGCACAATTGCCGTGGGGCCACATCACGGTGCTGGTGGACAAGCTCCGCGATCAGGATCAGCGCGAGTGGTACGCGGCTCGCGCAGCCGAAGAAGGCTGGTCGCGGGCGCTCCTCGAGCACAACATCATGGGGCAGTTGCGGCAGCGCGAGGGCGCCGCGCCGAGCAGCTTCGACGAGCAGCTCGAGCAGCGGGATGCGCGGCTGGCGCAGGCGATCTCGAAGGATCCGTACGTCTTCGACTTCCTGGGCTTGGGCAAGGAGGCCGCCGAGCGCGACCTCGAGCAGGCGATGATGGATCGCATCGTCGACGTGCTGCGCGAGCTCGGCCCCGGCTGGGCCTTCGTCGACCGGCAGAAGCACCTTGAGATCGACGGTGACGACTTCTACATCGACCTGCTCTTCTTCCACACCGAGCAGCTGCGCTACGTCGTCTTCGAGCTCAAGGCGGGCAGGTTCAAGCCCGAGTACACCGGCCAGCTGGGCTTCTACGTCGCCGTGGTCGACGACCTCATCCGGCGGCCGCAGCACGCACCGACGGTCGGCATCGTCCTCTGCGCCGACAAGAACGAATCGGTCGTGCGCTACTCGCTGCGCGCCGCCGCCGGCGCGCTCGCGGTCTCGTCATTCACCTACGAAGGCCTGCCTGCCGAGGAGCGCGCCGCGCTGCCCGACGCGGATCGCATCGCGCACGCGCTCGACGGGGTCTCGTGACGCGTGCGGCCTGCAGCCACGCGCTCCTCGACCAGCGGAGAAGCTACCGCGCGGTGTAGCCGCCGTCGACCGCGATCGAGGCGCCGGTGACGTATGCCGCCTCGGGCGAGGCCAGGTAGGCGACCGCCGCAGCGACATCTGCGGGGGTCGCGAGCCGGCCGAGCGGGATGTCGGCGAGCGTGTCGCCGAGCGCCTTCTCGGGGTCCGGCTGGTCGGCCAGCCAATCCTCGATCAGCGGCGTCAGCGCCATGCCCGGCGCCACGGCGTTCACGCGGATGTCGTGCGGCGCCAGCTCGACCGCCGCGCCCTTCGTGTAGGCGGCCAGCGCCCCCTTGGAGGCCGTGTAGGTCGTCAGCGTCGGCACGCCGGAGGAGGCCAGCCGCGAGAGCATGGTGATGATGGCGCCGCCGGAGCCCTGCGCGATCATCGCGCGGGCCGCCGCAGCGGTCATCGTCATCGCCGCGATGGCGTTGAGCGCGAAGACCTCGGTGAGCTCCTCCGGCGGGGTGTCGACGATGAGGCCCGCGTGCCTGCGCCCCGCGTTGTTGACGAGCACGTCGAGGCGGCCGAAGGCATCCGTCACCTCCTGCACGATGCGATCGGGCACGCCCGGCTCGGTGAGGTCGCCCGCGACGAACAGCGCGTCGCCGAGCAGGGCGGCGACGTCATCGGCGGGCGCGCGTCGGCCCGTCACGGCCACGCGCATGCCGTCGGCCTGCAGCCGCGCGGCGATCTCGGCGCCGAAGCCGGAGGTGCCGCCCGTGACGAGGGCGACGCGAGTGCTGTCGGTGGTCATCGGATGCCCTTCAGCCGAGCTCGGCGTCGCGGTGGGTGAAGGCGCCGCCGGCGATCGTCGCGCGCACCGGGATGGCGCTGATCTCGCCGGCGTCGACCTCGCTCGGGTGAGCGCCCAGCAGCACCAGATCGGCGAGCTGGCCCGGCGCCAGCCGGCCCTTCTGCGCCTGCTGGCCCGTCACCTCGGCAGAGCCGACCGTCGCGGCGTGCACGGCCTCGTCGACCGAGATGCGCTCGTGCTCGCCATAGACGAGGCCCTCCTCGCTGATGCGCTGCACGAACGCCTGGATGCCCAGCAGCGGCGCACCCGCCGCGACCGGCCGGTCGGAGGAGAACGCGAGCGGCATCCCCGCGTCGAGCTGGCTGCGCGCCCGGATGGACAGCGCGCCGCGCTGCTCGCCGACGGGCCCGCGGATGCCCTCGCCGAACGAGGGGATGAAGCTCGGCTGCACGACGCACGCGATGCGCAGCGCCGCGAGCCGCTCGAGCTGGTCGGGCCGCACGACCATGCCGTGCTCGACCCGGTTGGGGACGGATGGGGTGCCGTGCGCCCGCACGGCGGCCTCGATCGCGTCGAGGGCGAAGTCGAGCGCCGCGTCGCCGACGGCGTGCAGCGCGAGCGACCAGCCGGCGGCCGCCGCCTCCAGCACCCGCGTGCGCATCGCCTCGGGGTCGTCCTGCAGGTAGCCGTGGTAGCCGGGGCAGCCCTCGTACTCCTCCCGCATCTGCGCCGTGCGGCCCAGGATCGAGCCGTCGGTGAACACCTTCACGGGCCCCAGCTGCAGCCACTCGTCGCCCCAGCCGGTGCGCATGCCGGCGCCGAAGCCGCGCCGTGCCGGCTCCTCGTCGTGGCCTGCGATCGCGCCGAGCGCATCCATCACCGGCATCACCTGCATGCGGGTGCGCAGCCTGCCGGCGTCGCGCGCGGCCTGGTAGGCGGCGAGCTCTGCCGGGGCGTGACCGATCCAGCCGCCGGCGACCCCCGCATCCGTCACGCTCGTCAGGCCCTCGCGCGCGTAGTGCTCGGTGGCGAGCTGCAGCGCCTGCTCGATGGCGGCGAGCGGGTAGGGGAGCAGGATGTCCTGCACGAGCTTCATGGCGCGCTCCTCGAGCACGCCGGTGGGGCGGCCGGTCTCGTCGACGCGGATGACGCCGCCCTCCATGGCGGGCACGTCGCGGTCGCCGACGCCGGCGAGCGCGAGGCCGCGGGCGCTCGCCTGCCCCGAGTGGCCGGAGGCGTGCTTGATCCATACGGGCCGGCCGCCGCTCGCCGCGTCGAGGCGCTCGCGGTCGGGGTGGGTGCTGCCCAGCAGCACCGGGTTGTAGCCGGCGGCGACCACCCAGTCGCCGGGCTTCGTGCTCGCGGCCTGGGCCTCGATGGCGGCGTAGATGTCGTCGAAGGAGGCCACCGCAGAGAGGTCGGCCTCCATGAGCGTGGTGCCGAACCAGACGCTGTGGGCGTGCACGTCGTTGAAGCCCGGCAGCACCGCGAGCCCGCCGGCGTCGATCGTCTCGCGCGCATCCAGGCCCTCGACGTCGTCGTCGAGCGCCACCACGCGGCCATGCAGTACGGCGAGGGATCGGGCATGCGGATGCGCGGCGTCGCGGGTGTCGATGCGCGCGTTCCGCACGATCAGGTCGACCTTCATCGGCTGGCTCCTTCGAACGGATGCGCGGCCCGGCCCGCCACGGGAACGATCCGGGGACGAAACACGCGCGTCACAAACATCATATGTACTATCTACACCACGGCAACGAAGCCGAACCCGTGGCACCCCGCCCGTCCCCCCGGAGATGCAACCTATGGCAACCAGCACCGCACCCAGCTCCCCATCCGCAGCCCAGGCCGACGTGAAGCGCCTGCGCCGCGTCGCGACCACGTCCTTCATGGGCACCGCGATGGAGTGGTACGACTACTTCATCTACGGCCTGCTCGCCGCGCTCGTGTTCGACGAGCTCTTCTTCCCGAGCTTCGACCCCGCCGTCGGCACCGTGCTCGCGCTGCTCTCGTTCGGCATCGGCTTCATCGCCAGGCCCGTCGGCGCGATCCTCTTCGGCCACCTCGGCGACCGCATCGGCCGCAAGAAGACGCTCATCATCACGCTGCTGGTGATCGGCCTCTCGACCGGCATCATCGGCCTGCTGCCGACCTTCGACGCCATCGGCTTCGCCGCGCCCATCATCCTCACCACGCTGCGCTTCATCCAGGGCCTCTCGCTCGGCGGCGAGTGGAGCGGCGCCGTGCTGCTCGCGGTCGAGCACGCGCCGGCCAAGCAGCGCGCCTTCTACGGCGCCATGCCGCAGTACGGCTCGCCCGTCGGCACGCTCGTCTCCTCGGCCGTCGTCGCCCTCGTGACGCTGCTGCCCGAGGATCAGCTGCTCGCCTGGGGCTGGCGCATCCCCTTCCTGCTCTCGTTCGTCTTCCTCGCCGTCGCGCTCTACATGCGCCTGCGGGTCGAGGAGTCGCCGGTGTTCACCGACGTCGTGCAGGTGCAGCAGGCGCAGCAGGAGACCAAGGCGAAGCTGCCGCTGATCGAGGTGTTCCGCCACGCGGGCGGCCGCGTGCTGATCGTCATCGCCACCGTGCTGTTCGCCTCTGGCGGCTTCTTCCTCATGACCACCTACGCGGTGAGCTTCGGCACCGGCGAGCTCGGCATGGAGCCGTGGAAGCTGCTCACCGCCACGATGATCGGCGCCGTGCTCGAGGCGATCGGCATCTACGTCGGCGCGAAGCTCGGCGACCGCTGGGGCGCCTGGAAGACGGTCGCCTTCGGCGGCATCCTCGCGCTCGTGCTCGTCGTGCCGATCGCCCTCATGCTGGGCTCGGGCGTCGAGGTGCTCGTGATCGCCGCGGTCGCGCTCGGCATCGGCATGCTCGGCATCCCCTACGGCCCGCTCGGCACCATGCTCTCCGAGCTCTTCAGCGCCCGCTACCGCTACTCGGGCGTCGCCGTCTCGTACAACATCGGCGGGCTCATCGGCGGCTTCGTGCCCTCGATCGCCGGAGCCTTCGCGCTCGCGGTCGGCAGCGCCGTCGTCGTCATCCCGGTGCTGCTGGGCATCATCATGGCGCTGTGCGTCGTCGGCGGCCTCATCGCCGGCCGCGTGCTCTCGCGCCAGCAGGAGACGATCGCGGCCTGACGCCCGCGCCGCTGCGCCGCCGGAGCCACGGCGGCGCAGCGGCCTCGGCATCCGCAGCGCGTGGATACGATCGATCGCCGCAGTCGAGAAGGAGAGCCCATGACCGTGAGCCCAGCGGTGCGCAGCGCCTGGTCGGGCGTCTCGACCACGGTCGGCGACCTCAAGAGCGACCGCGTGCGGATCCTGCTCGAGCAGCAGATCCTCAGCGGCGAGCTGCCGCCCGGCACCCTGCTGCCGCGCGAGCCAGAGCTGTGCGAGGCGCTCGGCGTCAGCCGCACCGTGCTGCGCGACGCCGTGCGCGCGCTGGTCGCGAAGGGACTGCTGACGGTGCGGCAGGGCCGCGGCACCATGGTCGCCGAGCCGAGCGACGAGGCCTTCGCCACCGCCATGGTGGCGCTGCTGTCGCGCTCGACCGTGACGGTGGGCGACGTGATGGATGCGCGCATCACGGTCGAGACGATGCTCGTGCGGCTGGCGGCGGCGGCCGGCACCGACGCCGACTGGGCCGAGCTCGAGCGCACCGAGCGCGCCCTCATCGACGCCATCGGCGCATCCGACGACGCCGCGGCGCACGCCGCGCACGCCGCCTTCCACGCCGGCATCCTGCACGCCACCCACCAGCCGGCGCTCGAGCTCATGCTCGGCCCGATGAACAAGGTGGCGCTGCTCACCGGCACCACCTCGGTGCGGCGCGGCGCGATGGAGGACTGGGATCTGGGCGCGCACCGGGCGATCCTCGAGGCGCTCAGGCTCGGCGACGCCGACGCCGCCGAGCAGGCGATGCGCGAGCACTTTGCCGGGCTCGAGCGCCGGCCCGTGTACCTCGGGCTGCTCGACCAGCCCTTCGCGCAGGCCTACTTCGGCGCGCCGTAGGCCGCCGCCCCGGCGGCGCCGGACTCAGGCCGGCACGCGAGCTCGCCGGTAGCTCGCCCCGCGATGGTCGGCGGGCAGCGTCGGGCCGGCGCCCGAGATCGCCTCGCGCAGCGTCAGCCCCGTCGGCGCGTCCGCCTCCTCCGGCAGCAGCCCCCGCCGTCGCAGCTCGGGCGTGACGAGTGCCGCGAAGCGCTCGAAGTCGGCCGGCCGCACGGCGCCCGCGATGTTGAAGCCGTCGACGCCCGACTCGGCCTGCCAGCGCTCGAGCTCGTCGACCACGGTCGCCGGCGAGCCGACGATCACGGGGCCGCGGCCGCCGATCGCCACGAACTCGGCCAGGTCGCGCACCGTCCAGGTGCGGCCGGGCGAGAGCGTCGTGAACGACGCGAGCGCCGAGTGGTTGGCCTCGGTCTGCACGTGCTCGAGCGGCGCATCCGGGTCGAGCCCGGCCAGGTCGACGCCCGTCCAGCCGCCGAAGAGCGCGAGCGCGCCCTCGATGTCGACGTGCTGCCGGTAGGCCGCCAGCCGCGCCTCGGCCTCCTCGTCGGTGTCTGCGACGACGACGGTCGCGAGCGTCAGGATGCGCACCGCATCCGCCGCCCTGCCCCGCTCGACGAGCCCGGATCGCACGCCGTCGACCCAGCCGCGCACGAGCTGCGGCGTCGAGCCCGAGAAGAAGATCGCCTCGGCGTGGTCGAGCGAGAACGACTGCCCGCGCTTCGAGGCGCCCGCCTGGAAGAGGAAGGGCGTGCCCTGCGGCCCGGGGTGCGCGAGCGCGTGCCCCGGCACCTGGAACCACTCGCCGCGATGCTCGATCGGGTGCACGCGCTCGGGGTCGAGGTAGACGCCGGCGGCCGCGTCGTCGACCACCGCGCCGGGCTCGAACGAGCCCTCGAAGAGCTTGTAGACGACCTCCATGTACTCGTCGGCGCGGTCGTAGCGCACGTCGTGCGGCAGCTGCCGCTCGTAGCCGAGGTTGCGGGCGGCGGAATCCTGGTACGAGGTGACGATGTTCCACGCCACCCGGCCTCCCGTGAAGTGGTCGAGCGTCGTCAGCGTGCGCGCCAGCAGGTAGGGCGCCTCGTAGGTGACCGAGGCGGTGACGCCGAAGCCGAGCCGCTCGGTGACCGCCGCCATCGCCGGCACCGCCACGAGCGGGTCGAGCACCGGGTACTGCACGCCGCCGCGCGCCGTCGCCTCGATGCCGTCGCCGTAGACGTCGTAGACGCCGGGGATGTCGGCGAGGAACAGCGCGGAGAACCCGCCCCGCTCGAGGGTGCGGGCGAGCGAGGTCCAGTACCCGAGCTCGTCGAAGCGGGTCGCCTGCGACTCGGGGTGCCGCCACAGTCCGGGCGACTGGTGGGTGGGCACGAGCATGTCGAAGGCGCTCAGCAGCAGGGGGCGGGTCATCGGTCGGTCCTCTCGGTCGTGGCGAGGGCGGGCTCCGGCTCGCCCTGATCGTCGGTGGGGATGCGGTCGTGCGTGCGGATGCGCTCGCTCGCGCCGCGCGCGTCGCTCGCGTCGTGCGCGCGGCCGGCACCGTGCGCCGCCGGGCCCTCGTGCAGCTCGGCCAGCTCGACGTCGCGGCGGTCGCGCGCGGGATCCTTGGCGAGCAGGGCCGCGACGACGGAGAGCGCGGCGAGCACCGACAGGTAGCCGGCGATGAGCCAGGGCGAGCGGCCGCCGGCCGCGTAGAGCAGCGCGGCGATCAACGGCATGAGGCCGCCGCCGAGCACCGAGCCGAGCTGGTAGCCGAAGCTCACGCCCGAGTAGCGCACGTGCACCGGGAACTGCTCGGCGAACCACGCCGCCTGCGGCCCGTAGACCGAGTCGTGCGCCAGGTTGATGCCGATGATCACCACCAGCGGCAGCAGCGCGAGCGGCCCGGTGTCGAGGAAGGCGAACAGCCCCCAGCTGAAGACGCCGATCAGCAGGTAGCCGCCGATCGAGACGGCGCGGCGGCCGACGCGATCCGACAGCCACGCCCACAGCGGGGTCGAGAGCAGCCCGATCGCCGAGGCGATCATCACCGCGGTGACGCCGATGTCGGTCTCGCCGCGCACGTCGCTGAGGTAGGAGAGCATGTAGACGGTGATGAGGAAGTAGATCGCGTTCTGCCCCAGCCGCAGCCCGATCGTGACGAGCGTGGGCCGCCAGTGGTGGCGCAGCAGCACGGCCAGCGGCGCGCGCGGCGCGGCGCCGGCGTCGCGGTGCTCGAGGAACTCGGGCGCATCCTCGACGCCCAGCCGGATCCACAGCCCGAAGCCGACCAGCACAGCGGAGGCGAGGAACGGGATGCGCCAGCCGAAGCTCGCGAACTGCTCGTCGTCGAGCAGCTGCTGCACGATGAAGAACGCGCCGGTCGCCAGCAGCATGCCGGCCGAGGAGCCCACCTGCGTGAACGAGCCGAACAGCCCCCGCTGCCGCGCCGGCGCGTGCTCGACGCTCAGCAGCGCCGAGCCGCCCCACTCGGCGCCGGCCGAGAGGCCCTGCAGCAGCCGCAGCACGATGAGCCCGGCGAACGCCCACCAGCCGATCTGCGCGAAGGTGGGCAGCAGCCCGATGATCGCGGTCGCGACGCCCATCAGCAGCAGCGAGGCCACGAGCAGCGACTTGCGCCCGATGCGGTCGCCGAGGTGGCCGGCGATGATGCCGCCGAGCGGCCGCACGACCACGCCGACCGCGAGCGTCGCGAACGACGCGACCGTGCCGGCGAGCGCGCTGCCCTGCGGGAAGAACTGGGTGCTGAAGATGAGGGCGGATGCGGTGCCGTAGAGGTAGAAGTCGTACCACTCGATCGTGGTGCCGACGAAGGCGGAGGAGAGCACCCGGCGCTTGCGGGCGAGGGCGCCGGCGGTGCCGCGGACGCGGTCGGATGCGGTCGGCGGCGAGCCGGGCGGCGGCGTGGCCTGATCGGTGGTCGTCATGCGGCGACGGTAGTGAGGCGGTCGGGCCGTGCGCGCGGTCGGCCGTCACGAGCGGTAACACGGCCGTAGGCTACGGCTGTGCTCGACCTCAACCGCCTCGTGATGCTGCGGGCGGTCGCGATGCACGGCAGCATCACCGCCGCCGCGCGCGAGCTCGCCTATACGCACTCGGCGGTCTCGCAGCAGCTCGCGCTGCTCGAGCGCGAGACCGGCACCGCGCTGCTCGAGAAGGTCGGCCGCACCGCCCGCCTCACGCCCGTCGGCCTCGAGCTCGTGCGCAACACCGAGGCGGTGCTCGCCGCGATGGAGCACGCCGAGACCGAGCTCGCCGCCTCGCACCACCAGCCGCGCGGCATCCTGACGGTCGCCGTCTACTCCTCGATCGCGCGGCTGGTGATGCCCGCCGCGCTGCGCACCCTCATGCACGAGCAGCCCGGCCTCGAGCTGCGGCTGCGCCGGCTCGACCCGCAGGAGGCGGTGCTGCAGCTGGTGGCCCGGCGCGTGGACGCGGTGATCGTCGACACCTTCTCTGGCACGCAGCTCGCACCCGCCGACACGATCGACGCGGCCGAGATCGGCCGCGACCCGGTGCGCGGCTACCTGCCCGAGTTCCACCCGGCCGGCTCGGTCGAGCAGCTCAGCGACCTGCCGTGGGTGATGGAGCCGCCCGACGCGCCCTCCACCCAGTGGGCGATGCGGGTGTGCCGCCAGGCGGGCATCGAGCCGCGGGTCGTCTACGAGTCCTCCGACATGCTCTTCCACCTGCGGATGGTCGAGGCCGGCCTCGCGGCGGCGTTCCTGCCCGATCTCGTGGTGCGCGAGGCGCGCAGCCGGGTGGCGCCCAGCCCGCTGCTGCCGACCGAGCCCGAGCGCCGCATCCTGCTGCTCACCCGCACGGGCGCCGCCGAGCATCCGGCGTTCCGCGCCGTGCGCGGCGCGGTCGCGGCGGCGCTGTCGAAATATGTAAGCAGCACTGGCGGGAACCCGTAAGCAAGCGTCGCTGTACCTAACGCGTCATTCCTCGTAGCGTGGCCCTCGGCGCACCCCTCCGGGTGGCCGGACGCACGCAGCGAGGAGATCAGCGATGACGCTCACCGAATCCACCACCGGCACGCAGCAGGGCACCGTCGTCGACGGGCCGGCGCTGTGGTCGGCGCAGGCGCAGATGCCGTCGATCCTGGGCCGCCAGCTCGTGATCGAGCGCGGCGAGGGCTCCTACATCTTCACCGCGGAGGGCCGGCGCCTCTTCGACGGCACCGCGGGCCTGTGGCACGCGAACGTCGGCCACTCGCACCCCGAGCTCGCGCAGGCCGCCTACGACCAGATGCTGAAGCTCGAGACCTACCACGTGTTCCAGCGCTACGCGAACGACCGGGCGATCGAGCTCGGCGAGCGCCTCGCCGCCATCTCGCCCATCGAGCGCGCGAAGGCCATCCTCAACTCCGGCGGCTCCGACGCCATCGACGTCGCCTGCAAGCTCGCCCGCCGCCACTGGCAGCGGGAGGGCCGCGGCTCGAAGCAGATCATCCTCAGCCGCGAGCACAGCTACCACGGCCTGCACGCCTACGGCACCTCGATCGCCGGGCTCGACTTCAACCGCGAGGGCATGGGCACCGACTCGCTCGTGCCCGAGACCGCGCGCGTCTCGTTCGACGACATCGCGCAGGTCGAGGCGACCATCCTCTCGATCGGCGCCGAGAGCATCGCCGCCATCGTCAGCGAGCCCATCCAGGGCACCGGCGGCGTCAACCCGCCCGCCCCGGGCTACCTCGAGGGCCTGCAGCGGCTGGCGCGCGAGCACGACATCCTGCTCATCGTCGACGAGGTCATCACCGGCTTCGGCCGCACCGGCGAGTGGTTCGCCTCTCAGCGCTACGGCCTCGAGCCCGACATGGTCACCTTCGCCAAGGGCGTCACCTCCGGCTACGCCCCGCTCGGCGGCGTGCTCGTCGCGCCCCGCCTGTGGGAGCCGTTCTACGTCGACGACGCCGCGACGCCGATCTTCCGCCACGGCGCCACCTACGCCGGCCACGCCACCGCCGCGGCGGTCGCGATCGCCAACCTCGACGTGATCGAGCGCGACGGCCTCGTGCCGCGCGTGCGCGAGCTCGAGCAGGTGCTGCGCCGCGAGCTCGACGCCCTGCAGCAGCGCAGCGAGGCCGTCGTCGACGTGCGCGTCGCCGGCTTCCTGGGCGGCATCAGCCTCGACGAGCGGCTCGACAACGCGCGCGTCTCCGACCGCGCCGTCGAGCTCGGCTTCATCACCCGCCCGCTGCGCGGCAACACCCTGCAGCTCAGCCCGCCGTTCATCGTCAGCGACCAGGAGGTCGTCGACTACGTCGCCGCCATCGAGCAGGCGATCACCGAGGAGGCCGCCAAGTGACCACGACCACCACGCACACCGACGCGCTCATCGTCGCCGACGCATCCGCCCTCGAGCACGCCGACCGCGTGATCGCCGGCCTCGGCCTGCCCGCCGCGGGCACCGCCGTGAGCGACCCCGCGACCGGCGAGCAGATCGGCTTCATCGAGGACGGCGACGTCGACGGCGCCCTGCGCGCGGTCGCGACGGCGGATGCGGCCGGTCGCGACTGGGCGCGCACGACCCCGCGGCAGCGCGCCGACGTGCTGCACGCCTGGCACGCCCTGCTCGTCGAGCACACCCAAGACCTCGCGCACCTCATCTCGCGCGAGATGGGCAAGCCGCTCGCCGAGGCGCGCGGCGAGGTGAAGTACGGCAGCGACTTCGTGCGCTGGTACGCCGAGGAGGCCGTGCGCCCCGCCGGCAACTACCGCGAGGCGCCCGACGGCGGCGCGACCATCCTCACCCGGCGCGCGCCCGTGGGGCTCGCGGTGCTCATCACGCCGTGGAACTTCCCGCTCGCGATGGCCACCCGCAAGATCGCGCCCGCGATCGCCGCGGGCTGCGCCGCCGTCGTGAAGCCGGCGACGCTCACGCCGCTGACGACCATCTACGCCGTGCAGCTCGCGCTGCAGGCCGGCGTGCCCGCCGACCTCGTGCAGGTCGTCACGCCGAAGAGCTCGTCGGCGTTCAGCGAGGCCGTGCTGCGCGACCCGCGCGTGCGCAAGGTCTCGTTCACGGGCTCGACCGAGGTCGGCCGCACGCTCATGCAGCTCGCCTCCGACAACGTGCTGCGCTCGTCGATGGAGCTGGGCGGCAACGCGCCGTTCCTGGTCTTCGACGACGCCGACCTCGAGCGCGCCATCGACGGCGCGGTGGCGGCGAAGCTGCGCAACGGCGGCCAGTCGTGCATCGCGGCCAACCGCTACTACGTGCAGGACGGCATCGCCGACGCGTTCGTCGAGGGCGTCGCCGAGCGGCTCAGCCAGGCGGCCGTCGGCGCGGGCCTCGGCACCGGCACCGTCGTCGGCCCGCTCATCGACGACCGCGCCGTGCGGCAGATGCGCGCGCTCACCGACGACGCCGTGGCGCACGGCGCCGAGCTGCGCGCCGGCGGCACCGAACTCGGCGACGGCACCGGCCACTTCTTCGCGCCGACCGTGCTCGACCGCGTGCCCGAGGCATCCGACATCGCCGGCACCGAGATCTTCGGCCCCATCATGGCGATCCAGCGCTTCGGCACCGAGGCAGAGGCGATCGAGCGCGCGAACGCGACCGAGTTCGGCCTCGCCGGCTACGTCTTCAGCGAGTCGCTCGACCGCGCCCTCAACGTCGCCGACCGGCTCGAGACGGGCATCCTCGGCATCAACCAGGCCGTGCCGTCGAACGCGGCGGCGCCCTTCGGCGGCGTGAAGCAGTCGGGCCTCGGCCGCGAGGGCAGCGCGGAGGGCCTCGAGGAGTACCAGTCGGTGCGCTTCTACAACATCGCGCGACGCGCGACCAGCTGAGACCACAGAGCAGAAGAAGGAGCAGGCGGATGCGCATCGCAGTCGTCAAGGAGATCAAGCCCGCAGAGGCGCGGGTCGGTCTCACCCCCGCGGGCGCCGAGGACCTCGTGCGCGCCGGGCACACCGTGCTGGTCGAGCGCAGCGCGGGCGAGCTCGCGGGCTTCCCCGACGAGCAGTACCTCGCGGCCGGCGCCGAGCTCGTCTCGCGCGAGGACGCGTGGGGGCGGGCCGAGCTGCTGGTGAAGGTGAAGGAGCCGATCGCCGAGGAATACCCCTTCCTGCGCGACGACCTGACGCTCTTCACCTACCTGCACCTGGCGGCCGACCGGCCGCTCACCGAGGCGCTGCTGGCCGCGGGCACGCTCGGCATCGCCTACGAGACCGTCTTCGACGGCACGGGCCTGCCGCTGCTGGCGCCCATGAGCGAGATCGCGGGCAGCCTCGCCGCGCACGCGGCGGCGGCCAACCTCATGCGCCCCGCGGGTGGCCCGGGCGTGCTGCTCGGCGGCGCCCCCGGCGTCGCGCCCGCGCGGGTGCTCGTGATCGGCGGCGGCGCCGTCGGCACGCAGGCCGCGCAGCTCGCCCTCGGCATGCAGGCGGAGGTGACCGTGCTCGAGATGTCGCCCACCCGCATCCGCCAGCTCGACGCGCTGCTCGACGGTCGCGCCCGGGTGCTGATGTCGGATGTCGCGACGGTCGAGGCCGAGCTCGCCCAGGCCGACGTCGTGATCGGCGCCGTGCTGGTGCCCGGTCGCGCCGCGCCCAAGGTGGTCTCGCGCGCGCAGCTGGCGCTGCTGAAGCCGACCGCGCTGCTCATCGACGTGGCGATCGACCAGGGCGGCGCCTTCGAGACGTCGCGCCCGACCACGTACGCCGACCCGATCTTCGAGGTCGACGGCATCCGCCACTACTGCGTCGCCAACATGCCCGGCGCGGTGCCGCAGACCGCGACGCGCGCGCTCACCAACGCGACGCTGCCGTACATCCGGCGCATCGCGCAGCAGGGCGCCGAGGCGGCGGTCGCGGCCGACGCGGCGCTCGCGCTCGGGGTCAACACGCGCTCGGGCGGCATCGTGCACCAGGGGGTCGCCGAGGCCTTCGCCGACCTGCCGGCAGCCGTGGGCGATCGCTCGCTCGCGCTGCGGTAGTGCCGCTCCCCGTGGCAGGTGAGGCACGGGTCGCGCTCGTCACCGGCGCCACCTCCGGCATCGGCGTCGAGATCGCGCGGCGGCTGGTGGCGGATGGGCTGCGCGTGGTCGTGAGCGGACGCTCGGCCGAGCGCGGCGCGGCCGTGGCCGCCGAGCTGGGCGGGGCCGCGAGCTTCGTGCGCGCCGACCTCACCGAGGAGGGCGCGGCGGATGCGCTGGTCGCGGCGGTCGTGGCTGCCCACGGCCGCCTCGACGTGCTCGTCAACAACGCGGCCGTCGACCACACGGGGCCCCTGCTCGAGGTGCCGCCGAGCGAGGTGCGGGCGACCTTCGAGACCAACGCGCTCGCCGCCATCGCCTGCCTGCAGGCCGCCGGGCGGGCGATGCGCGACGGCGGTCGCGGCGGCGCCATCATCAACGTCACCTCGCGGCTCGCGAGCATCGGCGTGCCCACCATGGGCGTCTACAGCGCCAGCAAGGGCGCGCTGCTCGCGCTCACGACCGCCGCCGCCGTCGAGCTGGCGCCCTGGGACATCCGCGTCAACGCCGTCGCCCCCGGCATGACCCGCACGCCGCTCTACGAGACGTGGGCGAGCGGGCAGCCCGACCCGGCCGCCACCGAGCGGCGGGTGGCCGACGCCATCCCGCTGCGGCGCATCGCCGAGCCCGCCGACGTCGCGGCCGCGGTCGCGTTCCTCGCCAGCCCGGGCGCGGCCTACATCACCGGCACGTCGATCCCGGTCGACGGCGGCTACCTCGCGCAGTAGGCGCACGACCACCGAACCGATCGTGCACGGCCGTGCGCGCAGGAGGGACAGCAGATGAGCACGAGCTACACCGTCGACGTGATCGCCGGCGACGGCATCGGCCCCGAGGTGGTGCCCGCCGCGATCGCCTGCGTCGACCGGCTCGCCGAGCTGCACGGCTTCGCGGTCGACTGGCGCGAGCGCGACTGGGGCTCCGAGCACCACCGGCGGCACGGGGCGATGATGCCGGAGGACGGCCTCGAGCAGCTGCGCACCGGCGACGCGATCTTCCTGGGCGCGGTCGGCGCGCCCGACATCCCCGACCACGTGACGCTGTGGGGGCTGCTCATCCCCATCCGTCGCGCCTTCCGGCAGTACGTGAACCTGCGGCCGGTGAAGAGCCTGCCCGGCCGCCCCGGCCCCGAGCTCGACATGCTCATCGTGCGCGAGAACGTCGAGGGCGAGTACAGCGAGATCGGCGGCCGCTACGGGCAGGGCACGCCCGACGAGGCCGCCATCCAGGAGGCCGTCTTCACCCGCCGCGGCATCGAGCGCGTCACCCGCTTCGCCGCCGAGCGCGCGCTCGAGCGCAGCGGCACGATCGTCTCGGCCACCAAGTCGAACGGCATCATCCACACCATGCCGTTCTGGGACGAGGTGGTGGCAGAGGTCGCGGCGGATGCGGGGGTGAGGGTCGACAGCGTGCTGATCGACGCGCTCGCGGCCCGCTTCGTGCTCGCGCCGGCCTCGATCGACGTGGTGGTCGCCTCGAACCTCTTCGGCGACATCCTCTCCGACCTCGGGGCCGCGATCGCCGGCTCGATCGGCATCGCGCCGAGCGCCAACCTCAACCCCGAGCGCGAGTTCCCCTCGCTGTTCGAGCCCGTGCACGGCTCGGCGCCCGACATCGCCGGCCGCGGCGTCGCCAACCCCTTCGCCGCCATCTGGTCGGCGGCGATGATGCTCGAGCACCTGGGCGAGACGGATGCGGCTGCCGCGCTCGAGCGCGCGTGCTTCGGCGCGCTCGCCGACGGCGTCGCCACCGCAGACCTGGGCGGGGAGGCCACGACGGCCGAGTTCACGCAGGCGGTCCTCGGTCGCTTGTCAGATATGTAGCATTGCCCCTTGTCGCCGACCGGCGGCACGGCCACCACCTGAAGGAGCGTTCGACGTGGCACGCGATTCTCTCGACCAGCCCGGCAAGAAGCTGCGCACACGGCACGTGACGATGATCACGCTCGGCGGCATCATCGGCGCGAGCCTGTTCGTCGGCTCGGCCAACATCATCCGCGAGGCGGGCCCGGCGGCGACGCTCTCCTACCTCGCCGGCGGCCTGCTCGTCTTCCTCGCCATGAGGATGCTGGGCGAGATGGCGGCGGCCCGCCCCGCGGTCGGCTCGTTCATGGAGTACGCGCGCGTCGGGCTCGGCAACTGGGCCGCCTACATCGTCGGCTGGCTCTACTGGTACTTCTGGGTGGGCGTCATCGCCTACGAGGCGGTCGTCGGCGGCGGCATGATCAACGCCTGGTTCCCCGCCGTGCCGCCGTGGCTCGGCTCGCTCGTGCTGCTGGCCATCTTCGTCACCACCAACCTCATCTCGCTGCGCTCCTTCGGCGAGACGGAGTTCTGGCTCGCGAGCATCAAGGTGATCGCGATCGTCGTCTTCCTGGGCGCCGGCATCCTCTTCGTGCTCGGCCTGTGGCCGAACGGCTCGTTCTCGATCCCCAACCTCTGGGAGCACGGCGGCTTCATGCCCAACGGCTTCGGCGTCGTCGTCTCGTCGGTCGCGCTCGTGCTCTTCTCCTACTTCGGCACCGAGATCGCGGTGATGGCCGCCGCCGAGTCCGAGAACCCGGCCAAGGGCATCAACCAGGCGGCGCGCACCGTCATCTGGCGCGTCATGCTCTTCTACGTCGGCGCCGTGTTCGTGATCGTGACGGTCGTGCCGTGGGATCAGCTGCCCTCGCCCGACGAGATCGCGCCGTTCAGCTACGTCTTCCAGCAGTTCGGCGTGCCGGGCGCCGAGATGATCATGAGCCTGGTCATCTTCACCGCTGTGATCTCGGTGCTGAACTCGGGCACCTACTCGGCCTCGCGCATGTTCGCGGCGCTCGCCGAGCAGCGGCTGGCCCCGGCGATCGTCGCCAAGCGCTCGAAGCGGGGCGTGCCGGTGCTGGCCGTCATCGCCTCGACCATCGGCGGCCTCATCGCGACGGTCGTCAACTTCATCGCCCCGAGCTCCGGCATCTACGACTTCATCATGAACTCCACGGGCCTCGTGGCGCTGTTCGTCTACGTCTTCATCGCCGTCACCCAGTGGCGGCTGCGGGCGAAGATGACGCCAGCGGAGCAGGGGGCGCTGACGCTCAAGGTGCGGCTCTTCCCGCTCGTGAACATCCTGGTGATCCTCGGCGCGATCGGCATCGTGGCGATCATGCTGACCACCGAGACCGGCCGCACCCAGGTGCTGACGAGCTTCATCGCCGCCGGCGCGCTCGTGCTGTTCTGGCCGCTCGTGCGCCGCAACCTCGCGCGCGGGAGGGCCGCGGGCGAGCAGCAGGCGGCCGTCGCGGAGGAGCGGGAGTTCGAGCAGGAGTCCTCGCACGAGGGCCGCTGAGCCGGAACGGGAGCGACGATGTTCACGGGGCTGAGCGCCTTCCCGCTCACGCCGCTGCGCGAGGATCGCCTGGATGCGCCCGCGTTCGAGCGGATCGTGCGGATGCTCGCAGGCAGCGGCGTCGACAGCATCACCATGCTGGGGTCGACCGGCTCCTACGCCTACCTGGACCGCGGCGAGCGGCAGGAGGCCCTCGCCACGGCGCTCGCGGCGGCAGGGGAGACGCCGGTGATCGCCGGCATCGGCGCCCTGCGCACCTCGGCCGTGCTCGATCACGCCCAGGATGCGCAGGACGCCGGCGCACAGGCGCTGCTGCTGGCGCCCATGACCTACCAGGCGCTCACCGAGGACGACGTCTTCGGCCTCTTCTCGGACGTGCTCGAGCGCGTCGCGGTGCCCGTGGTCGTCTACGACAACCCTGGCACCACGCACTTCCGGTTCTCGGATGCGCTCTACGGGCGGCTGGCCGCGCTGCCGGGCATCGCATCCATCAAGATCCCTGGCATCCCCGCGGGGATCACGGCCGCCGAGCGTCTCGCGCAGCTGCGCGACGTCGTGCCGCCGGAGGTGACCATCGGCATCTCGGGCGATGCGTTCGCGGCCGATGCCCTCCGCGCCGGCTGCGAGGCCTGGTACTCGGTGATCGCGGGCACGCTGCCGGGGCCGGCGCTGCGCATCGCGAGGGCCGCGCTCGGCGGCGACCCGAGCGCGACCGCGGAGGCTGCCGCGGCGATGCGACCCCTGTGGTCGCTGTTCGCCAGGCACGGCAGCCTGCGGGTGGTCGCGGCGATCGCTGAGGAGCGGGGGCTCGTGCGCGCTCATCCGCTGCCGCTGCCGATCCGCGGCCTCGGTGAGCGCGAGCGGGCACACGTGCGCGAGGCGCTCGCCGCCGTTCCAGGCGGCTGATGCCTCGTCGACCGCCTGCGCCGCGCCGATAGACTGCATCCCGAGATCCCGCCGATCCCCGGACGCGCCGTCGTGCGCGGTGCTCGCGCGTGACGCCGCGCATCCGTGAGACCCGGTGCGCCCGTGCCCGAGGAGCCGTCGTGACCACCACCAGCCAGCCGCGCAGGTACCGCGACGACCCATCCGTCCTCGCTGTGCTGCGCTCGCCGCGGCTGCTGACGCGCGAGGCGCTCGCGGGGCTCGTGGTGGCGCTCGCGCTCATCCCGGAGGCGATCTCCTTCTCGATCATCGCCGGCGTCGACCCGCGCGTCGGCCTCTTCTCGAGCTTCGTGATGGCCGTCACGATCGCGTTCGTGGGCGGCCGGCCGGCGATGATCTCGGCCGCCACCGGTGCCGTCGCGCTCGTGATCGCGCCGGTGATGCGGGAACACGGCTTCGACTACTTCATCGCGACGGTGCTGCTGGCGGGCGTGCTGCAGATCGTGCTCGCGCTGCTGGGCGTGGCGAAGCTCATGCGCTTCATCCCGCGCAGCGTGATGGTCGGCTTCGTGAACGCGCTCGCCATCCTCGTGCTCATCGCGCAGCTGCCGCACCTGTTCGGCGTGCCGTGGCTCGTCTACCCGCTCGTCGCCGTCGGGGTCGCCGTGATCGTGCTGCTGCCGCGGCTGCAGCGGGTCGTGCCCTCGCCGCTCGTCGCCGTCGTGCTGCTGACCGCCGCTGTGCTCGTGTTCGGCTGGTCGGTGCCGAACGTCGGCGACCAGGGCGAGCTGCCCCGCGCGCTGCCCGAGCTGTTCGTGCCGCAGGTGCCGCTGGATCTCGAGACGCTCGGCATCATCGGGCCGACGGCCCTCGCGATGGCGCTCGTCGGCCTCATGGAGTCGCTGCTGACCGCCAAGCTCGTCGACGACATCACCGACACCCGCTCGAACAAGACGCGCGAGTCGTGGGGGCAGGGCGTCGCCAACCTCGCCTCCGGCCTCTTCGGCGGCATGGGCGGCTGCGCCGTGATCGGCCAGACCATGATCAACGTCAAGGTCTCGGGCGCCCGCTCCCGCGGCTCCACCTTCCTCGCGGGCGTCTTCGTGCTGGTGCTCGTGGTGGCGCTCGGCGACGTCGTCGCGCTCATCCCCATGGCGGCGCTCGTGGCCGTGATGATCATGGTGGTCGTCTCCACCTTCGACTGGCACAGCATCCGCCCCTCCACGCTCAGGCGGATGCCCGTGTCGGAGACGCTCGTGATGGTCGTGACCGTCGTGGTCGTCGTGGCGACGCACAACCTCGCGATCGGGGTGATCGTCGGCACGGTCGTGGCGATGGTGCTGTTCGCCCGCCGGGTGGCGCACTTCCAGTCGGTGACGCGCGAGGTGCGGCCTGTGGATGCTGGCACTGCGGATGCTGGCACCGCGGATGGCGGCACGGCCGTGCACTACACGGTCGAGGGCGAGCTGTTCTTCGCCTCCTCGAACGACCTCACGACGCAGTTCGCCTACACCGACGACCCCGAGCACGTCGTCATCGACCTCTCGCGCTCGCACATCTGGGACGCATCGACCGTCGCCGCCCTCGACGCGATCGAGACGAAGTACGCGCGGCTCGGCAAGCGCGTCGAGCTGCACGGGCTGAACGCCGCCTCGGCCTCGATGCGGGAGCGGATGTCGGGGCAGCTCGGCGGGGACTGACGCGTCAGGCCCCCGGCGATCGGGGCGACGACACGCATCCGCCCGCCTCAGCCGCGCGGCGACACCGCCATCGCCACGATCACCGAGTTGACGACGGTCGCGGCGACGGTGCGGGCGACCGCCTCGGCCGCGGCGCCGGCGCCCCAGTCGCCCTGCTCCAGCTGCTTGGCCCGCGTGACCACGGCGGAGCCCCAGGGGATCTCCTGGTCGAACTGCGGCAGCGTGCCGCTGCCCGACAGCAGCGCTGCGAGCGCCGCAACCCTGGGGCTCGGCTCGACGCCGTCGACCAGCACCGCGCGCACCTCGGCGATCAGCCTCGCGCGGCGCTCGCCGCCGTCGCCCTCGAGCACGGTGGTCTCGAACAGGCCGAGCGCCCTGCGGGTGCCGCGACGGATGTCGCCGCGGGCGACGACCCGCTCGAGCACGGGCTCGCGCAGCGTCGGCCCGATCGCCGCGAGCACGGTCTGCACGCCGCGCGGCTTCTCGGCGACGTAGTCCCAGGCGCGCCGCAGCAGCGCATCGGCGGGCCGGTGCCCGACGACCGCCTCGACCTTGGCGAACCGGTCGCCGCCGCCTTGCGGCTGCACACGCGCGTCGAGCGCCAGCTCGGTGACGAGCGCCCCGGCGAGCGCGTAGAAGAGCGTGCCCTCGCCGGCGATGGCGCCCGTGCCGCTGACGCCGGCGCCGGGCTGGAAGAGCAGCAGCAGGTCTTCGGCGAGCGTCGGCTCGGTGTGGTCGGGCGCGATGCCCGCGGATTCGGTGGTCACGACTGCTCCTCCTTCGCTCAGCCCAGCAGTGCGGTGACGCCGAGCCACACGAGCGTGGTGATGGCGGTGGTCCACAGCACGATCGCGATCGCCTGCCACAGCAGCACCCAGCCGCGCGGGGTGCCGGAGGCGACGAGCATCGCGGCGGTGAAGTGGGTGGGGATGGCGGCCGGGCCCAGCAGGCTCGCGCCGGGCACGCCGAAGCGCACGACCCAGCGCTTGAAGCGCCGCTTGCCCTTCGACTCGGGCTTGGCCTCCGGGGCGGGCTCGTCGGCCTCCAGGGTCGCGACGCCGCCGGCCCCGTCGGCCTTCGCCGAGCGGCGGCTGACGACCGCAGCGCGCGTGCGGGCGGTGAGCGTGACGACGGCCAGCACGGCCAGGAAGTTGCCGATCGCGGCGGCCACGCCGGCGACGATCGGGTTGAGGCCGCCGATGATGCCGATCGCGCCGCCGCCCTCACCCTCGATGAAGGGCACGGCGCCGGCCAGCACGACGATGAACGGCTGCACGAGCTCTGGCACCTGAGCGACCAGATCCTGGAAGCCGAGGACGAGCTGCTCGATGGGGTTCACGGGGGAACGCTCCTTGTGTCGGGTTCAGCGCGCCGAGGGTGCTCGACGCGATACCCAGTAGGCACCGTGTTCCCGCAACAGGGTCAAGCCCCGCGCCCCATCACCCCTCCGTCGGGGTGTCCGGCGGGGGGTTCGCGATCATGCTGGCTCGCGCGAGCACGTCGAGCTGGGCGGGGTTGTAGAGCTCGACGACGGCCTCGACGAAGGTCTCCTGAGTCGCCTGCGAGCCCTTCGGCAGCCGCCCCGCCGGGTCCTTCAGCCACGGGTAGTCGGCGAGGTGCTGCGCCAGGGCGGGCGCGATCAGCTCGGCGAGCCGCTGGCGCGTCGCCTCGTCGGCATCGGGCGCGAGCGCGTTGAACTCGGCATCCGCCTCGTCCGACTCGGTCTCGACCATCCGCCGCAGGTCGTCGAGCGCCTCCTGATCGTAGAGCTGCGTGTAGATGTGCAGGATCGAGGTGTCGGCCTCCGACAGCCGCGATGCCACGGTCTCGAAGCCGCGCGGGCCGTCGGCGGGGGCGCTGCCCTGCAGGATGAGCGCGATGTCGGCCCGCGCCTGCTGCAGGTGCGCGATGCGCCCGGCGAGGTCGGCGTCGACAGCGCGCAGGGCGTCGGGGGTGCTGTCGCCGCCGTGGCTGACGTCGTCGATCTGGCCCAGCGGCACGCCGAGGTCGACGAGCCGGCGGATGCGCAGCAGCCGCACGAGGTCGCTCACGCCGTACTGCTTGTAGTTGTTGACGCGGCGCTCCGGCTCCGGCAGCAGCCCGAGCCGGTGGTAGTGGCGCACGGTGTTGACGGTCGTGCCTGCCAGCTCGGCGAGCTCGCGAGTGCTCCAGGCCATGGCTCGAGGGTAGCGAGGCGTGCCCGGATCGGGGTGCCGCGATCCGCGCAGCCGTGGAAGGCTGGCGGATGTCGCACGCTCGTCGACGCGCAGCGGAAGGACGCACGATGAAGGACTGGAACGACGCCGCCCGACTCTTCTCCACCACGGCGGTCGCGCACCTGGCGACGCTGCAGCCCGATGGCGCGCCGCAGGTGGTGCCGCTCTGGATCGACCGGCACGGCGACGACGCGCTCGTGCTCTTCTCGGGCGCCGGCTCGCGCAAGGATCGCAACATCACCCGCGACGCGCGCGTCGCCCTCTCGATCACGGCGCCCGACGACCCCTACGTGATGGCGGCCGTGCGCGGCACGGTGGTCGAGCGCGTCGAGGGCGAGGCCGGCATGGCGCTCATCGACGGGCTCTCGCAGAAGTACGCGGGCAAGCCCTACGGGGTGCGCGAGGGCCTCGTCGCCTTCATCATCCGGCCCACCTCCTGGTGGAGCCACGACTACGGCGACGCCGGGTAGCCCTCCACCTGCCCGGGGCGGCGCGATGGTGCCGATCGCCGCATCCGCTCGTACCCTGGTGAGGGCACGGAGGAGGCGGCGATGACCGAGACGGCGGCTGCGCTGCAGGCAGAGCTGGCGGCGCTCGAGGATCCGCGCATGCGCGAGGTCAACGAGCGGCACGGCGACGACCACGGCATCAACCTGTCGAAGCTGCGCGCGATCGCGAAGCGGCTGAAGACGAATCACGAGCTGGCGCTCGAGCTGTGGGCGACGGGCGAGACGCCCGCGCGGCTGCTCGCGCTGCTGATCGCGCGCCCGAAGGCGCTCGGCGAGGACGAGCTCGACGCCATGCTGCGCGAGGCGCGCGCGCCCAAGCTGCAGGACTGGCTCGTCAACTACATGGTCAAGAAGGGGCCGCACGCCGAGGCGCTGCGGCAGCGGTGGTTCGACGATGCGGATGCGGTGGTCGCCGCCGCCGGATGGGCGCTGACGAGCGAGCGGCTGCGCCGGGCCCGCTCGGCCGACGACGTCGCCGACCTCGACCTGCCCGGCCTGCTCGACCAGGTCGAGGCCGAGATGCGCGATGCGCCGGAGCGGCTGATGTGGGCGATGAACGAGGTGCTCGCGACCATCGGCATCACGCAGCCGGCGCTGCGCGAGCGGGCGCTCGCGATCGGCGAGCGGCTCGAGGTGCTGAAGGACTATCCCGTGGCGCGCGGCTGCATCTCGCCCTTCGCCCCCATCTGGATCACCGAGATGGTGGCGCGGCAGGAGCCGCGCCTCGCTGGCTGAGCCGGTCCGCGCCCGAAGGGCGCAGACCGTGTCGAAGCCGGGTCGCGCACGCTTCGACACGCTCAGGAGCCTGCGGCTCCGGAGCGGCTCAGCGACCGAAGGGGGCCAGCTCAGCCGCGGAAGAACGCCTCCGCGACCCGCGTCAGGTCGAAGAGGTCGCTGACGCCCGCCAGCTCGCGCGCCGAGTGCATCGACAGGATCGGGATGCCCACGTCGACCGTGCGGATGCCGAGCCGGGTCGCCGTGATCGGCCCGATGGTCGAGCCGCACGGCACGGTGTTGTTCGAGACGAAGGCCTGGCTCGTCACACCCGCCTGCGCGCACCAGCCGTGCCAGGCCGCGGCGCCGGCGCCGTCGGTCGTGTACCGCTGGTTGGCGTTGATCTTCAGGATCGGGCCGGAGCCCAGCAGCGGCCGCACGACCGGGTCGTGCTTCTCGGCGAAGTTCGGGTGCACCGAGTGACCGACGTCGCTCGAGACGCACCACGACGACGCGAGCGCGCGCATCCGCTCCTGGCGGCCGGCGCCGAGCGCGAAGCCGATGCGCTCGAGCACATCCTCGAGGAACGGGCCGGCGGCACCCGAGCGGGTCGCCGAGCCGACCTCCTCGTGGTCGAAGACCGCGAGCACCGGGATGTGCGGCCCGTCGAAGCCCTCCGCGGCCGCCGCCATCGCGACCGTGCCGGCGTGCACGCTCGCCAGGTCGTCGAGCCGGCCGGCGGCGAAGAGGGCGTCGTCCTTGCCGAAGACGGCACCGCGGGCGGCGTCGGCGACCACGAGGTCGAAGCCGCGGATGCGGGCGGCGTCGATGCGCGCGCCGTCGGCGGCGGATGCGGCGACCTCGGCGAGCAGGTCGGCCGACTCGGGCGCCCCGAGGCCCCACACCGGCTGGGTGTGCGCCTGCCTGTCGAGCGTGAGGCCCTCGTTCGCCGTGCGGTCGAGGTGGATCGCCAGCTGCGGCAGCCGCAGCAGCGGCCCGGTCGCCGCCAGCACCTCGGAGCCGTCGTCGAGCACCAGCCGACCGGCGAGCCGCAGCTCCCGGTCGAGCCACGAGCTCAGCAGCGGCCCGCCGTACACCTCGACCCCCGCCTGCAGCCAGCCGAGCCGGCCGGTCGTCGGCTGCGGCTTGAGCTTGAAGCCGGGGGAGTCGCTGTGCGCGCCGAACACGCGCACCGGCGTCGTGGCCGTCGCGCCCTGGGGGACGACCCAGGCGATGACCGCGCCCTCGCGCACCACCAGGTACCTGCCGGGGGCCTCTGGCCACGCATCCGTCTCGTCCAGGGCCGCGAAGCCGGCCTGCTGCAGCCGACGGGCGACCTCGGCGGCGGCGTGGTGGCTCGAGGGGGATGCGTCGACGAAGTCGGCGAGATCGTCGGCGTGGGCGAGCGGCGCGGTGGGCACGGAACCTCCATCGGTGGCGGACTCCCGATCGTATCCAGCGGCCGGATCGCCCCGTTGACGGCCGCACGACGAAGTCGTACGGTGCTGTACGAGAACCTCGACGGCGGGGCTCGGAATGGGGAGGGCGCCGTGCAGCCGCTGACCGTGGACTTCATCTGCTCGCTCGACGGCTACGGTGCCGCGGAGGGCTGGCCGGGATGGTGGGGCATGGAGAGCCCCGAGTACCTGCAGTGGCTCGAGGAGCTGCCCGAGCAGGACCACCCGGTGCTCATGGGCGCGACCACCTATCGCGTCATGTCGGAGCTCGCCGCTGCGGGCGAGCCGGGCACCGAGGTGCTCGCCGACATGCCCAAGGTGGTGTTCTCGGCGACGCTCACCGAGCCGCTCGCGTGGCCGAACACGAGGCTCGTGTCGACGGATGCGGTGGATGCGGTGCGTGTGATGAAGGAGTCGGGCGAGCTGCCGCTGCGCACGATGGGCAACATCTCGCTCTGCCGCTCGCTGCTGCAGGCCGGCCTCGTCGACCGCCTGCGGGTGGTGGTCTTCCCGGTCATCACGGGTGCGACCGGGCAGGACAGCATCTTCGCCGGCTACCCGGATGTGCGGCTCGAGCTCACGACCTCGCGCGCCTTCGAGGGCGGGCTGCAGCTGCTGGAGTACACGCCGACCGTGCTCGAGGGGCCGCCCGGCGGCGGCCCCGACCGCAGCTTCGGCTGAGGAGGCGCCGGCGGCGTCACCGGCGCGCCGCTCGCCGGCCGCTACCGCACCGTGCCGGTGGTGACCAGGTACTCGAGCCGCACGAGGTCGTCCTCGCGGCAGCGATCGCCCAGCTCGGCGAGCCCCGCGTCGAGCTCGGCCACCCGCTCCGGATCGTCGGCGATGCCGCGGTAGGCGACGATCGTCGGGCCGTAGCTCGCCTTGAAGAAGTCGCGGAACGCCGCGCCGTCCGCGAACCGGCGCACGTCGAGCAGCTCCTTCTCGAACGACAGCTCGACGCGCTCGCCCAGCAGCTCGCGCACGTGCTCCTCAGAGCCCCACAGCACCGCGGACTGCGCTCCCGGCGGGGGTGCGGGCGCGAACGGCTTCATCACCCTGAACATCTCGCCGATGAAGCCCTCCGGCGTCCAGGCGATGAGCCCGATGCGCCCGCCGGCTCGCACGACGCGCGTCAGCTCTGCCGCGACCGGCTCGTGGAACGGCGCGAACATCAGCCCGACGCACGAGATGGCGACGTCGAACGACGCATCCGCGAAGGGCAGCGCCTCGGCGTCCGCCGCCTGCCAGGTGAGGTCGAGCGCCAGCCCCTCGGTGCGCGCCCGGCCGGCCTCGAGCAGCTCGGGCGTGAGGTCGGTCGCGACGACGCTCGCGCCCCGTCGCGCCGCCGGCAGCGCCGCGTTGCCGTCGCCCGCGGCGATGTCGAGCACGCGCTCGGCCGGCTGGATGCCGACCGCGTCGACCAGCCGGGCGCCGAGCCCCGGGATGACCTCGCGGGCCACGGCGGGGTAGTCGCCGAGCGCCCACATGGCCGCGTGCTTCGCCTTGAGCTCGGGAGCCGCGGTGGTCACGGCTGCAGCGATGGTGTTCATGGTGGTCTCCTTCTGTCGCTGCGACGAGCGTCCTCCCGGAACGGGCCGCGCATCCAGTCACCGATCTGCACCGCCCGCGCTACAGGATCTGTACTTCCCCCGCGGGCCGAACGGGCGTACACCTGGCGGTGGGAGGCGATCATGAGCGGATACGGCCAGTTCTGCCCCGTCGCGAAGGCGATGGAGCTGCTCGACGAGCGGTGGACGCTGCTGGTGGTGCGCGAGCTGCTCGCGGGCTCGAGCCGCTTCAACGATCTCCGCCGCGGCGTGCCGCAGATGTCGCCGGCGCTGCTGTCGAAGCGGCTGCAGCGGCTCGAGCACGCGGGGCTCGTGCGCAAGCGCGTCGACGGCAGCCGCACCTCCTACCGGCTGACGCAGTCGGGCGAGGAGCTGCGCCCCATCGTCGAGGCGCTCGCGGGCTGGGGCGTGCGCTGGATCGGCGAGCTCGGCCAGGCCGACCTCGACCCGCACCTGCTGCTGTGGGACATGCGCCGCACGATCGACGTCGAGGCCTGGCCGCGCCGCCGCACGACGCTCGCCGTGCGCTTCACCGACGTCGACGCATCCGCCGCGCGCTGGTGGCTCGTCTGCCACGACGGCGAGATCGACCTGTGCGACTTCGACCCGGGCTTCCCGGTCGCCGCGCGGCTCACGACCACGCTGCGCGCGCTCACGCTCGTGTGGCGCGGCGACCGCTCCTGGCAGGTCGCGCTCGGCTCGGGCTCGGTCGTGATCGATGGCGAGGCGGATGCGGTGCGTCGCGTGCACGCCTGGATCGGCACGGCGGGGTGGGCGGTCACCCCGCGCCCCTCGGCGCAGGAGATCGCCGCGGTGGGCGAGCCCGTGCCCGCGTGACGCGCGGCGCACCGCCGCGTCGTGCAGGCGATCGCCGGGGCGCGGCGGGTCAGGCGCCGAGGCGCTCGGCGACGATCGCCGCCGTCGCGGCCGGGTCGATCGCGTGGTTGACCGACTCGGGCACGCGCACGAGCTCGGCCGAGGGCATCCGCTCGACCAGCATCGGTGCCGCGCGCTCGAGCACGGGCATCGTCTCGACGCCCACGAGCACCGTGGTCGGCACCGCCAGCGACAGCAGCCGCTCGTCGGGGGTCGAGGTGGCGGCCGCGACGGCCGCGTCGTAGACGGTCGACTGCGCGAGCGTCTGCAGGTGCGCGAATAGCGGCGAGGCCTTGATGCCCTCGACCATCTGCGGCGGCAGCCCGACGCCCTCGAGCTGGAAGGTCGTGACCGCCTCGCCGTCGCGGCCGGCGTCGACGAGCGCCTGCAGGCGGTCGGCGAGGTCGGCGGGCGGCTCCTGCTGGCCGAAGCGCATCGGCGGCTCCGAGAGGAACAGGTGGGCGATCGCGGTGCCGGCAGCCGACGAGTCGGCGCCGTGGGCATCGCCGCCGGGGGCGCCCGCGCTGTGCGCAGCGGCCAGCAGCGCGACGAGCGCGCCGGATGAGTGGCCCAGCAGCGCCGCGCTGCCGCCGACCGCCTCGACCACCGCCGCGACGTCCTCGGCCTCGCGCTCGGGGGCGAACGGCTTCGTGTCGCCGCTGTCGCCGCGCGCCCGGCGGTCGAAGGTCACGGCCTCGAAGCCGCGGTCGACGAGCGCCTCGGCGAGGGCGGATGCGTCGCGGGCCATCGAGAAGGCCCCGCCGACGATCACGACGGGCGTGCCGCGCCCGCTGCGGTGCACGGCGATGGCCGTGCCGTCTGCCGAGGTGACGTGCTGCACGCAGGCCAGCCAAGCACCGCTGCCCGGTGGCGTCCAGGGGTCAATCCGGCAGCGCGGCCGGGCCCGGGACGGCATCCGCACCTCGCCCGAAGGGCCTCGCGACCGCCACCCAGAAGGCCGCGGCGCCGAGCGTGTAGGCGACGAGCAGCACGACCCAGGCGATGACGGGCGTGTGCACGGCATCCCACGCCGCGGGGAACGGCATCACGACCCACACCACGAGCGCCATCGCCGCGACGAGCACCGCCGCCCAGAGCCAGCGGCTGCGCCGCCAGATCGCCCGGCCGGGCAGCTCGCCGACCGGGCTCAGCAGCACCGGCAGCGCCATCAGGCAGCCGATCGTGAGGCCCGCGATGGTCTCGACCGCGAGCAGCCCGAGCATGCCGGTCGGTGGCGCGTTCAGCTGCACGGCGCTGTAGACGAGCCACGCGGCGACGCCGACGGCGCCGAGGTAGCCGAGCTCGATCAGCGCGGCGCGCTGCTCGTGCCGGGCCGAGCGGCGCAGGAACACGAGTGCGAGCACGATGCCGAACACGAAGCCGGGCTCGAAGCCCACGACGCGCGAGACCACGATCGCGCCCAGCACGAACAGCAGCGACACCGGCCGGAACCGCACCGCCACGCTCGCGCCGTCGCGGCGCAGCAGCCATGCGACGACGAGCAGGCCCAGCAGCCCTTCGATCGCGTAGCCGAGGGTGGCGGATGCGGCGAGCCGCAGGGTGCCGAGGCTCGCGCCCGCGCGCGGGTCGATGAGCGCCGTGAGCGCGCCGGCGGCGAGCAGCCCGATGGCGATGCCCGCGACGGGGTGCAGCGCCCGCTCGATGCGGCGAACCAGGCGGCGGATGCGCTCGGCCGGGCCGGGCGCGGCGGTCGCGGGGCGTCGGCGGGCGCGCTCGGCGAGGGCGCCGAGCGCCAGGTCGACGAGGCGGTTGGGGATCGCGACGAGCGCGGCCAGCACGAGCGCGGTGCCTGCGGTGGAGGCGACGCTCGCGACCGTCACGGGTGCCGCGCCGGCGGGCATGAGGCCGCTCAGCACGCTCGGCTCGTCGGCGGTGAGCGGCGGCTCGGGCTGCTCCGTCGGCGGCGGCGTCTGCGCTGCGGGAGCCGGCGTCGCCGTCGGGGCAGGGGGCAGCGCGAGCAGCACGCGGTCGCGCAGCGCGTCGGCGTCGGCGGGCGCCGCGTCGACGACGAACGCGCCGCCGCTGCCGACGCTCAGCTGCCGCACGACGAACCAGTGGCCGTCGGCGAACAGGTGCTGACCGTCGAGCGGCTGCGCCTGCTCGACGGCCGGATGCGAGAAGCGCACGCCCTCGCCGGTGTCGGTGCGCGTCAGCCCCGCCGCGGTGAGATCGGCGATCGCCGCCGCCTGCGCCTCGGCGTCGACGGGGGCGTAGGCGAAGGTGACCCAGACGAGCGCCTGGCCGACCATCCAGGTGCAGGCGGTGCCGCCCAGGTCGGTGAAGCGCTGCGCGTCGAAGCCCAGGTGGTCGGCCTGCAGGGCGAGGGTGTCGTCGATGTCGCGCAGCGCGGGATCGATCACGTCGAGCACCGCCTGCGGGCCGAGCTCGTCGCAGGCCAGCGCGTCGCCGGCCGCGCCCGGCTGGGCGGGCGGGACTGCCGGCGTCGCCGCGGTGCTCGCGCCGACGGCCTCCAGCACGCGGGTGCGCACGCCGTCGGATGCCTCGCCGGTGCCGGGCACGATGAAGGCACCGTCGCCGGTGATGGTGAGCACCTGCACCGCGTACCAGTGCCCGTCGGCGAACAGGTGTTCGCCTCCGAGCGGTGAGGCCTGGATCGCGTCGCGGCTGAGGAATCGCACGCCCTCGGGCGAGTCGACGCGGGTGAGGCCCGCCGCGTCGAGGTCGGCGATCGCCGCGGCCTGCTGCGCCGCGTCGACCGGGGCGTAGGCGAGCACGAACTCCTGGCCGACGTCGATCCAGCTGCAGACGAGCCCGCCGAGCGCCTCGAGGCGCGGCTGGTCGAAGACGGATGCGGCGTCGGCGCGGGCGAGCGGCACCGGCTCCCAGAGGATGTCGTCGCAGGTCATGGCGGTGGCGGTGGCGGTCGAAGCGGCGGTCGTGGTCGCGCTCGCCGCAGTGGCCGCGGCGCCGGTCGCGGCACCGGTCGCGGCCGCCGGCAGACCGATCGGCAGGCCCAACGACACGCTCACCGCGATGCCGAGCGCCATCGCGGTCGCGAGCGGTCGCGGTCTGCGCATGCAGCACCCCCTGGGCGCCTCCCGAAGCGATCGGAGGCGATCCCCAGTACCGTAACGGCGTTTTGTCAAGCCTTGCCCGGCCCTGCCGAAGCCGTGAGCGGAGCCTGAGCGTCAGCCCTGCTGCGGCGCCCGCCCGGTCTCCGGCGGGCCATCGAGCCGACGGTAGCGGTTCAGGACGACACCGCTCGGGTAGGCCGTGGGCGGCTCCTCGAGCGCGAACCGCGTCGCCGCGGTGCCCTGCTGGAAGACCCGGCCACCCACGCCGAGCGTGATCGGGTACGTCCACAGGTTCAGCACGTCGACGATGCCCTCGCTCAGCAGGCTCTGCAGCAGCTCGCCGCTGCCCCAGGTCTGGATCTGCTCGTGCCGGTCCTTGAGCGCCCGGATCTGCGCCGCATCCGCCACCTGCGTCGTGCCGGCCCACGACAGCTCCGCCCCGCGCCGGGATGCGACGTACTTCGGCACCCGGTCGAAGGCGGTGCCGATGGGATCGGTCCTGCCGGGCCAGTAGGCGCGGAAGATGTCGTAGGTGACGCGGCCGAGCAGCAGCGCATCCGCGGCCTCGACGATCTCGAGCAGCCGAGCCCCGCTGCCCTCGTCGCTGTACGCCCACTCCCAGCCGGCGTAGGGGAAGTCGCCGTCCTGCTCGGTGGGGCCGCCGTTGGCGGTGATGACGCCGTCGAGCGTGACGTGCATGTTGACGTGCAGCTCGCCCATCCGTGCCTCCCTGCCGGATCAGCCCAGCAGGCTGAACGCGATGATGCCGAGCCCCAGCACGGTGTCGAGCACCATGCAGAGCTCTGCGAGCGAGCCGCTGACGACGCGCCGCGTGCGATGGTGGTGCCAGTCCCAGGCAGCATGCGCGAGGAGGCCGACGCCGACCAGGATGCCCGCCCACGGCTGCGGCAGCAAGCCCCCGCCGAGCGCGAGCGCGACGATCAGGAGCATCGCGGCGGTCGTGAGCGGCAGGCCCCAGCGCGGCCGCGCGCGACCGCGGGCGAGGCCCCAGACGGCGAGCACGATGGCGAGCGCGAGCATGATCCGCAGCGGGTCGAAGCCGGGCTCGACGATGCCGACCGCGATGAGCACGACGGTGATGGCGAAGAGCACCCATGCCGACCACGGGATGCCGAAGGCCGCCGCGCCGAGGTACACGAGCCCCGCCGCGACGAGCACCTGCGCCGTCTCTGCCGCACCGAACTCGACGCGGCCGCCGGCGGTGAGGAAGAGCGCCGCCGCCATCGCCGCGCCGAGCAGCAGGCCGGCGAGGCTCGGCCAGCGGCGCAGCGCGGTGGGCGCCCGCTCGGCGGCGCGCTGCACGGCTGCGCCGGCCGCGAGGTCGTGGGCCGCGGTGGCGCCCGGCTCGCGCTCGGAGGGCGGTCGCGCCGCGGATTCGGGGCCGGTCACGGATGCCTCCAGTCGTGCACGGCGGGCACGGTGCCGCCGGGCGGGGTGAGGGCCGCGAGCACCGTCGCGGCGATCAGCTCGGGTGCGTCGTCCGCCGTCATCCGACGCGCGTCGATCTCGCCGGCGGCGCCGTGGATCGCGCGGTGCAGCGTGCCGGTCAGCCACGGCAGCGGCAGATCTGCGCGGAAGACGCCGTCGCGCTGCCCGCGCTCGAGCAGTCGCTCGACCCGGGCGGCCGGCCGCTCGTGCAGCGCCAACAGGCGCTCGGGCGGCAGGGCGGAGGCCGCCGCCGCGCTCAGGGCGCCGATCTGCTGCAGGCTCAGCCAGCTCTGCTCGATCAGGCGCACGAGCGCCGCGCGCGGGTCGCCCGTCAGGTCGACGGCCTCGAGGGCCGCGTCGCCCTCGGCGATCGCCCGCTCGACGACCGCGGCGACGAGCGCACCGCGCGTGGGGAAGTGCCCGTAGACGGTCACGCGGCCCAGCCCCGCCTCCGCGGCGATCGCGGCGACGCTCGCGTCGGGGTCGCGGCTCAGCCGCACCGCCGCGGCATCGAGGATGCGCTCGATGTTGCGCTGCGCATCCGCTCGCCTGACCGCCTGCTGCTCGCTCATCGCTGCACCCGGTAGTGCACGTGGGTGGCGCGGGGTGAAGCGTGCGTCTCGACGATCTCGAGCCGCACGCGGCGGGCGAGCTCGCCGAACAGACGCCGGCCGCCGCCCATCAGCAGCGGCACGTGGTGGATCCACAGCTCGTCGATCGCGCCGGCGTCGAGCGCCGTCGGCACCCAGCCGGCGCCGATCATGTGCACGTGCCCCGCGCGCGACGCGGCCTTGGCCTGCGCGATCGCGTCGACGACATCCGTCACGTAGTGCACGAGCGGCATCTCGGCCACCTCCGGCGGCGGCTCGCCGCGGCTGACGACGAAGACGGGCACGCCCATGCCGCTGTGGTCGCCGCCCCAGTGGCCGACCTGCTGGGCGGTGCGGCTGCCCACGAGCACGGCGCCGGCGTCGCGCACGCGCTCGAGCTGCTGCACGTCGACCTCGGTGCCGCTGGGCGAGCGCGGGTCGCCGAACCAGTCGTGCAGCCGGAAGTCGTCGTCGCCGGGCTGCTGCAGGGTGTCGTTCGGGCCGGCGATGCGGCCGTCGAGCGAGACCGACATGTCGAGCACCGCGATGCCCATGGCGCCTCCTCCGTGCGGCGGTGTCGCCACTACTCGTACAGCACCGTACGACTTCGCCGCGTGCGCGTCAACGCCCGCGCGGCCTGCGGCGTCGCGTGCGGCGTCAGCGCATGGCGCGCTTGATCGTCTCGCGCTCCTTCTCGAGCCTGCGCACGCGGCGACTGAGCTTGAACAGCCGCACCGAGCCGAGCAGCGCCGTGATGAGCACGCCCGCGATCGCGGCGAACAGCATCGCGATGCCCAGCGGCAGGCTGAACTGCCAGCCGAAGTAGGCGAACTGCGCGGGCACGTTGTTCTGCAGGATGAAGATCAGCAGCAGGATCAGGATGACGGTGCCGAGGATCAGCGCGATCCAGGTGGCGCCGGTGATGCCCTGCCGCTGGTGCGAGTCGAGCGAGGGGTCGAGCGCGACGGCGGTGGGTTCGACGGACGAGCGATCGACGGCAGTGCGCTCGCCGGTCGGCGCACCCGTCGCGGCCGCGTCGGTGTGGGCGCGGGAGCGCTCGGTCGGCTGGGCGCTGCGCTCGGTTGCCGGCGCAGTCTGCGGCTGCTCGACCGGGGTGGTGTCGCCGCCGCCGTCGGCGCGACGCGGGACGCTCGAGTTGGGGTTCGCTTCCATGGCGGTGCACTCCTTGCTCACGAGACAGCTGTGCGGGCCACGCTAGCCCTGCGTGCCTGGGAGCGGCTGGGCACGCCGATGCACGGCGCGGGCCTCGCCTACCGCGGCCGCGGCGCGGGCGGCGGCGGCACTTGCTTCGCCGCGACGATGTCGGCGATGGCGATCACGACCTCGCCGCGACGGGTCGCGACCGTGCACGTGACCGCGTCGACCGCGACCAGCTCGCCCAGGGCATCCGTGGCACCGTGCTGCTCGCCGTGCAGGCGGTAGCGCACCACGAGACGCGTGCCGAGCGGCAGCGCGCGCAGCTCTGAGGCTCTCACCTCACCACGAGCCCTTCGCGTAGTCCTTCAGGAAGATGCCGAAGAGATCCTCGCCCGCCTCGCCGCGCACGATCGGGTCGTAGACGCGGGCGGCGCCGTCGACGAGGTCGAGCGGGGCGTGGAAGCCCTCCTCGGCGAGCCGCACCTTCGTGAAGTGCGGGCGCTCGTCGGTGATCCAGCCGGTGTCGACGGCGGTCATGAGGATGCGGTCGGCCTCGAACATCTCGCGCGCGCTCGTGCGCGTGAGCATGTTGAGCGCCGCCTTCGCCATGTTCGTGTGCGGGTGGCCGGGGCCCTTGTAGCCGCGGCCGAACACGCCCTCCATCGCCGAGACGTTGACGATGTACTTGCGGTGCGCGGTCGAGGCAGCCATCGCCGGCCGCAGCTTCGACACCAGCAGGAACGGCGCCGTCATGTTGGCCAGCTGCACCTCGAGCATCTCGAGCGGCTCGACCTGGTCGACGTGCTGCGTCCAGGAGTTCACGTGCTCCTCGTCGGGCAGCAGGCCGCCGGCGTCGATCGCGGTGCCGGCGGCGAGCCGCTCGAGCGAGCTCGAGCCTGCGGCCATCGCCTGCGCGGTGAGCTCGTCGGCGGTGCTCGCGGCTGCCGCGAGGATCGGGTGGCTCGCGACCGAGGCGGCGAGGGCGAGCGGATGCGCGTCGTTCGTGTGCCCGAAGGTCACGAGCTCAGGCATGGGGCCGCCGTGCGGGGAGAGCTGCGGCACGGGTGCGCTCTCGGCGTCGACGAGCGGCGCGTAGGCGCCGGGGGAGCGGCGCACCGTCTGGGCGGCGTTGTTGATGAGGATGTCGAGCGGGCCGGCCGCCGCGACGTCCTCGGCCAGCGCGACCACCTGCGCCGGGTCGCGCAGGTCGATGCCGACGACCTTGAGGCGGTGCAGCCAGTCGGCCGAGTCCTCGAGCGACGAGAACCGTCGCACCGCATCCCGCGGGAACCGCGTCGTGATCGTCGTGTGCGCGCCGTCGCGCAGCAGCCGTAGGGCGATGTGCATGCCGATCTTCGCGCGGCCGCCGGTGAGCAGGGCGCGCTTGCCGGTGAGGTCGGTGCGCGCGTCGCGCTTGGCGTGGCTGAGCCGCGCGCAGTCGGGGCAGAGCTGGTGGTAGAAGGCGTCGACGAGCGTGTACTGCTGCTTGCAGATGTAGCAGCCGCGCGACTTGAGCAGCGTGCCGGCAGTGGGGGCGAATGCGCGGGTCGCGAGCGGGATGCCGCGCGTCTCGTCGTCGATGCGGTCGGGCGCGCCGGTCGCGGTCGCCGCGATGACCGCCCTGTCGGCGGCCTGGATGCGCGCGTGCTTCGCCTTGCGGCTCGCGAGCTTCACTTCCTTGAACATGTTCGCCGTCGCCTGGCGCACCGCGACGTAGTGCGGGTCGTCGCGGTCCATCTGATGCAGCGTCGAGAGTACCCGCAGCGTCGTCTCGACGTCGTCGGCCGAGAGCGTCGAGCGCTCGTCGCCGGGCGCGCCGGAGAGATCCGAGTGAGGGGGGAGCACACGCGATTCTACCGCCGATGCCGCTCCGGCCCGGCGGCGAGATGACGCACGTGGCGCGCTTCCCGGCCGAAACGCCCCACTTGCGTCATCTCGCGACGCGACCCGCGCTCGTGCGACAGACTCGAGGCGATGCCCCTCCTCGACCACGCCCCGCAGCCCTGGGACCCCGACGCCGCGTTCGACGCCTTCGAGGGCTGGGCCGCCGAGCGCGGGCTGACGCTCTACCCGGCGCAGGAGGAGGCGCTGCTCGAGATCGTCACCGGCAGCAACGTGATCCTCTCGACGCCCACCGGCACCGGCAAGTCGCTCGTCGCGACCGGCGCCCATTTCGCCGCGCTCGCCCAGGGCCAGCGCTCCTTCTACACCGCCCCCATCAAGGCGCTCGTGAGCGAGAAGTTCTTCGCCCTGGTCGAGACCTTCGGGGCCGAGCAGGTCGGCATGGTCACGGGAGACTCATCCGTCAACCCCGACGCCCCGATCATCTGCTGCACCGCCGAGATCCTCGCCAACCTGGCGCTCCGCAACGGCGAGAGCGCCGAGGTGCACCAGGTGGTGATGGACGAGTTCCACTTCTACGGCGACCCGCAGCGCGGCTGGGCCTGGCAGGTGCCGCTGCTGACGCTGCCGCACGTGCAGTTCATCCTCATGTCGGCGACGCTCGGCGACACGACCGCGATCACCGACGACCTCAGTCGCCGCACCGGGCGCGAGACCGCGGTCGTCACGGGTGTCGAACGGCCCGTGCCGCTGTCGTACGAGTACGCGATGACCCCCGTGCACGAGACGATCGAGGAGCTGCTCGCCACCCAGCGGGCGCCGGTCTACATCGTGCACTTCGCCCAGGCCGCGGCCCTCGAGCGGGCGCAGGCGCTCGCGTCGGTGAAGATCGTCAGCCGCGAGCAGCGCGACGAGATCGCGGCGGCGATCGGCGACTTCCGCTTCACCACCACCTTCGGCAAGACCCTCTCGCGCCTGGTGCGCAGCGGCATCGGCGTGCACCACGCGGGCATGCTGCCGAAGTACCGCCGGCTCGTCGAGCAGCTCGCCCAGCAGGGCCTGCTGCGCGTCATCTGCGGCACCGACACGCTCGGCGTCGGCATCAACGTCCCCATCCGCACGGTGCTGCTGACGGGCCTGACGAAGTTCGACGGGCAGCGGATGCGTCAGCTCACGGCGCGCGAGTTCCACCAGATCGCGGGGCGCGCGGGCCGGGCCGGCTACGACACCGCCGGCACGGTGGTGGTGCAGGCGCCCGAGCACGAGGCGGAGAACGCCAAGATGCTCGCGAAGGCCGGCGACGACCCCAAGGCACGGCGCAAGCTGGTGCGCAAGAAGGCGCCCGAGGGCTTCGTCTCGTGGGGCAAGCCGTCGTTCGAGAAGCTCATCGAGGCCGAGCCCGAGCCGCTCGTGCCGCACATGCAGGTGAGCCACTCGATGCTGCTCAACGTCATCGGCCGCGGCGGCGACGCCTTCATCACCATGCGCGAGCTCATCGCCTCGACGCACGAGCCGCGGCGCGCGCAGCTCGCGCTCGAGCGCCGCGCGCTCGCGATCTACCGCACCCTCCGCACCGCCGGCGTCGTGGAGCAGCATCCTGACCCGTCTCTGCCGGGCGGCCAGCGCATCCGCCTCACCGTCGACCTGCAGCCCAACTTCGCGCTCAACCAGCCGCTCTCGCCGTTCGCGCTCGCGGCGATCGACATGCTCGACCCGGCCGAGCCGACGCATCCGCTCGACGTCGTCTCGATCATCGAGGCGACCCTCGACGATCCGCGGCCGATCCTCTCGCAGCAGCAGTTCCTCGCCCGGGGCGAGGCGGTCGCGGCGATGAAGGCCGAGCGCATCGAGTACGAGGAGCGCATGGAGCAGCTCGAGGAGGTCACGCACCCCAAGCCGCTCGAGGAGCTGCTGACCGCCGCGCTCGAGGTGTTCGCGCAGTCGCAGCCGTGGGTGGGCGACTTCGCGCTGTCGCCGAAGTCGGTGGTGCGCGACATGTGGGAGCGGGCGATGACCTTCGCCGACTACACGCAGCACTACTCGCTCGCCCGCTCGGAAGGGCTCGTGCTGCGCTACCTCTCTGACGCCTACCGGGCCATTCGCCAGACCGTGCCGGAGGAGGCCAAGAGCGAGGATCTGCTCGACATCTCCGAGTGGCTGGGCGAGCTCGTGCGGCAGGTCGACTCGTCGCTGCTCGACGAGTGGGAGGAGCTCATGCATCCGACCGCGCCCGGCGAGGCGCCGGTCGCGCCGCCCCCGCCGCCCTCGGTGGTCGCGAACCCGCGGGCGTTCAGGACGCTCGTGCGCAACGAGCTGTTCCGTCGCGTGCAGCTCGCGGCGCTCGACAAGCACGAGGCGCTCGGCGAGCTCGACCCGGCTTTCGGGGCGGATGCGTGGGGTGACGCGCTCGACGCCTACTACGACGAGCACGAGACGATCGGCACGGGCGCCGATGCCCGCTCCTCGCGCATGCTGGTGGTCGACGAGGGCTCCGCGGTCTGGGAGGTGCAGCAGATCCTCGCCGACCCCGCCGGCGACCACGACTGGCGCATCTGGGCGAGCGTCGACCTGGCCGAGTCGGCGGATGCGGGGCACGCGGTCGTGCGCGTCACGCGCGTCGGGCGCATGTAAACGGCCCCGCCGGCTGCCCTTCGACTCGGCATGCGCCTGCGGCGCGCGCCGGCTCAGGAACCGCAGGCGCACGCGTCTCGAAGCCACCCGCCCGGAATGCCTGCCGCGCGGATTCGGTTGCTTCCGGCACACCCGACGAGCGAAGGAGCACCATGCCACTGCAGGGCGAGTACGAGCCGAGCACCTCCGAGTGGGCGCGCAAGCAGGCGGAGGCCTTCGAGGCCTCGAACGGCGCCGAGGCGAACACGCTGCGGGGGATGCCGATCATCCTGCTGACGAGCGTCGGCGCCAAGAGCGGCAAGCTGCGCAAGACGCCCCTCATGCGGGTCGAGCACGAGGGCGAGTACGCGGTCGTCGCCTCGCTCGGCGGCGCCCCGAAGCATCCGGTCTGGTACTTCAACCTGAAGGCGCAGCCGCACGTCGAGCTGCAGGACGGCGCCGAGAAGCACGACTACCTCGCGCGCGACCTCGAGGGCGCCGAGCGCGAGACCTGGTGGGAGCGCGCGGTCGCCGCCTACCCGGACTACGCCGACTACCAGCAGAAGACCGAGCGCCTCATCCCCGTCTTCGTGCTCGAGCGCACGCCCGCCTGAGCCCGCACCTCAACGGCCATTCGCGAGGGATGAGCACCTGAGCGACACATCGCGCTCGAATGGCCGTTGAGCCCTAGCCGGCGAACTCGGCGGCGAGCTCGGCGGCGAGCTCGCGCACGTCGGTGGCGCCCGCGAAGGCGCGCTCGGGCTGGGCCGCCCGGTCGGCATCCGACACGAGCGCCTTCACGCGCTTGACGACCGTGCGGGCGGGCGTCTCGCGCAGCGCGTGGCCGACCGCCGCGAGCCACGCCTCGGCCGCCGCCTTCAGCGCCACGTAGCTCGCGCTGCCCGCCGTGGGGCGCTCGAGACCGGTGGTCGACACGATCGCGACGACCCCCGCATCCGACCGCCCGATCGCGTCGGCGAAGGCCCGCGTGGTGTTGCGCAACGTGGTGACGACGCGCGCCTCGAGCCAGGCCCAGTCCTCGTCGCTCTGGCCGGCGAGCCCGCCGCCGCCGCGCCAGCCGCCCACCAGGTGCACGAGCCCGTCGAGCTCGCCCACCTCGGCCGCGAGCGCCTCGACCGCCTCGCGATCGGTGAGGTCGCACTCGAAGCGCTCGCTCGCGTCGACGAGCCCGAGCCGGTCGGCGTTCGAGCCCACGGCGATCACGTGGTGCCCGGCGTCGATGAGGGCGGATGCGGTGGCGTGCCCGAGCGCGCTCGTGGCGCCGGCGATGAGGATGCGCATGCGGCCAGTCTGCCGTGCCGGCGTCACCGCCGCTCGCGGAAGGGCGAGGGCACTGCATCCGTCGTCAGCCGGAACAGCCGCACCGTGCGGCCCGCGTCTCGCTCGTACTGCCGGTAGCCGGGCCACTGCGCCTCGATGCGCACCCACGCGGCGTCGCGCTCGGCATCGGGGATGCGGGTCGCGTGAACCGGGTACGGCAGACCGCGCACGACCGCCACGGCGTCGGGACGGGCGGCGAGGTTCGCCGTCCATCCGGGGTGCTGCGCGCGGGCGAAGCTCGTGCCGGCGACGATCGCGCCGCCGTCGCCGTCGGGCGTGAACATGAGCTCGGATGCGCGGGCCAGGCCGCTCTTCGCGCCCACGGTGTGCAGCACGAGCGAGGGCACGAGGATGCCGGAGACCACCAGCCGACCGCCGGTGAGGCGCTTCGCGATGCGCTCGGCGACCGGCATCGCCCTGGGACCGATGCGGCGGAACGCGCGCGTGCGCGAGACCGGCGCGAGGGCGCGGCGCAGCAGCCGGCGCAGCCGATCGGGCACGGCAGCCGTGGCCTCAGCCGTGCTGCTCGGCGCCCCTGCGGGCGTCCTGCACGAGCTGGCGCACGTCGGCCTCGGCCGGCACCGCGCCGCCGGCGTCGAGCTGCTGCATGACCGCCTCGACCGCGTCGTCCTCGCTGCCCTCGAGCGGGATCGACAGCCCGCGCTTCAGCAGCTCACCGTAGTCGGGTACCCATTCGATGCTCATGGCCCCACCGTGGCATCCGCGCGCCCCGCGCGCCAGGGGGTGTCTCCCGACGCGCCCGCCGATCAATAGGCGAAGTGCACGTGCGCGCCGCGGTGCTCGCCCGACTCGATGGCGTCGACCACCGCGATGGCGAAGTCTGCGCCGGAGATCGACGAGCCGCCGTCGGCGTCGAGCACCGGGGTGTCGCCGCCCGTGCGGTACTCGCCACGGCGGGTCTGGTCGGGGATGAAGCCGCCGAAGGCGCCCGCGGGGGAGACGTAGGTCCAGTCGACGCCCTCGGTCGCGCTCACGCGCTCGAACGCGGCGAACAGCTCGCGCGCCTCGCCCTTGTACTCCGGCGCGAAGGCGTCGGTCTCGACGATGCGCCGGCCGTCGGCGTCCTTCAGCGAGCCGAAGCCGCCCACGATGATGAACCGCACCCCGGTGCCGGCGAGCCTGCCGGCGATGTCTGCATACGCATCCGCCACCCTGCCCTCCATGTCGCCGCGCGGCGACAGCGCGCCCACGACCACCTCTGCGCCGTCGAGCGCCTGCGCGAGCACGTCGCCGTCGAGCACCGAGCCCTGCACCACCCGGGCGCCGGCGGGGGCGTCCTGCGGCGTCGAGCGCGAGACGAGCGTGAGCTCGTGGCCGCGCGCCGCGGCCTCTGCGGCGATGTGGCCGCCGGCGAAGCCGGTGGCGCCGAGCACGGTGATCCTGGTCATGGGGGTCCTCTCGTCTGCAATGTCTGCAGGGGCAACCGGCGGCGCCGGCAGCGCATTCCGGTCGGGCGGATGCGCGGCTGGCGCGGCACGCGCGCGCACCGTACGGTAACGGTGTGATCGACGTCGCGCCCGCGGGCGCAGCAGCCCGTACCGCGCATCCGCTCGTCGTCACCGGCGCCCGCGCGCTCGCCGCCGTCGCGCTGCACGCGATCGTCGCGGGCGCCATCGGCTGGGCGATCGATCCGGTGATCTCGGAGACCTCGGTGTGGGCGTGGCCGAGCTCGGCGCAGGCCGCGCAGCTCGGCGAGCTCTGGCTGCAGACGACCGTCGCGCCCGCGCTCGTCTGGGCCGCGATCGTGCTGGCCCGCGCGGCGCGTCGGCGGCGCGTCGAGGGCACCTTCTTCGTGCTCTCTGCCGCGGTGGTCGCGATCGTGGCGTTCGCGCTCGCGGTGCCGCTCATCCTGCTCGAGGTGCCCGTGCAGGCGACCGGCATCGCGATCGCCGCCTGGCTGCTGGTGGCGTGCGCGCTCGCCGTCATCATCGCGGCGCAGGTCGCCCGCGAGCGGCGCGCGCCGCGCTGACCGCGCGCGCCGCGCTGACCGCGCGCGCCGCGCTGACCGCGCGCGCCGCGCTGACCGCGCGCGCCGCTCGTCGCGCTACGCGCTCTCGGCGGTGATGCCGGAGGTCGAGGCGATGACCTCGCGCATCTTCTTCTCGAAGGCCTCGTAGAACATCGACAGCGGGAACTCGTCGTCCATCACGAGGTCCGTCAGCTGGCGGGGCGCGCCGTCGAGCGGCAGCTCGCCCGCCTTCCACTTGGAGGCCGGGTGCGGCTCGACGACGGAGGAGACGAGCTCGTAGGCGGCCAGCCAGTGCGCGACCTTGGGCCGGTCGATCGAGCGCCAGTACAGCAGCTCGGTGGCCTCGCCGAGCTTGTTGACGACGTCGGGCACCTCGTCCCAGTCGAAGGCGAGCTGCGTGTCGGTCCAGTGCAGCACGCGGTGCTGGTGCAGCCACGCGAACAGCAGCTGGCCGCCGAGCCCGTCGTAGTTGCGGGTGCGAGTGCCGGTGATCGCGAAGCGGAAGATGCGGTCGAAGATGACCGCGTACTGCACGTGCTTGGCGTGCTTCGCGAGCTCGCGGTCGGCATCCGTCGCGTCCTCCTTGGCGGCGATCCGCCGCTCGATCGCGACCGACTCGCGGAACGCGGTCAGGTCGCAGCGCAGCTCCTCGAGCGAGTAGAGGAAGAACGGCATCCGCTGCTTGATCATGAACGGGTCGAACGGCAGGTCGCCGCGCATGTGGGTGCGGTCGTGGATGAGATCCCACATCACGAACGTCTCCTCGGCCGTGCGCTGGTCGGCGACGAGCTCTGCGGCGTCGGCCGGCAGCTCGAGCTTCGTGACCTCGCACGCCGCCTCGACCACGCGGCGGAAGCGCGCCGCCTCGCGATCCTGGAAGATCGCGCCCCACGTGAACGAGGGGATCTCGCGCATCGCGACCGTCTCGGGGAAGAGCACCGCCGAGTTCGTGTCGTAGCCGGCGGTGAAGTCGATGAAGCGCAGCGGCACGAACAGCGCGTTCGAGTAGTCGCCGGCCTCGAGCTCGGCGATGAACTCGGGCCAGATGACCTCGACGAGCACGGCCTCGACGAGCCGCTTCGACGAGCCGTTCTGCGTGTACATCGGGAAGATCACCAGGTGCTTCAGCCCGTCGACGCGGTGCTGCTGCGGCTGGAACTGCACGAGCGCGTCGAAGAAGTCGGGCTCGCCGAAGCCGCCCTCGGCCCAGCGCTCGAAGTCGACCGCGGCCTGCTCCAGGTAGGCCGCATCGTGCGGGAACTCGGGGGCGATGGTGCGGATGCCCTGGGCCAGCCCGGTCACGTGGGCGCGGGCGGCGTCGTGGTCGCCCACCTCCTCGATGGCGCCGTTCTTCGACTGCATGGGCTGCAGCGCCGTCGCTGCTGCCTTGATCTGCAGCCAGGCGGAGTGCTGGCGCAGGTCGGCGGCGGTGGCCTGGGTCATCGTCATGGGAGCCTCCTGGAGTCTCGACGGGGGAGGATCGTGGCGCGGCGGCGCCCGATCGGTGCGTGTTTCCAGCGTAAAGCGCCGTGCACGCACGTATCTTGCGGCTCGGCCCGCGTTTGCTGCCCGTTCCTGGCGTCGCGCGGGAGCCCGTCGTCGCCCGCAACGGAGTTGCGTCACCGACCGATGCGACGATGAGCGCGGAGCACTGGCGCGCCCGCGCGCCCGGGCGTACCCTCATCGCTTGGAGCACAGCCTTGGACGTCGAACCCAGTCACGGCCACCCGGTGCTCGCCGCCGCAGGACCGGTGGCGATCGTCGCGGTGCTGCATGCCGCCGTCAGCACGGCCATCATCGCGGCGGTCGAGCCCGACGTGCCCGACCTCGCCGTCTACTGGCTGCAGGCGGTGCTGCTGCCGTCGCTCGGCTGGGCGCTGCTCGTGCTGGGGCGGGCCGCGGTGTGGAAGCGGCCCTCCGCCTTCTGGCTCGGCGCGTCCGCGGGGCTCGTGGTGCTGGCGGCCTTCGTCACCGCCTTCCTCATCGTGGTCGGCGACATCAGCGCGCGCGGCATCCCGCTCGCGCTCATCCTCTCGGCATGGGTGCTGCTGGCCTGCGCGGTGCTCGTGGCGGTGGTGCTGCGCGTCTCCGGCAAGCACGCCGATGCGGCGATCGACGCCGACGTCGCGGTGCCGGTCGCGCCCGTCTAGCGGCCGGCAGCCTCAGACGAGCGCCTGCGCGATGAGGAAGCCCGCCCAGCAGCCGGCGGCGGCCAGCAGCGGCGGCACGATCGCCCACCGCTGCTTCGTCGCGGCGGCGGCCGCGCCGATCGCGTTGCCGACCAGCGTGCAGCCCAGCAGCGCGATCCAGTAGGTCAGCCGCGCGGGCCCGGGGTCGACGCCGGAGGCCTCCGCCGCCTGCACCAGGCCGCCGTCGCCGACCGGGGCGAACAGCAGCAGGCAGAGGATGTTCGCGAAGATCAGCACCCAGGCGGCCAGCCGCCAGCGATCGGCAGGCGTCCACTCGCGCTGCGGCTCGAGCTCCTCCCACTCCGGGTCCATGCCCTGCTCGTCGGGCCGATCGTCGCTCATGCGAGCGCTCCGCCCCCGACGATGCCGAACACGATCCAGCAGCCCGCGGCGGCGGCGATCGCCCAGGCGAGACCCCAGCTGCGGCGCTGCCAGATGGCGAGGCCGTTGCCGACGATCGTGCACGCAGCGAGGCCGATGGCGTAGACGGTCACCGCGTTCGACTGCACGTAGCCCTCGTCGAACTGGTGCTCGAGCTGCTCCTGCAGCTCGATGGCCGCCGCGCCCGGCATCGCGAGCGCCATCAGGGCGAGCACGTTCAGCCCGATCATCACCCAGGTCGCGATCTCGAGCGCGCGACCCTGCCGTGCTGACGCGACGGCGCCCGACGCATCCGCCATCAGAAGATCATGGGGCGGTCGTCGTCGAGCTCGGTCTCGAGCTCGAGGTCGACGACCACCGGCACGTGGTCGCTGGGCGCGTCGCCCGATCGCTCGTCGCGGTCGATCGACGCGCGGCCGACGAGCTCCGCGAGCTCCGGCGTGCCGAGCACGAAGTCGATGCGCATGCCCTCGTCCTTGTTCCAGCGGCCCGCCTTGTAGTCCCAGTAGGTGTAGCCCGGTGCCCGGTCGCGCACGACGTCGACGAGACCGGCGTCGAGGAGCGCCTGGAACGCATCCCGCTCGGGCTGGGAGACGTGCGTGTGCCCGTCGAAGAGGCCGATGTCCCACACGTCGGTGTCGAGCGGGGCGATGTTGAAGTCGCCCATGAGCGCCAGCGGGCGGCCGCGCCAGCCGTGCGTGAGGTCGGCGAGCACGCGCAGCCACTCGAGCTTGTAGCCGTAGTGCGCGTGGACGAGCTCGCGGCCGTTGGGCACATAGAGGCTCCACAGCCGCACGCCCTCGACGGTCGCCGCCATCGCGCGCGCCTCGACCACGGGGTCGCCCGAATTGGCGTAGCCGGGCTGGCCCGCGAAGTCGCGCTCGACCTCGGTCATCGGCAGCCGCGAGGCGATGGCCACGCCGTTCCACTGGTTCAGGCCGTGCGCCTGCACCTCGTAGCCGGCAGCCTCGAAGGCGGCGTAGGGGAACTGCTCGGTCTTGCACTTGATCTCCTGCATGGCGAGCACGTCGACGTCGCTGCGCTCGAGCCAGTCGACGATGCGGGCGGAGCGGGCCCGCACGGAGTTCACGTTCCAGGTGGCGATGCGCATGCCTCGAGCCTACGAGAGGCCGGGCGCAGGGTGTGGCCGGGGACGGCCAGCGAGCCGCGTGCGGGCCGGGGGTACAGAATGGAGGGATGGGCACCGCGCGCGAACGCTACCTGCAGGCTCTCGACCTCTTCTCTGCAGAGGCTCGAGCAGGCGCCGATCGGCTGGGCCTGCCATCGGCCTGCACCGAGTGGTCGATCGCCGACGTCATCCGCCACACCACGGGCGTGCAGTCGGAGTACGGCGGCTCCGCCCTGCTGGGGCGGGCGCTGGGGGAGAACGACCTCACCGCCGAGCACGAGTCGGTGATGGCGTCGTCGACCGACTGGGAGGCGGTGGAGGCGTGGGAGCTGCTCGCGACCCAGCTGCGCACCGCGGCGCACGAGGCGGGCGAGGATGCCTTCCACCCGTTGCCGCTCGCGACGCTCGACATGGCGCTGCACGCGTGGGACATCCGCTGGGGCGCCGTGCGCGTCGGGCTCGCCTCCAACCTGGAGTTCCCGGCCGACCTGCTCGAGTGGATGGAGGACTACCGCGACCGCGCCAACGAGGAGGCCATCCGCAAGCCCGGCGTCTTCGCCTCGCCCGTCGAGCCGCCGGCAGACGCGACGCGCTCGGAGCGCTTCGCAGCCTGGACGGGCCGCCACCCCCGCGTCGCCTACGTGCCGCTGCGCGACCACCCCGCGACCCCATCGTCGGCCTCGGCGCTCTCCGCGACGAGTGCGGCCGCGGCCAGCGCGACCTCCGCGACCTCCGCGCCGACCGGCGCCGCCTGAGCACGTAGCCTTGACGTCGTGACCGCGCGCGACCAGCTCATCCAGCTCATCCGTGACGAAGCCGTCTTCCACGGCGACTTCACCCTCACCAGCGGCAGGCGCGCCAGCTACTACATCGATCTGCGCAAGCTCTCGCTCGATCACCGCGCCGCGCCGCTGATCGGCGATGTGCTGCTCGACCTGATCGCCGACATCCCCGACGTCGCCGCCGTCGGCGGCCTCACCATGGGCGCCGACCCGCTCGCGAACGCCGTGCTGCACCGGGGCCTCGCACGAGACCTGGCGGTGGATGCGTTCGTCGTGCGCAAGGAGCCGAAGGACCACGGCCGCGGCCGGCAGGTCGAGGGGCCGGAGCTCGCGGGCAGGCGCGTCGTGGTGCTCGAGGACACCTCGACCACCGGCGGCAGCCCCATCGCGGCGATCGAGGCGCTGCGCAAGGTCGGCGCCGAGGTGGTCGCGGTCGCCGTGATCGTCGACCGCGCGACCGGCGCGCAGGCGGCCATCGAGGCGGCCGGCGTCGAGTACCGCGCCGCCATCACCCTCGACGACCTGGGTCTCGATCCGCAGTAGATTGGCTATCTGACAAGCGGATTCGGGAGGTCACGTGGGCGGCGTGCTGATCGGCTTCGCGATCATCGGCTTCGTCATCCTCGTCGGCTGGCTGCTCGCACGCTTCCGCGTCGTCTCGCAGGAGGGCCGGCTGGTCCTCAACAAGACCTCGTTCTTCGCCGCCAGCCCCGCGCTGCTGTTCACGGTGCTGGCCGACTCCGACGTGGGCCTACTGTTCTCTGGTGTGCTCGCGGTCGCGCTGCTCGCCTTCGCCGTCGTCGCCGTCGTCTACATCGTCGTCGCACGGCTGTGGCTGACGAAGGATCCCAGCCGCATCGCGCTCGCCGCCGCCTCCTCCGGCTACAGCAACGTCAACAACATCGGCCTGCCGGTCGCGATCTACGTGATCGGCGACGCGAGCTTCGTCGGCCCCATGCTGCTGCTGCAGCTGCTGATCATCGCCCCGGTGCTGCTCGCGACCCTCGACATGCTCACCGCGGGCCGCGCATCCGTCGCCGGCATCCTCACGCAGCCGCTGCGCAATCCGATGCTGATCGGCTCGGGGCTCGGCGCGCTCGTGGCCGCCTTCGACATCCGGCTGCCCGACCCGGTGCTCGCGCCGCTCGAGATCCTGGGCGGCGCGGCGGTGCCGCTCATGCTGCTCGCGTTCGGCATCTCGCTCGGCGGAGAGCGGCCGCTGCAGCCGGGCACGGGGCGCCGCGAGGTGTGGCTGTCGGTGGTGCTGAAGAGCCTGATCATGCCGGTCGCGGCCTTCCTGCTGGCGAAGCTCGCCTTCGGCATGGACGACCAGCTGGTCTACGCCTGCACCGTCATGGCGGCGCTGCCGAGCGCGCAGAACATGTACCAGTACGCGCTGCGGTACGACCGGGCGACGGTGATCACGCGCGACATCGTGCTGCTCACGACCGTGCTCTCGCTGCCGGTGATGCTCCTGATCGCCTGGCTGCTGAAGCCCGCCTGAGCCCTGCCGGCGCGAGCCCGGGAAGCATTCCCGCCGCCCGCTCGTTGTCCCTTTCGTTGAGATTTTAACGAAGAGGGGCATGGCGATGGGCGAGGCGGGCGAGCTGGCGCGCGAGCGCTTCGCCACCATCGTCGTGATCGGGGCCGGCCAGGCCGGGCTCTCGGCCGGCTACCACCTGCAGCAGCGCGGCTACGCGAGCGCGATCGAGCAGCCGCGGGCCGAGCGCAGCTTCGTGCTGCTCGACGCGAACGCCGCGCCCGGCGGCGCGTGGCAGCACCGCTGGCAGTCGCTGCGCATGGCCACCGTCAACGGCATCTTCGACCTGCCCGGCTTCGCGCAGCCGCCCGTCGACCCGGGCGAGCCCAGCCGCGTCGCGGTGCCCCGCTACTTCGCGGCCTTCGAGCGCGAGCGGCAGCTGCCGATCCTCCGCCCGGTCGCCGTCTCGCGCGTGGAGCGCGTCGACGACGACCCCGGTGGCGAGCTGCGCGTCACCACGAGCGCCGGCACCTGGCGCACCCGGGCCGTGATCAACGCATCCGGCACCTGGAACAACCCGCGGCTGCCCGGCTACCCGGGGGCGGATGCGTTTCTCGGCCGCCAGCTGCACACCCGCGACTACGTGACGGCGGATGCGTTCCGCGGCCAGCGCGTGGCGGTGGTCGGTGGCGGCATCTCGGCCGTGCAGCAGCTCGAGGAGCTCTCGGCCGTGACCGACACGCGCTGGTACACGCGTCGCGAGCCGGTCTTCCTCGAGGGCGACTTCGACCCCGAGACGACCGGCCGCGACGTGATCGAGCGGGTCACCGCCGACGCCGAGGCCGGCCGCCCCACCGGCAGCGTCGTCTCGTACACGGGCCTGCTCTGGACGGACTACGCGCTGCGCGCCGAGGCCCGCGGCGCGCTCGCCCGGCGGCCGATGTTCTCAGGGCTCGAGCCGCACGGGGTGCGCGAGGCCGACGGCAGCTTCACGAGCGTCGACGCCATCCTCTGGGCGACGGGCTTTAAGCCCGACCTCGCGCACCTCGCGCCGCTCGGGCTGCGGAACGAGCTGGGCGCCGTGCAGGTCGCGGGCACGCGCACGGTCGCCGAGCCGCGCGTGCACCTGATCGGCTTCGGCCCCAGCCAGTCGACGGTCGGCGCCAACCGGGCGGGACGCGCGGCCGTGCGAGAGCTCGACCGCCTGCTCGCCCGCGGCGGCGTAGCGTTGCAGGCATGAGCTGGTCGAAGCGCCTCTTCAGGACGCCGCCGCTCATCGTCGCCGGCGACCGGTTCACCGCGTGGCTCGGGCTGCTGGTCGGATGGGTCGCGGTCGGTTTCGGCGCCAGCGCGGCATCGCGGGCGGCCGGCCTGCTCATCTCGTACGACGACGGCGCCTGCGGCATCCACTCCGGCGACGTGTGCCAGGTGGTCGGCTGGGGCGGCCTGCTGATGGGCGTCGTGGCGCTCGCGGGCGGCACGGCGCTGTGGATCCTGATGGCGCGCGGCTTCGGCCCGCCCGCCACCTGGTGGGTGCTGCCGATCGCGCTGGCGGCACTGGCCTTCGCGCCCTTCAGTGCGGCGGAGGGCGCGGCGATGTCGGTGCTGTGGCTCGTGCTGGCGGTGATCGCCGGGCTGCTCGCGCTGGCGCTCGCGGTGCTGGCGGGGCAGCGCGGGAAGGCGGCCCGCTACGGCTGGATCCGGCTCGACGGGCTCGACGCCCGTGAGGTCGCGCACCGCCCGGTCGACAAGCTCGTCATCCCGCTCGCGGCGCTGGCCGCCGCCATCGCGGGCGGCGCCTTCGGGGCCCACGTCATCCGCCTGCTCTCTGACGCCTGAGGCGTTGGGCGGGCCGACGCATCCGCCCCTCAGACGTCGACGTGCGGCTCGTCGATCTCGGAGACGACCGGCTTGGGGTGCACGAGGTCCTGCACGCTCTCGAGCATCTCGTCGGGGCGGAAGGGGTAGGTCTCGACGACCGCCGGGTCGGAGATGCCGGTCATGACGAGCACCGTGTGCAGGCCGGCCTCCATGCCGGCGATGATGTCGGTGTCCATGCGGTCGCCGATCATGCCGGTGTTCTCGCTGTGCGCGCCGATCTTGTTGAGCGCCGAGCGGAACATCATGGGGTTGGGCTTGCCGACGATGTAGGGCACGCGGCCGGTGGCCTTCGTGATGAGGGCGTTGATGGCACCGGTCGCGGGCAGGATGCCGTCGGCGCTGGGGCCGGTGGCGTCGGGGTTGGTGGAGATGAAGCGGGCGCCGCGGGCGATGAGGCGGATGGCCTTGGTGATCGCCTCGAACGAGTAGGAGCGCGTCTCGCCGATGACGACGAAGTCGGGGTCGGCGTCGGTCATCGTGAAGCCGATCTCGTGCAGGGCGGTGATGATGCCCGCCTCGCCGATCACGTAGGCGGATCCGCCCGGCATCTGGTCCTTGAGGAAGTCGGCGGTGGCGAGGGCGCTCGTCCAGATGCGCTCCTCGGGTACGTCGAGACCGGATGCGCGCAGTCGCGCCGCGAGGTCGCGGGGCGTGAAGATCGAGTTGTTCGTGAGCACGAGGAACTCGGTGCCGGCGTCCTTCCACTGCTGCAGCAGCTCCTTGGCGCCGGGCAGGGGGTGCTCCTCGTGGACGAGCACGCCGTCCATGTCGGTGAGCCAGCATTCGATGTCAGCGCGGGTGCGGGGAGTGGGCATGAGGCCAGGCTACGCGCGGTGTGTGTCGGTCGTGTGAACGGTCGCGCCACGCCTGTCTTGAGCAAATCTCAAGCGTGATTGAGGAAACCACTAGACGAACCGAGTTCTCCTCCGTTCGTTTTTGAAGCACTCTCAGATTCCTGAGGCGGCGCTGTGGCGCGCAGCCTTCCATCCTGAGGTTCGCTCAATAGGTTCGATCCCGAAGCAACCGGCGGTGAAGGCCACGGGCGACAAGCCCCTGCAGCACCCCGCGCGGTTGCCGAGAAGTCACGATTCTCCAGGGATGGAACTCGCATGTTCACGCGCAATTCAGCACGCCGCCGTCGCTCGCTCCGGGCGACCGCTGTGGTTGCTGCTGCCGCGGTCGCGCTGGGCGTTCCCTTCCTGCGCACGGGGCCTGCGGCGTCCGCGGAGACCGCTGCGGCGGTCGAGCCGGCAACTGCCGAAACCGCGGCCATCGAGGCTGAGCCGACGGTCGCGCCCGAGCCAACCGTCGCGCCCGAGCCGACCGTCGCGCCTGAGTCGACGGCGGCACCCGCGACGACGGCGACGCCCACGACGCCCGAGCCGACGGCTGCTCCCGAACCGAGCGCCGACCCCTCGCACCAGCCCACCCCTCCCACGGCCCAACCGCGTGCCGCCGCAGTGGCACCGATGGCGGTCGGCCCGGAGCCGACGGTCGACCCGCCCTACCTGCACTGGCGCGTCGCCGACGCCGCTGACACGCCGATGGCAGGTGCCAGGTTCGAGGTTCAGCGTAGCCAGGCAACCCGTGAGTGGGACTGGTGGAGCTGGAGCTACCAGTGGACCGCATACGGTTCCTTCTCGACGGTCGCGACCGTGTCCGACTGCACGGCTGGATGCTCGATCGCTGGCGATCGGGATCATGATGCGGGCGAGTTCCAACTGACCTCCGGCGTGCTGACCGACACTGGCGACGTGCGCTACCGCTACCGGATTCGCGCCGTCGACTCCGCGAGCGGCCCGCTGATGGCGAACTCCTCCTGGACCACCGAGTCGCGCGCCGCCGATTGGGGAGGGAGCACCTTCGACTTCGGCACCTTCAGTGCAGCGCTTCGACCCGCGCTCGCGTGCGTTGGTCGCACGTTCTATGCCGTGCTCTCGGACGGCACAGTCCGCCAGGTGGTCCGCAGCAACAACGGCACCAACACCGCGACGGTGACGAGCTTCGGCAACTGGGGGTCGGGCCTCAGCTCGGTCAACGCGCTCGGCATCGGCCAGAACGGCACCTTGATGTACGCGCTCGAGCGCAGCAGTTCGAACGCCGCCAACGTCGCGTCTATCCTGCGCTACTCGACCACAGACGGGTGGCAGTCCATCCCCGGGAGTTCCTACGTGACCGGCAACAGCATCGCCCTCGTCGCCGGTGGCGTCAGTCCAGCAGACGGCCGCTTCTACTTCGGCGGCTTCCACGAGGCATCCGGCTCGTCGACCCTGAGCTTCCGGCTCCACCGTTTCGACCTCGCGACCGGCACCAGCTCCGTGGTCGGCACCTTCCCGACGGCCGTCTCCCGCGGCACCACGGCGAACGGCGACATGGCCTTCGATGCCTCGGGCAACCTCACGATCGTCCGCAGCGGTGCAGGCGACGCGAACTCCTACACCGTCGCTGCAGCTGCGTTGGCCGGCGCCAACGGCGGCAGCCTGCCGGCATCCGCTTCGGCCCCGCAGTCGCTATCGCTGTCGGCGGTCAATGGGGCGGCGTTCGACGGCGACGGCTCCATCTACCTCGGCAACGGCAACCAGGTGCTGCGGTACGACCCGGTCACGTTCGAGCAGCTGGGCAGTTCGGTCACCACCTCGTTGGCCAGTGGTGGATCGACGAGCTCGGACCTTGCGAGCTGCGGCACGCCGCCGACGCTCACGATCCGCAAGGACGTCCAGGGCAGAGTCGCCGCGTCCGACCAGTTCCGTCTCGAACTGCGATCGACCACTGGGCTGCTCGCATCGGCGACCACCTCGGGCGCGCAGAGCGGGATCCAGCAGGCAGTCGTCGGACCAATCGCGGTCGTCGCCGACCGCACCTACACGATCGCCGAGGTCATGGCATCAGGGAGTGCGGACGACTATGCCGAGTCTTGGTCTTGCACGAGCAACGGCACGGCGATCGCCTCCGGCACCCGGGCGTCCGGTTCGATCACGATCCCGAACCAGCACGGCGCCAACGTCATCTGCACCTTCTCCAACGCCCCGCTCGTGACGCAGGTGACGATCCGCAAGGTCGTGCAGGATGCCGCAGGCGGCAACCCGCAGCCTGGCAATGGTTGGACGGTCAGCGCGACCGCGACCGGCACCGGCGGCACGATCACGCCCGGCACCATCGCGGGACTGACCAACGCCTCCGGCTCGGCCACCTGGGCGCTGCGCCACAGCGCGCCGAGCGCCACGGCCGCGATCGCAGTGGCGGAGACCCAGCGCCCCGGCTACGCCTTCGCGAGCGGTCGGTGCGTGGTCACCCCGCCGACGGGCACCGCCACCACGGTGACGATCACCGGTGCTACTGGCACGACAGTGCCAGCTGTGCGCGCGGGCTCGAGCGTCGATTGCGAGTTCGTCAATCGTCTCCTCCCCACCACGCTCACGCTCGCCAAGGACGTGTCCTTCGGCGACCAGGCCGCCTCCACCTGGCACCTCTCGGCCACCGGTCCGCAGAGCGCCCGTCCTGGTCCCGCCGGCGTCACCGGCGAGCCTGCGGCGACCGCCGAGATCACCCCGGGCGTCGCCTACCGCCTCGCCGAGTCCGGCGGTCCCGCCACCTATGTGCAGATCGGCAACTGGGCGTGCCGCGACGAGCTGGGCGCGAGCATCGCCGTGACCGCGGCCGGTGACGTGACCGTGAACCGCACAGGCGCCCACGTCACCTGCACCGTCACCAACCAGACCGCTCGACTGACGCTCATCAAGACGGTGGTCAACGACAACGGCGGCACGCTCGGCGCTGACGACTTCGCGCTCACGGCGACGCCGGCATCCGCCCCCGCCGTCACTGGCCTCGCGGCGTTCACGGTCACCGGCGTCGGCACAGCGACGGCAGCCAACACCCGCGAGGTGCGGCCCGGGCACGCGTACGCACTGACCGAGGACATGGGCGAGTACGCCTACCTCGGCCAGTCGATCCAGCGGTACAGCGGCCCGCCGAACCCGACGACCGCGCATCTGGCGCACGACGGCAACTGGACGACGCTCACCACCGCCCAGGCCGCCGCGCTCACGCTGGTTGCTGGCGAGCACGCCTACGTGCGCTTCGTCAACGACGATGCGCCGGCCCTCTCGCTGCCCCTCACAGGCGGCATCGGTGCCGACACCTATCTGCTCGGCGGCGCAGGCGTGCTCCTGCTCGGTCTGCTCGTCGCCGCAGTCCTCCTCGTGCGAACGAGGATCCGCTCCGGCCGCGAAGCGCGACTGACATGAGCCACCCCTGACCCCAGTCCACCCAACCCTCTGCATCACCCCTCCAGGAAGGAACTGCCGCCATGGCAACCACCAAGAAGAGCCCCACGGCGCGCGTCGCCGCCGGCTTCGGAGCGGTCGCGCTCGCGACCCTCACCGCCTTCGGCGCGGCGCTGCCCGCATCCGCCGCCGACAGCAACATCAACCCCGACACCGACCGCTCGCTGACGATCCACAAGTTCGAGGAGCCCGCAACGGCCACCGGGTCGTCTGCTAACGGCACGCGCATCACCGACCCGTCGGCGCTCGCGGGCCTGACGCCCATCCACGGCGTCGAGTTCACCATGCAGCAGGTTCCCGGCATCGACCTCACGGACCCGGCCGACTGGCAGGCCGCCAGCGCGATGCCGGTCGCCGACGCGATCTCCGCCGTCGCCACGGGCTCGCCCTACGAGCGCACTGGCACCACGGATGCGACGGGCCAGCTGACCTTCGACGACGCAGTGCCGATGGGCCTGTTCCTCGTGACCGAGACGGCTCCTGGCGTCGATGCGGACGGCAACCCCAACGTCATCGCGTTCGAGACCCAGCCGTTCCTCGTCACACTGCCGCTGCCGGTGCAGAACCAGTGGATCTACGAGGCGCACGTCTACCCGAAGAACGCGACGACCGCGATCAGCAAGATCGTCGACGACTCCGACGCCCACGTGCTCGGCGACAGCGTCAGCTGGAGCATCACGGCAGAGGTGCCCGAGATCGCCGCGTCCAACAGCCTCGACTCGTTCATCATCGGCGACGACCTCGCTGCGGGCCTCGAGCTCGAGAGCACGACCGTCAGCGCGAACAACGTGACCCTCGTCGAGGATGTCGACTACCGCGTCGACGTCACCGGTCAGTCGGTCCGCGTGGTCTTCGAAGCCGCCGGCCTCACCAAGCTCGCGGGTGGCAGCGACGTCGAGATCACCGTCGAGATCGTCACCTCGATCATCGCCATCGGCGACGGTGCGCTTCAGAACAGCGCCAACCTGTGGATCAACGACCCGACCATGCCGATCGCCAGCGCCTACACGACGACGCCCGCCACGACGAACTGGGGCACCCTGTCGATCCTCAAGTACGAGGGCAGCGACCAGGCAGCCGTGCTCGCGGACGCGGAGTTCCAGATCTTCCGCTCGCAGGCTGACGCCGACGCTCGCACCAACCCGGTCAGCGTGCTCGTCGACGGAGTCTCGGTCGACACCTTCACCACCGAGGACGACGGCATCGCGTTCGTCCCGGGCCTCAAGGCCGGCGACACCTATTACGTCGTCGAGACCCTCGCCCCGATCGGCTACCAGCTCGACCAGCGGGTGCAGTCGCACACGATCGTCGCGGGCGACATCGACCGCACCTCGGTCGACGTCTCGCTGTCGAACGCGCAGGTCCCGGGCTACGCGCTCCCCGTCACCGGTGGCGACGGCCAGGCCGCCTTCATGATCGGCGGCGCCGGTCTGCTGCTCGGCGCGCTGGGCTTCATGCTCATCCGCCGCCGCAAGGCTGCCAAGGCTCAGGCGTAAGCCGCAGCCGCACCAGACCGCCCCGCGGCAGAGGCTCATCCCTCCTCTGCCGCGGGGCTTCCCCTTACTCGAAGCCCAGGAGCCACCATGAGCGCACTCGTCGCAGCCAGGCCGGCACGCCCGGTTGCCGCAGCGACCGCTCGGCGCCGCCCGCGCGGCACCGGCTCCTCGCTGATCATCGCCATCATGGTGATGCTGGGCGTCAGCATCCTGCTCTACCCGACCATCGCCGGCTGGTTCAGTCAGCTCGAGCAGTCGCAGCGCGTCGACGACTACGCCGAGGTCATGACCGAGCTCGGGCCCGAGGGCCGCGAGGCAGAGCTCGCCGATGCCGCCGCCTACAACCAGACACTCACCGGCGGCGCCCTCATCGACCCCTACGGCCAGACGCCGCTCAGCGACCAGCGCGCCATCGTCGCCGCCTATGAGGAGCAGCTCGACCTCGGCCCCGCCGAGGTGATGGCGCGGGTGCGCATCCCGACCATCGGCGTCGACCTGCCGATCTACCACGGCACCGACGAGGAGACCCTGCGCAAGGGCATCGGCCACCTGCTCGGCTCGGCCATGCCCGTCGGCGGCGCGGGCACCCACAGCGTGCTCACCGGTCACCGCGGCCTGCCCGAGTCGGTGCTCTTCAGCGAGCTCGACCAGGTCGCGACGGGCGACATCTTCGAGCTCGACGTCTACGGCGAGGTGCTCACCTACCAGGTGCGCGACGTGCAGGTGATCGAGCCCGGCGACACCGACCTGCTCATGCCCGAGTCCGGCCGCGACCTCGTCAGCCTCGTCACCTGCACGCCGCTGGGCATCAACAGCCACCGCATCATCGTCACGGGCGAGCGCATCCCGACCCCCGCATCCGACGCCCCCGAGCTCACGATGCCCGAGATCCCTGGCAAGCCGTGGTGGGCGGTCGGTCTCGCCGGCGGCTTCGCCTTCGCCGCCGGCTACCGCTCGCTCACCGCACGCCCGCGCCCGGCAGCAGTCGTCGCCGAGCCCGAGCCGATCACCGGCATCATCGGCTGACGCCTAGCCTGGAGGCATGACCGCCGATCCCGAGGAGCCGCAGCTCGAGGTCGGCGTCGGCCCGTGGCCGGGCCCGTGGCCCTCCGGCGAGCACTACGACCCCGAGCTGCTCGAGCACGGCGACCGTCGCAACGTCGTCGACGCCTACCGCTACTGGCGGCTCGAGGCGATCGTCGCCGACCTCGACACCCGCCGCCACGCCTTCCACGTGGCGATCGAGAACTGGCAGCACGACCTCAACATCGGGTCGATCGTGCGCACCGCCAACGCCTTCACCGCATCCGCCGTGCACATCATCGGCAAGCGCCGATGGAACCGCCGCGGCGCCATGGTCACCGACCGCTACCAGCGCATCGTGCACCACGAGACGACGGATGCGTTCCGCGCCTGGGCGCACGGGGCCGGCCTGGTCGTCGTGGCCGTCGACAACACCGCGGGCAGCGTGCCCGTCGATACTGCCCCGCTGCCGGAGGCGTGCGTGCTGCTGTTCGGGCAGGAGGGCCCCGGCCTGACCGACGAGGCGATCGCCGCGGCCGACGCGCACGTGGCGATCCGGCAGTTCGGCTCCACGCGCTCGATCAACGCCGCCGCGGCCGCGGCGATCGTGATGCACGAGTGGGTGCGGCAGCACCGCCCTGCCCGGCCCTGACCCGAGGGCCTACGCTGACGACGTGACCCTCGATCTTGCGGCCATCTACCGCGATCTGCACGCCCATCCCGAGCTCGCCTTCCAGGAGCATCGCACCGCAGGCATCGTCGCCGGTCATCTCGAGTCCCTCGGCTACGCCGTCACCACCGGCATCGCCGGCACCGGCGTCGTCGGCGTGCTGTCGAACGGCGACGGCCCGACGGTGCTGCTGCGGGCCGACATAGATGGGCTGCCGGTGCGCGAGCAGACCGGGCTGGCGTATGCGAGCACCGACCGGGGCGTCGATCACGATGGCACCGAGGTGCCGCTCATGCACGCGTGCGGCCACGACGTGCACGTGACCTGCCTGCTGGGCGCCGCCGAGCGGCTCGCGGAGACGGCTGCGGAGTGGTCGGGCACGCTCGTCGTGCTCTTCCAACCCGCCGAGGAGTGGGGCGGCGGCGCAGAGCGGATGGTCGAGGACGGGCTCTACGACCGGGTGCCGCGGCCCGATGTCGTGCTCGGCCAGCACGTGGCGCCCTTCCCCGCCGGCTTCGCGGGCCTGCACGCCGGCGTCGCGATGGCGGCGGCCGACTCGATCGACATCACGCTCCACGGCTCGGGCGGGCACGGGTCGCGGCCCGAGACCACCATCGACCCCGTCTACCTGGCGGCCAACGTCGTCGCCCGGCTGCAGGGCATCGTCGCGCGCGAGATCGCCCCCGCCGACAGCGCCGTCGTCACCGTCGGGCAGATCCATGCCGGCACGAAGAACAACATCATCCCGCCGCTCGCCGAGCTCGGCCTCAGCGTGCGCACGCTCGACGAGGCCGTGCGCGAGAAGGTGCTCGGCGGCATCGAGCGCATCACGCGCGCCGAAGCGGCGGCCTCCGGCTCACCCGCGCCGCCGGAGATCGTCTACGCCGAGCGGTTCCCGCTCACCGTCAACGAGCCCGCCGCGACCGCCCGCACCTTCGCCGCGCTCACCGCCGCGCTGGGCGAGGGCCGCGTGATCGACCCGGGACCGGTGGCGGGCAGCGAGGATGTCAGCGTGCTGGCGACCGAGGCGGATGCGCCGCTCGTGTTCTGGTTCCTGGGCGGCTTCGACCCGGCGCTGTTCTCCGACTTCCTGGCGACCGGCCGGCTGCCGGAGGACGTGCCCTCGAACCACTCGCCCCACTTCGGACCCATCATCGAGCCGACGCTCTCGTCCGGTGTCGCCGCGCTCGAGGCGGCGGCGCGGGAGTGGCTGGACTAATCCGTGCCGAGGTCCATCGCGGCGCGGTCGTTCCACTTCTCGAGCGCCTCGGGGTCGTCCTCGGTCGAGGCCATGATCTCCTCGGCGCGGCCCGCCTCGAGCGCTCCCAGCAGCTTCGCCGTCTCGCCCTGCACGAGCCCGGCGGCCGCGTAGCCCTCGAGGCGCGAGCGCGAGTCGGCGATGTCGAGGTTGCGCATCGTCAGCTGCCCGATGCGGTCCTCGGGACCGAAGGCGGCGTCGCCGACGCGCTCCATCGACAGCTTGTCGGGATGGTACGAGAAGCCCTCGCCGCGCGTGTCGACGACCGTGTAGTCCTCGCCGCGGCGCAGCCGCAGCACGACCTCGCCCGTGACGGAGGAGCCCACCCAGCGCTGGATCGACTCGCGCAGCATGAGCGACTGCGGGTCGAGCCAGCGACCCTCGTACATGAGGCGCCCCAGGCGGCGGCCCTGCTCGTGGTAGGTCGCGATGGTGTCCTCGTTGTGGATGGCGTTCAGCAGCCGCTCGTAGGCGATGTGCAGCAGCGCCATGCCCGGCGCTTCGTAGATGCCGCGGCTCTTCGCCTCGATGATGCGGTTCTCGATCTGGTCGCTCATGCCCAGGCCGTGACGGCCGCCGATGGTGTTGGCCTCCATGACCAGCGCCACCGCATCCGGGAACTCGACGCCGTTGATCGCCACCGGGCGACCGGCCTCGAAGCGCACCGAGACGTCCTCGGTCGGGATGGCGACCGACTCGTCCCAGAACTTCACGCCCATGATGGGCTCGACGACCTCCATCGACTCGTTCAGGTGCTCGAGCGTCTTCGCCTCGTGCGTCGCGCCCCAGATGTTCGCGTCGGTCGAGTAGGCCTTCTCGGTCGCGTCGCGGTAGGGGTAGCCGTGCTCGACGAGCCACTCCGACATCTCCCTGCGGCCGCCGAGCTCGGTGACGAACTGCGCGTCGAGCCACGGCTTGTAGATGCGCAGGCCCGGGTTGGCCATCAGGCCGTAGCGGTAGAAGCGCTCGATGTCGTTGCCCTTGTAGGTCGATCCGTCGCCCCAGATCTCGACCCGATCCTCCTTCATCGCGCGCACGAGCAGCATGCCGGTGACGGCGCGGCCCAGCGGCGTGGTGTTGAAGTAGGTGCGGCCGCCGGAGCGGATGTGGAAGGCGCCGGTGGCGAGCGCGACCAGACCCTCCTCGACCAGCGCGGCCTTCGCATCCACGAGCCTCGCGCCCTCGGCGCCGTACTCCCCGGCGCGGCCCGCGACCGCCTCGATGTCGGGCTCGTCGTACTGCCCGATGTCGGCGGTGTAGGTGAAGGGCACGGCACCGTTGTGGCGCATCCACGCGACGGCGCACGAGGTGTCGAGCCCGCCGGAGAAGGCGATGCCGACGCGCTCGCCGACGGGGAGGGAGGAGAGGACCTTGGACATGCACTCAATCCTATGTTCCGGGCGGATGCGCCGGTTCCCGCTCGTTGCCCGGGTGAACCTGGGAGACACGCCCCTTGCCCGTGATGGGAGGTCGTGTCACGATCGCATAACGGGGTACAAAGCATGCCCCGGCCGAGACTTCTGATGCTGGTTGGAGGTTCGCATGCTGCAGGTGGACGAACGCCTCGAGATCGAGGCCCCGCGCGCCGAGGTCTTCCGCATGTGGACGTCCTTCGCGCAGTTCCCGAGCTTCATGACCGGCATCGAGTCGGTGCACCTGGAGACCGAGGTGCGGATGCGCTGGCGCGTCTCGATCGCCGGCGTCGAGCCGGTCTTCTACGCGGTGATCACCGAGCACGTGCCCGATGAGCGCATCGCGTGGGTGAGCGTCGATCAGACCACGATGGGGTGGTGGATAGACCTGGAGGAGCTCGGCCCGATGCGCACGCGGGTGACGCTGCGCGTCATCTGGTCGCCGCGCGGCGACACCTCGTGGCCCGCCGGCTCGCGGATGCTCGATGCGCGCACCATCAGCTGCGACCTCCAGCACTTCCGTGCCCTCGTGGAGGGGGCGACCGCACAGGCGGCCTAGGCGCCGCGACCCGATCGACAGCAGGGAGCACGACATGGCTGAACTCACCGACCGCATCGACGTCCACGCGCCGATCAGCGCCGTCTACGCGCTCTGGACCCGCTTCGAGGACTTCCCGAAGTTCATGCGCGGCGTCGAATCGGTGACTCAGCAGAGCGACGAGATGCTGCACTGGGTGGTCTCGATCGCCGGCGTGGAGCGGGAGTTCGACGCGAGGATCACCGAGCAGCACCCGGATGAGCGCGTCGCGTGGCAGAGCGTCGACGGCGAGACGCACGCCGGCGTCGTCACCTTCCACCGCGTCGACGACGACACCACGCGCGTGATGCTGCAGATGGACTGGCAGCCGCACGGCGCCGTCGAGCAGGTCGGGCAGCTGCTCGGCATCGACGACCTGCAGGTCATGCGCGACCTGCACCGGTTCAAGGAGCTCGCCGAGGGCACGCCGAGCGACCGGGCGGCCGACTCCGGCTGGGAGGGCGACATCGAGCGCCCGAGCGACTCGACCGGCAGCTGAGCCGCGGGGGCCGGCCGAGACGCACGGGCGCGGGGCGTAGCGTCGCGGCATGAGCATCCAGCACTGGAGCACGATCGCGGCTCCGATCGACGAGGTCTTCGCGTGGCACGCGCGGCCCGGGGCGCTGCAGCGGCTGCTGCCGCCCTGGGTGCCGGGGCGCGTGCGCCGCGAGGCCGAGTCGCTCGCCGACGGCCGCGCCGAGCTCGCGCTGCCGGGCGCGCAGCTCTGGATCGGGCAGCACGACCCGGCGGGCTTCGTCGCGGGCCGCGCCTTCGTCGACGAGCGCGTCGACGAGGGGCTGAGCTCGGTGGCGCTCGGCGCCATGCGCTGGCGGCACGAGCACCGCTTCGACCCCGTCGCGCTGCCCGGCGGCGAGGGCACGCGCGTGCACGACGCGGTGGAGACGGTGATCGGCTCGCAGCTGCTGCGCCCCATGTTCGTCTACCGCCACCGGCAGCTGGCCGACGACCTCGCCCGCCACCGCGAGCTCGCCGCTGAACCGATGACGATCGCCATCACGGGCGGCGGCGGGCTGGTCGGCACGGCGCTGCGCGCGTTCCTCAGCACCGGCGGCCACCGCGTGATCCGGCTCGTCCGCCGCGATGCGGAGGAGGGCGAGCGACGCTGGGATCCCGCCGCGCCCGCGGCCGACCTGCTCGAGGGCGTCGACGCCGTCGTGCACCTGGCGGGCGCATCCATCTTCGGGCGCTTCGACGGCGAGCACCGCCACCGCATCCGCAGCAGCCGGATCGGGCCGACGCGGCGGCTCGCCGAGCTCGCTGCCGCGAGCGGCGTGCGCGCCTTCGTCAGCGCATCCGCCATCGGCTGGTACGGCAACGACCGGGGCGAGTCGTCGCTCGCGGAGACGAGCGGGGCGGGCAGCGGCTTCCTCGCCGAGGTGGTCGACGACTGGGAGGCGGAGGCGCGGGTCGCCGCCGAGGCCGGCGTGCGCGCCGTGCAGGTGCGCACCGGCCTGGTGCTCAGCCCGCGCGGCGGCATGCTGCAGGTGCTGCGGCCGATCTACCAGGCCGGGCTCGGCGGCCCGCTCGCGGGCGGCGCGCACTGGCAGTCGTGGATCGACCTCGACGACCTGGTCGACGTCTACGCCCGCGCGCTCGTCGACGAGCGGATGCGCGGACCGGTGAACGCGGTGGTGCCGGATGCCGTGCGGCAGGAGGAGTTCGCGGCCGAGCTCGCCGGCGTGCTGCGCCGGCCCGCGATCGTGCCCACCCCCTCGCTCGGGCCGCGGGTGCTGCTGGGGCAGCAGGGGATGCAGGAGCTGGCGCTCGCGAACCAGCGGGTCGTGCCGGAGCGGCTGGCCGCGCTCGGCCACCGCTTCCGCCGCCCGCGGCTCGAGGACGCCCTGCGGCACCAGCTCGGCCGGCAGCGCGAAGCGGGCAGGTAGGCGACCCGGGGCGCCGGCGCTCAGGCCGCCGGCGCTCCCAGGGCGCGCGAGATGGCGTCGGCCGCGGCGATCGCCTGCGGCGCGAACTGCTCGATGCTCGCGCCGGGGTGCTCGAGCGCGATCGACGAGATCGAGATGCCGTAGGTCGTGCGGCCCAGGTGGTCGCGGATGGGCGCCGAGACGCACACGGTGCCGCGCTCGTTCTCGCCCAGGTCGAGCGCGTAGCCGCGCCGCGCGACGAGCGCGAGCTCCTCGTGCAGCCGATCGGGGTCGGTGATCGTGTCCTCGGTGCGGGCGGGCAGCCCCACCGCCTCGACGAGCCGGTCGACCTGCTCGGCGGTCCAGCTCGCGAGCACCGCCTTGCCCATCCCGGAGCAGTGCATCGGCATCGACAGCCCGACGCGCGAGGCCATCCGGTAGGGCTTCGAGGAGTCCTTGCGCAGCACGTAGACCATCTCGAAGCCGTTCACGACGCCGACGTGGATGGTGCAGTCGACCTCGCTCACGAGCCGCTCGACGATGGGCTCGACGATCGACGAGATGTCGAGGTGCGAGATCGCCCGCCCGGCGATGGTGAGGAAGCGCGCGCCCGGCTGGTATCCCCGGTCGCTGTCGCCGGTGATGAACTCTTGCTCGACGAGCGTCGCGAGGATGCGGTGCACGGTGGCCTTCGCGAGCCCGGACTCCTCGACGATGTCGGTGAACCGGTCGTGCAGGATCGCCGCCTCGAGCACGCGCAGCGTCTTCTCGCTCGCGCCGCCGGAGGGCGCGGCGCTCGTGTCGAGCGCCTTGGCTTCCAGGGTCATGGCCCGCCTCACCTCATGTCGACGATCGCGACGCCGTCCATGTCGTCGAACGACTGGTTCTCACCGGCCATCGCCCACACGAACGAGTAGTTCGATGTTCCCACGCCCGAGTGGATCGACCATGAGGGCGAGAGCACCAGGCCGCCGTCGCCGATCAGCACGTGGCGGGTCTCGCTCGGCTCGCCCATCAGGTGCACCACGCGGGCGTCCTCGGCGAGGTCGAAGTAGACGTAGAACTCGGTGCGGCGGTCGTGCGTGTGCGCCGGCATGGTGTTCCACATGCTGCCGGGGTGCAGCTGCGTGACGCCCATGACCACCTGGCAGGAGCGCACGCCGTTCTCGTGGATGTACTGGTTGAGCGTGCGACGGTTCGAGGTGAGCGGGTCGCCGAGCTCGCGCACCGTGCCCTGCCCGGGCTCGACGAGCGCGGTCGGGTAGGTGGTGTGCGCGGGCGCCGAGAAGCCGTAGAAGCGGGCCGGATGCGCGGCGTCGTCGCTCTCGAAGGTCACCTCGCCCACACCCCGGCCGAGGTAGAGACAGGCGCCGTTCGCCATCGCGTGCCGCTCGCCGTCGGCGACCACGGTGCCGGCGGCGCCGATGTTGACGATGCCGATCTCGCGGTGGTCGAGGAAGCGCTCGGAGCGGATCTCCGGCACCGGCTCGAGCGCGAGCGGCGCGTCGGTCGGCACGGCGCCGACCGCGACGACGCGGTCGTAGTGGGTGGCGACCACGCGCACCGCGCCGGCGACGAAGAGGTCGTCGACGAGGTAGCGGTCGCGCAGCTGCTGCTGCGTGGAGCCGGGGATCTGCTCGGGGGAGGTGGGGCCGTAGGTGGCGGACATGGTGCTTCCTTCCGGGGGATCAGAGCAGGCCCATGAGGCCCGGGAGCCACAGGGAGAGCTGGGGGACGAAGACGACGATGAACAGCAGCACGATCAGCACGATCAGGAACGGCACGAGCTTGGCGATGACCGCCTCGAGCCGCACCTTCGCCACCTGCGCGCCGACGAACAGCACCGGCGCCGATGGTGGCGAGATGACCGCGATCGAGAGGTTGAAGACCATCATGATGCCGAAGTGCACCGGGTCGATGCCGTACGAGACGGCGATCGGCAGGAAGATCGGCGTGAAGATCAGGATGGCCGGGGTCGGGTCGAGCGGGATGCCGATCAGCAGCAGCACGAGCATCATGATCAGCAGCACGACGACCTTCGAGTCGGTCCAGCCGAACAGCGACTCGGCGATGAGCTGCGGCAGCCGCGCGTAGGTCATGACGTACGCCATGATCGTCGAGACCGCGATCAGGAAGATGACGATCGCGCTCGTGCGGCAGGCGTCGTAGAGGATGCGCGGCAGATCCTGCACCTTGATGGTGCGGTACAGGAACGACAGCAGCAGCGCGTAGATGACGGCGACCGCCGAGCCCTCCGTGGGGGTGAAGAAGCCCACCACGATGCCGCCGATCGCGACGATGATCAGGCCGAGCGATGGCACCGCGCGCCAGAGCGTGGTGAGGAGGACGGAGAGCTTCGGCCACGGCTCGCCCTTGAGCTCCGGGTGGCGACGGGCGTAGACGAACACGACGGCCGCGCACGCGAGCGCCCACAGGATGCCAGGGATGTAGCCGGCGATGAACAGCGCGCCGACCGAGGTGCCGCCGGCGGCGAGCGAGTAGACGATGAGCGTGTTGCTCGGCGGGATCAGCATTCCCGCGGGCGCCGAGGCGACGTTCGCGGCGGCGCTGAACGCACGGTCGTAGCCGGCCTTGCGCTGCATGGGCGACATGGTCGAGCCGATGGCTGCCGCGCTCGCGACCGCCGAGCCGGAGACGGTGCCGAAGATCGCGTTCGCGATCACGTTCGTCTGCACGAGCGGTGCGGGGGTGCGGCCGACGAGCACGCGCGCGAGGTTGATGAGGCGCTCGGCGATGCCGCCGTTGTTCATGATCACGCCGGCGAGGATGAAGAAGGGGATCGCCAGCAGCGCGAAGGAGTCGGCGCCGCCGATCATCTGCTGCGCCGCCGTGATGGCGCCGCGGTCGAAGTCGACGATCAGCAGCATGCACAGGGCCGAGGGCAGGCCGATCGAGATCGACACGGGGGCGCCGACGGCCAGCAGCAGCACGAGGCCGCCGACGAGGATGGCGCTGATGGTTCCGGGATCGATCACAGCGACGCCGCCTCGAGGTCTTCCGCAACGCCCACGTGGCCCCGGTAGCGGGACGAGAAGGTGCTGACGATGTGGATGAGCAGGTAGATGGTCAGCAGCACGCCCGAGATCGGCAGCGCCAGGTAGAGCTGGCCCTGCGTGAGGGGCAGCAGCGGATTCTGCTGCCCCCACGCGAGCATCGACTGCTGGACGCCGCCGAACACCATCACGTAGAGCACGAACGCGAGCGTCGCGAGATGCGCGATGACGTCGGCGATGCGCTGGAGCCCGAGCGGGAGCCGCTCGACGAGGAAGTCCATGATGACGTCGGCCTTCTCGCCGACCGCGATCGCGATGCCGATCAGGCTCACCCACACGAAGGTGTGCCGGGCGGCCTCCTCGCTCCAGGCGCTCGGCTGGTCGAGCACGAGGCGGGTGAAGACCTGCCACGCCACCAGCCCGACCAGCAGTGCGAACAGGGCGACGCAGATCGCGCGCAGCGTGCCGTCGAGCCAGGCGCGCGCGGTCGTCATGAGCTTGCCTCTCGTCATCAGCCGCGCGCCGCCTCGATGGCGTCGTAGATCGACTGCGTCAGCTCGCTCGTGAGGCGCTCCTCGTGGAGCGGCAGCACGGCCTCGCGGAAGGCGTCGACGTCGGCGTCGTTGAACTCGGCTCCGGCCTCCTCGGCGGCGGCGGTCTGCTCGTCGACGGCGGTGCTGAACAGCTCGAGCTCGGTGTCGACCGAAGCGGTGAGCAGCTCCTCGAAGACCGCGCGGTCCTCCTCGGCGAGGCCGTCCCAGACCGCGGGGCTCGCGATCAGGTAGTCGGGCATCATCAGGTGCTCGGTGCGCGAGTAGAACGGCGCGATCTCGTCGTGCGAGAGGGTCGAGTAGATGAGCTCGTTGTTCTCGGCACCGTCGAGCACGCCCGACTGGATGGCCGTGTAGACCTCGCCCTGCGCCATCGGCGTGCCGACGCCGCCCATGAGCTCCATCATCCGCACGTTGGTGTCGGAGCCGATGACGCGGATCTTCTGGCCCGCGAGGTCGGCGGGCGTCTCCACCGGGCCGACGCTCGAGTACACGTTGCGCACGCCGCCGTGGTAGGCGGTGAGCATCTGGATGTTGTCGTCCAAGACCGTGTCGTAGAGCTCGCCGACGATCTCGCGGTCGTTGAGCACGCTCATCTGGTGCTCGGGCGACTCGTACAGGTAGGGCAGGTTGACGACCGAGAAGTCGGTCTCGAAGTTCTCCAGCAGGCTGCCGGCGACGATGGCGAAGTCGATCGTGCCCGACTGCACCTGCTCGATCGTGGCGGCCTGGTCGCCGAGCGTCTCGTCGGTGTAGAGCTCGAGCGCCAGGCGCCCGTCGGTGCGGGCCTCGAGCTCGTCGGAGAGCTGCACGAGCGCCTGCGCCTGGGGGTGGTCGATGTCCTGGTTGAACGCGACGCGGAAGGTGGTCGACGGCTGCTCGCCGTCACCTCCCGTGGCGGCCGAGCACGAAGCCAGTCCGATCGTCATGACCGCTGCGACGCTGATCGCGCCCAGCATCCGTCGTCCCTGCATGAGTTCCTCCTCGTTGAGTGCCGTGGTGGCGGTCGGGCTTGCGCCCGTGGCGGGGTCGGGGGCTACTCTAACCAGATAGAACCGAGTTACGCCACACGGAACTTGCAACAGAACCAAGTTTCACGCGTGACCCACCACAGGCTCGAGGAGGAGACGGCGTTGCGAGCAGCGAGATACACCGGCGAGGGACGGATCGAGGTCGGCGAGGCCGAGCCCCGCACCCCTGCCGCCGATGAGGTGACCATCCGCGTCGCCTACAACGGCATCTGCGGCACCGACCTGCACATCGTGCAGGGCCACATGGATGCGCGCGTCGCCATGCCCGCCGTCATCGGCCACGAGATGAGCGGCGTCGTCGAGCAGGTCGGCGCCGAGGTCACGGGTCTCGCGACCGGCGCGCCGGTCACGGTCATGCCGCTGCGCTGGTGCGGCGAGTGCGCCTCGTGCCTCGCCGGCCACCAGCACATCTGCCAGCGGCTCGACTTCGTCGGCATCGACTCGCCGGGCGCCCTGCAGGAGCTCTGGACGGTGCCCGCCTCGCTCGTGGTGCCGCTGCCCGCGGGCCTGTCGCTGCAGCACGCGGCGCTCGTCGAGCCGCTCGCCGTCGCCGTGCACGACGTGCGCCGCTCGCGGCTGCGCGAGGGCGAGACCGCCGTCGTGATCGGCGGCGGCCCCATCGGCCAGCTCATCGCCGTGGTCGCCCGCGCGACCGGCGCCGCCGTCATCCTCGCCGAGCCCGACGCCGAGCGCCGCGCCTTCGCCGCCGCGCAGGGGGCCACGGTGGTCGACCCGATCGCCGAGGATCTCGCGGGCATCGTCGAGGCGCAGACCGCCGGGGCGGGCGCCGACGTGGTCTTCGAGGTCGCCGGCACGCGCGGCACGGCGCTCGACGCCACACGCCATGCCCGCACCCGCGGGCGCGTCGTGTTCGTCGCCATCCACCCGGAGCCCGTGCCCGTCGACCTGCACCGCATCTTCTGGCGCGAGCTCGAGGTGCTCGGCGCCCGCGTGTACGAGCGCGAGGACTTCGAGCGTGCCGTCGCGCTGCTCGCCGAGGATGCCGTGCCGGCGGATGCGCTCATCACCCGGGTCGTGCAGCTCGACGAGACGCAGACCGCGTTCGACGCGCTGCTGTCGGCCGCCGCCATGAAGATCCTCGTCGACGTGCAGGGTGCAGACGAGCAGGGAGCCGAGCGATGACCATCTCCTTCGACCTCACCGGCACGACCGCCGTCGTGACGGGCGCGCGCCGCGGCATCGGCTTCGCGATGGCAGAGGGGCTCGCGGCAGCGGGCGCCGACATCATCGCCGCATCCGCCAGCCAGGAGTCCGACGGCGGCGCCATCGGCGCGCGTGTGCGCGAGCTCGGCCGCACCTTCGAGGGCCACGCCGTCGACTTCACCGACCGCGCCGCGGTGCTCGCCTTCGGCGAGCTCGTGCGCGACCGCGCCGACATCCTGGTCAACAACGCCGGCACCATCCGCCGCTCACCCGCCGCCGAGCATCCGCTCGACTGGTGGGATGAGGTGCTCGACGTCAACCTGCGCAACCAGTTCGTGCTCACGCAGGCGGTCGGCGCCGGCATGCTCGAGCGCGGCAGCGGCCGGGTGATCTTCACGGCGAGCCTGCTGAGCTTCCAGGGCGGCATCAACGTGCCCGGCTACACGGCCGCGAAGTCCGGCATCGCCGGGCTCGTGAAGGCGCTCAGCAACGAGTGGTCGGCCGGCGGCGTCACCGTCAACGCGATCGCCCCCGGCTACATCGCCACCGACAACACCGCCGCGCTGCGGGCCGACGAGGATCGCTCGCAGGCGATCCTCGAGCGCATCCCCGCGGGGCGGTGGGGCCGGCCGGAGGATCTGCAGGGGGCCACCGTGTTCCTCGCCAGCCCGGCCGCGGCCTACGTCACGGGCGTGACGCTGCCGGTCGACGGCGGTTGGATGGCACGGTGAGCACCACCGAGCCCCGCGCCGCCCACCCCTCGTGGCTCGCCGGCGTCGTGCCGCTCGCCACCGTCGCCGACGAGGCGGCCGCCGACGCGATCGCCGACGGCCTGGTCGCCGGCGGCCTGCCGGTGCTGGAGGTGGCGCTGCGCAACGACTTCGGGCTCGCCGCCATCGCACGCATCGCCGCCCGCGGCGACGTCGCCGTCGGCGCCGGCACCGTGCTGAGCCCCGAGCAGCTGCAGCGCAGCCTCGACGCGGGCGCGCGCTTCATCGTCGCTCCCGGCCTCGACGAGCAGGTCGTCGAGGCGGCGCTCGCGGCCGGCGTGCCGGTGCTGCCCGGCGTGCAGACCGCGAGCGAGGTGCAGCGCGGCCTGCGGCTGGGCCTCGACCGGCTGAAGCTGTTCCCCGCGGCGGTCGCCGGCGGGCTCGAGCTGCTCGGCGCCTTCGCGCCGGTGTTCCCGGCGGTGCGCTTCATGCCCTCCGGGGGCGTGGGGCCGGCGAACCTGCGCGACTACCTCGCGCACCCGGCGGTCTTCGCCGCCAGCGGCTCGTGGATCGCCTCGGCCGAGCGGGTCGCCGCGGGGCCGGAGGCGATCGCCGCAGCGGCCCGCGAGGCCGCCGAGATCGCGGAGGCGGCGGCGTGAGCGTCGTCACGATCGGCGAGTCGCTCGGCCTGCTCGTCGCCTCGCGGCTCGGCAGGCTCGAGCTCGTGCCGAGCATGGATCTGCACTTCGGCGGCGCCGAGAGCAACGTCGCGATCGGGCTCGCCCGGCTGGGCGTGCCCGTCACCTGGATGGGTCGGCTCGGCGACGACGCGATCGGCCGCCTGGTCGAGCGGCAGCTGCGCGCCGAGGGCGTCACGCCGAGCATCACGCGCGACGCCGAGGCACCCACCGCGCTCATGCTCAAGGAGCGGCCCGCCGCCGGCGCGAGCGCCGTCAGCTACTACCGCGCCGGCAGCGCCGGCTCGCGACTGGCGCCCGCCGACCTCGACCTCGAGGCCATCCGCGGCGCGCGCGTGCTGCACCTGACCGGCATCAGCGCGGCCCTGAGCGACTCCTCGCGAGCGGCCCTCGACGCGGCGATCGACGCCGCCCGCGCGGCCGGCGCGATCGTCTCGTTCGACGTCAACCACCGCTCGAGGCTGTGGGGCGCCGAGCAGGCGGCGCCCGCGTACCGCGCGATCGCCGCTCGGGCCGATCTGGTCTTCGCGGGCGACGACGAGGCCGAGCTGCTCACCGGCGAGCGCGAGCCGCAGGCGCAGGCCGAGGCCATCGCGGCGCTCGGGCCCACGCAGGTGGTCATCAAGCGCGGCGCCGATGGCGCGGTCGGCCTCGCCGACGGCGAGCGGGTCGAGCGGCTCGCCTTCGCGGTCGACGCGATCGACTCGGTCGGCGCGGGCGACGCCTTCGTGGCCGGCTACCTCGCCGAGCTGCTGGCCGGGGCGGGGCTCGCCGAGCGGCTGCGCACCGGCGCCGCCTGCGGAGCGATCGCGTGCACCGCGCCGGGCGACTGGGAGGCCGCGCCCGACCGGGCGGCGATCGCCCGGCTGCTCGACGGCGGCGACCCCGTGCAGCGCTGACCGGTGCAGCGCCGACCGGTGCAGCGCCGACTCGCGCAGCGCTGCACCGGCGAGCTCAGCGTCGAGCTACCGCCTCGGCGAACTCCGCCGCGCGCAGCCGCAGCTCGTCGATGCGACGGTCGCGCGCCGCCTCGCGGTCGTAGCCCTCGTACGCGAGCACCGGCAGCCTGCGCACGTTCTGCGAGCACTGGAAGCGCTCGCACACGAGGGTGCCGAGCGTGTCGCCCTTGCGGCCGGCGGGGCCGGCGCGTCTGGCGCTGAGGAACACGACCTCGTTCGGCAGCTGCACGTCCTGGCACCAGCTGCACTGCGCGCGGGCGCGCGGCGCGGCCTCGGCCTGCTGGAAGAGGATGCCGACGAGGTCGCCCTCGAGCGTGGGGATGACCGCGTAGGCGCGGCGCGGCAGCTTCTGGTCGCGCCAGCCGAGGAAGTCGAGCGACTCCCAGCCGGTCTCCTCGAAGCGTTCGGGCAGGGTGATGAGCGTCGTCTCCTTGCGGCTGGCGTTCACGAACGCGCCGCGGAGCTGCTGCTCGCCGATGGGGAGCATGAGGTGCCTCTCTGTGCGCCGGCGCGCACGTGCGCAGCCGGCGAGATGGGTGATGGATGGGTGAGGAAGGGGAGGGAGCAGCGCTCACCTACCGACGACGGGGTTGCCGCCGTCGACCTCCTCACGCCCGAAGGGCATCACCGGTTCATGCACCCGGCAAGCCTACGCGCGTGGCCGCGCCACCGCATCCGTCATCGTCGTCCCGTGCTGATGCCGCTCGATAGGCTTGGGTGTACGCGAACCCGTCGAAGGGAAGCTCCATGCCAGGAATCGTCATCGTCGGCGCCCAGTGGGGCGACGAGGGCAAGGGCAAGGCCACCGATCTGCTCGGCAGCCGCACCGACTACGTCGTGAAGTTCAACGGCGGCAACAACGCAGGGCACACGGTCGTCGTCGGCGACGAGAAGTACGCGCTGCACCTGCTGCCGTCGGGCATCCTCACCGAGGGCGTCACGCCCGTGATCGGCAACGGCGTGGTCATCGACCTCGAGGTGCTCTTCGACGAGCTCGAGGCGCTCTCGGCCCGCGGCGTCGACGTGTCGAAGCTGCGCATCTCGGCGAACGCGCACATCATCACCGACTACCACCGCACGCTCGACAAGGTGACGGAGCGGTTCCTCGGCAAGCGCTCGATCGGCACCACCGGCCGCGGCATCGGCCCGACCTACGCCGACAAGATCAACCGCGTCGGCATCCGCGTGCAGGATCTGTTCGACGAGTCGATCCTGCGGCAGAAGATCGAGGGCGCGCTCGACGTCAAGAACCACATGCTCACGAAGGTCTACAACCGCCGCGCCGTCACGTGCGACGAGATCTTCGACGACCTCACCTCCTACGTCGAGCGCATCCGGCCGATGGTGGGCGACACCGGGCTCGAGCTGTCGCAGGCGATGGATGCGGGCAAGACCGTCGTGTTCGAGGCCGGCCAGGCGACGATGCTCGACATCGACCACGGCACCTACCCCTTCGTGACCTCGTCGACCGCCACCTCGGCGGGCGCCGCGCTCGGCTCGGGGGTCGCGCCCTCGCGCCTCGACCGCGTGATCGGCATCGTGAAGGCGTACACGACGCGCGTCGGCGCCGGCCCGTTCCCCACCGAGCTGTTCGACGAGTGGGGCGAGCTGCTGCGCAAGAACGGCTTCGAGTTCGGCACCACCACCGGCCGCCCGCGCCGCTGCGGCTGGAACGACACCGTCATCACCCGCTACGCCTCGCGCATCAACGGGCTCACCGACATCGTGCTGACGAAGCTCGACGTGCTCACCGGCATCGAGCAGATCCCGGTGTGCGTCGCGTACGACGTCGACGGCGAGCGCTTCGACGAGATGCCGGTCTCGCAGTCCGACTTCCACCACGCGAAGCCCATCTACGAGAGCCTGCCCGGCTGGAGCGAGGACATCACCGGCGCGCGCTCGTTCTCGGATCTGCCGGCGAACGCGCAGGCCTACGTGCGCTTCCTCGAGGAGCGCTCGGGCTCGCGCATCTCGGCGATCGGCGTCGGCGCCGACCGCGAGGCCATCGTGCAGGTGCACGACCTCATCGACTGACGGCGAACTCAACGGCCATGCCGGGCCGATGTGCATCCTGCGTGCACATCGTGCCCGCATGGCCGTCGAGCCTTCCGCGGCCGGCGCTTGACCTTGACGCGGCTTGACCTTGACACGGCTTGACCTTCACGCGGCTTGACCTTGACACCGTGACAAGGTGCACGCTGTGCTGAGGAGGTGCTCGAGATGACCACGACCCCGCACGCCCGCCAGTCCGCTCTGCTCGCGGCCCTGAGCCACGACGACTCGTCGGCGCGGCTGCAGGCCGCGCTGACGGCCGGCACCTACCCCGACCCCGCCCAGGTCGAGGCGCTCGTGGCGCGCTGTGCCGTCGAGCCCGACTTCTCCGTGCGCGACATGCTCACCTGGGCGATCATCCGCCACCCCTCGTCGGTGACGCTGCCGGCGGTGCTGCCCGAGCTCGACTCGCCCCTCGCGCAGGCCCGCTCGCAGGCGCTGCACACGCTCTCGAAGATCGCTGAGCCGTCGAGCTGGTCCGCCATCCCCGCCGGCGTGCTCCACGACGCCGACGACGAGGTCGCTCGCGCCGGCTGGCGCGCGGCCGTCGCGCTCGTGCCCGAGGCGGGGCGCGCCGCCCTGGCTGAGCAGCTCGCGACCGAGCTGGGCCGCGGCGGGCTCGAGGTGCAGCGCAGCCTCAGCCGTGCCTTCGTCGAGCTCGAGGACGTGGCGGATGCGGCGCTGCACACCGCGAGCACCACCGGTGCCGAGTCGGTGCGCATCCACGCGCTCGCGACCCTCGCGCTGCTCGCCGACCCCGACTCGAGCTTCGCCGGCCACCTCGAGCAGGCGAAGCGCGCCGCGATCCTGCGGGACGCGCCGCTGCCGGGCGCGGGCTGATGCTGATCGGCGAGGTCGCGCGGCGCTCCGGCGTCAGCAGCCGCATGCTGCGCCACTACGACCGGCTCGGCCTCGTCGCGCCCTCGGAGCGCACCGACGGCGGCTACCGCGAGTACGGGCAGGGCGACCTCGAGCGGCTGCTGCGGGTCGAGGCGCTGCGATCGCTCGGCCTCTCGCTCGCCCAGGTCGGCGAGGTGCTCGACGACGCCGCCTCCGCACCAGCGGCGCTCGTGCCACGCCTGATCGCGCAGGCCGAGGAGCGCATCGCCCGCGAGCGGCAGCTGCTCGAGCGGCTGCGCGGCATCGAGCAGGCGGGCGCGACCGACTGGCAGGCGGCGCTCGAGGCCGTCGCGCTGCTGCGCGGCCTCGGCTCCGAGCAGGCGATCGACCGACAGCGCGCCGCCCTCGACGCCGGCACCGGCAGCGCCGTCGGCGGCGCCGCGCTGGCAGAGGCGGTGCTGGGCGAGCGCGAGCAGAACGTCGCCGGCGCGCTGCGCTGGGCCCTCGCCGCCGGCGACGGCGGCGCAGCCCTGCCGACCCTCGCGGCGGCCCTCGCCTCGCCCGACGTCGAGGTGCGGCGCCGCGCGGTCGACGCGCTCGCCGAGCTGCGCGGCGAGGCGGCGGATGCGGCGCTGCGCACCGCGCTCGCCGACGCGGATGCGGTGGTGCGGGGGCGCGCCGCGCTCGCGCTCGCCGGCCGCGGCGACCCGTGCGCCGAGCCCGCGCTCGTGGCCATGGTGGTCGAGGGCGAGCGCGATGTCGACGCGGCCGAGGGCCTCGCGGCACTGGCTGTGCAGACCGGGCCGGAGCCGAGCATCCGCCACCTCGTCGCGCGTCTCGACGGCGCCGACGCCGAGGTGCGGCGACGCATCGCGCAGGCCCTCGTCGAGCTGCCGAGCGAGGCGGCGACGGCGGCGCTCGAGCGCCTCGCCCTCGACCGCGAGCCCTCGGTCGCGCTCACCGCGAAGGCGGCGCTGCGCCGCTGAGGCGGTCAGCCCGCGTGCTCGAACCCGATCAGCCAGCGGATGCCGAAGCGGTCGACGACCTGCCCGTCGCTCGCGCCCCACGGCCGCTCCTGCAGCGCGTCGAGCACGGTGCCGCCCTCGCTGAGCGACGCGAACCAGCGGCTGAGCGTCGCCGGCTCGGCGGTGCCGAGCAGCGCCACGCTCAGCCCCGTCATGCGCACCGGCTCGTCATCGCCGACGGCGTCGGTGGCGTAGAGGGTCACCGGCCCGACGAGCATGCCGTGGCCGATCGCATCCGCCGGCCCGTCGTCGCGGCCCATCTCGGCGAGCGTGTGCATGGCGAGCTCGCCGCCGAACACGCCCTGGTAGAACGTGAGCGCCTCGCGGGTGCTGCCGGGGAACCAGATGTAGATCGACATCGCGGTCATGGGTGCTGCCCCTCAGTGGTGGTCGTGGTGCTCGACGGTCGCCGCGACGGGCGTCGCGCCGGGCCGCGACCACTGCGGGGTCGGGCGGCCGTCGGTGCTCCAAGCGGTGAAGGTGGGCGACTGCGGCCAGCCGGCGGGGGAGTCCTCCCACTGCTCCTGCCGGCCGTAGGCGGTCATGTCGGCGATCGCCATCGAGCTCATCATCGCCTCGACGCCGCGGCCGGTGATCCAGTTCGTCGCGAAGATGCGGTCGCCGCGCCGCAGCAGCGAGACGTAGGCGCCCTCGGTGTCGGGCCCGAGCAGCGGGTCGTCGACCTCGCGGTTCGAGAACCACGGATGCGTGTACCCCATGAAGTCGCGGAAGGGTGCGAGCTCGGCCCACGGCCCCCGGCTCAGCACGGCGAAGGAGATGCCGCGCGCGTTCGGGTAGGAGGCGTCGTGGAAGTCCCAAATGGTGGCGGTGCAGCCCTCGCACTGGCCCTCGACCGGCTGCCCGTCGTGCCACATGTGCTTGTAGAGCACGAGCTGCGGGCGGCCGTCGAAGAGCTCGAGCAGCGGGGTGCTGCCGTGCTCGCCGAGGAGCTCGACGTTCGGCACCTCGGTCATCGGCAGTCGGCGGCGGGCGGCGGCGATCGCGTCGCCCTCGCGGGTGTGGGCCTTCTCGCGGTCGAGCAGCGCGAGCCTGGCGGCCCGCCAGGTCTCGCGGTCGACGACGTCGGGCGCAGGGGTGGTCTCGTCGATGGGCGTCATGCGCCGATGTTAACGCTGTTCACATCGTGGCGGAACCCCGGCTGGAGCCTCGCCGCTCGACTGACCCTGCGGCACCATGAGCGGATCAGCCGCTCAACGGGTCGCAGGGTCCGTCGAACCTGCGGTGGGGGAGAGGCTCAGATGACGCCGAGCGCGAGCATCGCGTCGGCGACGCGGTTGAAGCCCGCGATGTTGGCGCCCGCGACGTAGTCGCCCGGCCGGCCGTACTCCTCGGCGGTCTCGGCGCACAGGTCGTGCACGCCCCGCATGATCTCGCCGAGCCGCGCATCCGTGTGCTCGAAGGTCCAGGAGTCGCGCGAGGCGTTCTGCTGCATCTCGAGCGCGCTGGTGGCGACGCCGCCCGCGTTCACGGCCTTGCCGGGCGCGAAGGTGACGCCCGCGGCGGCGAACGCGCGCGCGGCCGCCTGCGTGGTGGGCATGTTGGCGCCTTCGCCCACGAGCGTGCAGCCGTTCGCGATCAGGGTCGCGGCGTCGTCCTCGTCGAGCTCGTTCTGCGTCGCGCAGGGCACGGCGATGTCGCACGGCACCGACCAGATGGTGTGGCCGTTCGACGAGAACGAGGCGCTCGGCCGCCGCTCGACGTACTCCGAGATGCGCGCGCGGCGCACCTCCTTCACGTCCTTCAGCAGCTCGATGTCGATGCCCGCCTCGTCGACGATGAAGCCCGAGGAGTCGCTCGCGGCGATGACGGTGCCGCCCAGCTGGTGCACCTTCTCGATCGCGTAGATCGCCACGTTGCCGGAGCCCGAGACGACCACCTTCTTGCCCTCGAACGACTCGCCGCGCTCCTTCAGCACCTCGTCGAGGAAGTAGATCGTGCCGTAGCCGGTCGCCTCCTTGCGCACCTGCGAGCCGCCCCACGTGAGGCCCTTGCCCGTCAGCACGCCCGACTCGTAGTTGTTCGTCAGCCGCTTCCACTGCCCGAACATGTAGCCCAGCTCGCGACCGCCGACGCCGATGTCGCCGGCCGGCACATCCGTGTACTGGCCGATGTGGCGCGAGAGCTCGGTCATGAACGACTGGCAGAAGCGCATCACCTCGCCGTCGGTCTTGCCCTTCGGGTCGAAGTCGCTGCCGCCCTTGCCGCCGCCGATGGGCAGCCCGGTGAGCGAGTTCTTGAAGATCTGCTCGAAGCCCAGGAACTTCACGATGCCCAGGTAGACGCTGGGGTGGAACCGCAGGCCGCCCTTGTACGGCCCGAGCGCCGAGTTGAACTGCACGCGGAAGCCGCGGTTGATCTGCACCGTGCCCCGGTCGTCGACCCACGGCACCCGGAAGATGATCTGCCGCTCGGGCTCGACGATGCGGTTCAGGATCTGCGCGTCGACGTAGTCGGGCCGCTTCGACACCACCGGCCCCAGGCTCTCGAGCACCTCGAACACCGCCTGGTGGAACTCGGACTCGCCGGGGTTGCGGTGCAGCACGTCATCGAAGACGGGCGCGAGCTGGGGGTGCAGTTGCGTCAACATCGGCCTCCTACGGGGTGTCAGACAACAGTCGATGCTACCGCGACGGCAGTTTCGGGCGTCCGCGACGCTTCCTTGCGCTCATCGGCCGGCCGCGAGCACGCCCTCCAGGCCCGCCTCCGGCCGCCTGCCCGTGAGGTACCGCAGCGCCTCGACGCCGACATGACGGGCGGATGCGTTCACCGCGGCCAGGTGCAGCGCGTCGATCAGGTGCGCGGTCGGCGGCGTCCACTCGAGGCCGGCCGCGTCGGCGATGTCGACGCCGTGCACGGTGAGCTCGAACACGCGCGTGCGCAGGTACTCGCCGAGCGGCATGGCGACGCCGTCGCCCGCCCCGATCGCGATGCGCCGCTCGGGGCCTGCGGCATCGACCGCCGCGATGGCGGCGCTCGCGAGCCGGGCGAGGGCGCTCGGCAGGTCGTCGCCGAGCTGCTGGGCCGCGGCCTTGCCGCGCAGGGCGATCGCCTCGTCGTCGCCCTGCCGTCGCAGCACCAGCTCGAGGTACTCGCTCGCCGAGCGCACCGTGCTGGCTGCCGGCTCCGGCGCCGCCAGGTAGTCGGTGACCGTGCTGATCGCCCGCGAGGCGTGGCCGATGAGCTCGCGCAGGCTCCACTCGCCGAGACCGGGCCCGTCGAGGCGGTCGGCGGGCACGCGGTCGACCAGGGTGCAGAGCTCGAGGGCGGCCAGCTTGAAGTGCTCGATCATCAGGGCATGCTCGCAGGCGGCGACCTCGCCCCGCCAGCCGGCGCCCTCGGCTCGCCGGGCGGCGGGGCGAGCAGAATGGGCGCATGAGCACCGAGAGCACCCACCGGCCGGGCATCCTCGACGCGCCCGTGCTGACGCATCCGCTCGTCGTGCTCGAACCGCTCGCACACGCGCACGCGCACGATCTCGTCGCCGCCGCGGCCGAGGGAGAGCTGTGGCGGCGCGCCTGGTACACCTCGGTGCCCGCGCCCGAGGCCGCGGCGATGGCCGCCGAGATCGAGCGCCGGCTGGCGCTGCACGAGGCGGGCTCGATGGTGCCGTGGGCGATCGTCGTCGGCGGCCGCGCGATCGGCATGACCACCTACATGCACATCGACGCCGCGACGCCGCGGCTCGAGATCGGCTCGACGTGGATGGCCGTCTCGGCGCAGGGCACGGGCGTGAACGCGGCGATGAAGCTGCGGATGCTCGAGCGCGCCTTCGACGTGCTGGGCTGCGTGGCCGTGGAGTTCCGCACGCACCTCCACAACCGGCAGTCGCGGGATGCGATCGAGCGGCTGGGGGCGAAGCAGGACGGCGTGCTGCGCAGCCACCTGCTGCACGCCGGGGCGCTGCGCGACACGGTCGTGTACTCGATCATCGCGAGCGAGTGGCCGGCGGTGCGGCTCGGGCTCGAGGCGCGGCTGGCGGCGCGGCCGCCGTCGGGCACGTCGGGCGGCACGACCTAGGCTGGAGGCATGGGCACTCCTGACGAGCAGCTGCAGCGCTACCGGCGCTCGATCGACAACGTCGACGCGGTGCTGATCCACGCGCTCGCGGAGCGCTTCAAGCTCACGCAGCAGGTGGGGGTGCTGAAGGCCGAGCACGGCATGCCGCCGAGCGACCCCGGCCGTGAGCAGCAGCAGATCGGGCGGCTGCGCAGGCTCGCCGAGGAGGCCGACCTCGACCCCGAGTTCGCCGAGAAGTTCCTGAACTTCGTGATCGCCGAGGTCATCCACCACCACGAGCGGATCGCGGGCGCCGAGTAGCGGCCGAAGGCTCGTCCGCTGGACGGCGTGGTCGCAGCGCCCAGTCCAATCGGCGTGCAGTCCGCGACGCGTCAGCCGCGGTAGAAGCCGGTTCCACCTGTGCGGGTCAGTGCGCGCTGGTTCTCCTCACGGACCATTCCGGCCGTGAGGAACAGGTCGACGAACCACCAGATCGCAGCCGCGAACAGCATTGGCACGCCGATCACGAAGAATGAGAGAGGAACGCCGAGGAGCCAGAGGAGCAGTTGCGTGATCGCGGAGCCGGTCCGCCCCAGGTAGAAGCGGTGCGCGCCGAACGGAGGCAGGAGGAGCAGCAGCAGGTAGGCGACAGCCGTGTCCTTGGCCGGCGCGTGGTGCACGTGATGCACGACGTACTGCTGCGGCTGGGTCGGAACCGGATGGTGCTGATAGCGACGATCGAGCGTCTGAGGCGGCAGCGAGGTCGGGGTCGGGGTCACGACTTCGACGCCGCTCCCCGCTGGTGCCGGTGCGCCCCATCGTTGGCCATCCCACCAGCGACGACGCCCCTGTGGGTCGTCGTACCAACCTGGGGGCGGCATCCTGCTCATGACCGAAGACTATGGCCGAGGATGGCTCGTGTTCGTCGGATTGAGCGAGTCCTGAGGTGACTCGCTCAGGCCGCCGAACGGGGCCGCTGCACGACGCGCGTTGCGGCGTGATCAGCGGTGCGCTCGGCGCACGATGGAGGGCAGACGGAAGAGGTCGCTGACCCACCAGATCGCGGCGGCGGCGGGCACCGCGAGCAGCCACATCGGCGCGGTGCTGTCGGTCAGCACGACCACGGCGCCCGCGGCGGCGAACGACAGCATCATCTGCACGATGCCGGAGCCGAGCCGCCCGAGGTAGTAGCGGTGGGCGCCCAGCAGCCCGAGCGCGACCAGCAGCACGTACGCCGTGGCGAGCTGCTTGCCGGTGCGCGGCTGCTCGTCGGCTGCGGCCCATGGCGCGCCGCCGGTCGGCGCCCCCGTTCCCGGTCGTCGCAGGTCGGCACGCGGCGAGGGCGAGCCCGGCCCGCGGATCGGCGCCGGAGAGGCGCCGCCCGCCGCTGGCCGCGGCAGCGAGCCCGAGGGCCGCTCGGGCTGCTCGCCCTTCGCACGGTTCGCGCGCCCGCCGGCCGTCGGATCGAAGGTGAGCGAGCGGTCGAGCGTCGGCCGCTGCGGTCGCGCCTCCGGCCTGGCCACCTCGCCGGGCTCCGCCCAGGCGGCGTACGCGCCCCAGTGCTTGCCGTCCCACCAGCGGCGGCGGCCGTCGGGATCGTCGTACCAGCCTGGCTCCGCGGGCGTGGTGGGCATGCCACCAGTGTAGAGAGCGAGCGCGCCCGCGTTCGCGGACGGCGCGACGGCTGCGCTCAGGCGGCCTCGGCCGCCGCGGCGATGTCGTCGAGGTCCTGCTGCATCATCTTCCGCGTCATCGACGCGCCGATGCCGCTGGTCAGCTTCGCCGCCGCCCGCTGCAGCCATGAGGGCGAGACGTAGCGCCCGCTGAAGCGCATGCGCAGCAGCGTCGCCGCTCCGCCGTCAGCCGGCTCGAGCGTGAACTCGGTGCGGTAGGCGAGGCCGTGGGCCTCGGCGGCGAGCATCGTCGAGCGCCCCTCGTCGATGCCGACGACCTCGAGCTCCTCGGTCGACTCCCCGCCCATCGCCTTCCGCGTCTCCTGCCAGCGCGTGCCGATCGTGAAGCCGACGCCCGCGAGCCGCTCGACGCGGGTCACGCCCGACAGCACCGCCTCGAAGCCCTCCACGTCCGTGAGCACGCGCCACACCGCATCCGTGGACGCATCGATCGAGCGCTCGAGGCTCAGCGCGATGTCGCTCATGCGGGCGGCCAGACGCCGATGACGAGCGCCATCGCGGTGATCACGAGCAGCTCGTTGAGCGCCGTGTGGCCGGTGACGCGGAAGCCGCGCGGGTCGAACGCGTCGTGCACGACCACGCGCGCGAGGGTGAAGCCTGCGAACAGGATCCAGCCGGTGATGAGCGCGTTGAGCAGGAAGCTGCCGCCGTAGAACTCCTGCGAGATCCAGGCGGCGCCCGCCAGCACCCACGCGGTCACGAACGCGCAGACGATGATCAGCGGGTAGACCCAGGGCTTCGGGCCCCTGGCGACCGACTCGTCGGTGTGGCCGATGGCCTTCATCCAGGCGGTGCCGAGCACCTTCGGGTGGTAGTAGACGAAGCCGACCAGCATCGCCGCGACCGTGGCGAGCAGGACGGCCCAGATGTTGACGGCGGGCACGGTGAGCTCCATGGCTGAAGCATAGATCGGCGCCGCCGCCCGCGCGCGCCGGCGTTCAACCGGATATGACGCTGTTCGGATCGCTCATCGGCCCGAACAGCGTCATATCCGGTTGGCGAACGGTGGGCAATGGCGGATGCGTCCGGCAGGCGGAGTGGCGGATGCTTGCGACAGGCGGAAGCTCGGATGGGCGGCAGGCGAACCGGCGGAGCGGCGAGCCCGGCCTAGGCGAAGCGGGCGAGCGGCTCCCGGTTCGCGGCGCGCAGCTCGTCGAGCGTGAGCGTCGCGACATCCTGGATCTCGACCGTGCCGCTCGTGGCGTCGGTCACGCCGATGCGCAGCACCGGCACGCCCCGCGCCTCGCACATGCCGGTGAACTTCACCTCGTCCTCGCGGGCGACGGCGACGATCGCGCGCGCACCCGACTCCGAGAACAGCGCCGCCGTCTCGTCGACGCCGTCGCGCTCTACGATCGAGTCGAGCCAGATGCGCGCGCCGATGCCGAAGCGCAGCGCGCCCTCGACGACCGCCATGCCGAGGCCGCCCTCCGAGAGGTCGTGCGCGGCGGTCGCGAGCCCGTCGAACGCGATGCCCTGCATGAGCCCGGCGAGCCGCTGCTCGGCGGCGAGGTCGACGCGCGGCGGCACGCCGCCGAGGTGGTCGTGGATCGCGCCCGCCCATGCCGAGCCGTCGAGCTCGTCGCGAGTGGTGCCGAGCAGGAACAGCGCCTGCCCGTCGTCCTGCCAGCCAGAGGGGATGCGGCGGTCGACGTCGTCGATGAGGCCCAGCACGCCGACGACGGGCGTCGGGTGGATCTGCGTCTCGCCCGTCTGGTTGTAGAAGGAGACGTTGCCGCCCGTGACCGGGATGCCGAGCTCGACGCAGCCGTCGGCGAGGCCGTCGACCGCCTCGGAGAACTGCCACATGACCGCCGGGATCTCGGGGTTGCCGAAGTTCAGGCAGTCGCTCACGCCCACGGGCGTGGCGCCGGTGACGGCGACGTTGCGGTACGACTCGGCGAGCGCCGCCTTCGCGCCCTCGCGCGGGTCGAGCTGGCAGTAGCGGCCGTTGGCGTCGACCGAGACGGCGAAGCCGAGCCCCGATTCCTCGTCGATGCGCACCATGCCCGCGTCGTCGGGCATCGACAGGGCGGTGTTGCCGAGCACGTAGTCGTCGTACTGCGAGGTGATCCAGGATGCGTCGGCCAGGTTGGGGCTGCCGGTGAGCGTGCGCAGCTGGTCGCCGAGCGCCGCGCCGGTGGCGCGCGGCAGCGTCGAGGCGCTGTCCGCCTGCAGCGCGTCCTGCCACATCGGGCGCTCCATCGGGCGCTCGTAGACGGGCGAGTCGATCGCGACCGTCTTCGGGTCGACGTCGACGATCGTCTCGCCGGAGTGCGTGATGACGAGCCGGCCGTCGCCCGTGACCTCGCCGAGCACGCTGGTCTCGACATCCCACTTCGCGGTGATCGCCAGGAACTCGTCGAGCCTGTCGGGCGAGACGATGCCCATCATGCGCTCCTGCGACTCCGACATGAGGATCTCCTCCGCCGTCAGCGTCGGGTCGCGCAGCAGCACGTGGTCGAGCTCGACCTTCATGCCCGACTCGCCGTTCGCGGCGAGCTCGCTCGTGGCGCACGAGATGCCGGCGGCGCCCAGATCCTGGATGCCCTCGACGACGCCCGCGGCGTACAGCTCGAGGCAGCACTCGATGAGCACCTTCTCGGCGAAGGGGTCGCCCACCTGCACGGCGGGCCGCTTGGTGGGGCCCTCGTCCTCGAACGACTCGGAGGCCAGGATCGACGCACCGCCGATGCCGTCGCCGCCGGTGCGGGCGCCGAAGAGCACCACCTTGTTGCCGACGCCGGTGGCGTTCGCGAGGTGCAGATCCTCGTGCCGCAGCACGCCGACGGCGAGCGCGTTCACGAGCGGGTTGCCCTGGTAGACGGCGTCGAACACCGTCTCGCCGCCGATGTTCGGCAGGCCGAGGCAGTTGCCGTAGAACGAGATGCCGCCGACGACGCCGTGCACGACGCGCGCGGTGTCGGGGTGCTCGATCGCGCCGAACCGCAGCGCATCCATCACCGCGACCGGCCGCGCGCCCATCGAGATGATGTCGCGCACGATGCCGCCCACGCCCGTCGCGGCGCCCTGGAAGGGCTCGACGAACGAGGGGTGGTTGTGCGACTCGATCTTGAAGGTGACGGCCCAGCCCTCGCCGGCGTCGATGACGCCCGCGTTCTGGCCCATGCCGACCATGAGCCGCTCGCGCATCTCGGGCGTGACCTTCTCGCCGAAGCGGCGCAGGTGGGTCTTCGACGACTTGTACGAGCAGTGCTCGCTCCACATCACCGAGTACATCGCGAGCTCGGCGCTCGTGGGCCGGCGACCGAGGATCGTCCTGATCCGCTCGTACTCGTCGGCCTTCAGCCCGAGGGCCGCGAAGGGCTGCTCGCGCTCCGGGGTCGCTGCGGCCACCTCGACGGTGTCACGGGGGGTGGTGCGGGATGCGGTCACGGCTCTCCTCGTCGTCGAGCCCTCGCGGGCTCTGCTCGGCGGTCCGCCAATCCTATCGAGCGGGCGGATGCGTGCGGTCGCCGCAGTGCGCGCGACCGGACACGCCGGTTCACGCTCCGTTCACCGTGCCGCGATTCGGTGTGCTGTGGATCGCCTTGTCGGGGTCTGTGGAGGAACACCGAGCACGCCCCCTGCATTGCCATCGACCAGGAGAAGCCATGACCTTCCGACCGGCCCGCGCGATCCCCGCGGGCATCACAGCAGTCGCCCTCGCGGCGACGCTCTCCGTCGCGACCGTCGCCCCGGCGAGCGCCGCGGCGTCGACGGCCGCCGTCGACGACAGCGTCACCGTCGACGCCAACCACTCGATCACGGTCGACGTGCTCGCCAACGACACCGCCCCCGCGGGCACCGTCGTCGAGCTGCTCGACGCGTCCGGTGCCCCGACGACGGGCGTCGACAACCTCTACGGCTCCTGGACGACCGACGGCAGCACCGTCACGCACACGCCGCCGGACGGCCGCGCCGGCCCCCGCACGCTCAGCTACCGCATCACCGACCCCGACGGCGACTCCGCCACGGCGAGCGTGCGCGTGCAGGTCAACACGATCAACGCGCCCTACGCGCTGCAGGACTTCGCCTCGGTGAAGCTCGGCCAGCCCATCACCGTCGACGTGCTGGCGAACGACCTGCGCGGCTCCTCGCGCACGACGGGCGAGCACTTCGAGCTGCTGCCGGAGACCCTCCGCATCCTCGACGCCGCCGGCGCCCCGCAGACCGAGATCGTCGACGAGCGCGGCACCTACCGCGTCGCCGACGGCTCGATCTCGTACCAGCCGGCCGCCGGCTACTGGGGCAGCGCCTCGATCCGCTACGTGGTGCAGGACGAGGTGCGCCAGTCCACCCGCGCGACGTCGCTGAACCTCACGGTCTCGCCCACGCCCGACGCGGTCGACGACGCCGCGACGACCGAGCCCGGGGCCGCATCCACCATCGATGTGCTCGCCAACGACGCCACGCCCTCGCGCACGACGTGGAGCACCTGGGGCTTCACCGTGACCCCCGGCATCCGCGTCGGCACCGTCGAGCAGGAGGGTGTCGGCGTCTGGACGCGCGACGCCGAGAACCGCGCCGTCTTCACCCCCGAGGCGGGCTTCACCGGCACCGCGACGGTCGACTACATGGTCATCAACTCGCGCTCGGCGAGCGACGTCGCGACCATCTCGGTCACGGTCGAGGAGGCCGCGGTCGCACCCGAGCTGCACGCCGACACGGCGCGGACGCCGTACCTCACCGACGTCACGGTCGACGTGCTCGCGAACGACGTCGCCCCCGAGGGCGCGAGCCTCGACGCCGCGTCGCTGCGGCTCGTCGACGCCGAGGGCGCCCTCGTCGAGCAGCTCGAGACGCAGCGCGGCACCTGGAGCGTCGCCGACGGACAGCTCTCCTTCGCGCCGGCCGAGCGCGCGTTCGGCACCGACGAGGTCACCTACTCGGTCGCCACCGGCGAGGGCGCCGCCGCGACGGCGACCGTCTCGGTGGAGATCGCCTCGCCGTTCGTCAACACCGCCGGCGAGATCATCGACCACGCGTTCAGCGCCTCCTCGCCGAGCGTGCTGATCGACGTGCTCGCGAACGACTCCTCCGCGGTCAACACGAGCATCGACGTGTCGACGCTCGCGATCATGGATCACAACGGCCAGCCGGTGCCGGAGCGCGAGACGGATGAGGGCACCTGGAGCGTCGTCGACGGGCAGGTGCGGTTCGCGCCGGCCGAGGGCTTCGAGGGCCAGGCCGCCGTCTACTACATCGTCGAGAACGACGCGGGCTTCACGGGCCGCGCCGTCGTGGCGGTGAACGTGACCTGGGCCGCGGCCGAGCCGATCCTGGCTGCCGACGAGCTCGACGTGGAGTACCTCACCGACACCACCGTCGACGTGCTCGCGAACGACTCGGCGCCCGAGGGCACCGAGCTCGACCCGGCGTCGCTCGCGCTCGTCGACGAGTCGGGCGAGCTCGTGAGCGAGCTCACGACCGGCAAGGGCACCTGGAGCGTCGTCGACGGCCGGCTCGCGTTCTCGCCCGCCGAGGGCGCGTACTTCTCCGACGAGGTGACCTACTCGGTCGCCACGACCGAGGGCGGCTCCGCGACCTCGACGGTGACGGCAAGCATCGACTACCCGAACGTCGGCTCGCGCGGCGAGATCGTCGAGCACGAGTTCTCGGCCGAGGAGCCGAGCGTGCTGGTCGACGTGCTCGCGAACGACACGACCGAGGGCAACACCGTCATCGACGCCTCGACGCTCGCGATCGTCGACCACAACGGCCGCCCCGTGCAGGAGCGCGCCACCGACGAGGGCACCTGGAGCGTCGTCGACGGGCAGGTGCGGTTCGCGCCCGCCGAGGGCTTCGAGGGCCGCGCCACGGTCTACTACTGGGTCGAGAACAGCGCAGGCGCCGTCGGCCGCGCGACGGTGACGGTCGACGTCACCTGGGCGGCAGCGGCACCTCGGCTGAGCGCCGACGAGGCGAGCACGCCCTACTTCACGCCGGTCACGCTCGACGTGCTCGCGAACGACTCGGCGCCCGAGGGCACCGAGCTCGACGCCGCATCGCTCGCGCTGGTCGACGAGTCGGGCGAGCTCGTGAGCGAGCTCACCACGGGCAAGGGCACCTGGAGCGTCGTCGACGGTGAGCTGCGGTTCGCGCCGGCCGAGGGCGTCTACTTCGTCGACGAGGTCACCTATTCGGTCGCGACGACCGATGGCGGCACCGCCACCGCGACCGCCGAGGTGTACATCGAGACGCCGACGATCTCGTCGCGCGGCGAGATCGTCGACCACGAGTTCTCGGCCGAGGAGCCGACCGTGCTCGTGGACGTGCTGGCGAACGACCTGTCGAACGGCAACTCGGCGATCGACGCCTCGACGCTCGCGATCAGCGACCACAACGGTCGCCCGGTGCAGGAGCGGGTGACGGATGACGGCACCTGGAGCGTCGTCGACGGGCAGGTGCGGTTCGCGCCCGCCGAGGGCTTCGAGGGCCAGGCTTCGGTCTACTACATCGTCGAGAACGACGCGGGCTTCACAGGCCGCGCCGTCGTGGCGGTGAACGTGACCTGGGCGACGGTCGAGGCCTCGGTCGACGCGCAGGACGACCGCGTCGAGATCCCGCGCAAGGGCGACATCACCGTCGACGTGCTGGCGAACGACAGCGCGGTCGGCGGCGACATCGACCCGAGCACGCTGCGCATCGTGGGTGATGGCGGCGAGCTCGTCGAGCGCCTCACGACGCGCGCGGGCACCTGGACGGTCGTCGACGGCGAGATCCACTTCGACGCGCACTCGCGGCAGAAGGGCGAGACTTCGATCGAGTACGTCGTCGGCAACGGCGGCGCGACCGACACGGCGACGCTGACGGTGGATGTCGACCAGCACCACCACGGCAATGGGGGCAAGATCAAGCAGGTGATCGGCGCGATCATCGGCTGGATCATCGGCTGGCTGTTCTGATCCGCTGACGCATGACGGGGAGGGGCCGAGCGCCCCTCCCCGTTCTGCGTCACCGAGGCATCAGCCTCGTCCAGCCCTGCCTGGGGATCAGTCGAACCACTCGGTCGGCGGGCCCGCCTGCAGCAGCACGAAGAAGAGGATCGCGACCAGGATCACCACGACGATCACGAGCAGCAGCGCGTGGTTGATCGCCCAGCGGAACAGCCGGTCGATCGGGCGCGCGTCGCGAGGGTCGTCGCTCGCCTCGGTGCGCCAGCCGCCCTCGAGCTTGCCGCGGCGCACGAGGCGACGCTCCCAGGGGATGGTCGCGTAGGGCACGATCGCGGTGACGATGCCGAGCAGCACCGTGCCGGCGCTCCACCGCTGGTTGTGGCCGACGATGAGCTGCATCGCGCCGTAGGAGAGGAAGACGAAGCCGTGGATGGGGCCGGCGATCGGCACCAGCGGGTCGAACTGGAAGGCGTACTTCGCGATCATCGCGATGATCAGCAGGCTCCAGGTGATCGCCTCGGCGATCGCGAGGAAGCGGTAGATGGCCTTCGGGGTGAGCCCGGTCGCGGTGGTCGTCGCGTTCGTCATGTAGGCAGTCTACAGGTTGGTCTCGAGACGCGTCGCCCTGCGGGCGGCGCTCCTCGACCAGCGGGCGGGTGCGGCCTCGAGACGCGTCGCCCTGCGGGCGGCGCTCCTCGACCAGCGGGGCAGCGTCGTCAGCGCAGGTCCTTCCGCAGGATCTTGCCCGCGCTCGACTTGGGGATCGCGTCGATGAACTCGACCGCCCGCACGCGCTTGTAGGGCGAGACGCGCTCGGCCACGAAGGCCATCACCGACTCCGCGGTCGCCGCCTCGCTCGCGCGCACCACGAACGCCTTGGGGATCTCGCCCGCCTCGTCGTCCGGCACCCCGACGACCGCCGCATCCGCCACGTCCTGGCTCGTCAGCAGCAGCGCCTCGAGCTCGGCAGGCGCCACCTGGTAGCCCTTGTACTTGATGAGCTCCTTCAGCCGGTCGACGATCGCGATGTTGCCCGCCGCATCCGCCTCCGCGATGTCGCCGGTGTGCAGGAAGCCGTCGGCGTCGATCGTCTCGGCGGTCGCGGCCTCGTCGTCGAGGTAGCGCAGCATCACGTTCGGCCCCCGCACCCACAGCTCGCCGCGCGCCGACACGCCCTCCTCCGGCAGCGGGATCTCCTCGCCCGTCTCGATGTCGACGATCTTCGACTGCATGTTGGGGATGGTCGGTCCCGAGGAGCGCAGCGGCGCCCCGCTGCCGCGCGGGATGACGTGCGAGACGGGGCTGAGCTCGCTCATGCCGTAGCCCTGCAGCATCTCGACGCCCAGCCGCTGCTCGACCGCGCGACCGAGCGCCTCGTCGAGCGGCGCGGCGCCCGACATGATCGTGTGGAGGCTCGAGAGGTCGTGGTCGTCGACGAGCGGATGCTTCGCGAGCGCGACCGCGATGGGCGGCGCGATGAACGCGAAGGTGATGCGCTCGTCCTGGATGATCCGCAGGAACTCGGTGAGCTCGAACCGCGGCATCGTCACGAGCGTCGCGCGCTGCTTGAGCGCGATGTTCAGCAGCACGGTCATGCCGTAGATGTGGAAGAAGGGCAGCACCGCGATGACGCGGTCGTCGGCGCGCACGTCGATGAGGCTGACGCACTGCGCGACGTTCGCGACCAGGTTGCGGTGCGAGAGCATCACGCCCTTGGGGTGGCCGGTGGTGCCGGATGAGTACGGCATGACCGCGACGTGCGTCGCCGGGTCGATGGTCACCGTCGGTGCCGGGCGGGCCTCGCCCAGCAGCTCGGCGAGGCTCGGGTGGCCCTCGAGGCCGTCGAGCACCACGATGCGATCGGCGGCGATGCCGTTGGCCGTCGCCGCCTCGATCGCCTGCGGCGCGAGCGGCGAGACCGTCAGCAGCATGCTCGCGCCGGAGGCGCGCAGCTGCTTGCCGATCTCTGCCGCGTTCATCATCGCGTTGACGGTCGTCGCGGTCGCGCCGGACCGCAGGATGCCGTGGAAGGCGATCGCGAAGGCCGGCACGTTCGGGCTGTGCAGCGCGACGACGTCGCCGGGGCCGAGGCCGCGCGCCGCGAGCGCGCCCGCGAGCGCGAGGCTGCGGTCGACGAGCTCGCCGTAGGTCGTGACGGCCCCGGATGCGCCGTCGACGAGCGCGGGATGGTCGCGCTCGGTCTCGCCCAGGTCGGCGAAGAGGAGGTCGAAGACCGAGGTCTCCGGGATCTCGACGGGCGGGTGCGGACTCTCGAACACTGTGACTCCCTCGTCAGCCGGTCGGCGTTGGAAGGAGCATAGAGCGCCGGGCGCGTCAGGCCGCGACGGCCTCCAGCGCGCTCTTGAAGATCTCCAGCCCGTCGAGTCCCGCCTTCATGCGCGTGGTGGTGGGGCCGAAGCCCAGCTCGACCGCGTGCTCGGGGTGCGGCATGAGCCCCACGACGTTGCCGGCGGCGTTCGACAGGCCCGCGATGTCGTCGATCGAGCCGTTGGGGTTCTCGCCCAGGTAGCGGAAGGCGACCAGGCCCTCGCCCTCGAGCCGCGCGACCTCCTCCGGCGTCGCGACGAAGCGGCCCTCGCCGTTCTTCAGCGGGATGACGATCTCCTGGCCCGACTCGAAGCGGTTCGTCCACGCGGTGGTGGTGCGCTCGACGCGCAGCCGCTGGTCGCGGCGCACGAACAGGCCGGTCTCGTTGCGCACCAGGCCGCCGGGCAGCAGGCGCGCCTCGGCGAGCATCTGGAAGCCGTTGCAGATGCCGAGCACGGGCATGCCCCGGTTCGCGGCATCGACCACCTCGGTCATGATCGGCGACAGCGAGGCGATCGCGCCGCAGCGCAGGTAGTCGCCGTAGGAGAAGCCGCCGGGCAGCACGAGCGCGTCGACGCCCTGCAGGTCGTGCTCGCCGTGCCAGAGCGCGACAGGCTCGTGGCCGGCGAGCCGCACGGCCCGCTGCGCATCCCGGTCGTCGAGCGTGCCGGGGAAGGTGACGACGCCGACCCTCATCGGGCGGCCTGCGCCTCGTCGACCGCGCTGACGCCCACGACATCCTCGATCACGGTGTTCGCGAGCACCTCGTCGGCGACCTCGCGCACCTGCGCGAGCAGCGCATCCGTCACCTCGCCGTCCACGCGCAGCTCGAAGCGCTTGCCGACGCGCACGTCGCCGACGGCCTCGTGGCCGAGGCGGGCGAGGGCGCGGGTGACGGCCTTGCCCTGCGGGTCGAGGATCTCGGCCTTGGGCATGACGTCGACGACGATGAGGGCCATGGGTCGCTCCCTGCTGGTGAGTGGATGGGGGTGCGGCACCAGTCTACGGAAGGGTGCGGCGCTCAGACGCGGCGGGCTAGGGTTTCGCCATGACCTTCAGGGGCGATGCGAACTTCGACACCACGACGGTGAGCAAGGGCGGCGGCCGCGGTCCCAGCGGCGGCGCGATCGCCGTCGGCGGCGGCGGCATCGTCACCGTCATCCTGGTGATCGTCTCGATGATCTTCGGCGTCGACCTCACGGGCCTCGCGCCGAGCGCGCCGATCGATCCGCAGTCGCAGTCGCAGGGCAGCGAGGAGGTCACCGGCTGCACGGGCGAGCAGGCCAACGACCCCGCCAACGTCACCTGCCGCATGGAGGGCGGGGCCGACTCGATGTCGGCCTTCTGGACGGCGACGATGCAGGCCAACGGGCTGGAGTACGCCGACCCCTCCGTGCAGCTGTTCGACCGTCAGGTGGAGACCGGATGCGGTGCCGCGACGAGCGCGGTCGGCCCGTTCTACTGCCCTCCCGACCAGCGCATCTACCTCGACGAGACCTTCTTCGCGCAGATGCGCGACCAGTTCGGCGCTGAGGGCGGCAATCTCGCAGAGCTCTACGTGCTCGCGCACGAGTGGGGCCACCACATCCAGAGCGCGACGGGCCAGCTCGACCGCGTGCAGCAGGGCGACACCGGCCCGCAGTCCTCGGCGGTGCGCAGCGAGCTGCAGGCCGACTGCTACGCCGGCGCGTGGATGGCGGGGGCGTCGCAGACGGCCGACGACGACGGCGGCGCGCCGGTGCTCGAGCAGCCCACCGAGGAGCAGATGGCGAGAGCGCTCGATGCCGCGCGGACCATCGGCGACGACCGGCTGCAGGAGATGAGCGGCGGCGGCGTGAACCCGGAGGGCTGGACGCACGGCTCGAGCGAGCAGCGGCAGACGTGGCTGCTCAACGGCTACAACGGCGGCGTCGGCGCCTGCGACACCTGGAACGCGGCGGAGGTCTGAGGTTCGTCGCAGGTCGAGGAGCGCGCGCCGCAGGCGCACGCGTCACGAGACCGGAGCGACGATCAGCCGGTGCCTGCGGTCTCGTGACGGCAGCGACCCTGCGGCTCGCGGCCTCCTCGACCTACGGCGCTGCGTCCTCGACCTGCGGCGCGGCCTCCTCGACCTACGGCGCTGCGTCCTCGACCTGCGAGCCGCCCGCCAGCCGCTCGATCAGCTCGCGGTAGCGGGCCGCCGTGCGCTCGACGATCTCGGCCGGCAGCTCGGGCGCCTCGCCCTCGCCGTCCCAGCTCGAGGTCAGCCAGTCGCGCACGATCTGCTTGTCGAACGACTCGATCTTGCCCGCCTCGAGCGCCGCCGCATCCCAGTACCGCGACGAGTCCGAGGTGAGCACCTCGTCCGCCAGCAGCAGCTTGCCCGTGACCCGGTCGCGCCCGAACTCGAACTTCGTGTCGGCGAGCACGAGGCCCGCCTGGGCGGCGACCTCGGCGGCGCGCGCGTAGACCGAGAGGCTCAGCTCGCGGATCTCCCTCGCGTCGGCCTCGCCGACGAGCTCGACGGTGCGCTCGAACGAGACGTTCTCGTCGTGCTGCCCCTGCGGCGCCTTCCAGGCCGGCGTGTAGATCGGCTCTGGCAGCGCGTCGCCGTCGACGAGTCCCGCGGGCAGCGCGACGCCCGAGATCGAGCCCAGCTGCTGGTACTCCTTGAGCCCCGAGCCGGTGACCCGGCCGCGCACGACGCACTCCACGGGCAGCATGTCGAGGGTGCGCACGAGCATCGCGCGGCCGCGCACGGATGCGGGGGTGCGGTCCTCGGCGCCGGGCGCGAGCTGCGAGGGCAGGCCGAGCCGCTGCGTCCACCAGAGCGTGAGCGAGGTGAGCAGCTCGCCCTTGCCGGGGATGGCCGGCTCGAGCACCTGATCGAAGGCCGAGACGCGATCCGAGGCGACCATGAGCATCTCGGGCGCGGTCGCGAGCGACTGGCCGTCGGCGACGTAGAGGTCGCGCACCTTGCCGCTGTAGGCGAGGGCCCAGCCGGGGAGACCCTTCGACACGGGGTGCGCCTCCGGCGCGCCCCGGCTCAGGGAGCCGCTGTCGGTCACGCGCCGGCCGCGATGTCGGTGCGCACCTGGCCGCCCAGCAGCTCGATGCGGCCGATCGCCTCGTAGGCGCGCTCGCGCGCCTCGGCGAGCGTCGCGCCGGTGCCGACGACGTTCAGCACCCGGCCGCCCGTGGCGGTCAGCCCCTGCTCGCCCTCGCCGGTCGCGGCGTGCAGCACCTGCACGCCCTCCACCCGGGCCGCCTCGTCGACCCCCGCGATGGCGCGGCCGGTGATCGGCTCTGCGGGGTAGCCCTCGCTCGCGAGCACGACCGTCACCGCCGCCGAGTCGCGCCACGTCAGTGGCGCGGCGGAGCCGAGGGTGCCGTTCGCGGCCGCGAGCAGCGCATCCGCCAGCCCCGACTCGATGCGCGGCAGCACCACCTGCGTCTCGGGATCGCCGAAGCGGGCGTTGAACTCGATCACCTTCACGCCGGATGCGGTGACGATGAGGCCGCAGTAGAGCAGGCCGGCGAAGGGCGTGCCCGCCGCCGCCATCGCGCGGATGGTGGGCTTCGCGACCGTCTCGACGACCTCGTCGACGAAGGCCTGCTCGCTGCCGAAGCGCTCGGCGAGCCACGGCAGCGGCGAGTAGGCGCCCATGCCGCCGGTGTTGGGGCCGGCGTCGCCGTCGCCGAGCCGCTTGTAGTCCTGCGCGGGCGCGAGCGGCACGACCGCCTCGCCGTCGGTGAGCACGAACAGGCTCACCTCGGGGCCGGCGAGGTACTCCTCGATGAGGATCGGGCCGTCCGGCAGGAACTCCTCGGCGTGCGCCTCGGCCGCGGCGCGATCCTCGGTGACGATGACGCCCTTGCCCGCGGCGAGCCCGTCGGCCTTGAGCACGTACGGGGGCCTGGATGCGTCGAGCGCGGCCCGCACCTCGTCGATCGTCCTGGCCGTGGTGTCGATGCCGGTGGGCACGCCCGCGCGCGCCATGACGTCCTTCGCGAACGACTTCGAGCCCTCGATGCGCGCGGCCGCCTGCGTGGGGCCGAAGACCGGCACGCCCGCCTGCTGCAGCGCATCCGCGACACCGGCGACGAGCGGCGCCTCCGGCCCGATGACGACGAGGTCGAAGCCGCCGTCGGTGGCGAACTCCGTGACGAGCTCCGGCGACTTGATGTCGACGCGCACCGTCTCGACCTCGCGCCTGATGCCGGCGTTGCCGGGCGCGGCCGTGATGTCGTGGCCGCCCTCCGCCAGGAGCGCCGCGATGATGGCGTGCTCGCGCGCGCCGCTGCCGAGTACCAGGATCCGCACCGCACCATTCTACGAACCTCCCGGGGGCGGCGCGTCGCCGGCGTGGATGCATTGCCTATGAGGCCGCCGCGCGCCCGGTCGGACTAGCCTCTGAACGTGGCCAAGCGCATCCCGGATCTCGATGGGCTCGACGCGGTGCGTGCCGCCCTCGCGCCCGGCGCCGAGCGGGCGCAGACGGCGCTCGCGGTGCGCTACACGCTGCAGTGCCTCGCCGAGCGCGCGCCCGGCAAGAGCGTCGAGATGCGCGTGCCGCCCTTCGGGGCCGTGCAGGCGGTCGAGGGCCCCGGCCACACGCGCGGCACCCCGCCCAACGTGATCGAGACCGACGCCGCGACGTGGCTTGCGCTCGCGAGCGGGGAAGAGACGTGGACGGATGCGGTGGGCCGCGGGGCCGTGCGGGCCTCGGGCGTGCGCGCCGACGTGTCGCCTTGGCTGCCCCTCGTCCGCCCTGCGCGGCACCCGTAGGTCGAGGAGCGCTCGGCCGCAGCCTTACCGCTTACCCGTAGGTCGAGGAGCGCTCGGCCGCAGGCCGACCGCGTCACGAGACCGGAGCCCGCGAACACCCCCGGCTGCGGCACCCCTCGACCTCCCGCAGATGACCGCTCGCTGAACGGCGAGTGAACATGCACGCCTTGCGCTCACTGCAAATGTCTTTGCGCCTAGCGTCCTGATCGTGCTCATCACCCGGCTGGCCCAGCTGCACGGCGACCGTCTCACCGAGACGGATCGCCGCATCGTCTCGGCCATGCGCGAGCGGCCGCACGAGACGGCCTTCGCCCGCGCGGCCGAGCTGACCGGCCCGCTCGGGCTGCACGAGTCGGCGGCCACGCGGCTCGCGCAGCGGCTCGGCTTCGACGGCTACCCGCAGCTGCGCGAGGCGCTGCGCACCGACTACCTGAGTGGCGACGGACCGGCCCAGCGGGTGCGCAACCGCGTCGAGCGCTCGGACGAGCCCGACCTGCTCGCCGGCTTCCTCGCCGAGGAGATCGAGACGCTGCGCGCGGTCAGCATGCACGTCACCCAGGCCGAGCTCGACGCGGCCGCGAGCGACGTGCTCGCGGCCCGCCGCATCCATCTGCACGGCCAGGGCAACGCGGTCGTGCTCGTCGAGCAGCTCGCCCGGCGCCTGACCCGCTTCGGCCTCGACGTCGTCACCCTCACGGGCTCGCGCCGCGACGTCGCCGAGCGCGCCGCGGGGCTCGGCACCGACGACCTGCTGCTCGCGCTCGCGTTCCGCCGCCCGCCCGGCACGCTGCTGCCGCTGCTCGCGCTCGCCGCGACCGCCGGCGCCCGCAGCATGCTGCTCACCGACACCCTCGTCTCGCTCTCGCCGCGCCCCGACGTCACGCTCGCCGCGCCGCGCGGCGCCGGCCACGACTTCCACACCCTCACCGTGCCGATGGCGATCGCGAACGCGCTCGTGCTCACCATCGCCCGCTCCGCCCCCGACCGCACCTCCCGATCCCTCGACCGCGTCGAGCTGCTGCTCGAGCAGCTCGACGCCTGACCCGCACGACCGGGCCGCACCAGCCGGCCCGACCCACCCCATCCGCACCCTCTGCCCGAAAGGCATCCCCATGCGCTCCACCCGCCGCGGCGCCCTCGTCGCCCTGCCCCTGCCCGGCCTCCTGCTGGCCGGCCTCGTGCTGACCGGCTGCTCGACCGCAGCCGCCGACCCCGAGCCGGCGCTCGACTACGACGCCATGAGCCACGAGCAGCTGGTCGAGGCCGCCACCGAGGAGGGCGCGGTCACCGTCTACGCCTTCACCAGCCGCATCGCCTCGGTCGAGGACGCCTTCGAGGCCGAGCACCCCGGCATCGACGTCACCGCCATCGACATCTCGTCGACAGAGATGATCACGAGGCTCGTCAGCGAGCACGAGGCCGGCAGCGCGACCGCCGACGTCGCCTACCTCTCCGACGCGCCGGTCGTCATCCCCGAGCTCGTCGAGACGGGCATCCTGCACGCCTACGTGCCCGAGCGCGTCGCGGGCGCGCTCGCCGAGGAGCACACCTCGCCGCTGCTCGCCCAGCGCCTGTCGACGAAGATCCTGATGTACAACGAGGAGGCGCACCCCGAGGGCTCGCCCGTGTCGAACCTGTGGGAGCTCACGCAGCCCGAGTGGGCCGGGCGGGTCGTGATGGTCGACCCGAACGTGCGCGGCGACTACCTCGACCTCGCGACCGAGCTGAGCCTGCGGGCAGACGAGATGGCCGCCGCCTACGAGGAGCTCACGGGCGAGGCGCTCGTGCTCGACGAGGGCGTCGCCGATGCCGGGCAGCAGTTCCTCGCCCAGCTGTACGCGAACGACGCGGTGCTCGTCGACGACACGGATGCGGTGAACGCGGCCGTGGGCACGACCGGTCAGACGGCGCCCCCGGTGGGCTTCACGAGCTACTCCGACCGCCGCGACAACGAGGAGGAGGGCTGGGCGCTGCAGGCCGCCTCGGGCGTCGCGCCCGCCAACGGCATCGTCTTCCCGGCGCTGCTGGGCGTCACCGAGGGCGCAGAGCACCCGGCCGCCGCGCGCCTCATGATCGACTTCCTGATGGGCGACGACAGCGAGACCGGCGGCGCCGGCTACGAGCCCTTCTACGTCGCCGGCGACTACCCGACCCGCACCGACGTCGTGCCGCACGAGGACGCCCTGCCGCTCGACGAGCTCGGCGCCTGGTCGATCGACCCCGAGGCGACCGTCGAGCTGCGCGACGAGACCGCCGACTTCCTGCTCACCATCCAGTAGTCGCCCGTGCCCCGTTCCCTCACCGCAGCCCTGCGGCGACCCGCGACGCTGCCGGCGCTCATCGCGCTGGCGGCGCTCGCGGTGCTCGTCGCGGGGCCGCTCGCGGGCCTCGTCGCCGCCACCCTCGATGCCGATGGGCTCGAGGCGTGGGGCGACGTGCTCGCGAGCCCCCTCTCGAACGCCCTGCTGTGGGAGCCGCTCGGCGGCTCGCTCGTCGTCGGCCTCGGCACCGGCATCGCCTCGGTGGTGCTCGGCTCCTTCCTCGCCTGGGCGGTCGTGCTCACCGACATGCCCTTCCGCCGCACCGTCGGCGTGCTCGCCACCATCCCCTTCGCGATCCCCTCCTTCGCGATCGCGCTCGCCTGGGAGAGCGTCTTCCGCAACGACCGCATCGGCGGCGCCTCCGGCCTGCTGGCGGGCCTCGGCGTCGAGGTGCCGGATGCGCTGGCCTGGGGCGCGCTGCCCGTCACGCTGACGCTGACGGCCCACTACTTCTCGCTCGCCTTCGTGGTCGTCGCCGCGGCGCTCGCCTCGGTCGGCGGCGACCTGCTCGCCGCCGCAGAGCTCACCGGCGCCTCGCGCGCCCGGGTGGCGCTGCGCATCGCCCTGCCCGCGGTCGCGCCCGCCATGGGCTCCGGCTTCCTGCTCGCCTTCGCCGAGGGAGTCTCCAACTTCGCCGTGCCCGCGCTGCTGGGCCTGCCGGTGCGCTTCCAGACCCTCAGCACCCGCCTCTACGGCGCCATCTCCACCGGCGACCAGGATCGCGGCTTCGTGCTCTCGATCCTGCTCGTGCTCGTGGCCGCCCTCGTGCTGTGGACGGGCACGCGGCTGACGTCGCGCTCCGTGTCGACCGTGACCGGCAAGCCCTCCCGCGCCCGGCGCATCCGCCTGGGCCCCGCGAAGCCGGTCGTGCTCGCCGGTGCGCTCGCGATCGTCGTCGCGGCGACCATCCTGCCCGCGATCGTGCTCGCCGCCAGCACGGTGCTGCGGCGCACCAACCGCTTCGACGGCGGCACCACCTGGCACTACTGGGTGGGGGAGTCGGATGCGTCGATCGCGCAGGGGCTGCGGGGCGTGCTCGTCGACCCGCGCATCCTCGAAGCCGTCGGCGGCACGGTGCTGCTCGCCGCGACCGTCGCCGTCATCACCATGGCGCTCGGCTTCCTCGCCGCCTGGTCGGCGGCGCGCACGCCGCCGTGGATCGGCGGCACGCTCTCGGGGCTGTCGTACGTGCCCTTCCTCATCCCGGGCGTCGCGCTCGGCGCGGCCGTGATCGCGCAGTTCGGGCGGCCGTTCCTCGGGCTGCCCAGCATCTACGGCACCTTCTGGATCCTGGTGGTCGGCGGCATCGCCGCGAGCATCCCCTTCGCCTTCCAGACCTCGCGGGCCGCGCTCGCGCAGGTCTCGCGCGAGCTCGAGGACGCCGCGGCGATGGCCGGCGCCGGCACCTGGCGCACGCTCGGCCGCATCCTGCTGCCGGTCACCGCCCGCGGCACCGTCGGCGGCGCGGCGCTCGTGTTCGTCACCATGGCGCGCGACCTCTCGCTCGTGGTGATGCTCGTCACACCCGCCACCCCGCTGCTGGCGGTGACCGCCTACGAGTACGCCTCCGAGGGCTTCACGCAGCACGCCAACGCCATCACCCTCATCATCACGGTCGTCTCGGTGACCGTGACCCTGCTCGCCCGCCGCCTCGAAGGGCGGCGCTCACCGTGGATGGACGCATGACTCCCGCACCCGCACCCGCACCCACCGCATCCGGCGCATCCGGCGCATCCGCCTCGAACTCGCCCGCAGCCGCGGCGCCCGCGCCCGGCGTGCCGATCGCGCTGCGCGGCCTCGGCAAGCGCTTCGGCGACGCGTCCGCCGTCGCCGACGTCACGCTCGAGGTGCCGGCCGGCGCCTTCCTCGTGCTGCTCGGCCCCTCCGGCTGCGGCAAGTCGACGACGCTGCGGATGCTCGCGGGGCTCGAGGAGCCCACGAGCGGCACGATCGCGCTCGGCGACCGGGTGGTGGCCGACGGCGATGCTGGCATGCACCTCTCGCCCGGGCGGCGCGGGGTCGGCATGGTCTTCCAGGGCTACGCGCTGTGGCCGCACATGACGGTGCGGCAGAACATCGAGTGGCCGCTGCGCGTCGCCCGCTGGTCGGCCGCCGATCGCCGGGCACGGGTGGCGGAGACGCTGCGGCTGGTCGAGCTCGAGGGGCTCGCGGAGCGCCACCCGGCGCAGCTGAGCGGCGGCCAGCAGCAGCGGGTCGCGATCGCCCGCACCATCGCGCCGCGGCCCGGCGTGCTGCTGTTCGACGAGCCGCTGTCGAACCTCGACGCGCGGCTGCGGGTCGACATGCGCGGCGAGCTCGTGCGCGTGCACCGCGAATCGGGCGCCACGAGCGTCTACGTCACGCACGACCAGAGCGAGGCGCTCGCGATGGCGACGCACGTCGCCGTCATGCGCGCGGGCAGGCTCGAGCAGCTCGGCACGCCCGACGAGCTGCTGCGGGCACCGGCGACCGCCTTCGTCGCCGAGTTCCTCGGCACGCCCGCCGCCGTGCTCGTGCCCGGCGACGGCGAGGGCACCGGCTTCATGCCGTGGCGCGAGGGCTCGCGGCTGGGCATGTACCGGCCCGACGAGGTGGCGCTCGCGCCCGCCGACGGGGGCGAGCTCGACGTCGAGGTGCTCGAGTCGGCGCCGCTCGCCGGCCGCACCGTCGTGACCGTGCGGCACCGCGGGCGCAGGCTGGCGATCGTGACCGACGGCGCCGCCGGCTCGTCGGCGGGCGCGGCGCGGCTGGTGCTGCCGGCCTCGCCGGTCAGGACCTTCGACCGCGCGGAGGGCGCGCGGTGACCACGCTCCTGCTCGTGCGCCACGGCTCGACCGAGTGGAACGCATCCGGTCGCCTGCAGGGCGTCACCGACATCGCGCTCTCGCCCGAGGGCGAGCGCGAGGCGCTGCGGCTGCGGCCGCTCGTCGAGGCGTGGGCGCCGACCGCCGTGGTCGCCTCGCCGCTGCGGCGCGCCGCCGCCACCGCCAGGCTGCTGATCGGGCACGAGCCGCCCACCGACCCCCGGCTGGTCGAGGTGGGGCTGGGCGACTGGGAGGGGCGCACCGCCGCCGACATCGGCGACGAGGTGGGCGCCTGGCGGCGCGGCGAGCTCGTGCCGCCAGGGGGAGAGGATGCGGCGCTCGCGGCCGCGCGCATCCGGGCCGCCCTCGACGACGCGGTCGCGCTCGCCGCCGCCGCGAGCGACTCCGGCGGCACGGTGCTGGTCGTGACGCACGGCGGGGTGGTGCGCGCCGCGCTCGGCGCGCTCGTCGGCCTCGCCACCCGGCACATCGCGCCGGTGCCGCCCGCGAGCCTCACGGTGGTCGACCTGAGCGGCGGCGTGCCGAGGCTGCGCAGCCTGGGCGTGGTGCCGGAGCCCGCGGCGGCGCGGCAGATGACGCGCGCCTGAGAGGGGGCGGCGCGCGGCGAAGCCCGCCATACTGAGCACATGGCGCAGGTCGTGCAGTCCAAGGGGTGGGTCGGTCCGCTGGTCATGATGGTGGTCGGCGTCATCCTGCTGGCCAACGGCATCCCGGCGTTCATCCAGTGGCTGCCGTGGGTGGCCCAGACGGCGCTGATCATGGGCATGGACTACGCGCTCGAGACGGCGCTCGTGCCGCTGCTGCTCGCGGCGGCGGCGACCTTCATCGGGTTCCTCATGCTGCGCGGCGGCTTCGGCGCGCTGCGGCAGCGGGCGCGGGGCGCCGCGCGGCGCGCGCAGGAGCAGGTGCGCGGCGGCGTCGAGCAGGTGCGGCGCGAGGCCTCGCAGCGCTCCGGCGACGCGAGGTCGCAGGCGCAGCAGCTTGTGAACAAGGTGCCGCAGGGCTGGCGCGAGCGCATCGAGGCCGCCGCGGCGGCCGTCGAGCAGGAGCGCGCGGCGCGCGCCGTCGACCACGCGCACCCCGAGTGGGAGGGCCAGGGCGCGAGGCGCGCCGCCGAGCAGCCGCAGCAGTTCCGCGGCCAGGGGCAGCAGCAGGGCCAGGGGCAGCACCTGCAGGGGCAGCAGCAGGGGCACCCGCAGCAGGGTCGGCCGGCCGCGCAGCAGCAGCCGGCCCAGCGGCAGCAGCAGCTGCCAGGCGGCGAGCGGCTCTCGCGCATCGAGGAGCTGCGCTCGCGCGTCGACGCGAAGGCGCAGCAGGCGGTGCAGGGTCAGGATGCCGCGCGGCAGGCGGCGCAGCAGGCGCGTCGCGCCGCGAAGGCGGCCGCCGAGCGCGTGCAGCAGGGCTTGCCGCTGCACCTCGACGACGCGACCGAGGCGCTCGTCGGCCGGCTCGACCTCGCCGACGCCGAGCGCCTCCGCCGGCGCGGGTCATCGCTCGTGCGCTCCTCGCTCACGACCGGCGCGCTGCGCAAGACCTCGCTGAGCACCAACTCGCTCTTCCGCCACCGCTGAGCCGACCGCCCGCGCGCATCCGCCCGCCTCGCGCACGCAGATCGGCCCCCGCCGCAGCGGAGGCCGATCGCGCTCGGTCTGCTCGACCTCAGAGCGACCAGACCAGCAGGATGCCGGCGAACACGAGCCCCGAGGCGATGAGCGTGACCGTCGTGTAGCCGAGGATGTCGCGCATCTTCAGCCCCGCGATCGCCAGCAGCGGCAGCGCCCAGAAGGGCTGGATCATGTTCGTCCACTGGTCGCCGTACGCGACCGCCATGATCGGGATGGCCGGGTCGACACCGAGCCGCTCGGCGGCGTCGAGCATGATGGGCGCCTGCACCGCGAACTGCCCGCCGCCCGAGGGCACGAAGAAGTTCACCAGGCCCGCCGACAGCAGCGCGAAGATGCCGAAGGTGGTCGGGTTCGAGATGGCGACGAACCAGTCCGAGAACACCTGCACGAGGCCCGAGGCGGTCATCATGCCGAGGATGCCCGCGTAGAGCGGGAACTGCAGCAGGATCTCGCCGACGTTCGAGGCGGCCTCCTTCGTGAGGCGGATGATCTCGAAGGGGCTGCGCACGAGCAGGAAGATGAGCGCCAGGAACGACCAGTTCACGATGTCGAGCGTGATGGTGCCGCCCTGCACGAAGTGCACGATCAGGTAGAACACCAGCGCGGCGCCGACGATGAGGGTGATGATGCGGCTCGCGTCGATGCGGTCGGCGGGCGTGACGACCTCCTCCTCGTGCTCGACGAGCTGCTCGCGCGCGTCGATCTGCAGCTCGACCACCCTGTCGGCGCCGCGCGGCGCGACGAGCGAGAGCGCGACGGCGACGACCACGATGGTGGCGACGGCGCCGATGATGTTCGGCAGCGCGAAGGTGGTCTCGCTCACCGGGATGACGGCGCCGCCGAGGTGCTCGGCGATGAACGAGTCGGGCGTCGCGGCCGTCAGGGGCCCCGAGCCCGAGTAGCCCATGTGCCAGACGACGAAGCCCGAGAAGCCGGCCGCGACGAGCATGGGGAAGTGCAGCTTCAGGCCGCGCTGCTTGCCGGAGGCCGCCACCTCGCGCGCGAGCAGGCCGCCGACCACGAGGCCGAGGCCCCAGGTGATGAGCGAGGCGACCGCCGCGATCACGAACACGAACAGGTAGGCCTGCAGGGCCGTCTGCGGCATCGCGGCGAGGCGCGTCAGCAGCCGCCGCACCGGTCGCGTGTTGGCGAGCATGTGGCCGAGCAGCAGGATGAGCGCCATCTGGGTCATGAACGCGAGCAGGCCGGAGAGCCCGTCGCCCCAGCCCTTCACCAGGTCGACCGGGTTCGTCTGCGTGATCGTCAGCGCGAGCACCGCGACCACGAGGGTCAGGATGATCGCGAACACGAGCGCCGACGGGATCCACCGCTCGACGACGTTGTTGATCGGTCGCATCGCGCGTGCGAGCGGGGCGCCGGACTGCTTGGTCTCGGCAGGGCTGTTCGCCATGGTTCACCTCGTTGTGTATGGGAGTGCGTGGTGGGCGCAGGGCACCATGGGCGACCCTAGCCCAGCACGATGACGGGCGGATGCGGTGCGGCACGACCGCGCGCGGGTGCCGGAAGTGGGATGCTGGGTCGATGGACCAGACGCCAGATCCCGCCGCCGAGCACGGCGCAGAGCACCCGCCGGAGGCACGCCGCCACGACGTCGACGTGCGCGTGCGCCGGTCGCCGAAGTTCGGCGTGTTCATGGTGGTCGGCGCCGTGGTCGGCGCGCTGATCGGGTGGGGTGTGACGGCGTTCCAGCCTCCCGGCGTCGACGACGCGGGCGCGCCGGTCGACACCACGGGCGTGCTGGGTCTCGTGATCGTGGTCGGCGTCGTGCTGGGCCTCGGCGCCGGCGCGCTCGTCGCGCTGCTGGTCGACCGCTCGCTCGCGAAGCGCGGGCGCGTGCTCGTGGCCGAGCAGACCGACGTCGAGCCCGTCGAGGAGGCGCCCTCGCCCGCCGACGCCGGCGAGGCCTCGTTCGAGCCGCTTCCGTGGGCTGCGCCGACCGCCGCGGCGGGCGAGCCCACTGCCGACGAGCGCGGTGCCGATGAGCGCAGTGCCGATGAGCGCAGCGCAGACGAGCGCCGCGCCGACCCCTTGGCAGCGCCGGGCGACGACCCCCGGGAGCGCGACCGCCCCGCAGGGGCATGAGCCCGGCGACCCGGCGCGCGCGGCTCGGCATCGGCCACGCGCTCGCCTGGGTCGCGTTCGGCCTCGCTGCGGCGGCGCTGATGACGGATGCGGTGGCCCGCGCGGGCGCCCCGCTCGCGCTCGCGCTCGGCACGGCCTGCGCCGTCGCCGCGGCAGCCGTGGGCATCGCGGTGCCCGCTCGCCGCGCGCCGCGGGCGCTGCTGCTCGCCGCGGCGGCGCTCGGCCTGGCCGCC
>BJUU01000009.1 GCA_007988785.1 Agrococcus baldri
TGGATCGCATGAGCCTCTCTGTCGGCGACGACGGCCTCGCCCGGCCCGCGTGGGCGGCGACCGACCCGCTGCTGCGCGACTACTACGACCTCGAGTGGGGCATGCCCGTGCGCGACGAGACGGGCCTGTTCGAGCGACTCTCGCTCGAGGCCTTCCAGTCGGGGCTGTCGTGGGCGACCATCCTGCGCAAGCGGCCCGCGTTCCGGGTGGCATTCTCGGGATTCGAGGCGGATGCGGTGGCCCGCTTCACCGCCGACGACACGGCGAGGCTCATGGCCGACGCGGGCATCGTGCGCAACCGGCGCAAGATCGACGCCACGATCCAGAACGCGCGCGCGACCGTCGCGCTGCGCGAGGCGGAGGGGCTCGCGGCGCTCATCTGGTCGTTCCAGCCGCCGGCGACGCCCGCGCCGCAGACGCACGCCGAGGTGCCGACCAGCAGCACCGAGTCGCTCGCGCTCTCGAAGGAGCTCAAGCGCCGCGGCTTCGCGCACGTGGGGCCGACGACGATGTTCGCGCTGATGGAGGCGGTCGGCATCGTCGACACGCACCTCGTGGGCTCGCACCGGCGCGGCTCGAGCGGCGTCTGGACGAAGGACGGGAGCAGGGCGTGAGGCAGATCCTGATCGTGCAGTCGCGGCCCGAGGACGAGGTCGCCGAGGCCGAGCTCGAGGCGATGGTGCGCTTCGGCAGGCTCGACGCGGCGCGCATCCGCCGCGTGCGGCTCGACCGCGAGCAGCCGGCGCTCGGGGCCGAGGGCATCGACCTCGCGCGCGTCGACGGCATCCTGATCGGCGGCGGCCCGGCGAACTTCAGCGACGAGCACGGCAGGCCGCCCGTGCACGCCGCGACCGTCACCTGGCTCACCGACCTCGCGCGGCGGGTCATCCGGGACGACGTGCCCTACCTCGGCGCGTGCCTGGGCCTCGGCGCCCTCGTGCACGCGCTCGGCGACCGCATGGTGCGGGGCATCGCCGAGTCGGTCGCGCCGGTCGAGCTGAGCCTGGTCGGCAGCGACTGGCTGACCGACGGCCTGCCGCGCGCCTTCACGGCCTTCGGCGGCCACAAGGAGGGCATCGCCGAGGCGCCGGAGGGCGCGACGACCCTCGCCGTCTCCGCCACCTGCGTGCACATGGTGCGGGTCGGCCAGCACGTCGTCGGCACGCAGTTCCACCCCGAGCTCGATGCCGCCGGTCTCGAGCAGCGCATCCGCGCCTACCGCGACCACGGCTACTTCTCGCCCGAGGAGGTCGACGACCTCGTCGCGGCCGGCCGCGCGGCGCACGTGACGCATCCGCAGACCATCCTCGCCCGCTTCGCCGAGCGCTACGGGCTCACGCGGTGAGGGCGGTCGTCGCGTTCGACGCGTTCAAGGGCAGCCTGACCGCCGCCGAGGCCTGCGCGGCCGCGGCCGAGGGCATCCGCGCCGCGGTGCCGCAGGCCGAGGTGGCGCTCGTGCCGATGGCCGACGGCGGCGAGGGCAGCCTCGACGCGCTGCTCGCCCGCGGCGGCGACGAGGTCGTCACCGAGACCGTCGACGCGATCGGCCGCCCCGTGCGGGCGCGCTGGGCGCTCGAGCACGGGCACGCGGTGATCGAGCTCGCGCAGGCCGCCGGCCTGCCGCAGGTCGAGGACGCCCCGCTGCAGCCGCTCGCCGCCTCCACCGCAGGGCTCGGCGCCGTCGTGCTCGACGCGCTCGACCGCGGCGCCACCGAGCTGACGCTGCTGCTGGGCGGCTCGGCGACGACCGACGGCGGCGCCGGCATCCTCACCGCGCTCGGCGCGAGGCTGACGGATGCGGCGGGCCGGCCCGTGCAGGCGGGCGGCGGCGGGCTCGCGGCGCTCGAGCACCTCGACGCGGCCGGCCTCGATCCGCGCGCGCTCGCCGCGACGTGGCGGTTCGTGACCGACGTCGACGCGCCGCTCACCGGGCCGCGCGGCGCCGCCGCGGTGTTCGGGCCGCAGAAGGGCGCGGACGATGCGGAGGTCGCGGCGCTCGACGCGGCCCTCGCGCGCCTCGCCCGCGTCGGGGCCGAGTCGCTGGGCGTCGACGCCGCCGCCGTCGTCGAGGTGCCCGGCGCCGGTGCCGCCGGGGGCGTCGCGAGCGTGCTGCGGGTGCTCACCGGCGGCCGGATCGTCGCGGGCGGCGACTGGTTCGCCGAGCTCGCCGGCCTCGACGCGGCCGTCGCGGGCGCCGACCTCGTGCTCACGGGAGAGGGACGCTTCGACGCCCAGTCGGCCGGCGGCAAGGTCGTCTCGGTCGTGCACGCCGCGGCGCAGCGCCACGGCGTGCCGCTGTGCGTGCTGGCCGGCGCGGTCGACGGGCGCGCCGCGCGGGCCATGGGGGTGCCGGCGTTCTCGATCGCGGCCGGGCCCGCGGACCTCGCCGAGCTGCAGCGCGACGCGGCGCGCCTGCTCGCCGCGGCCGCCGCATCCGTCACCCGCCTGTCGACAGCGGGCGGGCGCTCCGCGCGCGGATAGATTGGCGGCATGACCCGCCTCGACAGCAGCGTCTCGATCATGGCCAGGCTGCGCGCCGCAGCCGGCGCGCTCGGGCCGAGCGAGCGGCGCGTCGCCGACGTCGTGCTCGCGGCGCCCGGGGCGGTCGTCGAGTGGTCGACCTCCGAGCTCGCCGAGGCTGCGGGCACGGCCCCCGCGACGGTGATCCGGGCGTGCCAGAGCCTGGGCTTCCGCGGCTTCCAGCATCTGCGGCTCGAGCTCGCCCGCGCGCTCCCGGTGGGCGATCCGGAGGAGTCGGCGACGCTGCAGCCCTTCGCCGACGCGATCGACGCGCTGCGGCACAGCGCCGACGCCGTCGACGCCGCCGCGATCGAGGCGGCGGTCGAGGCGATGGTGCGCGCCGACCGCGTCGTGCTCGTCGGCAACGGCTTCTCGGGCCCGCCGCTGCAGGACGCGGCGCTGCGGCTGTCGACGCTCGGCAGGCGGGTCGAGGCGCCCATCGACGTGCTCGGCCAGCAGTTCGCGTGCCAGTCGGTGCGGCCGGGCGACGTGACGCTCGCGCTCAGCTACTCGGGTGCGAACGCGCACACGCTCGCCGCCTGCCGCGCCGCGCACGCGGCCGGCGCGACGCTCGTCGCCGTCACGACCTTCGCGCAGTCGCCCATCGCGCGCCTCGCCGACATCGTCGTCGTCACCGGCCAGGCGAACCGCGCGCACGACGTCGACCCCTTCCTCACGCGGCTCGGGCACCTCGTCGCGCTGCACGCGATCCACGCGGGGCTCGCCCGCCGCTCGCCCCTCACCGTGCCCGGCATGCGCGACGTGGTGGCTGACGCGCTCGCAGACGACGCCTGACCTTCGCCGTCGGGACAGCCGCCCGACACCTCCCGTTCACCCGTCGCGCCGATCCTGGAATCACGTTCCAGCGAGGTTGGAACGATCGGAACGGATGCGGGGTGCGACGTGCAGGCTCACGAGCTGCTGCTCGACGGCACCCGCAATGCCCGCGCCTTCGGCACGCCGGCGTGGCTCGTGCGCTCCGCGAACCTCGATCGGCTGAGCCCCGCCGGCGCCGAGGCGCTGCGCGCCGCGGGCGTGTCGGTCGTCGTCGACCTGCGCGAGCCGATCGAGCGGGCGGCCGCGGCGGCGCCGCCCGTCCACGGCCTCCCGGTCGTGCACGTGCCGCTCTACCGGCTGCCCGACGGGCCGCCGCGCGCGGGCAGCCTCGAGGGCATCGCCGAGCTGCTGCTCGACGAGCGCATGCCCGAGCTCGCGAGCGCCGTCGCCGCGGTCGCCGATGCCGCCGGCGGCGCGCTCGTGCACTGCGCGGTCGGCAAGGACCGCACGGGCCTCGTCGTCGCGCTGACGCTGCTGGTCGCGGGCGCGAGCCGAGCGCAGGTGGTCGCCGACTACGCGCGTTCGGGCGCCGCAGTGGGTGAGGAGCGCGCGGCAGAGGTCATGCGCGAGCTCGCCGCGCTCGGGCTCGACGCCGCGGCGCACGCCGCCGCGATGCGGCTGCACCTCGCGAGCCCCGCCGCGGCGATGGAGCACACGGTCGACCGCATCGAGGCCGCGGGCGGCGCCGAGCGGCTGCTGCTCGACGCGGGGCTCGGCGCCGAGCGGCTCGCGCTGCTGCGCGCCAAGGCGAACGCGTGGGCGAGGGCATGAGCGCCGCGAGCGGCAGGCGCACGATCCTGCACCTGAGCGACGTGCACGCCACCCACGGCGGGCTGCTGTACGACGCGGTGGACGGCATCGAGCGCCTCGAGCGCGTGGGCCGCTACGCGATCGATGCCGGCGTGACGCCCGAGGCGATCGTCATCACGGGCGACCTGGTCGAGCGCGGCCACGCCGCCGCCTACCCGCGGCTGCGCGAGGCGCTCGACCGGCTCTGCTGCGCGCTCGGCGCCCCGGTGCTGGCCGTCGTCGGCAACCACGACACCGCCGCCGCGGCGACGCTGCTCGGCGACGACGGCTGGCGAGCACCCGGCTCGCTCACCGCCGACCGCATCGCGCACGTCGGCGACCTGCGCTTCGCCCTGCTCGACTCCGCCGACGGCGCGCTGCACCCGCAGCAGCTCGCCCGACTGCGCGACGCGCTCGCCGAGCCGTTCGGCCTCGGCACCGTCGTGGCGCTGCACCACCCGCCGCTCCCCTCGCCGCTGCCGAGCCTCGCGAAGCAGTCGCTCGCGAACGGCGACGAGCTCATGCGCCTGCTCGCCGGCACCGACGCCCGGCTCGTGCTCGCCGGCCACTTCCACCACCCCATGTGGGCCTCGCAGGGCGGCGTCCCCATCAGCGTCGGCCCCTCGCTCGTGTACCAGCAGGTGATGGATGCCGTCCCGGGCACCGTCGCGGGCGACGGCGAGGCGATGTTCTCGCTCGTGCACCTCACCGGGGCGAGCGTCAGCGCATCCTCCGTGCGCCTCACCTCTCCCGCTCCCCTGTTCACCAGGCACATCGTCGTGCCCGCCTGACCCGTCCGACCCCTCCCGTCACCCATCGAAGAAGGAACGACCATGCATCGCAAGACAGGCGCCGTCGCGGCGCTCGCAGCAACCGCCATCGTCCTCGCAGGCTGCAGCGCGGCCGAGGCCGAGCCCGCCGCCGACGGCTCGGCCGCGCCCTCCGGCGCCGAGGCGAGCACCATCACCGTCTACACCTCGGAGCCGCAGGAGAAGATCGACGAGATCATCGCCGCGTTCAACGAGCAGCGCCCCGAGATCACCGTCGAGGTGTTCCGCGCCGGCACGGGCGACCTGACCGCCCGCATCGAGTCGGAGCGCGCCGCGGGCGAGGTGCAGGCCGACGTGCTGCTCGCCGCCGACGCCCCCACCTTCGAGGGCTACGCCGCCGAGGGCCTGCTCGCCGAGCTCGACACCGCCGACGAGGCGGCGCTCGACCCGGCCGTGCTCGACGCCGAGGGCTACTACGTCGGCACCCGCATCATCCCCACCGTGATCGCCTACAACACCGACGCGGTCGAGAGCGCGCCGACCTCGTGGCAGGAGCTCACCGACCCCTCCTACGCCGACCGGCTCGTGATGCCGAACCCGGATGTCTCGGGCGCCGCCGCGTTCAACGCGGCCGTGTGGCTCGACGAGGAGCAGCTGGGCGAGGAGTGGCTGACCGCGCTCGCCGAGAACCAGCCGGTGATCGTCGACAGCAACGGCCCGGCCTCGCAGGCCATCGCGAGCGGCGCGCAGCCCGTCGGCGTCGTCGTCGACTACCTGGTGCGCGACCTCGCCGCGGCCGGCTCGCCGATCGCGGTCTCCTACCCCGAGGAGGGCGTGCCGTTCGTCAGCCAGCCCGCCGGCATCTTCGCCTCGAGCGACGAGGTCGCCGCCTCGCAGGCGTTCGTCGACTTCCTCGTCAGCGCCGAGGGCCAGCAGCTCGCGGTCGAGCAGGCCTACCTGCCGGTGCGCGGCGACGTGGGCACGCCCGAGGGCGCGCCCGCGATGGCCGACATCGCGCTGCTGAACCCCGACCTCGACGTGATCGCCGAGACGAAGGCCGACGCGGTCGCGACCTTCAATGCCCTCTTCCAGTAGCACGCTCCTCGCTGAGCCCGGTCGCGCCGCGGCCGGGCTCAGCGGCATGCGCCGGCGCCTGCCGGACGGGCTCGACCTCGTGCGCGCGGCCGCCTGGCTGGTGGTCGCCGCGATGGTGCTGCTGCCGTTCGGCTCGATGGTCGTGCTGGCGGGCACCGAGCACCTCGCGACGCTCTTCGCCGGCGACGTCGTCGAGGCGGGGGCGAACAGCCTCGTCTCGTCGCTCGCCTCGGCGCTCGGAGCCGTGGTGGTCGGCGGCGCCCTCGCGCTCGTGATCGAGCGCACCGACGTGCCCGGCAGGCGCGCGCTGCGCCTGTTCGCGCTCAGCCCCATGCTCGTGCCGCCCTTCGTCGGCGCGATCTCCTGGGTGGGGCTCGCGGGGCCCGCGGCGCCGATCAACCGGTGGTGGCGCGAGCACTTCGGCGAGCCGCTCTGGTCGGTCTACGGCGCCGACGGCGTCATCATGCTGCTCATCGTGCACTCGTACCCGATCGCGATGCTCATCATCACCGCGGCGCTGCGGCGCGTGCCCGCCGACCTCGAGCAGGCGGCGCGCATCGCCGGCGCCTCCGCGCCCCGCGCGCTGCGCACCGTCACCGTGCCGCTGCTGCGCGGCGCCGTGCTCTCGGCCTTCACGCTCACGGCCGTCTCGAACCTCGCCGACTTCGGCATCCCCTCGATCCTCGGCACCCCCGAGCGCTTCACGACCCTGTCGACGCTCGTGTACCGCTACATCCAGTCGGGCACCGTCGACGATCCGCTCGGCGTGGTCGCGACGATCGGCGTCGTGCTGCTGATCGTCGCGCTGCTCTCGCTCGTGCTCGACGCCGTCATCGGCGGCCGCTCAGGCTACGAGCTCGACGCCTCCGCCTCGCGCGCCGAGCCGCTGCCGCTCGGGCGCTCGCGGCCGCTCGTCGCGATCCTGTCGTGGGCCGGCGTGCTCGCGATCACGCTGCTGCCGCTGCTGGCGCTGCTCGAGCAGGCGCTGCTGCCCGCGCCCGGGGTGGCGCTGACGCCCGAGACGATCACCACCGCATCCATCGAGCGCGCCATCGCGTCGCCCCGCACGATCGACGGCGCCGTCACGTCGATCTGGCTCGCGGCGCTCGCCGCCGTCATCTGCACCGCCGTGGGGCTCGTGATCGGCACGATCGTGACCCGCACGCGGGCGCGCGACAACCGCGCGCTGCACACGCTCGCGATCATGCCGCAGGCGATCCCCGGCCTCGTGATCGCCGTCGCGTGGCTCGTGCTCGCGCCGCGGCTGGGGCTGTTCAACACCCCGTGGCTGATCCTGGTCGCCTACGTCACGTCGTTCGTCGCGCTCGTCGTGCAGTCGGTGCACGCCCCGCTGTCGTCGACGCCGCTGACCGCGGAGGAGGCCGCGCGCGTGTCGGGCGCGAGCCGGGGCCGCGCGCTGCTCGACATCTCGCTGCGCATGGCGATGCCCGCCGCGATCGGCGGCGGCGTGCTCGTCGCCCTCACCGCGGTGCGGGAGCTGACGCTCTCCGCCCTGCTGCTCTCTCCCGGCAGCCAGACGCTCGGCGTCGTCATCTTCAGCCTGCAGCAGGGCGGCGGACCGAACGCCGCCGCCGCACTCTCGCTCATCGTCACCGTCGTCGGCCTCGCGGGCCTCGGGCTCGCCGCACCGCGGCGGTAGGAGGAAGGATCCCCATGGCAACCGTCTCGCTCGACCGGGTCGACGTGCGATTCCCCGACGGCACCGCCGGGCTCAGCGACATCTCGCTCGACGTGCGCGACGGCGAGTTCGTCGCGCTCGTCGGCGCATCGGGCTCCGGCAAGACCACGCTGCTGCGCACCGTCGCGGGCTTCCTGCGCCCCTCCGGCGGCGCGATCGCGATCGACGGCACCCCGGTCGCCGGCGGCGGCGCGTTCGTCGAGCCTGAGCACCGCGGGCTCGGCATGGTCTTCCAGCAGCACGCCGTCTGGCCGCACTGGAGCGTCGGCCGCAACGTCGAGTACCCGCTGCGGATGCGCGGCGAGGCCAGGGCGCGCAGGCGCGAGCTCGCCACTGCCGCGCTCGAGCGCGTCGGGCTCGGCGGCTTCGAGCGGCGCGACCCGGCGACGCTCTCCGGCGGCCAGCGCCAGCGCGTCGCCATCGCCCGCGCCCTCGTCGGCGAGCCGCGCGTGCTGCTGCTCGACGAGGCGCTCTCGGCGCTCGACGAACCGCTGCGCGACCGCCTGCGGCTCGAGCTGCACGCGCTCACCCGCGAGCTCGGCCTCACCGTCATCCACGTCACCCACGACCGCGACGAGGCGCTCGCGCTCGCCGACCGCGTCGTGATGCTCGACGGCGGCCGCATCGTGCAGGCGGGCGCGCCGGAGGAGCTCGTCGAGCGCCCGGCGACCGCCGATGTCGCCCGCTTCCTCTCGGACGCCGCACTCATCGAGGGATGCGCCGACGACGCCGGCTTCGCCGCCACGAACCACCCCCTGCGGCTCCCGGCGCCGTCGGTGTCGGGCGCGCGGGGCACGGTGACGCTCGCGGTGCTGCCGGAGGCGATCTCGATCGAGCCGGGCGACGACGCGGTCGTGACGGCCTCGCTGTACGGCCGCGACGGCAGCGACGTCGTGCTCGACTGGGCGGGCGTCGCGGTGCGCTGCCGGTCGCGCGCGCACCGGCCGAAGGTCGGTGACCGGATGCGGGTCTCGGTCGCCCGCGCGATCGCCTACCCGCTCGCGATCGACGAGCAGGAGGCGGCATGACCCGCGTCGCGCTCGTGCGCCACGGGCGGACGCCGTGGAACGCCGCACGACGCATCCAGGGCACGACCGACATCCCGCTCGACGACACCGGTCGGGCGCAGGCGCACGAGGCGGCCGCGGCGCTCGCCGCGCTCGGCGACTGGTCGTGCGTCGTCTCCTCGCCGCTGCTGCGCGCCCGCGAGACCGCGACGATCATCGCCGCGCGGCTGGGCATCCCGCTGCTCGAGCCGGTGGCGGGGCTCACCGAGCGCGACTGCGGCGAGGCCGAGGGCCTGCCCGTCGACGAGGCCGCCCTGCGCTGGCCGGCGCGCGACTACGCCGGCGGCGAGCCGCTGCAGGAGGTCGGGCGGCGCGTCGCCGAGGCGCTCTCCGCGCTCGCCGACGCCGGCACCGGCGCGATCGCGGTCGGCCACGGCATCGCCCTGCGCACGGGGGTCGCGACCCTCACGGGCACGCCGGCGCAGCGGCTCGCGAACGCCGAGATCATCGTGCTCGAGCGCGAGCAGGGCAGCTGGCTGCGCGCCGACGCGCTCTCGGCGGTGCGGGACTAGGCCGCTCGCGCGTCGGCGAGGCCGCCGGCCGCCTCGATGAGCTCGAGCGCGCGCACGCGCTGCGCGGTCTCGCCGTGCACGGCCATGATCAGCTCGTCGGCGTCGGCCTCGATCTGGAAGCGGCGCAGCGTCTCGACCGCCTCCTGGCCCGTGCCGAGCGCCGTGTGCTGGACCATCTTCATCACCGGCGCCGCCTGCGGGCTGGCCGCGAGCGCGTCGAGCTCGTCGTCGCCGACGGTCTGCGCGACGGGGCTGTCGCGCAGCAGGATGCCGCGCACGCGCGCGCGGATCACCTGCCGCTGCATCGTCATCGCCTCGTCGCGCGAGTCGGCCACGACCGCGTTGATGCCGGCGATCACGTACGGCTCGGCGAGCTGCTCGCTGGGCTCGAAGCGCTCGCGGTAGACGGCGACCGCCTGCTGCAGCGCGTCGGGCGCGAAGTGCGAGGCGAAGGCGTAGGGCAGGCCGAGGGCGGCCGCCAGCTGGGCGCCGAACAGCGACGAGCCGAGGATCGTCAGCGGCACCTTGGTGCCGTGGCCGGGCACCGCCTTGATGCCGGGCACCACCGGCTCGCCCGCGAGGTAGCCGCGCAGCTCGACGACGTCCTGCGGGAACTGCTCGGAGGCGCGGATGTCGCGGCGCAGCGCCGCCCAGGTGCGCTGGTCGGTGCCGGGCGCGCGACCGAGGCCGAGGTCGATGCGGTCGGGGTGCAGCTCTGCGAGGGTGCCGAACTGCTCGGCGATCACGAGCGGCGAGTGGTTGGGCAGCATGACGCCGCCGGCGCCCAGCCTGATGGTGCGGGTGTGCGCGGCGACGTGCGCGATGAGCACGCTCGTGGCGCTCGAGGCGATCGTCGCCATGTTGTGGTGCTCGGCGTACCAGACGCGCGCGAAGCCGAGCCGCTCGGCGGCCTGCGCCAGGTCGACGGAGCCGGCGAGGCTCTGGCCCGCCGTCTCTCCTGGGTTGATGGGGGCAAGATCCAGCACAGACAGACGCACCCGTCCAGCCTAGGCCGGACGGGTGCGTGCCGACGGGCGGTCCGCTTTCGGCGGAATGCCCGGGTGCGGATGGCTCAGAGCGCCTCGAGCACGACGGCCGAGCCCTGGCCGCCGCCGCCGCAGATGCCCGCGGCGCCGATCGACCCGGAGCCGAGCGACTGCAGCCGGCGCGCGAGGTGGCCGACGATGCGCAGGCCGGAGGCGCCGATCGGGTGGCCCATGGCGATCGCGCCGCCGTTGGCGTTCACGATCTCGGGGTCGACGCCCAGCTGCCGGGTCGAGGCGACGCCGACGGCGGCGAAGGCCTCGTTGATCTCGACCGCCTGCAGCTCGCCGGTGCCGAGCCCCGCGCGCCCGAGCGCCTGCTCGATGGCGTCGGCCGGCTGCGAGTGCAGCGAGACGTCCCCACCGGCCACGAAGCCGGTCGAGCGGATCTTCGCGAGGCCCTGCAGGCCGTGCTCGGATGCGTAGGCGTCGGAGACGAGCACGACCGCGGCCGCGCCGTCGGTGATCTGGGATGCGTTGCCGGCGGTGACCGTGCCGTCCTTCGTGAACGCGGGGCGCAGCCCGGCGAGCGACTCGGCCGTCGTCTCGGCGCGCACGCCGTCGTCGGCGGCGACGGTCACCGTCCTGCGGCCGGCCTTCGCCTCGATCGGCACGATCTCGTCGTCGAGCGTGCCATCGGCCTGGGCGCGCGCCAGCCGGGCGTGCGAGGCGGCGGCGAGCTCGTCCTGCTGCTCGCGCGTGATCTCGAAGGCCGTGTTGTAGCCGTCGGTCGACTCACCCATCGCGACGCGGTCGAACGCATCCGTCAGCCCGTCGAACTGCATGGTGTCGATGAGCCCGAGGTCGCCGAACTTGCTGCCGGCGCGCATCGGCGCGGCGTGCGGGGCGAGCGTCATCGACTCCTGGCCCACGGCGACGACGACGTCGGCCTCGCCGAGCTGGATCATGCGGTGACCGGTGACGATGGCCTCGGTGCCGGAGAGGCACACGGCGTTGATGCCGAGGGCCGGCACGGTCATCGGGATGCCGGCGCCGACGGCGGTCTGCCGCGGCGGGTTCTGGCCCACGGTCGCCTGCAGCACCTGGCCGACGACGACGGCGCCGACCTCGCTCGCCTCGACCCCCGCCTTCTCGAGGGCGTGCTTCGCCGCGTGCGCGCCGAGCTCTGTCGAGGGCGTCTGCGCCAGCTGGCCGAGGAACTTGGCGAACGGGGTGCGGGCGTAGCCGGCGATGATCGTCTCGGGCATGGGTGCTGCTCCTTCGCAGTTCGGGGTCGCCCCAGCCTACTCCCGCGGGCTCGCGGCCGGCACGAGACCTGACGACCCGTTCAGGTGCGGGAGCAGGCAGACTGGACCCATGACCGAGACACCCAGCGCGCTGTTCGTGTGCGTGCACAACGCGGGCCGCTCGCAGATGGCCGCGGGGTTCCTGCGCGAGCTCTCCGGCGGCGCCGTCGAGGTGCGCTCCGCGGGCAGCCTGCCGGCCGACAGCATCAACCCGATCGCCGTCGAGGCGATGCGCGAGGTGGGCATCGACATCACGGCCGAGTCGCCGAAGGTGCTGACGACGGATGCGGTGCGCGACTCCGACGTCGTCATCACCATGGGGTGCGGCGACGCCTGCCCCGTCTTCCCCGGGAAGCGCTACGAGGACTGGGAGCTCGACGATCCGGCCGGGCAGGGCATCGACGCGGTGCGGCCCATCCGCGACGAGATCGAGCAGCGCATCCGCGGCCTGCTCGCCTCGCTCGGCATCGAGCCGACGCGCTGAGCCGACGCGCTGAGCCGCGTTCGCCACGAGCGGACGCACCGGATCGCCCCTCGCGCACGCGTCGCATCCGAGGTAGGAACGGAGGCGACGAGAGGAGCCGCCCGATGAGCGAGCACGAGCAGCAGGATCGCGAGCAGCAGCAGGACGAGGAGTCGGTGCCGCAGCCCGAGCACCACGACCCCGAGACCGAGCAGGACACCGCCTCCGGCGGCCCGCCGCAGGAGCCGGACCACCAGCGCTAGGCGCGCCTACCCCGCCGGCGGGCCCGCCGCATCCGCCGGGCCCGTCGGCGCCGCGATGCTCACCATCCAGGTGACGCCCCAGCGGTCGACGAGCATGCCGAAGGTGTCGCCCCAGGGCGCGCGCGCGAGCGGCTCGACGATGCGCGCGCCCTCGGCCAGGCCCTCCCAGTAGCGCGTGAGCTGGTGCGCGTCGTCGCCCGAGATCGAGACCTGCTGGCCGCGCGCGGGCGCCTCGGCCCCGGCGGGCGTGTCGCTGGCCATGATCGTGTGGCCCTCCGCGGTCGTCAGCTGCGAGTGCATGATGCGCTCGGCCTCATCCGGCTCGTGCAGCATGCCGCCCTCGGCGAAGGTCGTCGCGACGAGGTCGCCGCCGAACACGCCGTGGTAGAAGTTCATCGCCTCGCGCGCCTCGCGCTCGAAGGCCAGGTAGGGGTTCAGCAGCGTCGTCATCGTGGTCCCTTCTGCGGCCAGCGGCCGGCACCTGCCCAGCATCGCGCACCCGCGCCCCGCCCGCCAGGCGTCAACCGGCCGTGCTGCCCGCGAGCCGCCAGGCCTCGCCGATCGCCGCGTCGATGCCGCGCGGCGAGCGCGCGTCGCCGATCGCGGTCACCGGCACGCCCAGGCCCGCCTCCAGCGCCTCCGCCGAGCGCTCGTCGACGCCCACGGCCCGCCGCGGCGTCAGCGCGACGATCGAGGCGGGCTCGAGCGCGGTCTCGGCCAGCGTGAGCGCATCGACGGCGACGAGCGATCGTCCCTCCGCCCGCACCCGCGCGCCCGTGATCCGGCGCAGGCCGCCGGCTGCGAGGGTGCGCAGCACGAGCTGCCGCTCGTAGCCGGTGCCGACATGCGGCAGCAGCTGCTCGAAGGGCGTCACGACCTGCACCGCCGCGCCGCTCGCGACGAGGCTCAGCAGCACGCCCGAGGCGTAGGCGGAGCCGTCGTCGTCGACGACCAGGACGCGCTCGCCGAGCGAGCCCGGGTCATCCATCGCCGTCCAGGCGTCGATCGTCGCGGGGCGCTCGCCGTCGAAGGCGCCGTCGACCGCGAGCGCCGTCGAGCCGGGCGCGACGGCGCCGGTGGCGAGCACCACCGCCTGCGGCGAGGTCGCGCGGATGCTCGCGAGGCTCGCGCCCGCACGCAGCCGCACGTCGACGCCGGCGGCGCGCACGTCGCGCTCGAGGTCGGCAGTGAGCAGCGACACCGATGCCCTGCCCGGCACCCGCGCCGCGCGCAGCAGCTGACCGCCGAGCTCCGCCTCGCGCTCGAGCAGGGTGACCGCGTGGCCGAGCCGCGCGAGGTCGAGGGCCGCGCGCATGCCCGCCGGTCCCCCGCCGACCACCGTCCAGCGGCGCGGCCGCCGAGCGCGCGCCGGTGCGGGCTCCAGCTCGTGGCCCGCCGCCGGGTTCACGGTGCAGCTGACCGCGAGCCCCTGGCTGCCGCGCCCCAGGCATCCCTGGTTGAGGCGGATGCAGTGCTGGATGCCCGCGGTCGCTCCCGTGAGCAGCCTGGTCGCGAGATCCGGGTCGGCGAGCTGGCCCCGCGTGAGCGCCACCATGTCGGCGATCCCGCTCGTGAGCACCTCCTCGGCGTCCTCGGCCGAGCGGGCCGCGCCGACGCCGAAGACCGGCAGGTCGGGGTTCGCGCGCTTGAGCGCGGCGACGTCGTCGCGCAGCCACGCGGCCGGCATCGCCGACGAGGGGAACACCCAGTGCACGTCGTCGTAGCCGCCCGCCGCGGGATCGAGGAAGTCGATGCGCGCCTCCGAGCGCAGCGCCGCGACGATCTCGCGGCAGTCCTCGGCGTCGAGGCCTCCCTCGCGGTGCTCGTCGACGACCACCCGGATGCCGACGGCGAAGTCCTCGCCGACGCGCGAGCGCACGGCGGCGAGCACCTCGCGCGGGAACCGCGTGCGGCCCTCGAGGTCGCCGCCGTACGCATCCGTCCGCCGGTTGGAGAGCGGGCTCAGGAACTGGTGCAGCAGGTAGCCGTGCGCCAGGTGGATCTCGACGCCGTCGAAGCCGCCGAGCCTCGCGCGCTCGGCGGCGCCCGCCCACGCCTCGACCAGCACGGCGATGTCGCGAGGGCTGGCCTCGCGCGTCGCGACCGAGGTCGACGGGGAGAGGATGCGGCTGGGCGCGATGATGTCGCGGGGGCCGTCGGGCCCCTCCGGCGAGGCCTGGGCGCCGTGGTGGTTGAGCTGCACCAGCACGCGCGAGCCGGCCTCGTGGATGGCGTCGGTCATGCGACGGTTCGCATCCACCGCCTCCGGTCGCCAGGCGTCCTGGAAGCCGCGGGTCGACGCGCTCGGGTGCACGAGGTGGTTGCCGGCCACGAACAGGCCGCAGCCGCCCCTGCCCTCGACGCCGAGGGCGCGGCGCACGAAGTAGGCCGTCTCGCGGTCGGATTCGAGGCGGTCGGAGTACTGCTTGGAGTGCGCGGCCTGCATGATGCGGTTCGGCGCCTCGAAGGCACCGATCCGCAGCGGTTGGGCGATCAGGCTCACGGCACGATCCTGGCAGGCGCGCGGCGGATCCGCCGATCGGTGTAGGCGAAGCGCGCATGTACCCCGTACCATGAATGTGCACTTCACGCACGAATGCGAGGCCGACCCGGTGGACGAGCAGCCCGAGCGCGAGCCCGCGAGCTCCGCAGACGCTGAGGCGCGCCGTCGCACCGCCGTGCTCGCCGAGCTGCGGCGGCGTCGCAACCGCCGCCGCTGGATCGTCGGGCTCTCCACGGTCGCGGTGACGGCGCTCATCGCGGCGGGCTCGGTGATCGCCTGGAGCTCGCAGGCGCGCGCCGGCGACCTGGCCGGCCAGATCGACGCCTGGCACGAGGAGCACGACCGCGCGAGCTGCGAGCTGGCGGTGCGCATCGTGAGCGCCGTCGGGCTCGAGCGCCGCGCGCAGGATGTGCTCGACGCGGCCGAGCACGTCGGCGGCGCCAGCTGGCTGCTGCCCGCGGCTGAGCGCGACGCCTTCGCCGCCGACCGCGATGCGCTGCTGCGCACGATCGCCGACGGCGGCTTCGTCACGGACGAGGACCGCGAGCTCGCCGACACCTGGGAGGATCGCGCGGCCGCCTCGGGCGACCCCGAGTCGTACGACGTGCTCGGCGAGTGCATCACCGCTGCCGCCGCCGAGCGCGAGCCCATCGAGGGCGTCACCGCCGAGCGAGCCGACGCGCTCGCTCGCGAGCTGCGTGCGCTCGGCGACCCGCGCGACTTCGACGACGCGCGCATCGACAGGCTCGAGGCCGCGATCGCGCAGCTGCAGGTCTCCGCGACCGCGACGGCCGAGGGGCGCACCGCCTACGACGCGCTGAAGGCCGAGCTCGGCCTCGCGCCCGAGCAGGCGCTCGCGTCGCTGCGTGAGTCCGATCAGCACCTCGCGGCGGTGCTCGGCGTGCTGCGCGGCACCCACACCCCCTCCGACGTGCTCGACCTGGTCGAGAGCATCACGCTGCACCTCGCCTCGGCGTGGATGGCCGAGGCCTGGCAGCTCGAGGCGCAGGGCGAGGCGGATGCGGCGGCCGAGCTCGCGAACGCGGCCCAGCAGACGCGCGACGCGATCGCGAACGCTGCCCCGCGACCGGTGACCGATCCGGGCACGAGCAGGCCGACGCCCGTCGTGCCGCCGCGCGAAGAGGCGCCGGTGCCGGTCGACCCCGCCCCCGTCGACCCGCGGCCGACGCGGCCCGCCCCGACGACGCCGCCGACCCAGCCCACGACGCCGCCGACGCAGCCCACCGAGCCGGTCGAGACCCCGGCGCCCGAGCCGACGGCGCCGCCGGTCGGCACGACGCCCCCGACCGAGCCTGCGCCCGAGCCCGAGCCGGAGCCCGAGCAGCCGGACGAGTCGAGCGAGCCCGCCCCCTCGGAGGGCGTCGAGAGCGGCGTCGGCGACCCGTTCCCCGCCCAGCAGGGCGAGGGGTCGGGAGCCTGAGCCCGGGGCGAACGGCCTTGGCACGCGCGCGTGCGCGCCGTAGGCTCGAGGGATGACTGTCACGACCATCCAGATGTACGGTGCTGACTGGTGCCGCGACTGCCGTCGCACCAAGGCGCAGCTCGACGGGCTCGGCATCGCGTACGAGTACATCGACGTCGAGCACGACGATGCCGCAGCGGCGGAGGCCAAGCGCATCTCCGGCCGCATGAGCATCCCGGTGGTCGTCTTCCCCGACGGCAGCCACCAGGTCGAGCCCTCGAACGCCGAGGTGGAGGCGAAGCTCGCGGCGCTGTCGCTCGCCTGATCCCATCAGCCGCCGTATGCGGCATGATCGGATGCATGACGACGAGCAATGACGCTCGCCTTCGGCTCGACTCGCTCGCGGTGCATGCCGGCCGCGAGGACCTCCAGTCGCTCGGCGTGCACGCGACCCCCATCGACCTCTCTTCGACCAGCCCGCTGCCGGGCGTCGATGCCGGCGGCGAGGCCTATGAGATCGGCGCGACCGGCGGCGACCCCTCCGGCATCTCCGCGGTCTACCAGCGGCTGTGGAACCCGACCGTCGCGCGCTTCGAGCGGGCATTCGCCGCGCTCGAGGGCGCGGATGCCGCGGTCGCGTTCGCCTCCGGCATGGCCACCACCACTGCGGTGCTGACGGCCGCCAAGCAGCGGCGCGGCAGCCACGTGGTGGCGCTCCGCCCGCTCTACGGCGGCACCGACCACCTGCTGGCGACGGGGCTGCTGGGCACCGAGACGACGTTCGTGGATGCGGTGGAGCACGTGGCCGCGGCCGTGCGGCCCGACACGGGGCTCGTGGTCGCGGAGACGCCCGCCAACCCGACGCTCGAGCTCGTCGACCTCGCCGCGCTCGTGGCCGCGGCGGGAGCTGCGCCCGTGCTGATCGACAACACCTTCGCCACGCCGGTGCTGCAGCGGCCGCTCGAGCACGGCGCCGCGCTCTCGCTGCACTCCGCCACGAAGTACATCGGCGGCCACGGCGACGTGATGGGCGGCATCGTCGCGTGCGACGACGAGTGGGCGCACGCCCTGCGGCCGATCCGCGCCATCACCGGCGCCATCGCGCATCCCTTCAGCGCCTACCTGTGCCATCGCGGGCTCCAGACCCTGCCGCTGCGGGTGCGCGCGCAGCAGGCGGGGGCGCAGCGCGTGGCCGAGGCGCTCGCCGCCATGCCCGGGGTGCGCGCCGTGCGCTTCCCGGGGCTCGAGGGCAGCGACCCGCACGGGCTCGTCGGCGCGGGCCGCCAGATGGCCGGCCCGGGCTCGATGATCGCGATCGACGTCGGCTCGCACGCGCGCGCTGCCGCGGTCGCCGAGGGCGTGCGGCTGTTCACGCACGCCGTCTCGCTCGGCAGCGTCGACTCGCTCATCCAGCAGCCGGCATCGCTCACGCACCGCCCCGTCGCGGCGGAGGCGAAGCCGGATGCCGGCGTGCTGCGGCTGTCGATCGGGCTCGAGGATCCCGCCGACCTGATCGACGACCTCGAGCGGGCGGTCGCGGCGGCCGGCTGACCCTCTGGCCATCCCCCGGAGGGCTCGGCGGGCATCCCCGTCGTGCGCCCGGCCGCGCGCCGGGACGCTGGATGCATGAGCTCCGCATCACCACGCCCCAGCGCCCGGCCGACCGGGCGCGGCCTCGGCCTGCCGCACCTCGCCGTCATCGGGCTCTCGCTGCTCGCGGTGCCGCGGGTGGTGCTGCATGACCTGGGGCTCGTCGCGCCCGGCACCGCCGCGAACCTGCTGCTCGTCGTGGCGCCGATCGCCATCTGGATCGCGGTGGTGCTGCTGCGGCGGGTGCCGAGCCCCTTCCTGACGCTGCTGGTGACGGGCGCCTGGTACGGCGTCTTCCTCGGCATCGGCCACCAGCTGCTGTGGGATGCGTCCTTCGCCGGCGCGCCGCCGCAGCTCGCCGGCTCGCTCGCGGGCATCGACCCGGTGCTGGAGGCCGTCATCGTGCGCACCTTCGCCGCCGGCTCGAGCCTGATCACGGGCGTGATCGTGGGCGCGGTGAGCGGGCTCGTCGCGCTCGGCATCCGCGCGGTCGCGAGCCGCTCCGCGCGCTAGGCGAGCCCCGGCGAGGCGGCGCGGGCGGCCGGCAGCCGCAGCTCGACGGTCAGTCCCCCGCCCTCGGCGCGCGCGAGCGACACCGAGCCGTCGTTGCGGCGCGCGAGCTCTGCGACGATCGCGAGGCCCAGGCCCGTGCCCGCGACGTTGTCGCGCTCGGCGCTCGGCGCGCGGTAGAAGCGCTCGAAGGCGTGCATCATCTCGCCCTCGGTCATGCCGGGACCCGTGTCGGAGACCCGGATCAGCACGGCGTCGCCGTCGGCGTGCGCGCTCAGGTGGACGCGGCCGCCGACGGGCGTGAACTTGCAGGCGTTGATCAGCAGGTTCGAGAGCATGCGGCCGGCGTCGCTGCGGGAGGCGAACACCGCGTGGGCGCCCGGCTCGAGCACGACCTCGAGTCGACGCTGCTCGCTCACCACGCGCAGGTTCGCCGCCACCTCCTCGAACAGCTGGGCGCAGGACGTCGCCTCCTGCCGCGTCTGGTGCCGGGCGTCGGCCCCGGTGCGGCCGAGCGTCAGGAGATCCTCGACGAGCTCGGAGAGCCGGTGCGCGTTGCGGGCGATCACGCGCACCCAGCCGCGCTCCGCGGTCTCGAGCGAGGGCGTCTCCGCGAGCAGCTCGGCGTAGCCGACGATGCTGGTGATGGGCGTGCGCAGCTCGTGGCTCGTCGTGACGAGGAAGTCGTCGCGCTGCCGCTCGAGCTCCGCGCGGATCGTGCGCGCCGCATCCTGCTCGAGCTCGGCCTCGAGCTTCGCCCGCCGCGCCAGCAGGATCGCGGTGACGTCGAGCATCTGCACGGTCATGCGCTCGTCGACGCCCTCGAAGGCGTTGGCCGCGACGGTGATGGTGCGTCCGCCCTCGACCCCGACCGTGAGCTGCTCGCCGGTGCGCAGCGCCCGCACAGCCGCCGTGCGCAGCGGGCCCGTCCAGCTGTCGCCGTCGAGCTCATCGGCGAGCAGCCGCCTGGCCGCGCGGTTCGCCCAGCGCACCTGCACGGCGTCCTCCGCGCGCTCGGCCACGACGAGCCCGATCCGGGCATCGATGAGGCTGCCGGTGAGCAGCCGGTTGGTCGCCTCGACCTGCCGGGTGAGCACCTGCAGCTCGTAGCGCGCCGCCGAGAGCACCACGGCGAAGCCGCCGAAGGTCACGAGCAGCAGCTCGAACAGCGCAGACCCGAGCTGCACGTCGAGGCCCTCGCGCCGGAAGGGCCCGCCGCCGTCGAGCATCAGCACCAGCATCAGCAGCGCGGCGGCGATCGTCTCGACCAGCACGAAGCGGATCGGGAACCGCAGCGCCGCCCAGGCGAGCACGGGGAAGGGCACGAAGGCGAGCGGCAGCGACGACTCGGGGTGGAAGACCAGCGCGATGACGGCGCCCAGCAGCAGCGCCTGCACGACCATCTCGATGCGCCCGGCCGGCGCCGGCGCAGGGCGCGGCAGCGCGGCGAGCGGCGCGATCATGCACACCGCGGCGGCATGCGAGGCGGCGACGAAGGCGGCCGTGTGCCAGAGCTCGCCGCCCTCGAGCGCGGTGACGGTCGCCGCCGCGACCGCGCCGATCGCGATCGCGCCGATCACGACGGCGACGGCGAAGCGCAGCCCGGCGCGCAGCGACGAGAGCTCGAAGCGGCGGTTCGCCGAGCCGAGGATGCCGACGACGACGGCGACCTCGAGCGCGTTGGCGATCCCGAATGCCACGGAGACCGGCACCTCCCGCCCGGCGACGATGTTCGCCGCCGCCGTCACGACCAGCACGAGCACGAGCGCATGCGGCAGGCGCGAGCGCGGCTGCAGCAGCCCGAGCAGCACCGAGAGCCCGGCTGCCGGCCACCACACCGCGACCGTCGTGCCCGCGGGCGCGAACAGCACGCCGAGCGTCGCGGTCAGGAAGATCGTCGCGGCCGCGACCGCCCACGACCACCACGGCAGGGGCGCCCGGGGACCGGCCTCGCGGTCCGCGTAGGGCGCCTGGCCGTCCGAGGCCGTGCTCATAGACCTCACCGTACGCATCCGCACCGGTGCTTGCCCAGCGCCGAGGCGGGCGGCGCGGCCGCGGGCTCAGCCGGCGACGGGCTCCAGCACGATCACGGGCGTGCGCTTGGCGCGCAGCGTCGCGTAGTCGTCCATCGAGGTGCCGTCCTCGTAGGCGTCCCAGCCGGCCCACAGGCGCTCGCGCTCCACCCCCTGCGCCTCTCGGGCGCGCACGCGGCGCGAGCCCCCGGGCATGTCGACGGATGCCTCCGGGTGCGCCCGCAGGTTCAGCCACCAGGCGGGATGCGGCTCGGCCCACCCGTTCATCGCCATCAGGATGACGTTCGGGCCGTCCTCGAAGTAGGCGAGGATCGCGACGCGCGGCTTCCCGCTGCGCCGGCCGACGGTGTGGAGCCGCAGCATGCCGTACTTGCCGGGCCGCGGCCGCGCGAGCCCGAAGCGGCCGCCCGTGATCGCGTACAGGCCGCGGTGCACGACCCACGCCGTGCGGATGAACCAGCGGGGCGGCACGCGGGGGTGCGTGCTGGCGGTCTCGCTCATGAGGATCCCATCCATGTGGCCGATGCTGCCTCGATCGTAGGCGGGCGCGGCGGCGCCGCGCAGTGGGGTTTTCCCCCGTGGCGAGCACCTCAGAGGTGCCCGATCCCTCCTCCCGGCTCGCCGTCGACGGCCCTGAGCTGACTCGAGAGCACCTCGCGGCAGAATCCGCCGAGTGCGGTGAGCCTGGCGGATGCGCGCGTGCCGGGCGCGGTGGCGAGGACCAGCGCATTCGTCGGGATGTCGTCGGCGATGGGCCGGTAGACGACCGGAAGGCCGTCGTAGGTGCGGTCGCCGTGCGGCCTGCCCATGATGATGGCGTATCCCAGCCCCCGCGCGACGAGCGAGCGGATCGTCTCGACGTTCGCGCTGCGCCAACGCACCTGCGGCACGACGCCAGCCGCTCGGAGGATCTCCTCGACGTGGTCGGCTGCAGGTCGAGTCGAGAGCAGCACCGCTTGCTCATCCTCGAGGGCACTGAGCTCCACCGCGTCGTGCGCGGCCAGTCGGTGATCGGGTGCGAGCGCCACCTGCAGTCTCACCGGGGCGATGTGCTGGGACTGCACCCCTGCTTCGAGATGATTCTCGTACAGCAGCACCGCATCGAGCCTGCCCTCAAGCAGTCTCGTCTGGAGCTGCGCCGAGGGTCCTTCCTCCAGCTGCAGATCGACGGATGGGAAGCGGTGGGAGAAGTGCTCGGCGATCTGCGGGAAGATCCAGGGTGAGAGTGTCGTGAACATGCCGAGTCGGAGGGGCCCCGACACCTCTCCCCTGATCGTGGAAGCCACCTCCTGGATGCCCTCGACTCCGCTCGCGACCGTGCGCGCGAGCTCGTAGACGCGCCAGCCGGCGTCTGTGATCTCGACGCCCCGACCCCTGGTGCGAACCGCGAGCTGCACTCCGAGCAGGTCCTCCAGCTGCGACATCGCCAGCGAGATGCCGCCAGCAGAGACCCGCAGCAAGCGCCCGGCTTCCGTTATCGCCCCTGTCTCAACGACGGCGGTGAAGTACTGCAGCTGGCGCAGCGAGGGCAATGAGCGCGTCACATCATTGATCTTAAACTATCACTGCAGTCAATTGACATTGCGTGATGAGCGTCGCGCTGTCCACACTGGCTTGCACCCGGCGATCGCCGGGCGGGAGCGGCGCCTCTCCCCTCCGCGACGAACAGGAGTTCAACGATGAGCACCACAGCACGGTCCGCGTCAGAACGGTCAGATGGCACGCAAGCCTCACTGCGCACGCCGCAGATGCGTCGCATCCTCGCATCGAGCTTTCTGGGAAGCGCCATCGAGTTCTACGACTTCATGCTCTACGCCAGCGCGGCGGCGCTCGTCTTCGGCCCGGTGTTCTTCGCCGAGCTCGACCCGGCGATCGCGACCATCGCATCCTTCGCCACGCTCGCGGCCGGTTACGTGGCTCGACCTCTGGGCGGCATCGTGTTCGGCCACTTCGGCGACAAGCTCGGGCGCAAGGGCGTGCTGGTCACGACCATGATCATGATGGGTGTGGCCACGGCGCTGATCGGCCTCCTGCCGACCTATTCGCAGATCGGCGTCGCGGCACCGCTGCTGCTCGTCACGCTTCGTGTGATCCAGGGCTTCGCCGTCGGCGGCGAGTGGGGCGGCGCGATGCTGATCGCGCTCGAGCACGCGCCCGGCGGCAAGCGCGGCTTCGCGGCCTCGTTCGCGAACCTCGGGGCTCCCGCAGGGTCGATCCTGTCAGCTGGCATCCTCGGCCTCTTCTCGCTGATGCCGGATGAGCAGTTCCTCAGCTGGGGCTGGCGCGTGCCGTTCCTGCTCAGCGTCGTCCTCGTGCTGATCGGGCTCTTCGTGCGCCTCAAGGTCGTCGAGAGCCCGCTGTTCGTGACCTTCGACCGCGAGGCGGAGCAGCGTCGCGTCCCGCTGTTCCAGGTACTCACCAAGTCGCCCCTCGTGCTCGTGCTCGGCACGGCTGTCGCCATGTCGCAGTTGACGATCTCGGGTATGGCGAGCGTCTGGGGCCTCAGTCATGCGACAGCGCAGGGTGTGGATCCGACGTTCGCGTTGAACGCCAAGGTCGGCTCGGCATTCGCGATGTTCGTCGCCGCGCTGCTTGCCGCACGACTGAGCGATCGCTTCGGCCGCAGGCCGGTGATCGCGGTCGGCATCGGAGCAGCAGTGCTGTTCGCCTACCCGATGCTGCTGCTGGTGGACTCGGGCGAGAACTGGTCGTTCGCGATCGCCGTCGTCGTGGGTCAGGGAATCCAGGGCATCATCCTGGGTCCGCTGGGTGCCTTCCTCGCCGAGCTCTTCCCCACCGCAGTGCGCTTCACCGGTGCTTCGATCGCATTCCAGGGCGCGTCGGCGATCGGCGCCGGCTTCACGCCGATCATCGCCGGGTCCCTGATGGCCTCAGCCGGTGGGATGCCGCTGCTGGGCGGCGTCTGGATCGCGGTGCTCATCGCGTGCGCGATCGCACTGTTCATCGTCCCCGAGGGCAGCAAGCGCGACCTCGCGACCATCCGCTGAACGAAAGGCATCCCGCATGAGCTCGACACCCGACCTCGACGCTGACGTCATCATCGTCGGCGGAGGACCTGTGGGACTGCTGGCCGCGATGGAGCTCGACGCGCACGGCGTCTCCACCATCGTGCTGGAGGAGAACGACTACCTCGAACCGCCGAACGTCAAGTGCAACCACGTCTCCTCGAGGAGCATGGAGGCACTCCGACGATTCGGGCTCGCAGATGCCGTTCGCGCAGCCGGCCTTCCTGCCGACCACGCGCAGGATGTCGCATTCCTGACGGCGGTCACGGGGAGGGAGTTCGGTCGCATACCGATCCCCTCGGCCGCTCGGCGCCGAGACGGCACGGGTGTTGGCCCGGACACCACGTGGTCGACGCCCGAACCTCCACACCGGGTGAATCAACAGTTCCTGGAGCCGATCCTCGAGGAGCGAGTCGCCTCGTCGCCGCACGTGTCATTGCGGAACCGGACGAAGGCGACGGCTGTGCGTCAGAACGAGCACCACGTCGAAGTCGATGTGGCCACGAGCTCCGGTGCAGCCGACATGCTCACGCTCCGAGCCCCGTACCTCATCGGTGCCGACGGCGGGCGGTCGCTGGTGCGGAAGACGATGGGGGCTCGGTTCTACGGCGACGCGGAGCTGCAGCGCGTGCAGTCGACCTGCATCTTCGCTCCTGACCTGCGGGCCGAGATGAACGCCGACAGCGCGTGGGGCTACTACGTCTACAACTCGCGGCGCAGCGGGCATGTCTATTCCATCGACGGGGATGGCACCTACCTGATCCACACTTATCTGTCGGCTGCAGAGCTCGACGCCGGCTCCGTCGATCGCGACCGCGCCATCCGCGACATCCTCGGGGTCGCAGATGACTTCGAGTTCGAGGTGCGCTCGTTCGAGGATTGGACGGCGCGACGACTCGTGGCGGACCGGTTCCGCGACCGACGCGTCTTCATCGCCGGAGACGCCGCGCACCTCTGGGTCCCCTACGGCGGGTATGGCATGAACGCGGGCATCGCGGACGGCCTCAACCTCGCCTGGCTGCTCGCTGCGACGGCCACGGGCTGGGCGGACGAAGCGATCTTGGACGCCTACGTCGCCGAGCGACAGCCCATCACTCAGCAGGTCTCGCGGTTCGCGATGTCGCATCTGCAGAGGATCGCCGCCACCGACGTCCCAGCAGCTCTGGAGGAGGATGGCCGCGCCGGCGATGAGGCACGTGCCTCGTTCGGGCAGCTCGCCTACGACCTCAACGTCGAACAGTTCGCCGCAGCCGGACTGAACTTCGGCTACACATACGGCACCAGCCCGATCATCGTCAACGACGGCGACGCTCCCGCCTACACGATGGGGACCTATACACCCTCAACCGTGCCTGGCTGCCGGCTCCCGCACATCTGGCTCGAGGACGGCTCCTCGCTCTATGACCGTCTCGGACCCTGGTACACGCTGGTCGTCGCGGGCGAGTCCAGTGCAGCCGACGGCTGGGCAGAGAGCGCAAGAGCCGTCGGCCTGCCCATCGAGGTCGTGCACCTGGGCTCCTCTGGGCGCCATCCTGACTACGGCACCACCTATGTGATCGCCCGGCGCGACCAACACGTGGCGTGGCGCGGCGACGCGCTGCCGACCGATCCAGCTGCGTTCGCGCCGCTCCTCGGCGCAGCGGCCCGCACTGCGTCCGAACCCCGTGCCGACGCGATGGCCGTATGAGACCGATCGAGTGGGACACGATCGGGCGGTCGGCGCTGCAGAGCACGCAGTGCCGACCGCTGCCTTTCGCGGTAGCGTGAACGAACGACGTCCCCGATGAGGTGACCATGTACGCCCGAGCAGCCCGCGCGGCAGGCGCGTCGATCGTCGCGGCGCTGCTGCTCGCCGGCTGCGGGGCCGCCGGGCCGGCGGCCGGGCCGCAGCCGAGCGGCACCGCGACCGGCACGGGCGCCGCGCCGAGCGCATCCGCACCCTCGCCGACGCAGGTCGAGCCCGGCACGATCGATGAGCCCGCCGTGCTCGCGACGGGCCTCTCCTCGCCGTGGTCGATGGCGCTCCTCGACGAGCGCACGGCGCTGGTGAGCGAGCGCGACAGCGGCACGATCCTCGAGGTCTCGGCCACCGGCACGCGCGAGCTCGCGCAGATCGCCGGCCTCGCGCACGGCGGCGAGGGCGGCCTGCTGGGGCTCGCGATCGGCGACGGCCACCTCTACGTCTACGGCACGACCGCCGACGGCAACCGCGTGCAGCGCGTCGCGCTCATCGGCGAGCCCGGCAGCCTCGAGGTCGGTCAGCCCGAGGATGTCCTCACGGGCATCCCGGCGGCCGGCAACCACAACGGCGGCCGCATCGCCTTCGGGCCCGATGGCATGCTCTACGTCACCACCGGCGACGCGGGCGCGCCCGGCACGGCGCAGGATCCCGACAGCCTCGCCGGCAAGATCCTGCGGTTCGAGCCCGACGGCGCCATCCCGGCCGACAACCCCGTCCCCGGCTCCCCCGTCTACTCGCTCGGCCACCGCAACCCGCAGGGCATCGCGTGGGCCGAGGACGGCACGATGTGGGCGAGCGAGTTCGGGCAGGACACCTGGGACGAGCTCAACCGCATCGAGCCGGGCGCGAACTACGGCTGGCCGGCGGTCGAGGGCATCGCCGGCGTGCCCGCTTTCGTCGACCCGGTGCAGCAGTGGTCGCCCGGCGAGGCGAGCCCGAGCGGCATCGCGGTCGCGGCCGGCAGCATCTGGATCGCCAACCTGCGCGGCAGCTCGCTGCGGCAGGTGCCGCTCAGCGAGCCGAGCACCTCGGTCGTGCACTGGCAGGGACGGTTCGGGCGGATGCGCGATGTCGCGCTGGCCCCGGACGGCGCGCTCTGGGCGCTCACCGGCAGCACCGACGGCCGTGGCTCGCCCGCGGAGGGCGACGACCGCATCCTCGTGCTCCGGCCGTAGCTAGAACTCCTCGTAGACCGCCGGGTCCTGACCCTTCAGCCGCCCGTCGGGCCGGCCGAGCGCCGTGATCGTCGCGATCTCGTCATCGCTCAGCCGCAGCTCGAGCGCACCGAGGTTCTCGCGCTGCCGAGCCTCGGAGGCCGCCTTCGGCACCGGCACGACGCCGCGCGCGATCGCCCACGCCAGGATCACCTGGCCGGGGCTCGCGCCGTGCGCCGCCGCCACCCGCACGATCTCGGGCTCCTCCAGCAGCTCGCCGCCGCGGCCGAGCGGGCTCCATGCCTGCGTGATGATGCCGTGCTCGCGGTCGTACGCCACCTGCTCCTCCTGCGGGAACCAGGGGTGCAGCTCGATCTGGTTGACCTCCGGCAGCACGCCCGTCTCGGCCTGCAGACGGTCGAGGTGCTCCGGCAGGAAGTTGCAGACGCCGATCGCGCCGACCAGCCCCCGCTCCTTCGCCTCGATGAGCGCCCGCCACGCCTCGACGTAGGTGCCCACCTTCGGGTTCGGCCAGTGGATCAGGTACAGGTCGATGCGCTCGAGCCCCATGCGGGCCACCGACTCCTCGATGGTGGCGATCGCGGCGTCGTGCTGCTGGTGCCGGCCCGGCAGCTTCGAGGTGACGATGAGCTCGTCGCGCGCCGCATGATGACGGGCGGATGCGCGCACGGCGGCACCGACGGTGCCCTCGTTCTCGTAGTTGAAGGCGGAGTCGAGCAGCGTGTAGCCGCCCGCGATGGCGCGCTCGATCGCGTCGGCGCCGGCGCGGCCCTTGAGCTTGTAGGTGCCGAAGCCGAGCACCGGCAGGGTGAGGCCGCCGTGGGCGGTGGTGGTGGGGATCATCGCACGCTCCTTCTCCCGTGACGCTACGCGACCGGCGCGAGGTGCGCGAGCAGGGCCGCGAGCGGCGGGGGTGCAGCTGCGGGCTCGAGCGCCTCGACCAGCAGCCGCGCGTACCGCGCCTTGCGGCCGGAGCGCGAGCCGAGGAAGCGCCGCAGCACCGCCTCGCGGCTCCAGTCGCGCTGCGCAGGCATCCGGGCGAGCCGCTCGAGCGAGGCGGTCTCGCCCGCGGCGGCGACGACGGCCGCGACGCGATCGACGCCGAGCGCGCGGATCAGCTCGTCCTCGAGGTCGCGCGAGCACCCGAAGAAGCCCAGCGCCTCGAGCGCGCCCGTCGCCGCTCCCGGCAGGCCGGCGGCGGCGAGCCCGCCGCGCAGCCGCCGCTCGTCCGGGCTGTCGTACAGCCCGGCGAGCCGCCGCCCGGCTCCGAGCGGTCCGTGCCGGCGCGCGAGGCTGCGCGTGTTCGTGATGCCGCCCATGGCGAGCACCTGCACGCCCTCGAGCGCGAGATCGCGGCCCAGCCGCCGGGCCTGGGCGTGCAGGGCGACGCGGTCGCTCTCGCCCTCCACCAGCACCACGGTGTCGAGCGCGCTCACCCGGTGACCGGCATCCGCTCCCCCGCTCGCACCGCGACGGGGAGCCGGTTCTCGGGGCTGGGCATGGGGCACACGTAGTGGTCGCTGAAGGTGCACGGCGGCAGGAAGGCGCGGTTCCAGTCGATCGTGACGACCCCGGATGCATCGGGCAGCGGCAGCCGCAGGAAGCGGAAGGGGGAGGCCTCGATGCCGCTGGTGGTGTCGCTGAAGACCACCGCGAGCGCCGGCGCGCCGTCGGCGTCGACGCCGCCGGTGGTCGTGAGCCGCAGCTGCCGCCCCTCGAGCTCGAACGCGAGCGTGCCGACGTCGCTGCGCCGCGTGCGGTGGCCGTCGACCTGCTCGACCTCGAGCGCCGCGGCGCCGAGGGCCGTGCTGCCGGGGGTCCAGCGCGCTTCGAGCACCCAGTCGGGGTCGGGCTCGAAGGCGCTGATGCCGGTCAGGCCCGTTCGGCGCTCTGCCGCCGGGTCGATGCGCCGCAGCGCCGGCACCCCCTCGCGCACGAACACGCGCAGCAGCACGCCATCGCCGTGCTGCTCGCCGAGGCGCAGCTCGTCGCCCGCCGCCAGCAGCTCCTCGTCGCCGACGGCGCTGCCGTCGCGCCGTGTCACCCCGCTGCCGGCCAGGCCTGCGCCGAGCGCCGCCTCTCCCTCGGCGCGCCAGCGGCCGGGCACGCCCTCGAGCACCTGCGCTGCGGGCGTGAGCCAGTGCGTGCCCGCGAGCGCCGCGATGCCGTGCGGTCCGGCCACATCGTGCCAGCGGCGGATGCGCCACGCCCGCCAGTCGCGCGCGAAGCGCTCCGCGCCGCGCTCGGTCGCGCTCACCGCCATGCTCGCCTCCCTGCTCCCCACCTGGCTCGCCTCCTGGCTCGCGCCCCACGCTAGCGCCGCTCCCTAGGATCGAGGGGTGACGTTCATCCGCACGATGCTCGAGGTGGCCGAGAGCGATCCCGGCAGGCTCGCGCTGGCGGGCGACGGCGAGCGCGTGACGTACGCCGAGCTGCGCGAGACCGGCACGCGCATCCGCTCGGGGGTCGAGCAGCTGCTGGCCGGCAGGCCCGCGAGCGCGAGCGACGGCGAGACGGGCGGGGCGCCGATCGTCGCCGTCTCGCTCTCGCGGGCGATCGACGCGGGCCGCTTCCTCGCCGGCCTCGCCTCGTTCCACGCCGTCGCGGCGGTGCTCGACCCGCTGTGGCCGCTCGCGGACCGGATCGCGACCATCGGCCGCGTCGATCCAGCGCTCGTGATCACCGACGACGCCGAGCTCGAGCGCGCGCTCGCGGGCCTCGCCGGCTGGCGCGGCACCGTCGTGCCGCTCGACCGCTTCGACGCGCTCGCCGCCGCCGCGCCCGTCTCGGCCGGCCCCGAGGTGCGGCCCCGCGACGAGCCCTACCTGCTGCTGTTCACCTCGGGCACCACCGAGGCGCCGAAGGGCTTCCTGCGCACCCGCGGCAGCTGGGACTACAACGTGGCCGCGAGCCGCGGCCCGCTCTTCGCCGGCGACGGCGTGCAGACCATCGCGCCCGGCCCGGTCTCGTACAGCCTCACGCTCTACGCGCTCGTCGAGGCGCTCGCGACCGGCGGCTCGCTGCACCTGCAGTCGCGATTCGATGCGGCGGATGCGGTGCGCACGATCGAGCGGCACGGCGTCGAGCGCTTCGTGGGCGTGCCGTCGATGCTGCCGGCGCTCGCCGCCGCCGCGCGAGGCGGCGACGCGCTCGCCTCGCTGCGCTGGGTGATCACCGGCGGCGCCAACCAGAGCGAGTCGATCCGCGAGCGCTTCCGCGAGGCGGCCCCGCACGCGCTGCTGCGCAGCTACTACGGCGCGAGCGAGATCGGCTTCATCGGCTACAGCGACGCCGGCGACGGCACGCGCCTGACGCCCTTCGCCGGGCTCGAGGCGCAGGTGCGCGACGACGCCGGCTCCCCCGTGCCGGACGGTGTGCTCGGCACCCTGCACGTGCGCGTCGCCTCGCAGGTCGCCGGCTATCTCACCGCGACCAGCCACGACCGCATCACCGGCGACGACGGCTGGTCGACGGTGGGAGATCTGGCCTCCATCGAAGGCGGCCTCATCGTGCTCGCCGGTCGCGCGGGCGACATGGCCGTCACCGGCGGCCACAAGGTGTCGCTGCCGCAGGTGGAGCGCGCGCTGGCGACGGTGCCCGGCTGCGAGTCGTGCTGCGCGGTGGCGCTGCCGGACGCCGCGCTCGGCCAGCTCGTCGCCGTGGTCGTCGAGGGCGCCGCGGTGCCCGCGAAGGCCGTCATGCAGGCCGAGCTGCGGCGCCTGCTGCCCGAGCAGTTCGTGCCCCGGAGGTACTACCGGGCCGACGCGCTGCCCCGCACGGCGGGCGGCAAGATCCGCCGCACGGCGGTGGCGGAGCTCGTCGAGTCCGGGCGGGCGGAGCGGCTGTGAGCGAGCAGCAGCGGGCCGTCATCACCGGGCTGGGCGCGGTGACGCCGAACGGGCTCGACATGCGCGCCACGTGGGACGCCGTCGTGCACGGCCGCAGCGGCATCCGGGCCCTCGAGAGCGTCGATGTCGCCGACCTCGCCGTCAAGGTGGGCGGCGAGGTGCGCGGCTTCGACCCGCTCGCGCACGTCTCGCGCGCGGACGCCCGCAGGCTCGACCGCCACGCGCTCTACGCCGTCGCCGCGGCCGCCGAGGCGCTCGCGGGCTTCGCGGCCGCCGACCCGCACCGCTTCGCCATCACGGCGGCGACCGGCTCGGGCGCGGTCTCCCTCACCCACGAGGCGGTGCGCGCCCTCGACGCGCTCGGACCGCGGCGCGTGCCGCCGGGGGTCGTCGTCACCGGCGGCCCCGACGGCGCCGCCGCCTACCTCAGCCAGCGGTACGGCGCGCGCGGGGCGAGCGCTGGGGTCTCGGCGACCTGCGCGAGCGGCACGGTCGGCCTCGGCGAGGCCCTCCGCACCATCCGGCACGGGTATGCGGATGCGGTGCTCGTGGTGGGCGCGGACGACTGCCTGAACCGCGTCAACCTGGGCGTCAACGCGACGCTGGGCTCGCTCGCCGCGGGCTTCGAGACCGAGCCGTGGCGGGCATCCCGCCCCTTCGACCTGGCCCGCAGCGGCTTCGTGATGTCGGCCGGCGCCGTCGCCGTGCTCGTCGAGTCGGAGGCGCACGCGCGGGCGCGCGGCGCGAGCATGCTGGGCGAGCTGGCGGGCTACGGCGTCAGCTCCGACGCGTTCCACGCCACCGCCCCGCGGCCGGACGGCAGCGGCGCTGCCGCCGCCATGCGCGCCGCGATCGACGACGCGAGGCTCTCCGCGAGCGAGATCGACCACGTGAACGCGCACGGCACCGGCACGCCCCTGAACGACGCGATGGAGGCGACTGCGCTCGCCGCCGTCTTCGGCGAGGGGCTCGCGCGACTGCCGGTCACCTCGACGAAGTCGACCACCGGCCACCTGCTGGGCGCCGCCGGCACGCTCGAGGCGGCGCTCTCGCTGCTCGCGATGCGCGAGGGGGCGATCCCGCCCACCATCAACCTCGACGACCCGGAGTTCCCCGAGCTCGACGTGGTCGCGCACGAGGCGCGCGAGGCGCGCCTGCGCACGGTGCTGTCGAGCTCGTTCGGCTTCGGCGGCCACAACGCCGCGATCGTGCTGCGGGCGGTCTAGAAGGCGGCGGGCACGCCGAGCTCCTGCAGCCGCTCGCGCACGTGCTCGCTCGTGATCGCTCGCACGAGCGCGTCGATCTCGGGCGCATCCGCGTTGTCCGAGCGGGTGACGAGCGACACCTCGAAGGCCGGGTCCTGCTCGACCACCAGCCCGTCGTGCTCGGGCGTCAGCCCGAGCTGCCGCGCGAACGACGGCAGGTTGAACACCGCATCCGCCTCGTCGTAGGCCGTGTTGAGCTGCAGCAGGTCGACCTGCGTGATCTCGAGCCCCCGCGGGTTCGAGGTCACGTCGCTCGGCCGCGCCTGGAAGCGCTCGACTGCGGGGTCGAGCTCGATGAGCCCCTCGTCGGCGAGCATCTGCAGCGCTCTGGCGCCGTTCGAGGCGTCGTTCGGGATCACGACGCTGCCGCCCTCCGGCAGCTGATCGAGCCGCGTGAGCGTCTTCGAGTAGAAGGCCACGACCGTGGCGTAGACGGGCTGCACGACCACCAGGTCGGCATCGTTGCCGGCGTTGAACTCCTCCATGAAGCCCTCGAACTGCACCACGTTCGCGTCGATCTCGCCGTGCTGCAGCAGCACGTTGGGCTGCACGTAGTCGTTGACCGGCACGAGCTCGACCTCGTAGCCCTCCTCGATCACCTCGCTCGCGGCCTCGACCGCGTCGGTCATCGGCGTGACGGTCGCCGCGACGCGGATGGTGACGGTGCCGGATGCGGCTTCGCCGGTCGGGGCGGCGCACGCGCCCAGGCCGAGGGCGAGGGTCAGCGCTGCTGCGGCCAGCGCGGTGCGGGCGCGAGGGGTTCGGGTGGTCATGGCTGCCTTTCGGTGGTGCGCTCAGCGCTTGTCGAGCACGGCCGACACCTTCTCGCCCGCGGTCTGCAGCAGCAGCACGCAGACGATCACGATGACGATCGTCGTGTACATGAGCGGGTAGTCGTACTCCTGGTAGCCGTAGCGCAGGGCGAAGTCGCCCAGGCCGCCGCCGCCCACGATGCCGAGCACGGTGGAGTAGGAGATGAGGCTGATGGATGCGCTCGTGAGCGCGTAGACGAGGCCCGACCGCCCCTCGACCAGGAGGAAGTGCACGACGGTCTGCGGCACATCCGCCCCCATCGAGCGCGCGGCGGCCAGCACGCCCTGCGGCACCTCGAGCAGGATCTGCTCGACCAGCCGGGCGTAGATGGCGACGCCCACGAAGCACAGCGGGAAGGTGGCCGCGCCGGTGCCGAAGGTAGTGCCGTAGAGCAGCCGCGTGAGCGGGATGAGGAAGACGACGAACAGCAGGAACGGGAAGGAGCGCACCACCGTGACGTACATGTTGGCCACCGCCCAGAGCGGCCGGTGCTCCTTCGGGCCGCCCGGGCGGGTGAGGTAGATGAGCACGCCCAGCGGCAGGCCGATGACGACGGCCGCGAGCAGTGAGAAGGCCAGCATGTAGCCGGTCTCGGCGAGCGCCACGACGATCTGGTCGGCGTTGGCGGTCAGCGATGCGAGGTACTCGTTCATGCGCCGAGCACTCGCTGCGCGTGGGCGAGGTAGCTGTCGCGCTCGCCGCGCGCGGCCGATCGGGCGACCGGGAAGACGCTGCGCAGCGCGCCCGCCTCGAGCACGGCGGCGCGGTCGGCGATCGCGGCGACCGAGTCGAGCTCGTGGGTGACGAGCACGACGGTGGTGCCGAAGTCGCGGCGCGTGCTCGCGAGCAGCTCGAGCACGTCCTCGGTCGCCCGGGTGTCGAGCGAGCTCGTCGGCTCGTCGGCCAGGATGAGGCCGGGCCGGGTGACGAGCGCGCGGGCGATGGCGACGCGCTGCTGCTGGCCGCCGGAGAGCTGGGCGGGGTAGTGCGCTGCCCGGTCGGCGAGCCCGACGTAGTCGAGCAGCTCGGCCACGAGCGCCGGATCCTGGGCGCGCTGCAGCTTCAGCGGCAGGGCGACGTTCTGCCGCACGGTGCGGTTGGCGAGCAGGTTGAAGCTCTGGAAGACCATGCCGATGCGGCGGCGCAGCCTGCGGATCTCCCCGCCGCCCATGCGCGCGGGGTCGGCGCCGTGGATGCGCACGCGGCCGCCGGTCGGATGCGTCGCGGCATCGAGCAGGTTCAGCAGCGTCGACTTGCCGGCACCCGATTCGCCCACGACCCCGAGGATCTCGCCGCGCGCGATCTCGAGGCTGACGTCGTCGAGCGCCGCGACGCTGCCGTACCGCACCGAGACGTGCTCGAGCACGGCGATGGCGTCCTCCTCCGGCACTGCTGCCTCCTCACACGCGCAAGACCTATTTTTAGGCTAGGTACAATAATAGCGTGCGGGCATGCCCGCGCCGCCCACGCCCGAGGTCGCGGCCGATGCGAGGGCCGCTCGGGCGCCGGGTCGCTACCGTCGAGGCATGAGCGAAGCACCGACCCGCCCGGGGCGACCCACCGCATCCGCCCGCGCCGTCGTGGCTGCCCTCGTCGTCGACGCGGTGCTCGTGGTCGCGTTCGCGGCGATCGGCCGCGCGACGCACCACGACGGCGTGCTGGGCGAGGGCGGCTCGGGGCTCGCGACCACCGCGTGGCCGTTCCTCGCGGCGCTCGCGGCCGGCTGGCTGGCCTCGCTCGCGTGGCGCGCGCCGCTCGCACCGCTGCGCGCCGGGGCGCCGATCTGGCTCGTGACCGTGGTGGGCGGGATGCTGCTGCGCGCGCTGAGCGGGCAGGGCACAGCGGTGCCGTTCATCGTCGTCGCGACGCTCACGCTGCTCGCGATGCTCGTCGGCTGGCGCGCGATCGCGTCGCTCGCCGTCCGCGCGCGGCGCGATCCGGCGCCGTAGGATGCCGCGATGCCCCTCATCGATCACATCGGCATCACCGTCGAGGACCTCGCCCGCGGCATCGCCCAGTTCGACCCCGTCATGCGGGCGCTCGGCTGCACGCGTCAGGACGCGGACGGTTCGGTCGCTGGGACTGCGGGGACGACACGGAGCTGATCCTCTTCCCCGCGCGCGACGCCGGCACCGGGCCGCACCGGCATGGCCGGGTCGGGTGGCAGCACCTCGCGTTCGCGGTCGGCTCGCGCGCGGACGTCGACAGGATGCACGCGGTCGCGCTGGCCGCCGGCTGGACGCCCGTGCGCGATCCGAAGCCGTACCCGCGGTTCACCGATCGCTACTTCGCCTCCTTCGTGGAGAGCGATGACGGCATCCGCATCGAGTTCATGCACAATCCGCCGCGCGACGCCTCGAGCTGAGCCGCGCGCGACGACCTAGGCCAGGTGATCGGCCAGCATCGCCAGCGCCTCGCTGCCGGCCAGGTCGACGGGCAGCAGCGGGATCTGCGTGAGCGGGATGCCCGCCGTCGCCTCGCGCAGGCGCTGGAGGTGCCGCTCCTCCTGCTCGCGCCGCGCGGCCAGCAGCGCTCCGGCGTCGGCGGGCGAGCGGCGGTTCACGACCACCGCGGCAGGGTCGATGCCGAGCTCGCCGAGCTGCCGCACCACCTCGACCGACTCGGCGACGGGCAGCCGCTCGGCGATGCCGACGACGACGAACGCGGTGCGCGCGGGATCGGTGACGAGGCCGCGCAGGAGGGCGAAGCGATCGCGCCGCGCGATGAGCGTGCGCCGCAGCTGCGCGTCGGCCGGCGCGGGCTCGTCGCCCCTGCCGACGAGGCTGCGGGCGGCCGCGGCGAAGCGCTCGGAGCGGTCGCGGCTGGCGAGCAGCGACTCCGTCCAGCTCGTGAGCTGCTCCGGCAGGGCGAGCAGCCGCAGGGTGTGGCCGGAGGGCGCCGTGTCGACGACGATCAGGTCGTGCGAGTCGAGGTGCGACTCGATGAGCGTCGCGATGCGCTCGAGCACGGCGGACTCGTGGCTGCCCGGCGCCGTCTTCGCCTGCTCGAGGTGCTGCCGCGCGGCGGGGTGCAGCCGCTCGGGCAGCATGGCGGTCATGGTGCCGGCGACGGTCGCGAAGTGCGCCTCGATCGTGGCGTGCGGGTCGAGCTCGACGGCATCGACGCATCCGTCCCCGTGCGTGAGCACGCGCACCGGCTCGTCGCCGAGCCGCGCATCCCAGATGTGGCCGAGGCTGTGCGCCGGATCGGTGGAGACGAGCAGCACCCGGGCGCCGTCGCGCGCGCGGGCGAGGGCGAGGGCGGCGGAGACCGAGGTCTTGCCGACGCCGCCCTTGCCGCCGACGAAGACGACGCGGCGGGAGCGCGCGAGCGCTAGCAGCATGCGATGTGGTCCAGGGGCGAGTCGGGGATGCCGATGCGGCGGTGCCAGGCATGGAAGTCCTGCCACACCGCCGGGAGCAGCTCCGCAGAGTAGTAGGCGGCCGGGTCGGGCACGCCGAGCGCCTCGCCCAGCACGGCGATCATGAACAGGTCGTCCTCGTCGCGCCGCTCGCGCAGCATCGTCTGCCGGTACGGGCCGACGTAGAACTCGTGCAGCCCGTCGCGCACCGCGGCCCAGCGCCGGGATGCCTCCTCCCGGCGCTGGGTGCGGTCGACGGCGGCCACGGGGCTCAGACGGCCTCGCGCTCGGCGACCAGCTCGGCGTCCTCGTTCTCCGGCTCGGGCGGATCCTGCATCGCCCGCCGCATCGCCATCACGGCCTCGACCGCGACCCAGACGCTCGCGATGATGATGACGACGTCGATCGCGAACAGCAGCCAGTCCTGGTTGCCGGCGGCGGTGAAGCTGAACAGCTGCTCGATCGCCGCCCAGAAGGAGAGCACGAACACGAGCACGAGCGGGATGATCGCCGGCCACGGGTTGCGCCGCTTGCGCATCAGCATGACCGCGATGATCGACAGCGACAGCGAGGCCAGCAGCTGGTTCGTGGTGCCGAACAGCGGCCAGATGCGCAGGCCGCCCTCGCCGCCGAGACCCTGCGAGAAGGTCAGGCCGAGACCGACGACCACGACGATCAGCGTCGCCGGGATCTTGGTGATGCGCAGCTTCATCGTCTGCCCGATCTCCTGCACGACGTAGCGCAGCAGCCGCATGCCGGTGTCCATCGTGGTGGCCGCGAAGAGCACCGCCATGGTCGCCAGCACCGTGGCGCTCAGCGAGGCGGGGAGCCCGAGCCCGTTCTCCATCAGCGCGCCGCCGCCCTGCACGAACGCCTCCACGCCCCCGGCGCCGAACTCGCTGTAGATCTCCTCCCAGGCGCCGACCGACTGGATGCCGCCGATGACGGCCAGGATCGTGCCGAGCGAGAGCAGGCCCTCGCCGACCGCGCCGAAGTAGCCGACGAAGCGCGCGTCGGTCTCCTTGTCGATCTGCTTCGAGCTGGTGCCGGAGGAGACCATGCCGTGGAAGCCGGAGATCGCACCGCACGCGATGGTCACGAACAGCAGCGGCACCAGGCTCGGTGTGCCGGCCGGCAGATCGGTGTTGAACATCGGTGCGACGATCTCGGGCTTGTTCGCGGTGAACAGGGTGGCGATCAGCACCGAGCCGAACAGCAGGATGAGGCCGACGAAGAGCTGCACGCCGTTGATGTAGTCCCGCGGCTGCAGCAGCACCCACACCGGCAGCAGCGACGCGATCGCGCCGTAGATGAACAGGGCGAGGATCCAGAACGTCGCGGGCGTCATGCCGAGGAACGACTCCGGCAGCACCACCGGCACTGCGTCGCCCAGCACGATGAGCGCGTACAGCACCACGACGCCGACGACCGTGACGGGGATGAGCGGCCAGCGCATCCGGTACACGGCGACGCCGACGAGCAGCGCCACGACGATCGCGCCCCAGGTGGGGATGACGGAGGTCGGGGTGCTGATCAGCAGGTTCTTGATCACCACGGCGAAGGCCGCGATCACCATCAGCAGCAGCAGGAAGATGACGATGAGGAACAGGTTGGCGCCGCGCTTGCCGATGTAGCGGCCCGAGAGCGCGCCGATCGACTTGCCCTTGTTGCGCAGCGACGCCCACAGGGTGCCGAGGTCGTGCATGCCGGCGAAGAAGACCGTGCCGAGCGTGACCCAGAGGAAGGCCGGGCCCCAGCCCCAGATGACGGCGATGGCGGGGCCGACGATCGGTGCGGCGCCCGCGACCGAGGTGAAGTGGTGGCCCCACAGGATGAACTTGTTCGTCGGCACGTAGTCGACGCCGTCCTTCAGCTCGTGCGCGGGCGTCTGGAACGAGCTGCTGAGCTTGAAGACCCGCTTCGCGAGGTACTTCGAGTAGATGAGATAGCCGGCGGCGAACATCGCCAGGCCGATGATCATGAGCACTAGGGAACCCATCGGCTCTCCCCTTCCACGGCATGCGCCTTTGCAGAACCTGTGCGGCACCTTCGAGCACCGCCTGCATCCGACCCTAGTAGAGCCGTGGAGATCGCTACTGGCCGACCCGCCCGTCGACGCGCTCGCGCAGCAGGTCGGCGTGGCCGCAGTGCCGTGCGTACTCCTCGATGCGGTGCACCCAGAGCTCGCGGATCGCGATGCCCTGAGGGCCGACGCGCTCGCCGAGATCCGTGTGCGACAGGAGCAGCGCATCCGTCGCCAGCTGCTCACGCTCCAGGTCGGCGAAGGCGGTCTCGACGACCGCAGGGTCGGCGACGGCGCCGTCGAAGTCGGCGTCGCGCGGGCCGTAGAGCTTGGTCTCGCTGCCGGGCAGCACCCACGTGCGCCAGTCGCGCTCGACCTCGGCGAGGTGGCGCACGAGGCCCAGCAGCGACATCGTCGACGGCGGCACCGAGCGGCGGGCGAGCTGCTCGGCGTCGAGCTCTGCGCACTTCATCAGCAGCGTGAGCCGGTAGTCGCCGAGGTACTGCTGCAGCGTGGGCAGCTCGCCGTCGGGGCTGACGCCATCGCTGTTGCGCGGGTCGTCGTCGGGGTCGACCCACATGTCGTCGTAGACGGTCGCCTGCGTCCAGCGCTCGGGAGCCTCGGCCATGGCTCCACCCTGGCCCCGCATCGCGCTGGCGGCAACCCGCCTGCTCAGACCAGCGTCTGCGCGCCCAGCACCGCGAGCAGCTCGAGCTTGTCGGCGCTCTCGCTGCCGGGTGTCGCCGTGTACACCAGCAGGGTGTGCGACTGCGCTGGGTCGAGCAGCGTCTGGCAGCTGAGCTCCAGTGCGCCGAGCTCCGGGTGCAGGAAGTGCTTGACCTCGTGCGGGCGGATGCCGACCTCGTGCAGCTCCCACACCTGCCGGAACTCCTCGCTCGCGTCGAGCAGGAGGGCGACCATGCCGGCGGCGCGCGAGCCCGGGCCTGCCTGCGCGACCACGCCGCGGAGGCCGGAGGCGAACATCCGCGACAGGAACGCGTGATCCTGCGCCGCATAGCGCTGCCGCGTCGCCGGGTCGGTGAACCAGCGATAGCCGATGCTGCGCGCGGGGCCGCGGTAGGCGGTGAGGTCGCCCGTGAGGGCCACGGCGAGCGGCGTCTGGCGCAGCGTCTCCCCCAGCTCGGTGACGATCTCGGCCGGGGTGTCGTGCAGGCGGTCGAAGATGCGCAGCAGACCGGGGCTGACGTGCTCGCTCGCCCCGCCTCGCGCCGGCGGCTCGTGGCCGGCGAGGCGGAAGAGGTGATCGCGCTCGTCGAGCGTGAGGTGGATGCCCTGCGCGATCGCGGCGATCATCTGCGCCGAGGGCTGCGGGCCGCGCTGCTGCTCGAGCCGCGCGTAGAAGTCGGTCGACATGTGCGCGAGCCCGGCGACCTCCTCGCGCCGCAGGCCGCTCGTCCGGCGGCGCTGGCCGCGCGGCAGGCCGACGTCCTCGGGCTGCAGCGCCTCCCTGCGGCGGCGCAGGAACTCGCTCAGACCGCTCCGGTCGATCTCCATCCGCGCCTCCTGACGTGCTGGGTCCTTTCTACTGCCCGCGCCGCTCCGCATCCACGGATTGCGGATCCATGGATCGGCCGACCCTGGATGCCCCGCCGGCCCCTCGTCAGGGTGGGAGCACCGACCGATCGCAAGGAGCGCATCCATGGCACCCAGGAACCTCGACATCACGATCCCCGACCAGACCGGCAGGCGCATCGTCGTCACCGGCGGCAGCGACGGCATCGGCCTCGGCATCGCGACGAGGCTCGCCGCGGCCGGCGGCGAGCTGGTGCTGCCGGTGCGCAACCGGCGCAAGGGCGGGGCCGCGATCGAGAGGATCCGCGCGACCGCACCGAGCGCCAGCATCACGCTGCGCGAGCTCGACCTCTCGTCGCTCGACTCGGTCGCGGCGCTCGGGCAGACGCTGCTCGCCGAGGGCGAGCCCATCCACCTGCTCGTCAACAACGCGGGCGTCATGACGCCGCCCGATCGGCAGACGACCGCCGACGGCTTCGAGCTGCAGCTGGGCACGAACCATCTCGGCCACGTCGCGCTCGTCGCGCAGCTGCTGCCGCTGCTGCGCGCCGGTCGCGCGCGGGTCACCTCGCAGGTGAGCATCGCGGCCGCGCGGGGCAGCATCAACTGGGGTGACCCGCAGTGGCAGCGCTCCTACGACGGCATGGCGGCGTACCGGCAGTCGAAGATCGCGTTCGGGCTGTTCGGCCTCGAGCTCGAGCGGCGCAGCCGGCGGCTCGGCTGGGGCATCACGAGCAGCCTCTCGCACCCCGGCGTCGCGCCGACGAGCCTGCTCGCTGCCCGGCCGGAGGTGGGGAGGGATGCCGACACGGCGCAGGTGCGCATCATCCGTGCGCTGTCGGCGCGCGGCATCCTCGTCGGCACGCCGCGCACGGCCGGGCTCCCGGCGCTGCGGGCGGCCACGGATGCCGACGCGGGCGGCCTGCTGCTCTCGCCGAGCGGCCCCGGCAGGCTCGGCGGCGCGCCCGCGGAGCAGCGGCTGTATGCGCCGCTGCAGAGCGAGGCGGATGCGGCACGGATGTGGTCGGTGTCGGAGGAGCTTGCGGGGGTGCGCTTCCCGGGCTGATCAGGCAGACCTCGCGGCGGAGGAGGTACCGGGGGTCGGGGCGAGGCCCTGCAGCAGGAAGACGATGGTCTGCTCCCCCAGGACGTCGAGCTCGGCGTTCAGGTCGCGCTGGAGGTCGGTCGTCCAGACGTCGAGGAGCGCCTCCACGATCCCGACGGCGAAGTGGAGCGGCATGCGACGGAAGACGCCCGCATCCATCCCCGCAGTGAGGATGTCGCGCAGCAGCCTCGAGTCCTCCTCGGTGCCGGTGAGGTACAGCGGGGTGCCATCCTCGGTGCGGTGCGAGACGACGATCTCGATGCCCGCGGTCACCTCGGCCCGGTGCGCGTCGACGTGGGCGAGGTACTCGCGGGCATAGGTGCGCAGCTGCGCTGCGGGGTCGGTCTGCGCCAGCACCGCAGGGGCGATCGCCTCGTGCAGGCCGGTGAAGACCTCGTCGACGATGCTCAGCAGCAGCGCCTCCTTCGAGGAGAAGTAGTAGACGATCGCGCTCTTGGCGACCTCGGCGCGCACCGCGATCTCTGCGAGGGACGCCCGGTGGTAGCCGATCTCGTTGACGGTGTCGATCGCCGCGGCGATGATCTGCGCGCGGCGCGCTGTCTCGGTGAAGGTGCGTGCGGGCGGGTCGGTCGGCGTCACGATCCCATCATCCTCGACGCTCGAGCCTCGCCACGCTCGATGACCTCGTCGAGCAGACCGGGCGCGACATCCGCGGCCAACGCCACCGCGCCATCCGCCGGCACGTCGAAGGCCTCGTACGCCGACCAGCCAGCGGCCGTCATCGCCGACACGGTGGCGAGCCCCAGGCGGCGCTGCAGCACCGACTGCCGCACCGCGATCGTGCTCACCGCGTCGCGCCGCAGCGCCGAGGTGGTGCGACTGAAGAGCCCTGCGCGCACGACGAGATAGTCGCCAGCGACGGCGTGGCCGAGCGCGCGGTAGGCGACGACCGCGGCCAGCAGCGCGACCGGCCAGACCGCCGCGGCAGCCCATGGCGCCCACCCCGGCACGACGCCGGCGAGCGCGGGAGCGACGAGCACGGCAGGAGCGACGGCCGAGATCGCCGTCGCCCACCAGAGCCGGCGACGGAGCGCGGTGCGCGGATGCCGTCGCAGCGGCACGTCGAACGGGTTCTCGACGCCGAAAACGCGCTGCACCACATCGCGTGAGACCGAGATCGGACCGCGAGGCAGGATCGCGGTCGGCTCCGACATGTCCCACACGTCCAGCCCCGTCGTGATGACGTTCGTGTCCGCCATCCCCATCCAGCGCCACAGGACGGGCTCGCCGATCGACACGCCGCGCATCCGGGATTCGTCGCGACTGACTTCCCGCGTGCTGAGCAGCCCGCGGCGGGTGCGCAGGTAGGAGCGATCGCCAGAGCGGACCCGCGAGAGCTCGAAGCGACCGGATTCGAGCAGGAAGGTCACGCCGAGGCCGACCGCACCAAGCACCCCGGCTCCGAGCACCGCCAGCGCGAGCGTTCCGAGCCATCCCAATGCCTCCCAATCCGCGAGTCGCGAGACGATGCCGAAGAGATCGATGCCGAAGGAGGATGCGAGCCAGAAGCCGCCCCACAGGAGACCCGCGGCCATGAGGAAGGCCCAGATGCTGAACATGTTGTAGACCACCCACCACCAGCGGAAGGTCGCGAGCACCTCGACGGAGTCGGCGTCGTCGGTGTCGGTCTCGGCCGAGCGCTCGCCGGCGGCCTCGCCCGCTTCGACGCCGGGTGCCGGCTCGGTGACCGGCGGTGCGACGACACGGGCGCGCAGCAGGCGCTCGCGCAGCTCGGCGGCATCCGCCACCGACAGGGCGTCGAGCACCAGCGCCGATTCGCCGGCACCCGTCTGCTGGCCCGCCCCGACCGTGACGACGCGCAGCCCCGCGAGGCGATGGCGCAGCTTGGCCGCAGTGTCGACGCTGCGCACGCGATCGCGATCCAGGGTGCGGTGGCGTCGCACGAACAGGCCCGTCCTGCGCTCGATGTCGGTCGGCGTGACGCGGTAGGTCGTGAAGGCCCACCGAAGTATGTCGCCCACGGCACCGGCGACGCCGAGCACGGCCACGAGGGCGAGCGGCCACAGCGCGTCGAGCGACGGCTCGACGCCGAACACCACGATCGCGATCACGCCCGGCAGCAGCGAGATCACGCTGACCACGACATCCACCCACACGACCCGGATGCTCAGGCGCTGCCACGAGGCATCCGCCGTCGTCGACGCTGTCACGTCGCGTCGCCTTCCGACAGCTCGGCGACGATCGCCAGTCGGTCGGCGGCGTCCTGTGCGACGCTTCGGTCGAGCCCGCGGATGCTGATCGCGCCGTACGACGACGCGGTCGTCACTCGCAGCGTCGCGAGCCCGAAGAGCTGCTCCAGCGGCCCGCGCAGCGCGTCGACCGTCTGGATGCGCGAGGTCGGTGCCACGCGCCACTCGACCACCAGCCAGCCGCTCGAGGCGTAGGTCGCCCGTTCGGTCACCTCCCAGCGGTGCACGCGGTAGCGCCACCACGGCTCGACGCCCACCTTCGCGACGCCCACGAGCGCGACCGCGACGATCGGCGCGACCAGCCACACCCGCGCGGGCTCCCAGATGACGGCCGCCACGATCAGTGCCGCGAGCGGGATGCCGCACAGCAGCAGGTTGCGCAGCGTCCACCACAGCCGTGCGCGCCGGTCGATCCGCAGCAGTGGCACCCGAACTCGCACATCCTGGTGCTCCGACGTGTCGTGTGTTGCCATGCAGCCATTCTAGTCCGATCGGTCAAATTTTCTACCGATTGGTCAATTTTGGGCCATCCGTGCCTGCACCCTTCCTTCGCGCACCCAGACCACGGCGACGGCCGCCAGCACGAAGACGGCGGGGATGAGCAGGTGCGGACCGCCGGATCCCGCCGCCCGCGCGACCGAGAAATCTCCGCCGCCGGCGAGCAGCGTGTTCAGGATCGCCGTGAAGGTGTTGTTCGCCACGTGCCAGGCGATGGGTGCTTCGAGCCCTCGACTGCGAATGGCCATGACACCCGTCGCGAGGCCGAGGAAGACGTGGTAGCCGAACAGCCACGGGTCGGTCGCGACATGCGAGGCGGCGAAGACCACGCTCGAGAGGATGAGGCCGATCGCCAGCGCCAGCCGCTCAGGCCTGACCCAAGACGCGACGGCGGGCATGGCTGCGCCACGGAACATCAGCTCCTCTGCCGCCGCGGTCAGGGGCGTGGTGAGCAGCATGACAGCGATCAGCGCGACGGTCGTGCCCGTGACGCCGAAGCCCACCCACGGCGTGCGATCCGGGGCGAGGATTCCCAGCGCGGCGTTGCCGAGCACGGTGGAACCGAGCGCCCAGCCCAGGTAGACGACGAGTCGTCGCCGATCGAGCCTGCGGGGGAAGCTCAGCACGGCGCGCCAGGAGACCCCTGCGAACCGCGCGACGAGCGGCACGGTCAGGACTCCCGTGACGATCATGCTGAGGTTCACCGCCAGCAGGCGCAGCGGACTCAGCGTCTCCGTGCCATCGGCCGGCCCTTCCATCTGCTGCGCGACCTGGAAGAGTGCGATCTGCAGGATGAGCATCGCGACCGGCGGCACCACGATCACGATGAGCGCGTGCCACCAGCGCATGGAGAGGTGGGAGCCGAATCGGCGGAGATTGCCCCTGCTGTCGGTCTCGGTCATCATCGTCCTCTCTCTGCGCGCTGTCGATCGATAGTACAGCGTACTAGTACTGTGTACTAGTGATGTCGGCGAGCACGCGATCGACGCACGGGAACCGTCGTTACTGTCGAGAGCGCACGGGCGGTGCGACGAGACGAGCGAGTGAGCGATGGCCGATGGCAATGGGATCAAAAACGGCGCACGCAGCGAGGACGACGGCCTCCCCGTCTACTAGCCACCCTTCGGCCTCGACGAGATGCCGGGCTTCTGCGACCGGCTGATCGACCTCCTGCTGGCCGGCGAGGCGGCCGAGGAGTTCGCCTTCGAGGGCGTCGACGTCGATTCGACGCAGGGCGTGCGGATGTCGGTGTGATCGTTAACTCCTGAGTCGCGTCATCGTGGACGGATCGGGTGCGGTGATCGTTGACCGGTGAGTCGCGTCATCGTTGACAGGGCGACTCGTCGACGATCGGTCATGCACTCTCGTGACAAGAACCTTGTGATCGTTCGCTCTGTCGTCGATCAAAGTCTGAGCACGGCGCAGGTCGCGGCTCGATGTGGTCTCTCCCGAGAGTGGATCCACGCTGCGCTACGCCGGCGAACTCCGGCACCTCGGCATCGGACGCGCGCACGCCAGCCAACCGGTCCTGATGCTCATCCACGACCAGCACGTGATCACCAGCCACGCCGACACTGGGGAAGTCATCGCCGAGCACCACATCGACCCCGACCGCGACTACCAACGCCCCACCCGACCACCGCGTGATCGTTGACCCGATGAGTCGCGACATGCACGACAGGCCGCGCGAACCTACGAAAAAAGTCCCGAGCCGCGACACCGTGTCAACGATGTCGCGACTCAGGACACTGTCGGGCTGACAGGATTTGAACCTGCGACCCCCTGACCCCCAGGTGCCGGAATCGACGGCTCTACCGCCCCTGACCTGGGGTTTTCCGTTTCGGCCGCTTGCTCTGGGCATCTCGTCTTGCAGCGTTTGCAGGCTGTTGGTCACTTGATTGGTCCACTTCGGTTGTCCGCGTCACGCCGACGTCGGCGCACTCTCAACTCGCTGCCTTTCGGATGTTGCAGATCAGGTGGGCGAGGACCGAGTTGCCGCGAGTGTGGTCCCCACCCTTCGACAGGGGAACGACGTGGTCCAAGCTCGCGCTCATGGCATCGGGGTGTAGCACTTGTGGATCGACCTTCCCTCCGCAGATGCCGCAAGTCCAAGCGTCTCGTTCGTACACCTCCACTGGATCAAACCGCTCGATGGTGGCTTCTGAACGGGCCCGGCGCTCGTGCTTTGCCGCATTGCTGCTGACTCGGCGACGACGATCCATCTCCGCTCGGTAGCGCGACGAGTGCATCGGCTCGGGGTAGGCCGGTGCGTCAACAGGGACGGCGGCGTAGCACTCCCAGAAGAAGTAGTCCACGCCGTCGGGCTGTAGATCCGTGATCCGCTCGCGGCGCCATTGGCACAGGACGCCGTTGATGCCGAAGGTGTGGCTGAATAGCTGACCCTCAAGGCGTTCGCCTCCTGGACCGTGCGGTCCGATCACCAGGGACGAGTAGTAGCCATCATCAGTCGCCCCTGCTACGAACATGTCACCGCTCTCGGCAACGGCTGCGACGATGCGCGAGGTGAAGTAGCCATCGGGCATGTCCTGGACGAGGTACTGGGTCAAGATGCCGTAGCGCTCGACCACATCACCTGGATGCGGCCCGTACCCCTCCCACTCGATAGGCAGTTCGGGCGGGCGCGCATCCGGCAGGGTGCGGAAGACACGAGGGCCGCTGGTTCGTGGGTTCGGTCGCGGCCCGGTGGCTTCGCCCGCCGCCGCCACTCGTTCGGCGTTGATGCTCGCGCTTCCGCGACCGTAGCGGCGACGCAGGAGGTTGTTGCACCGTCCGGAGCACACGTGTCGGTCTCGTTGCACCCAGTGGGCGCTCGCCGGCACCGGCTTGCCACAAATCACGCAGGGCTCTCCGCCCTTGGCTCGGCCATCTGGATGTTTCAGTGCCTCATCCATGACGCGGAAGTGAGCGTCTTGATCTGCCATGAGAGTCTGTCTTTGCGTCGGTGATGACGGTCGAGTCGCGTCTACTACGCGAATCTGAAGTCCCGATAGGTGCTTCTCACGTTGAAGCGGCGTCCTTGCTTCCTGCGTTCCAGGAAGCCCGTGATCGTCTCGATGTCGTTGGGCCGCATCTTCAGCTCACGGCACTTGGCTCGAACTTGCTCAACGGTGATGGGGGCCCATCGTTCCGGGCAGTTCATCATGTCCGCCTTGAGCTTGTCTTCTTCGTTCCACTTCAGACCCGAGTCGTATCCAGCTGCCCAAGCGGCGATGTGCTCCAGGATCTCCCCGACGCCGTTCGGCAACGGCTCGGCAGCTTCCACGGGTGCCGGCTGAGGTGCGGGCTGCACAGTCTGACCGGGCAGAAGTCGCACTGGGTTCGCGTCCTCGATCCACGTCGCAGTCTCGGCCCGCCCCCACTCGATGACGACAAGCGCATCTGCGTCTGCGCCCCAAAGATCGTTGAGGTGCTTCCGGTCCGGCCAGGCATAGAGCACACGGTGATTCGCGAGCGAGCCCGTGAACAAGCCGCGCCACGTGAGGTGTGTGACTCCTGGACGGGCAGCAACGCGCCGGAGGATGTCGCTGTCGAACTGCTTCTGCGGCGTTACGACAACGATGGAACCGCCACGCTGATCCAGAAGCCACTGGACGGCGCGGGCGTTCTGAGACTCACGCGAGTCTTGCTTGCCCAGTTGCGACACTGCAACCGGGAAGGGGTACTCCGTCGATGACATGCGGCCGCTCCTTGCTCAGTCCGTGAGCGGAATCTTTCGCTCACCACGGGTTATCACTTGGACAGGTACTTTCGGACGCGCTTCTGCCAGTCGGTCAGGCGTGTCAGTTCGCGTTCGAGGTCTGCGGGTTCCGGTGCGACGTAGTTGGTCTCGGCGGACTTGTCATGGCGTCTTCCCCAGAGTGACGTAGCACCGTAGCCGTCCTGTACGTCTTGGTTGTCGGCGTCGGTGATCTCTGCCAGCAGGCGGAACTTCATCATCCTTACTTGTGAGCTTCCGCGGTCGAACACTTGGTTCATGACCTCGGTCGTGACGCTGCGTTCCCATGTCTCGGAGAGGTACCCCGCCCATGTCGCCACGCTTTCTTCCCACTGGTCTTGAACGAGCCCCGAGCGCTCCTTCTTGAGCCTCGCGAGTTCGCTGGTGAGGTGGGTGACGCGTGAGCCGAAGTCCTTTGCTTTCCAGGGGAAGCTCTCGATGCAGATGCCGGGTTCGGCCCCGCGCCGCTCCACAGCGCGCTCAGTGAGAGCAACGCCCTCTCGCTCTGCGGCCGCGGCAAGATCGCCGGTGAACGCGACATCGTGAGTGAATACAACGACCTGCCGGTCTTGAGCGAGTTGCGCCAGTCGCTCGGCGACTTTGTCTCGTCGAACGTGGTCCAGCGACGTGACTGGGTCATCAAAGATGAGTGCGGACTTCGACTGATCGAAGACTGCCTCGGTGAAGAACCCGGCAAGTCCGAGAGCGGTCTGCTCGCCCTCACTGAGCACGGTGTGCGCAGCCACGCTCTTGGCGGCCCCGAGCAGGCCGGGCTTTTGGTTCAGCTGTCCTTTACGTCCGCCAAGATCCTGCAAGGTCACCTTCTGAAGTCGCAGGCGTTCGGTTTCTCGGGTGAAACGGTCCAGGATGCGATCGGTGGCGTACTCGCGAGTCAGCGCCGAGGCCTTCTGGGTGATGCTGTTGGTGTCCGCAGCGGTGCGTGCCACCTTCAATGCTCTCAACTGGCGCAGGCGCTGGACCTCGGCTTTGACCTTGTCTGCCGACTCCGAGAGTCGGACGCGTGCCTGCAACTCGGCCTTCTCGGTTCTCAGGTCGGTCACCGCAGTTTCGAATTGCGTCACGTCTGCAGCAGAGGCGCGTTCCTGGAGCTGCGAAGCAAGACCGGCTAGCTTGCTGGGGGTGTCCATTGCGGCGAGTGCCGTCGGAGCGGGGTCTTCACTGGTCAAGTGCTGCACGACGGCATCACGTTGATCCTCAAGCTTGGTGAGCAGCGCCGTGGCTGTGCCACCGAGTTGAGCGTCGTGCGCCTCCAAGGCAGTGAGAGCGGCGGTCCGGGCAGGTGTCGCGAAGTCCAGCGTTCGCAGTTCGCTGAGAGTCGCGGCGAAGTTCTGCTCGGCGGTAAGGGCGTCGCGTTCGGTGGTGTCGGTCATGTACTGGTCAAAGCGGCGAAGGCGAGTCTTGGCTTCGTCGTCGAGCACCTGCTGGCACAGTACGCAGACCGCCCGTTCTCCGGTGACGGGGAACTGGTGGGCGTGATACGCCTCGGCGATTGAGTAGTTTCGTGCTGCGGTCCACAGCAGGCGCCAGGTCTCCGAACCCACCCCTGGCAGTGGCTCATCGTCGAACGAGGAGGCGGCCGCGATCGACGCTGCCGCCCGCGCATTGGCAGCTATGGAGCGAAGTTCGTGCCGCGCATCTGTCTTCTCCGCACCCAAGGCTTCGAGCAAGCGGGCCAGGTCGTCGCCCAAGGTCTTGACTTGGTTCGCGAGCGCCGTGAGTCGAGACCGTTCCTTCTGCGGGTCTGTCGCCGCGAGCCTCGCCTGCTCCTGCAGCACGTCGCCCAGTCGCTCGTTGGTACCTGCCGCCAGGGTGGTCGCGGCTTCGATCTGCGTCTCGGTGGTAGCAGCGGTCAGGGTGGCCAGGAAGGCTCCCGCCGTTGTTGTTGGGAGCAAGCCCAGATCGAGTGCCTTGGCCTCATTGCTCTTGATCCGTGCGGCGATGTCGCTCCGAGCCTCGTCGCACACCCGGATGAGACCGTCGAGGAGAGTCAATGCCGAGGGGCGGTACGAGATCGTCGATTCTTTGGTGAGGTACTCATCTCCACAGCGCTCGTCGTAGAAGCTCATCTTCAGCAGTTCCGGCGGCGGCGCTGAAGGGAATGTCAGCGTTCGGTCCTGGCCTCCGACGCGGTAAAGCAGTGCCCCGGAGGGCTCGTCCGGTGAATCGTGGAACACGTTGGGGAGGATGTCGGCGCGGTGGCGGGCCTTGACCATCGCTTTGATCAAGCGTGCATATCCAGACTTGCCGCTGCCGTTGTCGCCGTAGATGACTGTGATGCCGGTCGTGGCGAAGTTGAGGCGCTGTCCGTCCACGAGAGCGTTCACTCCGCGAAGGTCGGCGACCGCCGAGAGGTCTACCTGCTCGACCACCGCGGACTTCACCTGAATGCTCTTGGCCTCCTGGCTCGGCGCGCTGTTGGTGTCCTCCAGAACCTCATCGACAACGGCCGTGATCTGGGTCGGTCCGTATGTTTCACCGTTCGCGAGAGCGACCAGCACGTCTTGCTGCCAGCCAGGGCGGTCCAACGCCCACGCGATGATGTCGCTCTCGATCGTCATGCCTCATGATCTCACCCGTCCGTACCTGTGCCCTGGAACTGCGCCGCCCATCCGGGTCGGGTGGGTGCGGACGGACCCGACCCGGCGGTTCACTCTCGTGCGGTCAGTAGGCCTGGGACTATTGAGCTTTCTGCGACGTAGCTTCCGAGCTGTGGGGAGAGCAGGGTCGCGATCTCCAGAAGGTCTACGTGGAGGCTCGGTGCATCGAGTCCGAGCAAGGGCTCATGATGAGCGACGCGATTGCGAAGCTCGTGGAGTCGTCCGATGCGGGCATCGACGTCAGAACGGCTGGTGCCGGCAGGGTAGGCATGGTGCAGGGCCGGGCGCCACAAGGTGACCTCGTGAGCTGCTGACGTCAGGTAGCGCCAGAAGCCGAAGGTGAGCTGGGCGATCACCTTCCCTGGTGGGGCCTTGCGTCCACCGGCCTCGCGGATCGCGCGGTCCAAGCTGGCGCGCGGCCTGGCGTTGATGTCCACCGTCACCTTGCCGCGGCTCCCACGCTTACGGGTACGCAGGACCGGGGCGAAGACTTGGTCCCCGCATGCTGTCCAGTGTCGTGGCAGCTCCAGATGTTCGGTCAGTGCGCCGTCGTAGGCGTTGCGCAGTCCGACTTCCAGGTGGGCGAGGTCGTGGCTGAGCGCGGAGCCGAGACGTGCGTTCCGCTCGTAGAGTGCCAGAGCAGCATCGCGGTCGTTGCCTGCGGCATTCAGGTAAACGGCGAACCGTGGAGAGCTCAGCCAGCGCTCGACCCACTCTCCAACGTCGTCGTTGGTGGATTCGGCTGGCATGATCCCCTCAGTATCGCGTAGCATGGATGACAGAAAGCCCCGGTGGACCTCTGACCTCGGTCATGTCGCCGGGGCTCAGTCATTCCCTCGTGCTGAGTCCGGTTGTCCTGGGCTCCGGTAGGTCTCGGGAGCCTCATCTGCGCGGCGGTGTGCCCGTGACTGGCCGACCTCTTGCAGGGTGCGGCGGATCAGGGCTTCGCAGAGCTTGTGCAGGTCGGGCGGGTCACGGTGCACCGCGCGGACGGTGAACTGTCGTTCGTCGTAGCGGCGCCGGGCGGTCTTCTTCACGTACGCGCCCATCACGCACCTCCCCCTCCTACGCGGCGACCACGGGCCGGTGGTCGGCACGCTGCTCGCGGCGGCGTGCGGCGTGCTCGCGGAGGCGGACGCGGAGCAGGAGTACGAGGCTGACCGGTCCCATGATGGCGAACTTCATCGCGTTGTAGATGAACAGCAGCACGAGTAGGTGCAGCCACCCGGGACCGCCCCCGGCGATGAGCTGTACGCAGAGGTTCGCGGCATACAGGTACGGGATGGCCAGCAGCATCGCCGGCAGGCCCCAGCGCAGTCCGCGGCGGGTACGGATGGCGTCGAGCAGGATGTTGGTGGGCATGTAGCGGCGCAGGAAGTAGCGGGTGTGGACGCTGAGAGCCCAGATAAGTCGGAACATGGACAGACCTCTTCAAGGGTCGGCGACAAGAACCTGAAAGGACCGCCCGTTCCCGGGAAGTTCATACCGTCGCGAGGAGCGACAGCGCCGCATATGAGGCCGCCTCAGGAACTACCTGACGACGCCGCGCAGACACCGGGAAGAGGCGATGGTGACCTGGCGCCCGCCCTCGCTGGGTGTGCGGCTCGCGTGTGCGCTCCGCGTCTGGGCGTGTCCGTGGTGGACTTGAGGCATGGATGATGCGGCGTTGCTGATCGACCAGCGCTCGGCCTCCCTGGCTGCCGCCGGGGAGGACGTGCGGGCATGGGCGAGCGGGCGGCGAGTGTTCGTGTCCAGCATGATCACCGACATGCCCGACGAGCGGGCCGCGGTGCGGGCAGCGATCGAGTCGGTCGGGGCGACGGCGGTGATGTTCGAGGATCTCGGAGCGCAGGACATCTCGGCCGAGCAGGCCTACCTCTCCGGGGTTCGCAGCTCCGAGGTCTACGTGGGCATGTGGGGTTCGCGTTACGGCGTGCGGATGCCCGACGGGTACTCGGCCACGCATGCGGAGTTCTTGGAGGCCGAGCGCAACGGCTTGCGGCTGTGCCTGTTCGTGCACGGCGAGACCGGCGGGGAGATGGATGGTGCGCAGCGCGATCTGATCCAGGGTGCCCGCAACCTGTACACGACGAGTCCGTGGAGTGACCCGGACGACCTCGGTCGGCGGGTGCGGCGTCGTCTGGAGGAGTTGGCTGCGGAGGAGCTGGCGCCGTGGGTGCGGGTGGGCCGGACGCTGTTTCGTGCGCGGGAGATCACCAACGACGGGAAGACGATCTCGCTCACCGCGACGGTGCGCAGCGACGCGGTCCATGCCGAGCTGGTGCGGCTGCGGGACAACCGGGCCGGCGGTGTCCCGTTCGCCTCCCCTCATACCGCGCTGCCGGTGCAGATCGTGGAGCTATCCACTAGGACCGTCTCGACGATCGGTCATGAGGAGCGGCTGACGTTGGTCACCCAGGAGCAGCGAGGCTCGACCATGCGCGCCTCCATCAACGGGATATCGGCCGACGAGGTCGGGCAGCGGGCGCTGTCCGACGGGCTCTTCGGCACCTCGCTGCTCGGTCAGCAGACGGGGTGGATGGCGCGGCCGATCGATCCCCTGGCGCCACTGCGGGGACTGGGCCTGGACGACAGCGTCCTGCGGCCGGTGGCCCGCCTGCTGTTCGCTGAGCGGCTGATCACCGACCAGGCCGCGTCCAGGATCGACTGGTTCGCGCTCGGCCCCTCCCACCAGGGCGCGCGACGTCTGCGGGCCGCCTGGACCCCGCCGCAGGTCTACGTGAACGAACCCGACCCAGCTCCCGTCTCCATCGACGGCACCGTGACGGGCCTGTGATCGAGACGGTCGCTCAGAGGATGGACCTGCGTGGTGCGGATCTTGTGGATCGGCCAAGCCTGCTTCAGGTTCATGTGATTACAGACTGAGCGGATCCCGCTCCTGCGTGCGACGCGTCGTGGGCTCATCCGCGCTGTTGATGATTCGGCTGGCGTGGTCGAGGGCGGTCTTCGCGCGGGCGGCGTCGACCTTCTGCGCGGTCGATGCGGGCAGGGCACCCAGGGGTGAACCGCCCCGGGACGCTCCGGGTTGTGTCTCTAACCGGTTGGCTGGAGACGGTTTCTTGAAGCGTAGTAGGCGGTTTCGATCTCGACCGGTGTCAGGTCGTGGATCGATCCGTGGGTGCGCTCGTGGTTGAACCAGTGCACCCAGTTGAGAGTCTCGAGCTCGACGTCGCGCCAGGGCCCTTCCGGGCGGATGAGCTCGGTCTTGTAGGCGCCGATCTGCGACTCGGCCAGCGCGTTGTCGTACGCGTCGCCCACCGAACCCACCGATCCGTCCACGCCCGCGTCGATCAGCCGCTGCGTGAAGGCGAACGACGTGTATTGGCTGCCGGCGTCGGTGTGATGGACGAGCCCGGTCAGGTCGATCACGCCGGCCTGCTTGCGGACCCAGACGGCGTGCTCGAGCGTGTCGAGCACGAGCCCCACCCGACCACCGCGTGATCGTTGACCCGATGAGTCGCGACAGGCACGACAAGCCGCGCGAACCTACGAAAAAAGTCCCGAGCCGCGACACCGTGTCAACGATGTCGCGACTCAGGACACTGTCGGGCTGACAGGATTTGAACCTGCGACCCCCTGACCCCCAGTCAGGTGCGCTACCAAGCTGCGCCACAGCCCGTCGATCTCACGATCGAGGTGCCCGAAGGCAACCAAGAAAGCCTAGCGCATCGCACGGGCCTCCGACGCGCGGAAGCCTGGAGCGCTCGTGGTCGGGAAGCCAGCCCGACCCGGCGCGCGCCGACGATGTGGGTGGTGCCTGGGAGCATGCCTGCATGTCGAGGGATGCGGTGCAGCACGAGGGCCCGGAGGGTCCCGTGCCGCTGCGTCCGGAAACGCCGGAGGAGCTGGCCGCGCGATTGACGCCGCCGCCGTTCAGTCCGGAGTATCGGCGTGGCTTCCCGTGGGTGCGGCCCGACGATCAGGCGCCCGCGCGGGTCGACGACACCGACGGCGTCGAGCCGGCCGCTGGCGGGTCCGGCGGGGAGGCGTCGACGGAAGCTCGGCTCGCGCCGGTCGTCGTCACGGGTCGTGCCGTGGCGGAGTCGGCGATGCGGGCGGTGGTGGAGATCGACTCCGCAATCGCGTCGTTGCAGGCGATGCGGGCGCAGCTGCTGGCTGGCATCGGCGGGGTCGCGGTCGAGGACGCGGTCGCGGAGCGACTCGATCCGGGCGTGGGGCTGCGGGATGTCGCGGCCGAGCTGGCGCTCATGCAGCGCCGCTCCGATCGCACTCTCGAGGCCGACCTGAACCGTGCGATGGCCGAGCGCGAGCGCTGGCCCGCGACGTTGCGCGCGTGGGGTGCGGCGCGCATCCACCGCGGCCATGTGGCGGTGATCGCCGAGATCGGCGCGGCCCTGCAGGATGCGGAAGCGCGGGCGGCGTTCGAGGCGGCCCTGCTGCCGCATGCCGAGACCGTCAACCCGGGCCGGCTGCGGACGCTCGCCCGCCGCGAGCTCGAACGCCACCTCGAGCGGCCGCTGGCCGCGCGGCACGTCCAGGCGCGCTCGGGCCGGACGGTCTGGGTGCGCGACGTCGACGATGGCATGTCGCTGTTCCAGGCGCTCGTGCCCACCCCGCTCGCCCGCGGCGCCTACGACCGGGCCACGCGGATGGCCAAGGCCGCGGCCTCCGACGATCCCCGCAGCTTCGACCAGCGCCGCGCCGACGCGGTCTGCGACCTGCTGCTCACCGGCGAGCCCACCGACACCGCGCTGCACGGCATCACCGCCGAGGTCTCCATCATCATCCCCGCGCAGACGCTCACCGGCGACGCCGGCGCAGCCAGCGGACCCGGCGACGAGGGCACCGAGCCCCGCCCGGGGCAGGTCGCGGTCGCCAGACTCTCCGACGGCACGCCCATCGACCCCAAGACCGCGCTGCTGCTGGCCGTCCGCGCGACCAGCTGGACGCGGCTGTTCACCGACCCCCTCACCGGCCACGTGACCGCCGTCGACTCCTACGTGCCCAGCGCGCAGCTGAAGAAGCTGCTGCGCGCCCGCGACCAGCACTGCCGCTGGCCCGGCTGCAACGCCCGCGCCGCCCGCTGCGACATCGACCACACACGCGCCTGGGCAGACGGCGGCACCACCGAGATCGGCAACCTCGCCCACCTCTGCCGACGGCACCACACGTTGAAGGGCGCACAGCTGAGCCGCGCCCGACGCTGGAAGGTGCGACAGCGCAGCCCCGGCGTGCTCGAATTCACCTCACCCATGGGCAACACCTACATCGACCAGCCACCGCAGACCGGGCCCACCTTCCACGACCCGCCATCGTCGCCGTGGGGCATGCCGACGGGCATCGCCGCACCACGGGGCGACAACCCGTTCTGACCGCTCAGTGTCGAGACCGTCGACCCCGCTACCCCGCTACCCCGCTACCCCGACGACACCCCTACCCCGGCGACGCCCCTACCCGGGTAGGGGGTCGGATCGTTCGCGCGGGCGACGCGGCGCGGGCCTCCTCGCTCGTAGCGTCACTGCAGCAGCAGCCGCCGGCTGCTCGGAGGGGACCCCGTGGAACTGCTCGCCCAGCTCGAAGCACTCATGCTCACCGCGCTCGACTCGCCCTGGATGCTCGCCATCGTGCTCGCGGCCTGCATCGCCGACGCGATCTTCCCGCCGGTGCCGAGCGAGACCGTGCTCGTCGCAGCTGCGGCCTTCGCCGCGAGCACCGGCGAGCTCGGCGCTGTCGCCGCCATCGCGCTCGTCGCGGCCGCAGGCGCATGGATCGGCGACAACGCGGTGTTCCGCCTCGGCCGCGCCGTCGGCACCGATCGGTGGCGATGGATGCGCGCCTCGCGCACGACCACCGCCATCGACGCGGCGCGGCGAGGGCTCAAGCGCCGCGGCACGCTCGTCATCCTCACCGGCCGATTGATCCCGATGGGGCGGGTTGCCGTCAACCTCGCGGCCGGCGCGACCGGCTTCCCAGCGCGCCGCTTCGCGCTCACGAGCGCCGGCGCCGTGACTCTGTGGGCCGCCTACTCGGTCGGCATCGGCGTGTGGTTCGGCCAGTGGCTCGGCCACAGCCCGCTGCTCGCTGCCGCCCTCGGCGTCGTGGTCGCGATCGTGCTGGGCCTCGTGATCGACCGCATCCTGCGCCGCTTCGACGTCGGAGGCGCCACGGTGCCCATCCGCGAGGTCGAGCCGCTACCCGCCCGCCGGGGCTGACCCGGAGCGCCGCCGCACGAAGTCGGCCAGATCGGCCGACTGCGCCAGCCGCGAGGCCTCGTGCACGTACATCATGTGCCCGGCCTCGTAGTAGCGGTGCTCGAGGTTGTCGCGCAGCGCCTCCGGGATCTGCAGGTGCGCCACCGAATCCTCCGCCGCCGAGAACGGCGTCGCGCCGTCGAACCAGCCGTAGGCGAAGTGCACCGCCAGGTGCGGGTTCTGCCGCATCGCGCGCGAGAGCTTGTCGATCACGTAGACCGGCGCGTTCTCGAACTCCTTGTAGCTCCAGGCCTCGTTGACGCCGAGCCCGAAGACATGGAACGGCCCCGAGTCGCGCACCTCGAGCTCGTGATGCAGGTAGTGCTGGTAGGCCGCGGAGTACGGGCCGAGGATGGCGTCCATCGACGGGTCGGCATCCATGTGCTCGGCGATCCCTGCCGCCGCCGGTCCCGTGAAGCGGGAGTCGAGCCGGCCGACCGTGAGGCCGCGGTCGCGCAGCAGCTCCCCGAAGTAGCGCCAGTGCTCGATGCGCAGCTCGGCGCGGTCGACGTAGGACTCGCTCAGGCCGGTCAGGTGCGCGATCGTGCCCACCGCATCCGCCCGCTCGTCCTCGGTCAGCCGAGCACCGCGCTGCAGCACGTAGGGGTAGTCGCGCGCGGCATAGGCGCGGGCTTCGTCGACGACCGACTCGAGCGAGCGCCCCTCGTGGAAGCCGTGCCGCCAGGCCGTCGCGGCATAGAACGGCAGGTAGAGCGCGTGCGCGCGATCGCCGCCGCGCTCGAAGTTCGCCGTCGAGAAGTCGAGCACGCTCGAGATCAGCAGCAGCCCGTTGAGGTACATGCCCAGCGACTCCTGCAGGTGCTGGGCGAGGCCCGCGGCGCGCGTCGTGCCGTACGACTCCCCCGCCAAGAACTTCGGGCTCAGCCACCGCCCCTCTGCCGTGACCCACTGCCGGATGATCTCGGCCACTGACTCGATGTCGGCGGTGAAGCCGTGGAAGTCCTTCGCCTTCTGCCCCTCCACGGGCCGCGAGCGCCCGGTCGAGACGGGGTCGATGAAGACCAGATCGCTCACTGCCAGCAGCGACTCCGGGTTGTCGGCCACGCCGTACGGCGGCGGCAGCAGCTCGCCCGCGTCGCCCATCACGACGCGCTTGGGCCCCAGCACGCCCATGTGCAGCCAGACGCTCGCCGAGCCCGGGCCGCCGTTGAACGCGAAGGTCACCGGCCGCGTCGCCGGGTCGGCATCGTCGAGCGTGTAGGCCGTGACCGCGACCTGCGCGCGCGGCCTGCGCCCCTTGAACACGTCGTCCTCGACGTGCTCCTCCCACAGCACCACGCGACCGGCGCGGGCCGTGTAGGCGAGCTCGCCGTCGGGGGTCGTGAGCCGGTGGTGCGTGATCACCAGCTCGTCGGTGACCGTGGGCACTGCGTCATCGACCTTCTCGGGCTGGGCGGCATCGGGCTTGGTGGCGTCATCACTCACCCGCCCGACACTATCCGAGCGGATGCGGCGGGTCACGGGTCCGGGGCGGATGCGCGGGGTCGCCCCGCGTAGCGGATGCGGCGGGTCACGGGTCCGGGGCGGATGCGCGGGGTCGCCCCGCGTAGGATCGCTGCCATGCGGGTGCGGGGCGTCGCCGCCGTCGCAGCGGTGCTGCTGCTCACGGCATGCTCGAGCGCGCCGCCGCAGCCGCCGGGCACCGCAGACCCAGCCGTAGCGACCGCTGTCACCGCCTCCCCCTCGCCGCTCGACGCCGAGCCGCTCGGCGTCTACGAGCCAGCCGAGCCGGCGGCGCACGTGCCGTGCCTCGACGAGGGCTTCGAGCACCTGGCGATCGCCGACGAGCCGCGCGCCTCTGCCCTGGTCGCGGGCGAGGGCGACGTCGGCATCGTCCTCGGTCACCAGAGCGACTCCTTCCTCTGCCAGTGGGCTCCCGAGGCGCTGCGACTGGCCGAGCGCGGCTACGCCGTGATCGTCCCGAACCTGCAGATCGACGACGCGCTGGGCGCGATGCTCGCCGCCGAGCATCACCTGCGCGCCGCCGGAGCCGACGAGGTCGTGATCGCCGGTGCCTCGCTCGGCGGGCGGCTCGCCATCGCGGCTGCCGCCGTCGTCGATGAGCAGCCCGCGGGCGTCATCGCGCTCGCCGCGCCGGCCGGCTGCCTACGCTGGGATGCGCGCGACTTCGCGCCGCACGTGACGGCGCCTGTGCTGCTGGAGGTCGGCTCCCGCGACGCCGACCTGCCAGAGCGGGCCACCGAGATCGCTGCCATGCTGCCCGCGCCGCCGCAGCTGCTCGAGGTCGATGCCGACGTGCACGGCGTGCCGCAGCTCGAGCACGCGGCGGCGCGCGAGGCCTTCGACGCCATCCTCGAGCGGGCCGCAGGCACGGGCTGAGCCCGCGCCGCTGCCGGCGTCATGGGATGGAGCGTGCCGGGGAGGGGTGGCATGCAGCGCCGGCGACCGGATCGAAGTCCACGGCGTGCAGCAGCGCGTCGACGGAGCGACGGCGCAGCGGGAGCGCCCCCGTCGCCGCGACCGCGGCCCGCGCGCCAGCACGCGCCTCGACCGGGGTGGAGTGCAGCCCCGCCGCGCGCGGATGGCCCGATTCCCCGAGCCTCCGCCAGCGCGCGCCCTGGCGTGGGATCGCCCATCGCCGCGCCTCGCCGACGCCGCCCAGGAGCAGGCGCGCGGGAGAGAGGCTCAGGCCGAGTCCGGCTGCCTTCAGCACCGCCTCCTTCTCGGTCCACGCCGCGAGACGCTCGTCGATACTCGCGGGGGCGCCGGGTCTGCCGTCTCGCTCGCTCGGGTGCAGCGCGTACTCGTCGAAGCCCCGCCACAGGTCGTCCGGGACGACCTCGACGTCGACGCCCACCGACGCATCCGCCGGGCCGACGACGGCGAGCACGAGATCGCCGGAGGTCGAGCTCGACAGCGAGACGCCTGCCGAGCGCGGTCGCCCGTGCTGCTCGCCGCAGCGGTCACAGCTGCGATCGATGGGGAGCGACGGCAGCTCCCGCAGCGGTGCCCCGGTCGCCGCTGCGGCCAGCAGCCGCAGCCCGAGCCGACCCGCCAGCGTGCGCCGCGCGTCGACGGGACGCCGCCGGTGCGCTGCCGCCGCCAGATCCGCCTCGCTCACCAGCGCGCGTGCACCGCGCGCATGGCCAGATGCCTGGTCGGCCCGATCGAGCAGCTCGTCGACCGTCGTGATGAGGAGGTCGATCACGGGCCGCTCCATCGTCATCGTCGGCTGATGCGGCGGTACTGCAGCACGGCGACGGGCGCGAAGACCGCGATGATGGCGACGCAGCTGATCGTCGCGTACAGCAGGGCGTTGTCGGCGGGCCAGCCGCCCGCCGTCGCGAAGCCGACGGGCGCGTCATTGCCGAACGCCTGCCGCACCGCGGTGGCGACCGCCGTGATGGGATTCCACTCGGCGATGGCGCGCAGCGGGCCCGGCAGCATGTCGGCCGAGACGAAGGCGCCGGAGATGAACGTCACCGGGAACAGCCACAGCAGTCCGAGGCTCTGGGCGACCTCGACGCTGCGCGCCGACATCGCGATGAAGGCGCCGATCCAGGAGGTCGCGAAGGCGAACAGCAGCAGCAGCCCGAAGGCGAGCAGCACCTGCGCGACATCGGTGTGCACGCGCCAGCCGATCACCAGCCCGCACGCCAGGATGACGGCGACCGACAGCGCGCTCGTCACGAGGTCGGAGGTGGTCCTGCCCAGGATGACCCCGACGCGCGACATCGGCAGCGCCCGGAAGCGGTCGATGAGGCCCGTCTGCAGATCCTTCGCGAGGTAGACGGCGGTGAACGACGAGTTGAACGTGAGCGTCTGGGCGAGGATGCCGCCGATGAGGAACTCGCGGTAGTCGTCACCGCCCAGCGCGCTGCCGAAGACGAACGCGAGGATGAGGACGAAGATGATGGGCTGCGCGACGCCGGTGACGAGGGCACCGGGCGTGCGCCGCACGCCGAGGATGTTGCGGCGCGCGACGATGCCGCCGTCGCGCACGGCACGGACCATGGCGTTCATGCTGCCGCCCGCTCCGGCTCGAGCCGGGGCTGGTCGGCATCGGCATCGGCATCGACATCGGTCTCGCGCTCGTCCGCGGGACTGCCCGTCAGCCGCAGGAAGACGTCGTCGAGCGTCGGCTGCCGCACGGCGGCCTCGACCACCGCGATGCCGGCCTGCTCGAGCCGGCCGAGCACGGCGCGCAGTCCGGCGGCGCCATCGCCGGCGCTCGCCAGCATCCGTCGCGCGCGCTCGTCGAGCACCGCGTCGGCCGCCGTCGCGCGCATCGCGGCGAGCGCGGCACGGCCGTCTGCGCCGGGGGCGAGCACGATGTCGAGCCGCGCGCCGCCCGCCTGCGCCTTGAGCGCCGTCGCGGTGCCCTCCGCGATGATGCGACCCGCGTCGATGACGGCGATCGAGTCGGCGAGCTGGTCTGCCTCCTCGAGGTACTGCGTCGTCAGCAGCACGGTCGTGCCGCCCTGCGTGAGCGATGCGATGGCATCCCAGGTGTCGCGACGGCCCCGCGGGTCGAGGCCTGTCGTCGGCTCGTCGAGGATGACCACCGGCGGGCGCGCGACGATGGCGCCTGCGAGGTCGAGCCGTCGTCGCATGCCGCCGGAGTACGCGCCGGCGCGCTTGTTCTCGGCGATGTCGTCGAGACGGAACTCGCGCAGCAGCTCACGGGCGCGCGCCTTCGCATCGCGGCGACGCATGCCGTAGAGCTCGCCCACCATGGTGAGGTTCTCGAAGCCGGTGAGGCGCTCGTCGACGGCGGCGTACTGGCCGGAGAGCCCGAGTCGCTCGCGCACAGCGTGCCCCTCCTGCCGCACCGAGCGGCCGGCGACCAGCGCATCCCCCTCGTCCGGCTCCAGCAGGGTCGCGAGCACGCGCACCGCGGTCGTCTTGCCCGCGCCGTTCGGCCCCAGCAGCCCCTGCACGGAGCCGGCCGGCACCTCGAGCTCGACGCCGTCGAGCGCCAGGTGGTCGCCGAATCGCTTGCGGATGCCTCGGATCGAGATCACGAGGCGACGCGGTCGCGCTCCGGCGCCGGCGTGATGTCCTGCCAGTGCTCGGTCACGTAGTCGAGGCACGCCTGCTTCGCCGCCGGGCCGAAGACCGCGACCCATCCGCGCGGGACGTCGGCGAACTCGGGCCACAGCGAGTGCTGGTCACGATCGTTCACCAGCACCCGGAAGGTGCCGTCCTGGTCGTCGAATGGATTCGTCATCGTGCGTCCTCCACTGGTTCCGCATCGTCAACTGATCTCGTCATCAGTGCTTCGGAGCCCTCTGCCGACCGGTTGGGCGCGACGATCTCGGGCGCGTCGCGCAGCAGGCGGCTGAGCACCGGCGCGATGTCGTCCATGCCGCGCTCCCCCAGCACGTCCTGGTGACGGGCGCCGACGGGGCTCGACGTGACCGCGCCGGTGGCGAAGGCCTCCCACGCCTCCGGGCCCGGGCGCCCGGCGGGCACCCGCTCGGTCGATGCGAACACGTGCAGGCCGCCCTCCACGACCGGGGTCGGCGCGGCGTCGAGCAGGGCGCCGAGCTGCCGGAACCGTCGCACCATCCGCTCGATGGTCTCCTCCGGCACATCGGCGAGCGGGCTGCCGGCCGCGTCGAGCGTCTCGCGCACGCGACCGACGTCGAGCGCCCCCTGCGGCGGACGGGCGCCGTTCGCGTCGAGGAAGCGGCGCCACATCGCCTGCTCGTCCTCGACGCCGGCGAGCGCCGGCTCCTGCGAGGGATAGTCGTCGAGGATCGCGAGGAGTGCCACGCGCTCCCCCGCCGCCTGCAGCCGCGCGGCGATGTGGTGCGCGAGCCGGCCGCCGAAGGAGTAGCCGGCGATCGTGTAGGGCCCGTGCGGCTGCTCTGCGCGGATCGCCTCCACATAGGCCTCCAGCAGCTCGTCGAGCGTCGCCGCGAGCGCGGGCTCCGGCTCGTCGGGCGCGATCCCGGGCATCTGCACGCCCAGGATGGGCCGCTGCGTGTCGAGCCGCGAGACGAAGGTCGTGAACTTCCAGGCGACACCGCTCGCGGGGTGCACGGCGAAGACGGGATCCCCGCTGCCCTCGCGCCGCAGCGGCAGGATCGTCCGGAGGCTCTCGGCCACATCGGCGCCGCCGGAGTCGACCAGCGCCGCGAGCCCTGCGACCGTCGGCGCCTGGAACAGCGCCTGTACGGGCAGCTCGCTGCCCAGCGCGTCGTTGATGGCGCGGATGGTCGGCTGGGCCACGAAGGAATGCCCGCCGAGCGCGAAGAAGGAGTCGTCGGCGCGCACGTCGGCGACGCCGAGCACCTCGGCGAACGCCGCGGCGATCGCGGCCTCCGCGCCGGGCGCGGCTGCGCGGCCCTCGCCTCCGCCCGCGCGGAGCTCCGGCAGCGCCCGCGCGTCGACCTTGCCGTTGGGCGTGAGCGGCACTGCGTCGATCACGCCGATCGCCGCCGGCACCATGTAGTCGGGCAGCCGCTCGCGCAGCAGCGCACCGAGCTCGTCGACGAGCGCCTCGCCGTCGGTGCCCTGCGCCGGCACGATCCACGCGCCCAGCGCGGCCCCGCGCGCGGTGCCGATCGGGCGCACCACGGCCTGCGCGACGCCCGCTGCGCTGCGCAGCACTGCCTCGACCTCGCCGGGCTCCACGCGGTGGCCGCGGATCTTCGTCTGGTCGTCGCCGCGGCCGAGCGAGACGATCGCGGGTGCCGCGTCGTCGGCGTCACGGACGACCACCAGGTCACCGGTGCGGTACATGCGGGAGCCGTCGGCAGCGAAGGGGTCGGCGACGAACCGCTCGGCGGTCGCCGCTGCCCGGCCGAGGTAGCCGTGCGCGAGCTGGGCACCTGCCAGCCACAGCTCGCCGACGCTGCCGACCGGTGCGGGCCGCAGCGCAGCGTCGAGCACGTAGCCGACGGTCGCGCCGGTGGTCGCGCCCAGCACGGGCGCCTCCCACTCGGCGACGCGTGCCACGAGGGAGTCGACACCCACCTCGGTGGGCCCGTAGAGGTTCCAGGCGTCGATGGCGGAGCGCTCGCGCAGCCAGGTCCAGAGCCCCGTGTCCAGCGGCTCGCCGCCGAGCAGCATCGTGAAGGGCTCGTCGGCGGGCCGCTCGTCCAGCACTGCTGCGAGGCGAGTCTGCCCCGCGAGCGCGGCCACGTAGCTCGGAGTCGTCTCCCACGCGCCGATGCCCGCGTCCTCGAGCAGCGCGACGAGCGCATCCGGATCCCGGCGCGTGGCGTCGTCGACGATGTGGAGCTCGTGCCCGGCGGCGAGCCAGAGGATCGGGTCCATCGCGGCGTCGAACCCGACGCCCGTGGTGTGCGCCATCCGCACGCGGCGCTCGGCGGCATCGGGCATGAGCGTCGCCCGGTGGCTGGCGAGCAGCGTGGCGAGCGCCCTGTGGGGCACCTGCACGGCCTTCGGCTCGCCGGTCGTGCCGGAGGTGAAGATCAGGTAGGCGGGTGCGTCGAGGCTCTGCGCCGATCGCAGTGCGTCGTCCCTCGCCGGCGCCGGCAGCGCATCGATCCGCATGACTCGTGCCGCATCGATCCCCGCCCGGTCGGCGGCAGCGGCGGTGACATCGTCGCCCTCGTCGTCGGCGTGGAGCACCAGTCGGGCCCCTGCCGTGCGCAGCATCGTCGCGACCCGCTCGAGCGGCAGCTCCGCGTCGATCGGGGCGACCACCGCGCCCACCCGCCAGACGGCGAGCAGGCCCGCCACCGTGTCGGTCGAGCGCGGCAGCCGCAGCGCGACGACCGCACCGGGTACGACGCCCGCTGCGGTGATGCCCGCGGCGATCGCCTCGATCCTGGCGTCGAGCGCCGCGCCGTCGAGCGCGTGCTCGCCGGCCGTGAGCGTCGTCGAGTCCGGTCGTGCCGCGAGCGAGACGGCGAGCGCCTCGAGCACCGACTCGGGCTCGGGCTCGGCGTGGCCGCCCACACGCGGCAGGCGACCGACGCTCGGCTCGAGCGGCACGTCGCGCACCGCGCGGTGCGGCTCCGCGCTCGCGGCGTCGAGGAAGGAGAGCCAGCGCTCGACGAGCCCGTGCGCGGCGCGCTCCGAGAGCAGCGCGGCGTCGTGCTCCAGCACGCCCTCCACCTCGCCGCTCGGCTGCGGACGCAGGGTGAACGAGAGGTCGAGCTTGGCAGCACCCGTCGCATCCGGTTCCAGCCGCGTCGCGGTCACGCCCGGCAGGCTGAGCTCGACGCCCGCGGGCTCCTCGACCGTCAGCATCGTCTGGAAGAGGGGGTGCCTCCCGAGCCTGCGCTCGGGCGCCATCGCCTCCACGATGCGCTCGAACGGCACCGACTCGTGCTCGATCGCACGGAGCGTGACGTCGCGGGCGCGGTCGACGGCGTCGAAGAGCGACGGCGCGTCATCGAGGCGCACCCGCAGGGGCAGCGTGTTCACGAAGAAGCCGACGAGCTCGGCGAGGTCGGGGTCGCCACGGCCCGCGGAGGGCGAGCCGATGACGATGTCGTCGCCGGCTCCGACGCGCTGCAGGAAGCCCGCCAGCGCCGCGAGCCAGGCGTGGAAGCCGCTCGCCCGGCGACCGGACGCTGCAGCGTGGAGCGCATGGGCCGTCGCGGCCGGCACGGTGAACCGCACCCGGCCCGCACGTCGGGCAGCGGTGTCGGGGCGCCGGCCGTCGACGGGCAGCTCGAGCTCGGTCGGGATGCCCGCGAGCTCGTCGACCCACGCCGCGAGCCCTGCGGCGTGATCGCTCGTGCCGCCGGCACCGAGCGAGGCCTGCATGCGCGCCCAGTCGGCGTACTGCACCTCCAGCGGCCGCTGCAGGCGGGTCGCGCCGCCCGCTCGGGCGGCATAGGCCGTCGCGAGGTCGCGCACCAGCGGAGCGAGCGACGCGCCGTCGGTCGCGATGTGGTGGATCACGAGCTCGAGGCGCCACGCATCCTCACCGGTCGCGATGAGCGCGGCGCGCACCGGCAGCTCGGACGCGAGGTCGAAGCCGCGCGTGAGGTCGATGGGCGCGTCGCCCGCGATGCCGGCGCTCGGCTCGTGGATCTGCTGCACCGGCCGGCCGTCGACCTCCGGATAGGTGGTGCGCAGCACCTCGTGGCGCTCGACGAGGTCGTCGACGGCGCCGCGGAGGGCAGCGGTGTCGAGCTCGCCCTCGAGGGCTGCCTGCAGCACGACCGAGTACTCGGCGGAGGTCGGCTCGAGCCTGTTGAGGAACCACAGGCGCGCCTGGTTCGGCGACAGCGGCAGCGGCTCGTCGTCGCGCCGGGGGTGCTCTGCCGCCCATGCGCGCAGCGCGGGCGCAGCGCCGGCCGCAGCATCCAGCGGCGCCTCGTCCGCCGCTCCTGCCGCGCGCAGCAGCGCGGCAGGGGTCGGCGACTCGAACACGGCGCGCAGGGGGGGCAGCACGATCCCGAGCTCGTCGCGCAGGCGGCCCATGAGGCTCACCGCGAGCAGCGAATGGCCGCCGAGCGCGAAGAAGTCGTCGTCGAGCCCGACGTCGTCGACGCCCAGCACCTCGCCGACGATGCTGCAGACGGCGCGCTCGGCATCGGTCTGCGGCTGTCGCGAGCCGGCGGTGCCCGCGGGCTCGGGCAGGGCCGCGGCGTCGACCTTGCCGTTCGGCGTCAGCGGCACCGCGTCGATCGCGGTGATCACCGCGGGCACCATGTAGGCGGGCAGGAGCTCGGCAGCGGATGCGCGCACGACGTCGACGTCGACATCCCCCGTCACCCACGCGGCCAGCCGGACGGTCTCCGGGCCACCGGGTGCGATCACGCGCACCACCGCGGCGCCGACGCCGGGTGCGCTCTCGAGCGCTCGCTCGACGTCGCCCATCTCGATGCGGTAGCCGCGCAGCTTCACCTGGTCGTCGTCGCGTCGCAGGAACTCGAGGCTGCCGTCGGCAGCGCGGCGGACGATGTCGCCGGTGCGGTACATGCGGGTGCCGTCGCCGTGCGGGTCAGCCACGAAGCGGTCGGCGGTCTCGGCTGCTCGTCCGCGGTAGCCGTGCGCGAGCGAGGCGCCGGAGAGGTAGAGCTCTCCTTCGACACCGGGAGGCACGGGCTGCAGGAAGCGGTCGAGCACGCGAGCGCTCGTGTTCGCGACCGGCGCGCCGATCACGACGCGGCCGGGAGCCGCGATGCGGGCGACCACGGCGTCGACGGTGCTCTCGCTGGGCCCGTACAGGTTCCAGGCGTCGATGCCGTCCGCGACGGCCAGGCGATCCCACAGCCGCTGCGGCACCGCCTCGCCGCCGAGTGCGAGCGTGAGGGCGCTGCCGCGCTCGCCGACCGCTTCGAGCAGGCCGACGGCGACCAGCTGCTGCGCGTAGGAGGGCGTCGTCTCGACCACGTCGATGCCGCGCTCGACGATCGCCCGCACCACGGCCTCGCCGTCGATGCGCGTCGCCTCGTCCGCGATCTCGAGCGCCGTGCCGGCCGCGAGCCACAGGATCGGATCCCACGCGGCGTCGAAGCCCAGGCCGGAGAGGTGCAGCATGCGCGGCGAGCCGGCGACCCGGTCGCGGACCTGCGCGATCATCGCGTCCTCGTGCTGCGCGAGCACGTTCGCGAGCGCGGCGTGCGAGACCTGCACGCCCTTCGGCGCCCCGGTGGTGCCGGATGTGTAGACCAGGTAGGCGGCGTCGTCCGGCTTCGGCCCCGTCGGCACCGCAGCGGCCCGGTCGATCAGGTCGACGGGATCGACGACCGCTGCACCGGCGTTGACGCCGGCGCCGAGGCCCGCGGCGATCGCACGGAGCCGCGCTGCGTCGAGGCCCACCACGAGCTCGGCGTGCGCGCCCTCGAGGATCCGCGCGATGCGCGCGTCCGGGTACGCGATGTCGATGGGCACGGCGACCGCGCCGGCGCGCAGCGCGGCGAGCACGACCACGACGGCGTCGGCGATGCGCGGCAGCGCCACGGCGACGCGTGCGCCCCGCTCGACGCCGCGTGCCGCCATCCCCGCCGCGAGCGCATCCACCCGATCGACGAGCTGGGCGAACGACAGCGTGCCGCTCTCGTCGACGATCGCATCCGCCGCCGGCATCCGCTCGGCGGTCGCGCGCAGCGCGTCGAGCACCGTGCCCGCCGCCGGCAGCGCGCGACCCGCTGCGACGCGCTCGAGCCATGCCGCCGTCTCGGCGTCCACGGAGGGGATGTCCGAGACGCGGCGGTGCGGTGCCGCCAGCAGCGCGTCGAGCACCCGCCCGAGTGCATCGCGCATCCGCACCACCGTCGACTCGTCGAACAGCGCTCGGTCGAAGCCGAGGCTCGCGACGAGCGCACCGGACTCCCCCTCCGGAGTGGCGACGTCGATGAGCAGGTCGGCCTTCACTCCGGCGCTGGTCGTCTGCGCGGGCACGCGCACCCGCACGTCGCCGAGGTCGAGCGCTGCCGGCTCGGTGCTCTGCAGCGTGAGCAGCACCTGGAACAGCGGGTGGCGATCGGCGACGCGGTCGGGCCGCATCGCGTCGACGACCGCGTCGAACGGCACGTCCTGGTGCGCGTACGCCTCGGTGTTGCTGGTGCGCACGCGCTCGAGCAGCTCCTCGAGCGTCGGGTCGCCCGCGACGGAGGTACGCAGCACGACGGTGTTGACGAAGAATCCGACGAGCTCGTCGAGCTGCGGATCGGTGCGACCGGCGACGGGGGTGCCGAGCACGATGTCGTCGCCGGCGCCCTGCTGCTCGAGCATCGCCACGACGGCGGCGTGCAGCACGATGAACAGGCTCGTCCTGTGCTCGGCCGCGAGCGCACGGAGTGCCGCGTGGCGCGGGGCGTCGAGCTCCAGGCGCACCTCGCCGACTCCGGTGTGCGCCGGATCCTGCGGGTCCGCGGTGCCGCGAGCCCGATCGCGCGGGAGGGCGATCTCCTCGGGCGCGTCGGCGAGCGCGGCACGCCAGTGCGCGAGCTGCGCGGCGAGCTCGCTGCTGGCGTCATCCGGGTCGCCGAGGTGCTCGCGCTGCCAGAGCGCGAAGTCGGCGTAGTCGACCGGCAGCGGAGCCGGCTCGGGCTGCGCGCCGGCGGCACGAGCGCGGTAGGCGTCGCCGAGGTCGCGCGCGAACGGCGCGAGCGACCAGCCGTCGCCGGCGATGTGGTGCATCGTGGCCACGAGCACGTGCTGCGCACCGCCCGTGCGCAGCAGCATGGCGCGCAACGGCGCCTCGGTCGTGACGTCGAAGGGGCGCGCGGCCTCATCGCGCACGACGGCCTCGAGCCGATCGGCCGGCACGTCGACGGCGACGAGCTCCGGCAGCGCCGCATCGCCCTCGAGCACGCGCTGCACGGGCTCGCCGTCGACGAGCGGCACGATGGTGCGCAGCGGCTCGTGGCGACGTGCGACATCGCGGAGCGCCTCGCGCAGCGCCGCCTCGTCGAGCGCCCCGTCGAGGTGCAGCACGATCGGGATGTTGTAGGCGGCAGAGTCCGGCTCCAACCGGTTGAGGAACCACAGGCGGCGCTGCGCGAGCGAGACGGGCAGCGGATCCGGGCGCGGCGTGCGCTCGAGGCGCGGGCGACGCTCCCCGCCGCCTGCCTCTCCGACGCGGGCGGCGAGCGCCGTGCCGGTCGGATGCTCGAAGACGTCGCGGACGCTCACCCTCGTCTCCAGCCGCTCCGACAGCAAGGCGGCGAGCCGCGTCGCCAGCAGCGAGTGGCCACCGGCGGCGAAGAAGTCCTCGTCGACGCCCACGCCGTCGACGCCGAGGACCTCGGCGAAGGCCTCGACCACGATGCGCTCCGTGCGCGAGCGCGGCCGCTGCGCGGGATCTGCCGCGCTCCGCTCCGGTGTCGGCAGCGCCCGGCGATCGAGCTTGCCGTTGGCAGTCATGGGCATCTCGTCGAGCGCGATGACCGTCGACGGCACCATGTACTCCGGCAGGCTCGTGCGCAGCGACTCGCGCACGGCAGCGCCGAGCCCCGCCGCGGTGCCCGTGCCGGAGACATAGCCGACGATGCGTGCTGCAGCGCCCTCGCCGTGCACCACGACGGCCGCACGTGCGACGCCCCGCTCGCGTCGCATCGCCGCCTCGACCTCCGCCAGCTCGACGCGGTATCCGCGGATCTTCACCTGGTCGTCGATCCTGCCGATGAAGCGCAGCGAGCCGTCGCGACGTCGTCGCACGACGTCCCCGGTGCGGTACATGCGCGAGCCGTCGTCGGCGAAGGGGTCGGCGACGAAGCTCTCAGCGGTCAGCCCGGGCTGCCCGATGTACCCGCGGGCGACGTTCGTGCCCGCGAGGTAGAGCTCCCCCACCGCCCGTGCGGGCACGGGGGTGAGGCTCGCATCCAGGATGTAGTGGCGGCTGTTGCGCACGGAGGAGCCGATGTGGGGCTGCGCGCCCTGCACGATCTCGGCGACGAGGCTGTCGACGGTCGTCTCCGTCGGGCCGTAGAGGTTCACGGCGCGCAGGTCGTCGCGCGCGGCGAGCGCATCCCACAGCGCCGGGCCGACGGCCTCGCCGCCGAGCGCGATCTCGCTCGGGTGCGGCTCGGCCTCCAGCAGGCCGGCGGCGAGCAGCGCCTCGGCGAAGGAGGGCGTGGTCTCGATCGCATCGATGCCGCGCGACTGCAGGTGCGCGACGAGCCGCTCGGGGTCGCGCCGGGTGTCGTCGTCGATCATGTGGAGCTCGTGGCCCGCGAAGAGCCACAGCAGCGGATCCCACGCGGCATCGAAGGACAGCCCTGCGGTGTGCGCGACGCGCAGCGGTCGGCCGAGCCGCTCGGCAGCGGGCGCGAAGAGGTGCTCGCGATGGTGCTGGAAGAGGTTGCGCAGCGCGACGCCGTCGACGCCGACGCCCTTCGGGCGACCGGTGCTGCCGGAGGTGAACACGACGTAGGCGAGGTCGTCGGAGGCGCGGCGCGGGAGCGCGGCAGGATCGCTCGTCGCGCGCTGCCAGGTGCAGGTGTCGGCGTCGACCGCGAGGGTCGGCACGCTCCAGCGCGCGCCGGCGGCGCGGTCGCGCTCCAGCTGACCCGTGCTGGTGAGCAGCAGCAGCGGCGCGGCATCCTCGATCATGCCCGCGACCCTCCCGCTCGGGTACTCGGGGTCGAGCGGCACGTAGGCGCCGCCCGAGCGCAGCACGGCGAGCACGAGCATCGGCAGCAGCCGGCTGCGCTCGATGCGCACCGCGACCCGGGCGCCCGCGCCGACGCCCTGGGCCACGAGGTGGTGAGCGAGCCGCGTCGCCTGCGCATCGAGCTCGGCGAACGTCAGCTCGCCGTCGGCGGCGACCACCGCCGTCGCCGCGGCGCGCTCGCGCGCTGCGACGGCGAAGGCGTCGAGGATCGTCTCGGTCGCGAGCCGCTCGCGCCCGCCCTCGCCGAGCGCGAGCATCGCCGCAGCCTCCGAGTCGTCGACAACCCGCGCGTCGACGACGGCGGCGGAGCCGTCCTCGAGCGCCTCGTCGATGAGCGCGAGCATGCGCCCCAGGTGCTCGCGCAGGGTCTCGACCGAGTGCGCGTCGGCGTCCCCCTCGAGCTGCACACGGGCATCCGCTGCATCGCTGTAGAGCCCGGAGACGACGACCGACAGGTCGTGCACCGGCCCGGTGGAGAGGATCTCGATCTCGCCCTCGGCCGCACCGAAGCGGATGGCGTCGATGACGGGCAGCAGGTTCACCGACGGCCCGGCATGCGCGGGCGCGCCCTCGATGCGCTCGACGCGGAAGCGCTGCGCACGGACGGCGCCCCGCACCACCTCGCCCGCATGCGCGATGACCGCGTCGACGCTGGCTGCCGGGTCGACGTCGATGCGCAGCGGCAGGATGCTCGAGAGCATCGAGGGCGTCGTCTTCGCCACCCTCCCGCGACGGGCCGTCACGGGCAGCCCGAGGGAGACGCGCCGCTCGCCGGTGATCTTCGACAGGTAGAGCGCGAGCACGCCCACCACGGTCTTCGGCAGGTCGCGCTCGAGCGCAGCCAGCCGCGCGGCGCGCGCCTCGCCGAGCACGGCGGAGGCCCGCACGACGCGGCGTGCCACCGCGCCGGTCGAGCCCTCGAGGCCGACGACGGGTGCGTCCTCCGCGAGCACCATCCGCCAGTGGGCCTCGTCGGCGGCGCGCTGCGGCGAGCCCTCGTACTCCTCGATCGAGCCCCTGAGCTCGGCGAGCGAGGGCAGCGGAGAGGGGATGCGCGCCGCGATGCGGGCGAGCGGCGCGGCGGCGAGGCGCTGCAGCCGCCGGGGGATGCGCCGCGCGAGCCGGGTGTGGAGGGCGGCGAGGTATCGCAGGGCGATGACGGCCGAGTAGCCGTCGAGCACGATGTGGTGGACGCGCTGGAAGAAGGTGGCGCGGTCATCGGCGAACCGGAACAGGATCGCCCCGAAGAGCTCGTCTCCCTGCAGATCGCGCGGCGTGGCCATCTCGGCCTCCACGCGCGCCCGTGCGAGCGCCTCGGCCTCCGCCCGGTCGAGATGCCGGAGGTCGACGACCTCGAGCAGGTCGTCGGCCGGCCGCGGCCGCGCGAGCACGGCGTAGGGCCCGTCGGGGTCGTCGCGGAATCGCAGGCTGAGCGCGTCGAGGTCGGCGACCGTCTTCGTCAGGGCGACGCGCAGGATCGCGGGCTCGAGCGGCCCGAGCAGGTGCAGCTGCTGCCCGATCTGGTAGGTCGGGTTGTCGGCGTCGAGCTGCTGGGCGTACCAGATGCCGCGCTGGGCATCGGTGAGCGGGATGCGCTCGCGATCGGTGGTTCGGGCGGTGTCCTGCGGTGCGGTCGTCACGTGCGCTCCTCGATGGAGGAGCCCCGCCGCGGCGGGGCTCCCGATCCTGGTCGTCGGTGGACGGGCCGTGCTACTGGAACTGGCCGATCTGCAGGGCGTTGAGGATGCCGCCGACGTCGACGAGCGGACCGGAGATGAGCGGACCGGTGATGAGTGCGAGGGTCGAGAGGATCGAGGTGAACATGGCTCTCCTTCCAGAGCGTGGAGGAGCCCTGCACGGGCTCACTAGGGCTTCGGCGCCCTCCCGCGGAAGGTTTGGATCTCGCTCGGATCCGTCTCGAGCCGGCGGATCAGACCCGCTCGATCACCATCGCCGAGGCCATGCCGCCGCCCACGCACAGCGTGACGAGCGCCCGCTGCTGATCGCGCCGCTCGAGCTCGTCGAGCGCCGTGCCGATGAGCATCGCGCCGGTCGCGCCGAGCGGGTGGCCCATGGCGATCGCGCCGCCCGAGACGTTCGTGCGCTCCGGGTCGACGCCGGTCTCGCGCAGCCAGTGCAGCACGACGGATGCGAAGGCCTCGTTGATCTCGAACAGGTCGATGTCGTCCTGCCGCAGCCCGGCGCGGGCGAGCACCCGCTCGGTCGCGGCCACCGGGCCCGTGAGCATGAGCGTGGGGTCGGAGCCGATCGACGTGCTCGCGACGACGCGTGCGCGGGGCGCGAGCCCGAGCGATTCGGCCGCGGCGGCGCTGCCGACCACCACGAGGCCGGCGCCGTCGACGATGCCCGAGGAGTTGCCCGCCGTGTGCACGTGCCGCAGCGTGCGGATCTCGGGGTGCTCGCGGCGCACGACGGCGTCGAAGCCGCTCTTGCCGAACACCTCGAACGCCGGCGCGAGCCCGGCGAGCGCCTCGGCGGTCGTGCCCGGCCGCAGGTGCTCGTCGCGATCCAGCAGCGGCACGCCGTCGGGCGTGGAGACCGGCACGATCGAGCGCTCGAAGCGGCCCTCCTCCCATGCCGCGGCTGCCCGCTGCTGCGACTGCAGCGCGTAGGCGTCGACGTCCTCGCGCGAGAAGCCGTCCTTCGACGCGATGGCGTCGGCGCTCACGCCCTGCGGGATGAGGCTCCAGGGCTTCAGGATCGTCGCGTCGGTCGCGTAGGGGCCGCCGTCGGCGCCCAGCGGCACCCGCGACATCGACTCCACGCCGCCCGCGACGATGAGGTCGTCGAAGCCGGCGGCGATGCGGCCCGCCGCGGTCGTGACGGCCTCGAGCCCGGATGCGCAGTAGCGGTTGACCTGCATGCCCGGCACGCGATCGGGCAGTCCCGCCGCGTGCACGGCGGCGCGGGCGAGCACGCCGCCCTGCTCTCCCACGGCGGTGACGGTGCCGAGCACGACGTCGTCGATGCGGTCGGCCGCGACGCCGCGGCCCTCGAGGGCGGCGAGCAGCCCGCCGGCGAGCTGCACGGGGTGCACCTCGGCGAGCGAGCCTCGTCGGCGGCCCCGCGGGGTGCGCAGCGCGTCGAGGATGAAGGCGTCAGCCATGGTGACCTCCCTGGTCGGATCTCGGTTGCTCGTGCAGCAGGCGCGCCCCGCCCACGACCGCGAGCCGCGGCGGCGTGCGCACCAGCGCATCCATCGCGTGCTCGGCATCCAGCAGCACCGCATCGGCACGGGCTCCGGGCACCAGGTCGTGCGTCTCGCGGCCGACGAAGCCCGCTGCGTCGCGCGTGGCGATCTCGACCACGCGCAGCAGCTCCTCATCGTGCACGATCGACGAGGCGCGCGCGAACTGCCGCGCGATCGCGAGCGTGTCGCCGTCGCCGTACGGGCTCCACAGGTCGCGGATGCCGTCGGTCCCGAGCCCGAGGCGCACACCGGCCGCGTCGAGCTCGGCGAGCGGCAGCTGCGGCAGGCGCAGGGGCGCGACGCTCGTGCAGCTGATGCCGAGCTCGCCCATCGTCTGCAGCAGGTCGCGCCTGCGCGGCTGGGGCAGCTGCGCGATGGCGAAGCCGTGCGCGATGTTGACGCGGCCGGAGAGGCCGAGCCGCTCGGTGCGCTCGACGATCAGCTCGAGCTGGAAGGCGCCGAGCTCCGCCGGGTCGTGCAGGTGGATGTCGATGCCGACGTCGTGGCGCTCGGCGACCGCGAACAGGCCGTCGAGCTGCCCCACCGGGTCGCGGTCGATCGACGCGGGATCGAGCCCGCCGACATGGTCGGCGCCGGCCGCTGCCGCCTGCTCGAGCAGCTCGAGCACGCCGGGGCGGCGCAGCACGCCGTCCTGCGGGAAGGCCACGATCGTCGCCTCGACCGCGCCCTCGTAGGCGGCGACGGCCTCCCGCACCGCCTCGATGCCCCGCAGGCCGACGCCGAGGTCGACGTCGACGTGGGTGCGCAGCGCGGTGGTGCCGTGGCGCACGTGCGCGTCGAGCACGGCGGCGGTGCGCTCGACACTGGGGATCCCGAGCTCGTCGCGACGTGCCCGCTCGTGCCGGATCCGCCCCTCCGTGCCCGGCTCGCCGCCGTACCGCTGCCACGGCAGACCCAGCCACGACTTGTCGATGTGCGCGTGCGCGTTGACGATGGTCGGCAGCGCCAGCAGGCCGCGCCCGTCGAGCACGTCCGGCCCGACCCGGCCAGCCGCCGGCGCGACCGAGGCGATGCGGTCGCCGTCGAACGCGATGTCGACCGCGGGGCCGCCCCAGGGCCGCACGTTCGCGATGCCGGCGAGGCCGCGCACCCTCACGACCCCCTGGTGGCCCGCTCGACGCGGCCGGTGAAGCGGGTGATGCGCCCCAGCAGCGCCTCGGATCGCGCCGCGACGCGGTCGGCGGTGACCAGGTGCGGCGGGCCGGTGCGGATGATGTGCGAGCAGTCGAGGGCATCGCAGATGTACGTGCCGATCGAGCTGCCGGTGTCGCCGTCCAGCCCGGCGAGGCGCGCGCTGAACATGCGCACCTGGGTCGCGGGCTGCGTGGAGTGGCACAGCGAGCACATCGCGGCGATGCCGGGGCGCAGGCCGCCGGGCGCGCCGCGCACCACCACCCCGATGAGCGCGTCGCCGCGCCAGTGCACGACGTAGCCGAGCCGGCTCGAGCGCGGATCGCGCCAGCCGAGGTACTCGCGCTCGGCCCAGATCGTCTCGTGCAGGCCGGGCAGCGGCAGCTGCTCGAGCTCCCGCCGGGTCGCGTTGACGAAGCACTCCCGCAGCTCGCCCTCGGTCACCTCGCGCATGTGCCCGACGCTATCGGATGCGGTGGCCGGCCCGGGCGAGCCGAGAGGGGTTTGCCGCCGTCGGGCTTCCACCCAGGAGAGTCCCGACGGCGGCAAGTCTGTGTCAGGCCGGCTGCAGCTGGCGGGCCTTGGCGAGCTGGTCGGCCATGTGCTCGATCACGCGGACGACCTGCGACGAATAGCCGTACTCGTTGTCGTACCAGACGTAGAGCACCAGGTGGCGGCCGCTCGCGATGGTCGCGAGGCCGTCGACGATGCCGGCGCGGTTGTTGCCGACGAAGTCGGTGGAGACGACCTCGGCGGAGTCGGTGAAGTCGATCTGCGCCCGCAGCTCGCTCGTCAGCGAGGTCGTGCGCAGCAGCTCGTTGACGGCGTCGCGGTCGACGGCCTGCTCGAGCGTCAGGTTGAGGATGGCCATCGACACGTCGGGGGTCGGCACGCGGATGGCGTTGCCGGTCAGCTTGCCCTCGAGCTCCGGCAGCGCCTTCGCGACGGCCTTCGCGGCGCCGGTCTCGGTGAGCACCATGTTGAGCGCGGCCGAGCGGCCGCGGCGGGCGCCCTTGTGGAAGTTGTCGATCAGGTTCTGGTCGTTCGTGTACGAGTGCACCGTCTCGACGTGGCCGTGCTCGATGCCGTAGGCGTCGTTGACGACCTGCAGCACCGGCGTGATGGCGTTGGTCGTGCAGCTCGCGGCCGTGACGATGGTGTCCTCGGCGGCGATCGCCTCGTGGTTGACGCCGAAGACGATGTTCTTCAGCGGGCTCTTGCCCGGCGCGGTCAGCACCACGCGCTCGACACCGGGGCACTCGAGGTGCTGGGCGAGGCCCGCCTCGTCGCGCCAGCGGCCGGTGTTGTCGACCACGATCGCGCGCTGGATGCCGTACTCGGTGTAGTCGATCGTCGTCGGGTCGTCCGAGTAGATGACCTGGATGAGCGTGCCGTTGGCGAGGATCGTGTTCGCCTCGTGGTCGATGTCGATCGTGCCCTGGAAGGCGCCGTGCACCGAGTCGCGGCGCAGTAGGCTCGCGCGCTTCTCGAGATCCTCCTCGCCGCCCCGGCGCACGACGATCGCACGCAGGCGCAGGCCGAGGCCGCTGCCGGCGTGGCCGATGAGGATTCGCGCGAGCAGGCGGCCGATGCGGCCGAAGCCGTACAGCACGACGTCGGTGGGCTCGTCCTGCGACCACGAGGGCAGTGCGGCGAGCTGCTCGCGCACCCAGCCGTCGAAGCCCTCGGCGGGCGCGTCGACGAGGATGCGGCCCAGGTCGAGCGAGACGCCGCGCAGCTCGAGCTCGTCGGCGATGCGCAGCACCGCCATGGAGTCCTCGACCCGCAGCACGCGCTCGCCGACGCGACGCGCCCACTTGTGCGCCTTGAGGATGTCGATCGGCGACTGGTTCACCAGCTTCTTGCCGTGCACGTGCGTGACGACGTCGCGCTCGCGATAGAGCCGGCCGATGATCGGCACGGCGAGCTCGGCAAGGGCGACGCGGTCGAGCCACGCCTGGTGGGCGCTGTCGACGGGCAGAGGTGATGCGGTGGGCACGTCTTCACGATAGGCAAGCGGATTCGTCCGCATCGGCCCACACGCACGTCACGTTGGCCGCAACGTGACAGTGGCGAAAGTTCAGACGAACTTTCGCCGGCTCGGGTCAGGAGACGTAGGCCTTGCCGAGCTTCCAGTAGCCGGTGAAGGTGACGCGCTGCTTGTCCATGCCGCGGTCGCGCACCAGGTGCCGGCGCGTACCGGTCGCGAGCAGCTGCTCCCCCGCCGAGTAGGCGTAGCCCAGCTCGCTCGCGATGCTCAGGCCCCGCAGCTCCTCGAGCGCGGCGTCGCCCGCGCGAGCGCTGCCGCGCTCGATCCAGCGCACGTCGACGCGCTCGGGCGAGCGGAACTCCTGGATGTCGTCGCGGTGGCCGACCTCGATGAGCGCCACGCCGCGCGATGCCTCGTCGAGCGAGCCGCAGATGCCGGCGATCGCCGGCAGCGCCGACTCGTCGCCCACCATGAGCACGTCGCCCTCGAGGCCGTCGTCGTTGTACAGCAGGCCCTCGTCGAGCAGCACGGCGCGCTCGCCGCGCTCGGCGCGCAGCGCCCAGGCGGCGCCGGGGCCGGGATCCTCGTGGCACACGAAGTCGATGTCGAGCTGGCCGTCGTCGAGGCGGAAGTCGCGCACCGTGTAGTTGCGGATCCACGGCCGCTGCGAGGAGCGCATCGCGAGGTACTGCGGGAACCAGGTCGAGGGGCTCTTCGGGATCCGCAGCGCGTCCTGCCCCTCGCGGCGCATGAAGAAGCGGAACCACTGGTCGTAGCCTTGCGGCGTCATCGCCGAGACCTCGTCGCCGCCGAGCGTGACCCGGCGGATGTGCGGCGAGACCTGCTGGTTCTCGAGCACCTCGAGCTCGATGAACTTCGGTGCGACCGCTGCGACGCGCTCGGGTCCCGCCATGTGGAGCCTCCGTGGGTACGTGGTGCGCCTCAGGTGAGGCAAGCCTTACCTGAACAATGTAGCAAGACCGGCGGCCCCACCGCATCCGCGTACGATCGAGGCAGCATGCAGCTCTCCTCCCCGCGACGGTTCCTCGCGCTCTTCACGCTCGCACTCGGCGGGTTCGGGATCGGCACCACCGAGTTCGCCACCATGGGCATCCTGCCGCTCGCGGGCACCGAGCTCGTGGCCGGCTTCGACGCCGACCCGGCCGGCGGCATCGCGCGCGCGGGCTGGATGATCACGGCCTACGCGCTCGGCGTGGTCGTCGGCGCCCCGCTCGTCTCGGTCTGGGCGGCGAGGATGTCGCAGCGCACCCTGGTGCTGGTGCTCGTGACGGCGTTCACGATCGCGAACCTCGCGAGCGGTCTGATGCCGAGCTTCGAGCTCACCATCCTCGCCCGCTTCCTCTCCGGCATCCCGCACGGCGCCTACTTCGGCGTCGCGGCGCTGCTGGCGGCCCGCATCATGGGGCCCGGCAGGCAGGGCGCGGGCGTCGCGCTCGCGCTCTCGGGCCTCACGATCGCCAACATCATCGGCGTGCCGCTGGGCACCTGGCTGGGCCAGGTGGCGGGCTGGCGCTGGACGTATGTGGCGGTCGCCGTCGTCTTCCTGCTGACGCTCGTGCTCGCGTGGCTGGTGCTGCCGCATGTGCCCGGCAACCCGGCACGCAGCGCCCGGCGCGAGCTGCGCGCGTTCCGCAAGCCGCAGCTGTGGCTCATGATCGCGGTCGGCTGCATCGGCTTCGGCGGCTTCTTCGCCGTCTACTCCTACGCGGCCGAGATCGTCACGCGCGTCGGCGGCCTGCCGCCCTCGGCGATCGCCTGGCTGCTCGCCACCATCGGCGTCGGCATGACCGTCGGCAACGTGATCGGCGGCTGGGCGGCCGACCGCAGCATCCGCCGCACCATCATCATCGCCTTCCCGCTGCTGATCGCCTCGCTGGGCCTGTTCGCGCTGCTCGGCTGGCAGCCGGTCGCGATGTTCGTGCTCGCCTTCTTCATCGGCGGCACCGGCTCGGTGCTCAACCCCACCATCCAGGCGCGCATCATGCGCATCGCCGGCGAGGCCGAGCTGCTGGGCGCCGCGACCAACCACGCCGCGTTCAACGTCGGCAACGCGCTCGGCGCGGCGCTCGGCGGTGCGGTGATCGCCGCCGGCCTCGGCTACCTCGCGCCCGCCTGGATCGGCGTCGGGCTCGCCGGCATCGGCTTCCTGCTGGCCCTGTGGAGCCTCGCGATCGACCGCGGCCCCGACACCGCCGCGCAGCACGTGGTGGTGACCGTGCTCGGCCCGACGACCGCCGGCATCGAGGTGGTCGACCGATGACCGCCGACACGGCGGAGGTGCCGGAGCTCACGGCCACGAGCCTCGGCGGCGACTGGGCCACCATCCTCTGGGACGACCCGGTGACGCTGCGCCCCTACGTCGTGCGGGTGCTGATGCGCCGCTTCGGCTACACCGCGTCGCGCGCCGACGAGCTCACCGCCCAGGCAGAGCGCGAGGGGCGGGCGGCGGTCGCGCACGGCTCCCGCGAGGAGCAGGAGATGCACGTCGCCGCGCTGCACGCCGACGGCCTGGTCGCCACGCTCGAGAAGGTGCCGGCGTGAAGGCCTGGCGGCGCGACGGCGACGGTGCGGCCTGCGCCATGCTGCCGGAGGAGGCCGACATGCTCGCCAACCTCGGCAGGCAGGTGCTGGGCTTGCACCGCGCCGTCATCGACCATCGCGCGGCAGCCGACGATCCCGTCATGGGCCGGCTCTACCCGAGCGCCTACGCGGCCGACGAGGACGCGGCCGAGTTCCGCCGACTCGCGTCGTCCGACATCGCCGCCGACCGCATCCGCACCATGGCCCGCATGGTCGCCGACCTCGAATCGGCGCTGCCCGCGGAGGGCGACGAGGCCGACGACGCCGAGCTGCTGATCGCGGTCGATGCCGAGGGTGCAGATGCGTGGCTGCGGTCGCTCGGCGAGGTGCGGCTGGTGCTGCACGTGCGCACGGGGCAGGACAGGGCAGAGCTCACGCCGGGTGTCACCGACGAGGACATCGCGCAGCTGCGCGACGTCGTCGACTGGCTCGGCTTCGCGCAGGGCACGCTGCTCGAGGCGCTCGAGTGACCGCGACCGAATGACGCGAGCCGCCGGCAGTGGAAGAATCGCAGGATGAGGTTCCTGTCGATCCAGTCGCACGTCGCCTACGGGCACGTGGGCAACTCCGCCGCCGTCTTCCCGCTGCAGCGCATCGGGCACGAGGTGTGGCCCGTGCTCACCGTCAACTTCTCGAACCACACCGGCTACGGCGCCTGGGGCGGCCCGGCGATCGCGGCCGACGACGTGCGCGCCGTGGTGGCCGGCATCGAGGATCGCGGCGTGCTCGGCACGGTCGACGGCGTGCTCTCCGGCTACCTGGGCGGCGAGGAGATCGTCGACGTGGTGACGGATGCGGTGGCGCGCGTGAAGGCCGCGAACCCGGGTGCGACGTTCACGTGCGACCCGGTGATGGGCAACGCGAACTCCGGCTGCTTCGTGGCGCCCACGATCCCGCCGCTCATCCGCGAGCGGGTCGTGCCGGTCGCCGACATCATCACGCCGAACCAGTTCGAGCTGGGCTTCATGACCGAGACGGAGCCCGACACGCTCGAGACCACGCTCGACTCGGTCGACCGCGCTCGCGACCTCGGCCCGCGCACGGTGCTGGTGACGAGCGTGCTGCGGCCCGACCGGGAGCTGCTGCCCGACGGATCTGGCGGCACCACCGGCACAATCGAGATGCTCGCCGTCGACGACGCGGGGGCGTGGATCGTGCAGACGCCGCACCTGCCGATCAAGGCCAACGGCTCGGGCGACGTGACGAGCGCGCTGTTCACCGCGCACTACCGCGAGACCGGCTCGGCGGCGACGGCGCTCGAGCGCACCGCCTCGAGCGTGTTCGACCTGCTGCAGGTCACGATCGACTCGGGCGAGCGCGAGCTGCGCATCGTGCAGGCGCAGGATGCCTTCGCGAACCCGCGCATGCAGTTCGCGGCCCGCCAGGTGCGCTGATGCGCACCGCCGGCCTGCTCGCGCTGCCGGCGGTCGTGCTCATGCTCGCGCTCACGGGCTGCCAGGCGCCGCCTGCACAGGCCGAGCTCGAGCAGTCCGGCGATGTCTCCTACCTCGTCTCCCCTGCCGGCGTCTTCCCCTCGGGTTCGGACGCCGCCATGGCGGGAACGCTGGTCGCTGATCCAGGCGGATGCGTCGCACTCGTCCAGGATGACCGGCACCTCGGCGTCGTGTGGCCCGCGGGGACGCGGGTCGAGGGCGGCGAGGTGGCGCTCACCACCGGCGTCTCCCTGCCGCTGGATGAGGAGATGGCCGCCGATGCGCCGTGGTTGCACGGCGAGATCGTCGACGGCGTCGAGGGGACGCCAGAGGTCTGCGCGTTCCGGCAGTACTTCGTGGTCGCGCTGCCGGAGGGCTGAGCCGAATCGGTGACCTGCAGCTCGCCGAGCGCCAGGTGCGCTGAGGCCGCGGCCCCGTAGGTCGAGGAGGCCGCGGCCGTAGGCCGCTGCCGTCACGAGACCGCAGGTCAGGCGAGCCGCTCCTCCGATCTCGTGACGCGTGCGTGCTGCGCACGCGCGCTCCTCGATCTGCGGGCGCGTGCGCCTGCGGCGCGCGCCCCTCGAGCTACGTCCGGCGCGACCGCTTCTCCCGCACTCGCATGTTCACGACGATCGGGCTGCCCTCGAAGCCGTAGTCCTCGCGCAGGCGACGCTGGATGAAGCGGCGGTACTGCGGGTCGAGGAAGCCAGTCGTGAACAGCACGAAGGTCGGCGGTCGCGTCGACGCCTGCGTCGCGAAGAGGATGCGCGGCTGCTTGCCGCCCCGCAGCGGGTGCGGGTGCGCGGCGATGAGCTCGGCGATGAAGGCGTTGAGCTTGCCCGTGGGGATGCGGGTGTCCCACGAGTCGAGCGCCGTCTCGAGCGCCGGCACGAGCTTCTCCAGGTGCCTGCCGGTGCGGGCCGAGATGTTGACGCGCGGCGCCCAGTCGACGTGCGCCAGATCCTGCTCGATCTCGCGCTCGAGGTACCGGCGGCGCTCGTCGTCGAGCTGATCCCACTTGTTGAACGCCAGCACGAGCGCGCGACCCGACTCGAGCACCAGGTCGACGATGCGCACGTCCTGCTCGCTCAGCGGCTCGGTGACGTCGAGCAGCACGACGGCCACCTCGGCCTTCTCGAGCGCCGCCTGCGTGCGCAGCGTCGCGTAGAAGTCGGCGCCCTGCTGCAGGTGCACGCGGCGGCGGATGCCCGCCGTGTCGACGAAGCGCCAGACGCGCCCGCCGAGCTCGATCTGCTCGTCGACCGGGTCGCGGGTGGTGCCGGCGATCTCGTTGACGACCACGCGCTCCTCGCCGGCTGCCTTGTTGAGCAGGCTCGACTTGCCGACGTTCGGACGGCCGAGCAGCGCCACGCGGCGGGGCCCGCCGAGCTCCTCCTTCGCGACCGCCGAGATCTCGGGCAGCGCCTCCATGGCGAGGTCGAGCAGGTCGGCGACGCCGCGGCCGTGCACCGCCGAGACGGGGCGCGGCTCGCCGAGCCCCAGGCTCCACAGCGACGATGCCTCCATGTCGCGGCGCGTGTCGTCCGACTTGTTGGCGACCAGGATCACCGGCCGGTTCGACTGCCGCAGCATGCGCACGACGTGCTCGTCGGTCGAGGTGGGGCCGACGTTGACGTCGACGACGAACAGCACCGCGTCGGCGAGCTCGACGGCGATCTCGGCCTGCAGCGCGACCGAGCGGTCGATGCCGCGCGCGTCGGGCTCCCAGCCGCCGGTGTCGACGAGCGTGAAGCGCCGCCCGTTCCACTCCGCCTTGTAGGAGACGCGGTCGCGGGTGACGCCGGGCGTGTCCTCGACGACGGCCTCGCGGCGGCCCAGGATGCGGTTCACGAGCGCCGACTTGCCGACGTTCGGTCGGCCGACGATCGCGAGCACCGGCAGCGCCGGCATCACGCGGATCGCGTCGGGGCCCTCCTCGGCGAGCTCGAGCAGCGCGGCGTCCTCGTCGTCGAGCTCGTAGTCGCCGAGCCCGGCGCGCAGCGCGGCGACCCGCGCCTCGTCGGTCTCGTAGTCGACTTGCTCGACCGCCTCGGCCTCGCCGAGCTCGCTGTCGGTGTCGGTCCGCTCTGCGTCGGGGCCCTGGGTGTCAGTCATGCTGCTCCTCGCTCGCGAGCCGGACGATCGCGTCGACCGTCTCGTCGAAGGTGAGATGGGTGGAGTCGACGACCGTCACGCCGTCGGCGGCGTTGAGGAAGTCGACCACTCGGGAATCGGAGGCGTCGCGCGCCGCGAGGCTCGCGCCCACCTGGAACTCGTCGCCGCCCACGTCGCCGAAGCGGCGGCGGATGCGCACGGCCTCGTCGGCGGTCAGGAGCACGCGCACGTCGGCGTCGGGCGCCACGACGGTGGTGATGTCGCGCCCCTCGGCGACGATGCCGGGCCGGGCGTCGGCGATGATGGCGCGGAAGCGCACATTGACGGCCTCGCGCGCGGCCATCGTGCGGGCGACGCCCGAGACGGCGCCGGAGACCCGCTCGGTGCGGATCGCCTCGGTGACGTCGTGCCCCTCGATCACCACCCGCTGCCCTGCCGCGTCGACCGTGAGCTCGAGCGAGTCGAGCGCGCCCAGGCTGCCGCGCACCGTCGCCTCGTCGTCGGTGTCGCCGCCGCGCTCGAGGATGAGCCAGGCGAGCGCCCGATAGGCGGCGCCGGTGTCGAGGAACTGGAAGCCGAGCGCACGCGCGACGGCGCGCGCGACCGACGACTTGCCGCTGCCGGCCGGACCGTCGATCGCGATCACGCGCGCGCCGCTCATGCGACCACCTGCCAGCCGAGCTGCTCGAGCGCGTCGTGCAGCCGCTGCACGGCCTCCGGCAGCACGGTGATCTCCACCACGCCGAACTGCGCGCCCTCGGCGTGCTCGATGCGCACGTCCTCGAGGTTCACCTCCGCGTCGCCGATGTCGGCCAGCAGGCGCGCGAGCTGCCCGGGGCGGTCGTCGATGCGCACCTGCACGAGCGTGAAGCGGGTGTGCGTGCCGTGCTTGCCCGGCAGGCGCGCGACGCCCTCGTTGCCCGCGCGCAGCGCATCCGCCACCGTCTTCCGGCTGCCGGATGCGTCGGGCGAGGAGAGCGCGCCGACGAGCGTCGCGAGGTCGGCCTGCAGGGCGCGCAGCTGCTCGACCACGGCGGGCGCGTTGGCGCCCACGATCTGGATCCACAGCGCCGGGTCGCTGCCGGCCACGCGCGTGACGTCGCGCACGCCGCCCCCGGCGAGGCGCAGCGCCTCGTCGGGAGCCTCGGCCAGGCGCGCGGCCATGAGCGAGGAGACCAGCTGCGGCACGTGGCTGACGATCGCGACGGCGCGGTCGTGCTCGTCGGGCGTCGACTCGATGGGCACGGCGCCGAGGTCGAGGATGAGGTCGTCGACGAGGCTGCCGCGCTGGTACGAGATGTCGTCGTGGCTCGCGATCACCCACGGCCGGCCGACGAAGAGGTCGCCGGAGCCCGCGAGCGCGCCGCTCCGCTCGCGCCCCGCCATCGGGTGCGTGCCGAGGTAGCGGCTGACGTCGGCGCCGAGCTCGCGCAGCTGCGCGAGCGGCACGGCCTTGACCGACGCGACATCGGTGACCACGGCATCCGGGAACGCCTCGAGCTCGGCCGCGACGACCTGCGCCGTGACGTCCGGCGGCACGGCGACGACGATGAGCTCCGGCGCATCGCCGGGCGCCGCGACGCGGCCGGCGCCGTAGTCGGCGGCCAGGTGCATGGCGGTCGGCGAGGCGTCGCTCAGCTGCACCTCGACCCCGCGCGCGGCGAGCCCCAGGCCGATCGAGGTGCCGAGCAGGCCCGTGCCGACGATGCGCACGGGTCCGCGCAGTCGGTGGGTCACGCCGGGCTCCTTCAGGTCTCGGTGCCCCTCGAGAGCGTGAGGATGGCACCGCGCTCCATCGTAGTGAGTTCGCGCAGCTGCCCCGACCGCAGCGTGCCGAGGTGCAGCGGGCCGAACGAGCGGCGCACGAGCTCGACGACCGGGTGCCCGACGTGGTCGAGCATCCGCCGCACGATGCGGTTGCGGCCCGAGTGCAGCGTGAGCTCGACCATCGAGTGCCCCTTCGAGGGGCTGCCGATCAGGCGGGCCTGGTCGGCGCGGATCGTGCCGTCGTCGAGCTCGAAGCCGTCGAGCAGGCGGCGGACGACGCGCTGGTCGACCGCCCCGCGCACCTTCGCGACGTAGGTCTTCTCGACCCCGAAGGAGGGGTGCGCGAGCACGTGGGCGAGGTCGCCGTCGTTCGTGAGGATGAGCAGCCCGGAGGTGTCGGCGTCGAGCCTGCCGACGTTGTAGACGCGCTCGTCGACGTCGGCGAGGAAGCCGCGCAGGTCGGGCCGGCCGCGCTCGTCGCTCATGGTCGAGACGACGCCCGTGGGCTTGTTGAGCATGAGGTAGCGCTTGGTGGTGTCGAGCTGCACGGCGATGCCGTCGACGGTGACGAGGGCATCGGGGCGGATGCGGGTGCCCAGCTCGGTCACGACGGTGCCGTTCACGGTGATGCGGCCGGCGACGATCATGTCCTCGACGACGCGGCGGCTGGCGACGCCGGCGGCGGCGAGGATCTTCTGCAGGCGCTCGCCCTCGGCAGTGGGGTCGGTCATGCGAGCACGTCCTCCTCGCCGTCGGGCAGCAGCGGCGAGATGGGCGGCAGCTCGTCGAGCGAGTTGAGGCCCAGCTGGGTCAGCAGCAGCTCGGTGGTCTCGTAGTTGATGGCGCCGGTCTCGCTGTCGGCGAAGGCCTCGCGGATGAGGCCGCGGCCCAGCAGCGTGCGCACCACCGAGTCGACGTTGACGGCGCGGATGGCCGCGACCGCGCCGCGCGTGATGGGCTGCTTGTAAGCGATGACGGCGAGCGTCTCGAGGGCCGCCTGCGAGAGCTTCGTGGGCGTCTGCGTGAGCACGAAGTCGGCCGCGTCGACGTCGTAGGCGGCCCGCACGTAGATGCGCCAGCCGCCGCCGACCTCGCGCAGCTCGAAGCCGCGCTCGGGGCCCTCGCCGTCGCCGTCGTAGTCGGCGCGCAGCGCCTCGATGGCCGCCTTGACCTCCCGCACGGGCGCGCGCAGCGCCGTCGCGAGGTGCACGGCTCCCTGCGGCTCGTCGGCGACCATCAGGATCGCCTCGATGCGGCGCTCGAGCGGCAGGTGCGAGCGGTCCTCGGGCGGCGTCTCCACCGCATCCGTCTCGGTCTCAGGCATGGTCATAGTCTGCCCCCAGCGCGACGAGGTCCTCGTCGCGGAAGTCGTGGCCCGTCCAGCTGAGCGAGAGCTCGCCGAGCGGCTCGAGCTGCTCGAAGGTGATCGCGGCGTGCCGGTAGAGCTCGAGCACCGCGAGGAAGCGGGCGACGATGACGCCCCGCGTGGCCTCCCCCGCGATGAGCTCGCGGAAGGTCGTGGTGCCCTTCGACCGCAGCGTCGAGACGATGTGCGCGGCCTGCTCGCGGATGGAGACGAGCGGCGCGTGCAGGTGCGTGAGCCCGACGGTGGGGATCTCCTTCGGCGTCATCGCCAGCAGCGCGAGAGCGGCGAAGTCGTCGGCGGAGAGGGTCCACCTGAGCTCGGGCGTGCGCTGCCGGAACCGGTCCTCGAGCCGCACCGAGCGGGCGTGGCGGCTCGACTCGGCGCCGAGCCGCTCGGCCGCCCAGAGCGCCGCCTGCTTGAAGGCCCGGTACTGCAGCAGGCGCGCGAAGAGCAGGTCGCGCGCCTCGAGCAGCGCGACATCCTCGCTGTCGACCACGTCGCCGGCAGGCAGCAGCGACGCGATCTTGAGGTCGAGCAGCGTCGCGGCGACGACGATGAACTCGCTCGCCTGCTCGAGCTCCTCGTGCGTGTCGAGGGTGCGCACGTAGGCGATGAAGTCGTTGGTGACGCGGCTGAGGGCGATCTCGGTGACGTCCATCGAGCGGTTGCCGATGAGCGTCAGCAGCAGGTCGAAGGGGCCGTCGAAGTTGTCGAGCGCGAGCCGGAAGCCGCCGGTCTGCTCGGGGTCGGCGGCCGCGGGCTCGGCGGGCGCCTCCGGCTCAGGCGATGGCGCCACGGGCGATCAGCTCGCGCGCGAGCTGGCGGTAGATCTCGGCTGCCGCGTGCTCGGGGGCGAACTGGGTCACCGGCACACCGGCGACGGATGCGTCGGGGAACTTCACCGTGCGGCGCACGACGGTGTCGAGCACGGTGTCGCCGAAGGCCTGCACCACGCGATCCATGACCTCGCGCGCGTGCAGCGTGCGCTGGTCGTACATGGTGACGAGGATGCCGTCGAGCTCGAGGGCCGGGTTCAGGCGGTCCTGCACCTTCTCGATGGTCTCCTTCAGCAGCGCGACGCCGCGGAGCGCGAAGAACTCGCTCTCGAGCGGGATGAGCACGCCGTGCGCCGCGGTGAGCGCGTTGACGGTGAGGAGGCCGAGCGAGGGCTGGCAGTCGATGAGGATGAGGTCGTAGTCGTCGGCGACCTTGCGCAGCACGCGTGCCAGGATCTGCTCGCGCGCGACCTCGTTCACGAGGTGCACCTCGGCGGCGGAGAGGTCGATGTTCGCCGGGATCACGTCGAGGCCTTCGACGCTCGTCGGCTGGATCGCCTCGCGCGGGTCGAGGCGCGGGTTCAGTAGCAGGTCGTAGATCGTCGTGGCGTCGTGGTTGTCGACGCCGAGGCCGGCGCTCAGCGCGCCCTGCGGGTCGAAGTCGACCGCGAGCACGCGGCGGCCGTACTCGGCGACGGCGGCGCCGAGGTTGATCGAGGTGGTCGTCTTGCCGACGCCGCCCTTCTGGTTGCACATCGTGACGATGCGCGCGGGTCCGTGGCTCTGCAGCGCTGCGGGCACGGGGAACTCCCGCACGGCCCGCCCCGTCGGCCCGAGCGTGGGCGTCTCCATGCCGGCCAGGGTCTCGGTGCTGTTGCTCACGCCCCCGAGTCTAGGAACCCGTGGCGCCATCCCCGGTAGCCCGGTGCGGCGTGTATCTCAACCTCTGGTTGAGGCTCAGCCTGCTCAGCTCCAGGGGAAGATGCCCGAGTAGGCGTTCAGGGCCGGCTGCCCGCCCAGGTGCGCGTAGAGCACCGTGGAGTCGTCCGCGATCTCGCCCGAGCGCACGAGGTCGATGAGCCCCGCCATCGACTTGCCTTCATACACCGGGTCGATGATCATCGCCTCGAGCCTGCCGGAGGTGAGGATCGCATCCACCGTCGAGTCGACCGGGATGCCATAGCGGTCGCCGGCCCAGCCCTCGAGCACGGTGATCTCGTCGTCCCGCAGCTCGCGCTCGAGGCCGATGAGCTGCGCCGTGTGACGGGCGATGCGGCCCACCTGGTCGCGGGTGACCTCGATGGTGGCGGATGCGTCGATGCCGAGCACGCGGCGCGGCCTCCCGCCCGCGTCCTCGAGCGCGGCGAACCCGGCGATCATGCCCGCGTGCGTCGAGCCGGTCACGGTGCAGACCACGATCGTGTCGAAGAAGACGCCCAGCTCGCGCTCCTGCTGGGCCACCTCGTACGCCCAGTTCGCGAAGCCGAGCCCCCCGTACTTGTGCTCGCTCGCGCCGGCAGGGATGCCGTAGGGCCTGCCGCCCGCGGCCTCGACCTCCGCGAGCGCCTCCTCCCACGAGGAGCGGATGCCGATGTCGAAGCCGGCATCGTCGAGCCGGCTGTCGGCGCCCATGATGCGCGAGAGCAGCAGGTTGCCCACCGTGTCGTTCACCGGGTCGTCCCAGTCGACCCACCTCTCCTGCACCAGGCGCGCCTTCAGGCCCAGCTTCGCCGCGACCGCGGCGACCTGTCGCGTGTGGTTCGACTGGTAGCCGCCGATCGAGACGAGCGTGTCGGCACCGGAGGCGAGCACGTCGGGCACGATGTACTCGAGCTTGCGCGTCTTGTTGCCGCCGAACGCGAGACCCGAGCTGACGTCCTCCCGCTTGGCCCAGACGCTCGCGCCGCCGAGGTGCTTCGTGAGGTTGTCGAGCGGATGCACGGGGCTGGGCCCGAAGGTCAGCGGGTAGCGCTCGAAGTCGGTGATGCCCATGACGCGACCATAGCCGCAGCGGCGGCTCGCGGTCGCGGCTCGGCGCTCCGGGTCGCTACCGCGCCCGCGGGTGCGCCGTCGTGTACATGTCGCGCAGCGTGTCGGCGGTGACGTGCGTGTAGATCTGCGTCGTGGCGACCGATGCGTGGCCCAGCAGCTCCTGCACCACGCGCACGTCGGCGCCGCCCTCGAGCAGGTGGGTGGCGAACGAGTGGCGGAAGGTGTGCGGCGAGACATCCCGCACGCCCGCCTCCTCGGCGACCCGCTGGATGATCTCCCACGCGGCCTGCCGGCTCAGCCGCCCGCCGCGCGCGCCGAGCAGCAGCGCCGGGGTGCCGCGCCCCTTCGCCGCGAACGCCGCCCTCCCCCGCACGAGCCACGCATCCACCGCCGCTCGCGCGTAGGAGCCGACCGGCACGAGCCGCTGCTTGGCACCCTTGCCGGTGACGCGCAGCAGCCCGTGCTCGCCGAGCGCCGCGACCTCGTCGACGTCGAGCGCGATGATCTCCGAGATGCGCGCGCCGGTGGCGTACAGCAGCTCGAGCAGCGCCAGATCGCGCAGCCGTGCGGGGTCGACCGCCGCCCCGTCGCTGACCGCCTCACCGTCGCCGAGCGCGGCGCCCGCGCCCGCGACGTCCAGCAGCCGCTGCATCTGCGAGACCGAGATCGCCTTGGGCAGCCGCTGCGGCAGCTTGGGCGGCCGCTGATCCTTCGCGACGTCGTCGGCCGCGACGCGCTCGTCGACGAGCCAGCGGTGCAGCGCCTTCACGGCCGACAGGTGCCGCGCCACCGAGGAGGCGGCCAGCCCGCGGTCGGCGAGCGAGCCGCGGAACGCCGCGACGTCCTCGCCCGTGATGGCCGTCGCATCCGTCACGCCCCGCGCCTCGAGCACCGCCAGATAGCCGCCCAGGTCGCGGCGGTAGGCGGCGACCGTGTGCTTCGAGAGGCCGCGCTCGATGGCGAGCTGGCGCAGCAGCCGCTCGACCGCCTGCTGCGGCGTCATCACTCCGGCCGCGGCCGGTGCCAGTCGAACGGCAGGTCTGCGGGATGCGCCTGCCCGCCGCGCGCCCGCAGCTGGGTGACCGCGAGCATCGCCGCCAGCAGCGAGGCGTTGTGCAGCCGCATCGCGAGCGCCGCCTCGACGACCTCGTCGAGCGGCACCCAGCGGCACTCCATCTCGGCCTCCTCGTGCTCGCGCGCGAAGGCCTCCGGCAGCTCGCGCACGTCGGTGGCGAGGTAGATGCGGATGATCTCGGTCGAGCCGCCGCCGGTGGTGGAGATGTCGATGAGCGTCTGCCAGGTGTCGGCGGCGATGTCGGCCTCCTCGGCCAGCTCGCGCTGGGCGCCCACGAGCGGATCCTCGCCCGCGACGTCGAGCAGGCCCGCCGGCAGCTCCCACAGCGTGCCGCCCGCGGGGTGCCGGTACTGGTGCACGAGCATCACCTCGTCGGCGTCGTTGAGCGCGACGACCGCGACGGCACCGGGGTGCACGATCACCTCGCGGCGGATGCGCTGCCCGCCGAGCTCGAACTCCTGCGCCTCGACATCCCACACGCGCCCGTCGAACAGGCGCTCGCGCGCGAGCACGGGTCGCCGGCCGAGCGCGTCGCCGATCATGCCGCGTCGACCGTGGCGGCGGGTTCGCTCTCGTCGGTCTCGTCGAACAGCTTCGAGGCCCGCTGGCGGTCGAGCGCCGCCTCGACGAGGCCGCGGAAGAGCGGATGCGCGCGGTTCGGCCGGCTGCGCAGCTCGGGGTGCGCCTGCGTGGCGATGTAGAAGGGGTGCTCCGGCAGCTCGACGTACTCGACGAGCGTGCCCTCTGGCGAGGTGCCCGAGAACGAGAGGCCGGCCGCGGCGATCTGCTCGCGGTAGGCGTTGTTGACCTCGTAGCGGTGCCGGTGGCGCTCGTGCGAGACGTTCGCGCCGTAGAGCCGCGCGGCGAGCGAGCCCTCGGCGAGCTTCGCCTCGTACAGGCCCAGGCGCATGGTGCCGCCGAGGTCGCCGCCGTGGATGTGCTGCTGCTGCTCGGCCATCGTCGCGATGACCGGAGCGGGCGTCTCCTCGTCGAACTCGGTCGAGGATGCGCCTTCGATGCCCGCGAGGTTGCGTGCGGCCTCGATGACCATGCACTGCAGGCCGAGGCAGATGCCGAGCGTGGGGATCTCGTTCTCGCGCGTGAACCTCAGCGCGCCCAGCTTGCCCTCGATGCCGCGGATGCCGAAGCCGCCGGGCACCACGATGCCGTCGAGCTCGCCCAGCGCTGCGGCCGCGCCCTCGGGCGTCCTGCAGTCGTCCGAGGGGATCCAGCGCAGGTTGACCTTCGTCTGGTTCGCGAACCCGCCCGCCTTGACCGCCTCGGTCACCGACAGGTACGCATCCGGCAGGTCGATGTACTTGCCGACCAGGCCGATCGTCACCTCGTGCTTGGGCTGGTGCACCGAGTCGAGCACCGGCTGCCAGTGCGACCAGTCGACGTCGCCCGCGTCGATGCCCAGCTGCCGGATGATGTGGGCGTCGAGGCCCTGCTCGAACAGGGTCGTGGGGATGTCGTAGATCGAGGGCAGGTCGACGGTGTTGACGACCGCCTGCTCCTCGACGTCGCACATGAGCGCGATCTTCTTGCGGTTCGACTCGCTCACCGGGCGGTCGCTGCGCAGCACGAGCGCGTCGGGCTGGATGCCGATCGAGCGCAGGGTCGCGACGGAGTGCTGCGTTGGCTTCGTCTTCTGCTCGCCGGAGGCGCCGAGGAAGGGCACGAGCGAGACGTGCACGAAGAACACGTTCTGGCGGCCGAGCTCGTGGCGCAGCTGCCGAGCCGACTCGATGAACGGCTGCGACTCGATGTCGCCGACCGTGCCGCCGATCTCGGTGATGATGACGTCGGGCTGCGGCTCGACCTCGGCCTGCAGGCGCATGCGCCGCTTGATCTCATCGGAGATGTGCGGGATGACCTGCACGGTGTCGCCCAGGTACTCGCCGCGGCGCTCGCGCTCGATGACGCGCGAGTAGATCTGGCCGGTCGTGACGTTCGCGGCCTGCGACAGGCTCACGTCGAGGAACCGCTCGTAGTGGCCGATGTCGAGGTCGGTCTCGGCGCCGTCGTCGGTGACGAACACCTCGCCGTGCTGGAACGGGTTCATCGTGCCCGGGTCGACGTTGAGGTACGGGTCGAGCTTCTGCATCACCACGTGCAGCCCGCGCGCCGTGAGCAGGTTGCCGAGCGATGCGGCGGTCAGGCCCTTGCCGAGCGACGAGACGACACCGCCGGTGACGAAGATCTGCTTGGTCACCTTGGCCGGCGTCGGGGCCGCCTGGCCGGGGGTTTCCGTGGGCTGCTGGTCGGCTTCTGGCGCAACGAGGTTCACGGGCTTCGAGCCTATCCCACGGCCCGCGCATCGGCGAGCAACTCGCGGGCGTGCGCGAGCGCGGTCTCGGATGCGGTGCCCGAGAGCATGCGGGCGAGCTCGGCCAGGCGCTCTTCGCCCTCGACCGCCGCGACCTGCGACGCCGTGATGCGGCCGTCGGTGCCCTTCTCCACCCGCACCTGCGTCTCGGCGAAGGCGGCCACCTGCGCGAGGTGGGTGACGACGATCACCTGGCAGTGCTCGGCGAGCTGCGCGAGGCGCCGGCCGATCTCGATCGCCGCGGCGCCGCCCACGCCCGCGTCGACCTCGTCGAAGACCATCGTGGGCACGGTCTCGTCGGCCATGGGGCCCGCCGCGAGCGCCACCTCGATCGCGAGCATGACGCGGCTGAGCTCTCCGCCGGACGCCCCCTTCTGCACCGGGCGCGGCTCGGCGCCAGGGTGCGGGGCGAGCAGCATCGTGACGCGATCGCGGCCGGTGGCGCCGAGCGTCTCGCCCTGCACCACCTCGAGCACCAGCCGCGCGTTGGGCATCGCGAGCGCCCGCAGCTCTGCCCCGACGGCCTCCTCGAGCCGGCGGGCGGCGTCCTGCCGCATGGCGCTGAGCCGGTCGGCGAGCGCGGCGGCGGCGTCGAGGCAGCGCTGCTCCTCTGCGGCGAGGCGCGCGAGCTCCTCGTCGTCGCCGTCGAGCTCGGCGAGCCGCAGCGCCGCCTGCGGGGCGGCCTCGAGCGCGACCTCCAGCGGCCGGCCGAGCCGGCGCTCGAGCCCCGAGAGGTCGGCGCGGCGCTGCTGCACCTCGTCGAGCGAGCGCTGGGGCCGCTCGAGGTCGTCGAGCGCCTTCACGATCGACGCCGAGGCCTCCTGCAGCAGCGCATCCGCCTGCACGAGCATCTCGAGCGCCTCCGCGAGCGCCGCGTCGTCGGTCGAGGCCCGCTCGACCAGGCGGCGGGCCGTGCCGGCGAGCGTCACGGCATCGGGTGCGTCGTCGTCGCTCAGCAGCGCCGCGTGCGCCTCGGCGAGCTCGGTCCGCAGCGCCTCGGCGTGCTCGAGCCGGTTCGCGACGGCCGCCAGCGCATCCTGCTCCCCCGGCTGCGGGTCGAAGGCCTCGAGCTCCTCGAGCTCGTCGCGCAGCGACGCGGCCTCCGCGGCTCGTGCGTCGTGCTCGGTGCGGATGCGCTGCGCCCGGTCGCGCGCGTCCGTCCAGGCCGCGTGCTCACGGCGATACTCGGCGAGCAGCTCGTCGAGCGCCGGTCCGGCGGCCCGATCGAGCGCCGCCGCCTGGGCCTCTGCCGAGCGCAGCCGCTGCTGGTCGGCCTGGCCGTGCACGGCGACGAGCCGGTCGGCGAGCGAGCGCAGCAGCCCGGCGGGCACGGCCGCACCTCCCGCCTGGGCGCGCGACCGTGCGGCGCCGTCGGGCCCGCGCGAGAGGGCGCGCCCGAGGATCAGCTCGCCGTCGTCGACGCTGCCGCCGGCGTCGTCGACGATCGCCACCGCATCCGCGTCATCGACGAGCCAGACGCCCTGCACGGCGGCGCGCTCCTCCCCCGCGCGGATCACGCCGGCGTCGGCCCTCTCGCCGCGCAGCAGCGCGAGCGCCTGCACGACCATCGTCTTGCCGGCGCCCGTCTCGCCCGTGATGGCCGTGAAGCCGGCGCCCAGGGGCACGCGCGCCTCGTCGATCACGCCCAGGGCGCGGATCGTGAGCTCGTCGAGGCGCGTCACGGCCGCTTCCGCCGGAAGCCTTCGACGGGCAGGTGGAACTTGGCGACCAGCCGGTCGGCGAAGGGCGCGCTCGACAGGCGTGCCATGCGCAGCGGCCGCTCGTCGCGGGTCGCCTCGACGCGCGTGCCCTGCGGCAGCTCGAACGAGCGGCGCGAGTCGCACCAGAGCACGGCGGGGCTCGAGGAGTCGTCGGCGATCGTCACCGACATGGTCGAGGTGGGCGCCACCACCAGGGGGCGGGTGAACAGCGCGTGCGCGCCGAGCGGCACCATCAGCAGCGCCTCTGCCGTCGGCCACACGATCGGCCCGCCGGCCGAGAAGGAGTAGGCGGTCGAGCCGGTGGGTGTCGCGAGGATGACGGCGTCCGAGCCGAACGACGAGATGGGCCGTCCGTCGATCTCGAGCAGGGTCGAGATCATGCGGCCGGAGCCGGCCTTCTCGACCGCCGCCTCGTTGACCGCCCAGGTCTCGTGCAGCAGCCGGTCGTGGTCGTACACGCGCACGCACAGCACGAGCCGGTGCTCGACCTCGTAGTCGGCGCGCAGCGCACGCTCGACGACCTCGTCGAGATCGGCCACCTCGGCCTCGGCGAGGAAGCCGACGTGGCCGAGGTTGATGCCCAGCAGCGGCGCGTCGATCTCTCGCTGCAGCTCGGCGGCGCGCAGGATCGTGCCGTCGCCGCCGAGCGTCACGATCAGCTCGACGTCGGGCGCGTCGGTCGGCCCGTAGGGCTCGACCGCGTCGAGGCCCGAGCGGCCCTCGAGCAGCACGCCGCGATCCTCGGCGAGCACGACGGGCGTCACGCCGGCGGCGAGCAGCCGGGCGGCGATGCTCGCGGCGGTCTGCACCGCCTCGGCGCGCCCCGGGTGGAACGCGAGCAGGAACCTGCGATCGCTCACTGCGCCTCCTTCGACAGCCTGACGGACTCCTCCAGCCATTCTGTCGGATTCGAGCCGTGCGCGGCCGAGAGGTGCGCGAGGTACTCGAGGTTGCCGCGCCCGCCGACGATCGGGCTGCCGATCAGGCCGGCCGTGCCGAGCCCCGCGTCCCACGCCGCCCACAGCACCTGCTCGATCGCCTGCGCGCGCAGCCCGGCGTCGGTCACGATGCCCTCGCGCACGCCGGTGCGCCCGACCTCGAACTGCGGCTTGATGAGCACGATCCAGTCGGCGTCGGGCGCCGCGACGCCGACGAGCGGCCCGATCGCGAGCGCGAGCGAGATGAACGAGAGGTCGGCGGTGACGATCGTCGGCACCGGCTCGATCGAGCCCGGCGCCAGCTCGCGCACGTTCTGCCCCTCGATGAGGGTGATGGGATGCGCTGCGACGTCGAGCCGGAACTGGCCGTGCCCGACGTCGAGGGCGGTCACGTGCGCGGCGCCGCGCGCCAGCAGCACCTGGGTGAAGCCGCCGGTCGAGGCGCCCGCGTCGAGCGCGTCGCGGCCCGCGGGGTCGACCGCGAAGGCGTCGAGCGCGGCGATCAGCTTGTGCGCGGCGCGCGAGACCCACGGGTCGCCGCCGGCGATCGAGAGCTCGGCGTCGGGGCCGACGCGATGGCTCGTCTTCACGACGCCGCGGCCGTCGACCGTGACGAGGCCGGCGACGATGTGCTGCTGCGCCTGCGTGCGGCTGCGTGCGAGGCCGCGCTCGACGAGCGCCTGGTCGAGGCGGATGGGTGCCGGCTCAGCCACGCACCGCACCGAGCTCGGCCTGCAGCCTGTCGTGGATGCGCGCGAGCTGCTCGGCGCGCTCCTCGAGCGGCTGCTGCTCGAGCAGGTCGAGCTCGTCGACGAGGCCGTCGGTGCCCCGGCTCTCGCCGTGCTCGCCCGTGCCGTGCTGTTCGGTCATGCGCTCGAGGCTAGCGAATCGATCGCGCGCAGCTCGTCGGCGCGCGAGAGCCTGTGGGGAGCCGGGCGGTCGAGCCCGAGCGCGCGCTCGTCGGCGAGGACCGCCGTGAGCGTCTCGACCAGCGGGCGGTGCGCGCCGCCGGCCGCCACGTAGCGGGCGCTGGAGCGCTGCGCGTGCGGCGCCAGCTCGGCGGGCAGCGTCAGCGGTAGCGCCCGCTCGCCCGCCCAGTGGCCGATCTCGAGCGCGGCGAGCTGCTCGTCGCTCGCCTGCACGACGGCGCCGGTGTGGCCTGCGAGCTCGCGCGCGAGCGCGAGGTGGTCGTGCAGCATGCCCGCGGCGCCGACGGCGTTCACGATGTCGCCGCGGCCGGGCGCCCGGTCGACGAGGAAGGCGGTGAGATCCCGCACGTCGATCGTCTGCGTGGGCTGGTCGCGGGCGGGCACGAGCACCGGCCCGTCGGCCGCGAGCGCGAACCTGGCAACCCAGTGCCCGAAGCGGCCGCTCTCGTCGCCGGGGCCGCCGATCAGCCCCGGCCGCACGATCGCGAGGCGATCGCCGAGCCGCTCGCGCGCGACGCGCTCGATCCACGCCTTCGCCCCGCCGTACTCCTCGCCGCTGGAATCCTCCGGCACGAGCGCGTCGTCCTCGTCCGCGCCGACGGGTGCGCCCTCGAGCCGCTGGGCCGAGACCGACGAGACGAAGGTCCAGTGCGCCGTGCGGTGCGCGAGCGCGTCGAGCGCGCCGGAGGCGTGCGCGGGGATCCTGCTGACGTCGACGATCTCGTCCCAGTCGCCGTCGATGCCCGCGTACGCCCCCGCCGCGGCGCGGTCGCCGACGACCAGTCGGGCGCCTGCCGGCACCTCGCCTCCCTCGCCGCGCGCGAGGCAGGTGACCCGGGCGCCGCGCTCGAGGTGCGCGCGGGCGATGCGATGGCCGAGCCACCGGGTGCCGCCGAGCACGAGCACGCGGTTGGGATGCTGCGTCGTCGCCATCACGACAGCACAGCACGTCGCTCGACCCGATGCACGCGCGTTCGCGCTCGGCGCATCCGCACATGCGCCCGCCGCCGGGTTCGCTAGCGTCGCAGCATGCCCGCGCTGCCGCCGTCCGACCTCGCCGGACCTCCGCCCGCCGGCACCCCGGTGCCGCGCCCGATCGCCGCGCTCGCCGAGCACCACCCGGTCGAGCTGGTCTGGCAGAACGTCTATGGCGGCATCACCGCGCGCGTCGAGCTGCTGGATGCGCCGGTCTACGCGAAGTGGAACCCGGCCGGCAGCCCCGAGTCGCTCCGCGACGAGGCAGAGCGGATGCGCTGGCTCGCCGCCGCCGGCCCGTCACGGCCCGCCGAACGCCCGGGGGCCGTGCCGGTGCCCCGCGTGCTCGAGCTGCGCGAGGACGCCGCGGGCGAGCTGCTCGTCACCAGCGCGCTCGACGGCGCCTCCATCGTCTCCGCCGCGGGCCTGCGCGATCCGGAGCGCGCGGCGGCGGCGCTCGGGGAGGGGCTGCGCCGGCTGCACGCGCTGCCGGTGGCCTCCTGCCCCTTCCCCGCTCCCGACTGGACCGCATCCGCCATCACCGGCCTCGAGGCGGGCGGGCCGCGCGAGCTCGTCGTCTGCCACGGCGACCCGTGCGCGCCGAACGCGCTCCTGCGCGACGGCGGCTTCGCGGGGCTCGTCGACCTCGGCCGGGTCGGCGTGGGCGAGCGCTGGTCGGATCTCGCGATCGCCTCGTGGTCGCTGGAGTGGAACGGCCTCGCCGATGCCGAGCCCGCCTTCTGGCGCGCCTACGGCGTCGAGCCCGACCCGGCACGCGTCGGGCCCTGGCGGGCGCGCTGGGATGCGCCGGGCGCGGCTGCCGGCTGACTAGAGCGCGAGCAGCTCATCGCTGATGCGCAGCCCCAGCACGGCGCGGTCGGCGGTCCAGACGGCGGCGCAGGCGGCGCGGATCGTGTCGACCGGCCGCGCGCCGGCGCGCACGAGCGTGATGTCGATGCCGCTGCGGCGCACGGCCGCCGTGCCGACCTCGAAGTAGGTGTCGCCCGTCGAGCGCTCGAACGTCTCGCGCAGCGGCGCGATCGGCTCGGCGAGGCCGCGCAGATCCTCGATCACGTGGTCGGGGCGCATCGTCTCGTCGGCGCCGATGAGGCTCGCCCCGCGGTCGACGCCCGTGAGCACCATGATGGAGCGGATGCCCGCACGGCGTGCGCCGAGGATGTCGGTGTCGAGGCGGTCGCCGACCATCGCGGGCGAGGCCGCCGCGAACCGCTCGGTCGCGACGTCGTACATGTGCCGCTCGGGCTTGCCCGCGAACTCGGCCAGGCGGCCGACCGCCGTGTGCACGGCGGAGACGAGCGTGCCGTTGCCGGGGGCGATGCCGCCCGCGACCGGGATCGTCCAGTCGCCGTTGGTCGCGATCCAGGGGATGCCCCCGTCGGCGGAGGGCGCCTGGAGCGCGAACGCGGCCTCCGCCAGCTCCTGCCAGCCGACCGAGGGATGGAAGCCCTGCACGACGGCCCTGGGCCGCTCTGCGGCGGTGCGCACGACGCGCCAGCCGCGCGCCTCGACCTCGACGACGATGCCCGCGCCGCCGACGACCAGCACCGGGTCGCCCGGCTCGAGATGCGACGCGAGCAGCCGCATGGCGGCCTGCGGGCTCGTGACGACGTCCTCGGCCGTGAGCTCGAGGCCGAAGGACGCGAGGTGGCCGGCGACCTCCGCATCGGTGCGCGAGGCGTTGTTCGTCAGGTAGACGGCGCGCGCGTCGAGGGAGCGGATGCTCTCGACCGCGTGCGGGATGGCGTCGGGACCCTTGTAGACGACGCCGTCGAGGTCGAGGTACAGGCAGTCGATGCCGTCGATCGGCGTGGGCTGCTGCCGTGCCGATCGGCGAAGGAGGGCCATCAGCGGGCGTCTCCGTCGCGCTGGGCCTCCCCCGCGTCGGCATCGGCGTCGTCGTCTGCCGCGGGCTCGATCAGCTCGTCGCCGAAGAGCGCATCGCCGAACAGCGCGTCGTCCGCGGCGGGCGACGCGGGCACGTCGAGCGGCACGTCCTCGGGGGCAGCAGCTGCGGCGTCGATCGCGTCGGCGTCGGTCGCCGCGGCATCGTCGTCGGCGGTCGGCTCGAGGGGAACCCCCTCCTCGTCGCCGTCCTCGGTCTCGAGCGCTTCGGTCGTGATGCCGACCGACTCGAGCTCGCCGGGTGCGAGTGCCGCCTCGAGCGCGTCGACCGCGCGGTCGGCGAGCGCGAACCACTCCTCGGCCTCGTCATCGCGACCGAGCTCCTCGAGCACGCCGGCGAAGCTGGCGAACAGCGCCGGGCTGTACTCGAACGCCTTGTCCTTGCGCAGCTCGGGGATCCGCAGCTCCTCCAGCGCGGCATCCTTCTGCCCCAGGTCGAGGCGCGCGCCCGACTTCACGATCGCGAGCTCGACGCGCACCGCGGTGTCGAGGGTGGATGCGTCGACCGACCGGGCGAGCTCGAGCGCCTTCTCGGGGCGGCCGAGACCGCGCTCGCAGTCAGCCATCAGCGGCAGCTGGTCGTCGCGCCCCGTGATGCGGCGGTAGGTGCGCAGCTCGCGCAGGGCGAGCGCGAACTCGCCGAGCTGGTACGCGGTGATCGCGAGCGTCTCGCGCACGACCCCGATGCGGCCGGCGCGGCGGGCAGCGGTGAGCGCGTGCTGGTGCGCGAGCTCCGGCTGCTCGTCGATCAGCTGGGCGGCCATCGCCATGTGCTTGGCGACGAGCTCGGCGTTGTCCTTCGTGAGGGTCTTCAGCTGCGCGCGGGCACCGATGTCGAGATCCTCGGCCCGGATGTCCTCCGGCAGCTCGGGTGCGACGAAGTCGTCGTCGCGCACCTGCTTGAAGCTCTCGCCGGAGCCGTCGCCGCGGTGCTCGTACGCACGGCCGGGGCGTGCGGCGTCGCGCTGCGGGCCCTGGTTCCTCGTGCGCTGGTCGTCACGACGCGCCTGGTCGCCGCGGCCGTACGGCCGCTGTCCATCGCGCTGCGGCTTCGCGTCTCGGTCGAAGCGGCGGTCACCGTCGCGCGGCGGCTTGCGGTCGCCGAACCGACGGTCGCCATCGCGCTGCGGGCGACGATCGCCGTCGCGAGGCGGACGCCGCTCGCCATCCCGAGGCGGACGCCGCTCGCCATCCCGGGGCGGACGCCGCTCGCCATCACGCGGCGGCTTGCGGTCGCCGAACCGACGGTCGCCATCGCGCTGCGGGCGACGGTCTCCGTCTCGCGGGGGACGCCGATCGCCGTCACGCGAGGGACGCCGATCACCGTCGCGCGGCGGCTTGCGGTCGCCGAACCGGCGGTCGCCGTCGCGCTGCGGGCGACGCTCGCCATTGCGGGCAGGTCGCCCGTCACCGAAGCGACGGTCACCGTCACGCGAGGGACGCCGCTCCGCGTCGCCGGACGGGCGGCGCTCGCCCTCGGGGCGGTAGCCGCGGTCGCCGGGGCGGAGCTTGCGATCGCTCTCGCCCGCTCGTCCGTCGCGCTGCGGCCGTCCGTCGCGGTCGCCGAATCGGCGCTCGCCGTCGCGCTGCGGGCGACGGTCGCCGTCGCGGTGGGAGCGACCTGCGTCGCCGGCATTCCGGCGGCGGTCGTCTCGACCGGAGTTGCTGCGGTCTGCCTCGTCGTTCACGGGTCGGTCCTCTCCACCTCTCGATGGTCGCATCACGGTAGGACAAACGGAAAAAGGGGCCCCAGACGAATCTGGGGCCCCTTTCCAAAAGAAGTCCGGCGGTGTCCTACTCTCCCACAGGGTCCCCCCTGCAGTACCATCGGCGCTGAGAGCCTTAGCTTCCGGGTTCGGAATGTGACCGGGCGTTTCCCTCTCGCTATGGCCGCCGAAACACTATTGATGTTTCAGTCTGCACAGCTCTTCGCATTGAAGCGAAGGGCTGCGGTTCTCGACCGTACATCGAGAACCACAAAGTGGACGCGAGCAGCAAGCTCATATAAGTGTTATCAAGTCATCGGCTTATTAGTACCGGTCAGCTTCATGGGTCTGTAGTCCCCACTTCCACATCCGGCCTATCAACCCAGTAGTCTGGCTGGGAGCCTCTCGCCCGAAGGCATGGAAGTCTCATCTTGAGGCCGGCTTCCCGCTTAGATGCTTTCAGCGGTTATCCATCCCGAACGTAGCTAATCAGCGGTGCTCCTGGCGGAACAACTGACACACCAGAGGTTCGTCCAACCCGGTCCTCTCGTACTAGGGTCAGATCCTCTCAAACTTCCAACGCGCGCAGCGGATAGGGACCGAACTGTCTCACGACGTTCTAAACCCAGCTCGCGTGCCGCTTTAATGGGCGAACAGCCCAACCCTTGGGACCTACTCCAGCCCCAGGATGCGACGAGCCGACATCGAGGTGCCAAACCATGCCGTCGATATGGACTCTTGGGCAAGATCAGCCTGTTATCCCCGAGGTACCTTTTATCCGTTGAGCGACAGCGCTTCCACAAGCCACTGCCGGATCACTAGTCCCGACTTTCGTCCCTGCTCCAGTTGTCACTGTCACAGTCAAGCTCCCTTGTGCACTTACACTCGACACCTGATTGCCAACCAGGTTGAGGGAACCTTTGGGCGCCTCCGTTACTTTTTGGGAGGCAACCGCCCCAGTTAAACTACCCACCAGGCACTGTCCCTGAACCGGATCACGGTTCGAAGTTAGATATCCAGAGTGACCAGAGTGGTATTTCAACAATGACTCCACCCGAACTAGCGTCCGAGCTTCACAGTCTCCCACCTATCCTACACAAGCCACACCGAACACCAATACCAAGCTGTAGTAAAGGTCACGGGGTCTTTCCGTCCTGCTGCGCGTAACGAGCATCTTTACTCGTAGTGCAATTTCGCCGAGTTCGCGGTTGAGACAGCTGGGAAGTCGTTACGCCATTCGTGCAGGTCGGAACTTACCCGACAAGGAATTTCGCTACCTTAGGATGGTTATAGTTACCACCGCCGTTTACTGGGGCTTAAATTCTGAGCTTCGCTTACGCTAACCCTTCCTCTTAACCTTCCAGCACCGGGCAGGCGTCAGTCCGTATACATCGACTTGCGTCTTCGCACGGACCTGTGTTTTTAGTAAACAGTCGCTTCCCACTGGTCTCTGCGGCCTTCAAACGCTCGGGCAGCTAGTGCCGTCACGCCTCAGGCCCCCCTTCTCCCGAAGTTACGGGGGCATTTTGCCGAGTTCCTTAACCACGATTCTCTCGATCTCCTTGGTATTCTCTACCTGACCACCTGAGTTGGTTTGGGGTACGGGTGACTAAAACCTCGCGTCGATGCTTTTCTTGGCAGCATAGGATCACAGACTTCCCTCTAGGGTTCGGCAAAGCTCTCAGGCTATATGTGGAACGGATTTGCCTATCCCACGCCCTACGGCTTACCCGGACTCAACCATCGGCCCGGTTCTGCTACCTTCCTGCGTCACACCTGTTAATACGCTAGCCGCCCCAGCATAGGGTCGAGTGCTAGGCCAAGGACGTCACCCCGAAGGGATCGGTCCAAGGATTCGGACTCTTAGCATTACTGGTTTGGCTTGGGCGGTTTTTCGTCAGTTCAGGAGTATCAACCTGATGTCCATCGACTACGCCTGTCGGCCTCGCCTTAGGTCCCGACTTACCCAGGGAAGATTAGCTTGACCCTGGAACCCTTGGTCTTTCGGAGGACTGGTTTCTCGCCAGTCTTTCGCTACTCATGCCTGCATTCTCACTCGTGTGGCGTCCACGGCTGGATCACTCCGCCGCTTCACTCGCCACACGACGCTCTCCTACCAATCCGTACGCCTGGACAGACAAGCTGCCGAGCTGTTGTACGAATTCCACGACTTCGGTGATGTGCTTGAGCCCCGTTAAATTGTCGGCGCAGAATCACTTGACCAGTGAGCTATTACGCACTCTTTCAAGGGTGGCTGCTTCTAAGCCAACCTCCTGGTTGTCTAAGCAACTCCACATCCTTTTCCACTTAGCACACGCTTAGGGACCTTAGTCGGTGGTCTGGGTTGTTTCCCTCTCGACGATGAAGCTTATCCCCCACCGTCTCACTGCTGCGCTCTCACTTACCGGCATTCGGAGTTTGGCTGACGTCAGTAACCTTTTGGGGCCCATCGGCCATCCAGTAGCTCTACCTCCGGCAAGAAACACGCAACGCTGCACCTAAATGCATTTCGGAGAGAACCAGCTATCACGAAGTTTGATTGGCCTTTCACCCCTATCCACAGCTCATCCCCTCAGTTTTCAACCTAAGTGGGTTCGGTCCTCCACGAGGTCTTACCCTCGCTTCAACCTGGCCATGGATAGATCACTTCGCTTCGGGTCTAGGACATGCGACTGAATCGCCCTATTCAGACTCGCTTTCGCTACGGCTACCCCACACGGGTTAACCTCGCCACATATCGCTAACTCGCAGGCTCATTCTTCAAAAGGCACGCTGTCACAGCTGCTAGGGCTGCTCCAACGGTTTGTAAGCAAACGGTTTCAGGTACTATTTCACTCCCCTCCCGGGGTACTTTTCACCTTTCCCTCACGGTACTTGTCCGCTATCGGTCATCTGGGAGTATTTAGGCTTACCAGGTGGTCCTGGCAGATTCACACGGGATTTCTCGGGCCCCGTGCTACTTGGGATGGATCTCGCGCCATTGCGCGGTTTCGGCTACGGGATTGTCACCCTCTGTGATGGACCTTTCCAAGTCCTTCGCCTACCGCGGTCTGTAACGCTTGCTGCTCGGCAGAGCAGCTGAGATGTCCCACAACCCCGATCGTGCAACGCCTGCCGGCTATCACACACGATCGGTTTAGCCTCTTCCGCGTTCGCTCGCCACTACTTACGGAATCACTGTTGTTTTCTCTTCCTGTGGGTACTGAGATGTTTCACTTCCCCACGTTCCCTCTACCCGCCCTATATATTCAGGCGGGAGTCACTGGGTCGGCACGCCGCCCAGCGGGGTTTCCCCATTCGGAGACCCTCGGATCAAAGCTCGTTTATCAGCTCCCCGAGGATTATCGCAGATTACTACGTCCTTCATCGGCTCCAGATGCCAAGGCATCCACCGTTTGCTCTTAGAAACTTGACCACATACATGAGTATTGGTTAATCGGCAGCCCGAAGGCTGCTGACCAATGATCTATTTAAAGATCTTGTGATCCGAGCCGAAGCTCGAATCTAAGATGCTCGCGTCCACTGTGTAGTTCTCAACTTACGGTCGGTACCGGAGACCAGCGCGCTCTGCGCGTCAGCCAGCCGGTCCGAGGGTTCTTCAGACGCCAAAAGGCGCCGTCCGGTCCCTCAGGACCCAACAGCGTGCATGCACTCGATCTCCCGTGTCCTGCCGTTCCAGGCTGCAAAGCAGCCGTACTGAGCTGGACTCGATCGTTCGAGTGCCAATGTCAATGTTCCACCCATGAGCTGACCACCGGTCGACGTGTGCGACCGTAGTGGCTCTGCGCCGGCTGTGCCGGCGAGATGCTCCTTAGAAAGGAGGTGATCCAGCCGCACCTTCCGGTACGGCTACCTTGTTACGACTTAGTCCTAATCACCGATCCCACCTTCGACGGCTCCCTCCAAAAGGTTAGGCCACCGGCTTCGGGTGTTACCGACTTTCATGACTTGACGGGCGGTGTGTACAAGGCCCGGGAACGTATTCACCGTAGCGTTGCTGATCTACGATTACTAGCGACTCCGACTTCATGAGGTCGAGTTGCAGACCTCAATCCGAACTGAGACCGGCTTTTTGGGATTCGCTCCACCTTGCGGTATCGCAGCCCATTGTACCGGCCATTGTAGCATGCGTGAAGCCCAAGACATAAGGGGCATGATGATTTGACCTCATCCCCACCTTCCTCCGAGTTGACCCCGGCAGTATCCCATGAGTTCCCACCATTACGTGCTGGCAACATAGGACGAGGGTTGCGCTCGTTGCGGGACTTAACCCAACATCTCACGACACGAGCTGACGACAACCATGCACCACCTGTATAGGAGTGTCCAAAGAGTTCACTGTCTCCAGTGCGTTCTCCTATATGTCAAGCCTTGGTAAGGTTCTTCGCGTTGCATCGAATTAATCCGCATGCTCCGCCGCTTGTGCGGGCCCCCGTCAATTCCTTTGAGTTTTAGCCTTGCGGCCGTACTCCCCAGGCGGGGAACTTAATGCGTTAGCTACGACACGGAGACCGTGGAATGGTCCCCACATCTAGTTCCCAACGTTTACGGCATGGACTACCAGGGTATCTAAGCCTGTTTGCTCCCCATGCTTTCGCTCCTCAGCGTCAGTTACGGCCCAGAGATCTGCCTTCGCCATCGGTGTTCCTCCTGATATCTGCGCATTCCACCGCTACACCAGGAATTCCAATCTCCCCTACCGCACTCTAGTCTGCCCGTACCCACTGCAAGCCCGAGGTTGAGCCTCGGGATTTCACAGCAGACGTGACAAACCGCCTACGAGCTCTTTACGCCCAATAATTCCGGACAACGCTTGCACCCTACGTATTACCGCGGCTGCTGGCACGTAGTTAGCCGGTGCTTTTTCTGCAGGTACCGTCACTTTCGCTTCTTCCCTGCTAAAAGAGGTTTACAACCCGAAGGCCGTCGTCCCTCACGCGGCGTTGCTGCATCAGGCTTGCGCCCATTGTGCAATATTCCCCACTGCTGCCTCCCGTAGGAGTCTGGGCCGTGTCTCAGTCCCAGTGTGGCCGGTCACCCTCTCAGGCCGGCTACCCGTCGTCGTCTTGGTGAGCCGTTACCTCACCAACTAACTGATAGGCCGTGAGCTGATCCTTGACCGAAGTTCTTTCCACCAACAGGAGATGCCTCCGAAGGTCGTATCCGGTATTAGACGCCGTTTCCAGCGCTTATTCCAGAGTCAAGGGCACATTGCTCACGTGTTACTCACCCGTTCGCCACTAATCCAGAGGAGCAAGCTCCTCCTTCATCGTTCGACTTGCATGTGTTAAGCACGCCGCCAGCGTTCGTCCTGAGCCAGGATCAAACTCTCCGTAAAGAAAATTTGCGTACCAACCGGGGAAAACCGGATGGCAGCGAGTTTGATGCTGACAAAATAGACTGTCTACTGACAATCTGTCTCATCCAAAGGAATCGTTCTGCCCGAAGGCAGGACGAGTTAATAATTTGGCATTTGACATTGTGCACGCTGTTGAGTTCTCAAGGATCGGACGCTCTCGTGCTTTCCCTTTCGGGTCTGCGTCGAGGCAACTTCTCAATCATAACCACTTCTCGGCGAGTGTCAATTCGACACGCCGTGCGGAGCTCTGCTCCCACCGGACTCTCAGTCCCGGTTCGTGGCAACCTGTCTAGGTTACACGCTCCGGAGTGACTGTCAAGTCGGCGTGTCGCGCTGGCCGGCTGCTCTCGCTGCCGTCCGTGCGCTCCGCACTCTCGTCATTGAAGTGGATTGTCACCGTACTCGCGTCTGGCCCAACACGCAAACTGCGTGGTGCCTTTCGGCGAGGAGGTGGTCCCTCTTGATCCGCTGGCCTCTCGGCTCTGCGTCTTTGGGGTGACAGGTAGATACGTTACATGGAGACCGGCCCGCGGGTGCAAAACGCGTGCATCCCGGGCGTGTCGCCCCGTGTTTCCGCGGAGAACGCGAAAGGGGGCCGCTCGGCCCCCTCCCGTCACTCCCCCGCGTCGATGCCCGCGAGCGTCTTCTTGCCCCTGCGCAGCACCGCGAACCTGCCGTGCAGCAGCCGGTTCTCGAGGGTCGCGTCGTCGTCGTCGATGCGCTCGTTGTTGACGCTGATGCCGCCCTGCCTGATCGCGCGTCGCGCATCCGAGAGCGAATCCACCAGCCCGGTCTCCTGCAGCAGCTGCAGCACCGGCGCATCCGGCGTCGCCGTCGCGCGCTTGTCGAGCGAGCGAACCGCCGCGGCCAGCGTCGGCTCGTCGAGCGCGCTCAGATCGCCGGAGCCGAACAGCGCCTGCGATGCGTCGATCGCCTGCTGCGTCGCCTCGACGCCATGGATGAACGCCGTCACCTGCACCGCCAGCGCGCGCTGCGCCTCCCGCCGGAACGGCGCATCCGCCACCGCCCGGGCGAGCTCGTCGATGCGGGCGGCGGGCAGGAACGTGAAGGTCTTGAGCAGCTGCACCACGATCGCGTCGTCCTGGTTGAGCCAGAACTGGTACATCGCGTAGGGCGTCGTCAGGTTCGCGTCGAGCCAGACGGCGTTGCCCTCGCTCTTGCCGAACTTCTTGCCGTCGGCGTCGGTGATGAGCGGCGTGCCGATCGCGTGCGCGTGCACGCCCTCGGCCTTGCGGATCAGCTCGGTGCCGGCGGTGAGGTTGCCCCACTGGTCGCTGCCGCCGGTCTGCATGACGCAGCCGTAGCGCAGGTAGAGCTCGCGGAAGTCCATGCCCTGCAGCACCTGGTAGCTGAACTCCGCGTAGGAGATGCCCTCGTCGGACTCCATGCGCGCGGCGACGGCATCCTTCTTCAGCATCGTGCCGACGCGGAAGTGCTTGCCGACCTCGCGCAGGAAGTCGACGGTCGACATCGGCGCCGTCCAGTCGAGGTTGTTCACCAGCTGCACGGCGTTGTCGCCCTCGGCGGAGAGGAAGCGCAGCATCTGGTCGCCGAGGTAGGTGACCCACTCGGCGACGGTCTCGCGCTCGTTGAGCTGCCGCTCGCTCGTCGGCTTCGGGTCGCCGATCAGGCCCGTCGAGCCGCCGACCAGCGCGAGCGGCTTGTGGCCGGCGAGCTGCAGCCGGCGCATGACGATGAGCTGCACGAGGTTGCCGAGATGCAGGCTCGGTGCCGTCGGGTCGAAGCCGCAGTAGAAGGTGATCGGGTCGCCGCCCAGCAGCTGCTCGAGCGCCGCCGGGTCGGTCGACACGTGCACGCTGCCGCGATACTGCAGCTCATCCCAGACATTCGCGAACGCCGGGTCGAGCTGGATGGGAGCGGGATCGATCACCTGCACGAATCTACCCGAGCCGATCGAGCCTGGCCTGCAGCGCGCGACGCTGCTCGGCGACCGCCGAGCCCGCGGTGCCGCCGATGCCCGAGCGCGAGCGGATCGCGCCGTCGACGGTGAGCACCTCGCGCACCTCGGGGCTCAGGTGCTCGGAGACCGAGCGGTAGTCCTCGTCGCTCGCCTCGTCGAGCTCGATGCCGCGCTGCTCGCACAGCCGCACGAGCGCGCCCGAGATCTCGTGCGCATCCCGGAACGGCACGCGGCGCCGCACCAGCCACTCGGCCACATCGGTCGCGAGGGCGTAGCCGGCGGCGGCGCCGGAGCGCATCCGCTGCTCGTCGAAGTCGAGGGTGGCGACCATGCCCGCGAAGGCCGGCAGCAGCACCCGCAGCTGGTCGACCGCGTCGAAGACCGGCTCCTTGTCCTCCTGCAGGTCGCGGTTGTAGGCCAGCGGCAGCGCCTTGAGCGTCGCGAGCAGGCCAGCGTGGTCGCCGATCAGGCGGCCGGCCTTGCCGCGCGCGAGCTCGGCGATGTCGGGGTTCTTCTTCTGCGGCATGATCGACGAGCCGGTCGAGAAGCCGTCGTGCAGCCTCGCGAAGCCGACGTCGCGCGTCGACCAGAAGATGACCTCCTCGGCGAGGCGCGAGAGGTCGATGGCCGTCATGGTGAGCACGAAGGTGAGCTCGGCGACCACGTCGCGCGCGCTCGTGGCGTCGATCGAGTTGGGGCTCGGCGCGTCGAGGCCCAGCTCGCGGGCGACGAGCGCCGGGTCGAGGCCGAGCGTGCTGCCGGCGAGCGCGCCGGCGCCGTAGGGCGACTCGCTCGCGCGCACCCGCCAGTCGGCGAGCCGCTCGAGGTCGCGCAGCAGCGGCCACGCGTGCGCGAGCAGATGGTGCGAGAGCAGCACCGGCTGCGCGTGCTGCAGGTGGGTGCGGCCCGGCATCGGCGCATCCGGGTGCGCATCGGCCTGCAGCGTGAGCGCCTCGATCACCGCGCGGATGCCGCGGGCGACCTCCTCGGTCTCCTCCAGCATCCACACCCGCACGAGGGTCGCGATCTGGTCGTTGCGCGAGCGGCCGGCGCGCAGGCGCCCGCCCAGCTCGGCGCCGGCGATGTCGATCAGGCCGCGCTCGAGCGCGCCGTGCACATCCTCGTCGGACTCCGCCGCGACGAACGCGCCGGTGCGCACGCGGTCGCTCAGCTCGTCGAGCGCCGCCCGCATGGCGTCCAGCTGCTCGTCGTCGAGGAGGCCCGCGGCGTGCAGCGCGAGCGCGTGCGCCTTCGAGCCGCGGATGTCGAGCTGCGCGAGCCGCCAGTCGAACTGCGTCGACTTCGAGAGCCGTGCCATCTCGGGACTGGGACCGGATGCGAAGCGGCCGCCCCACAGGGAGCCCTCGTTCGTGCCGTGCCGCTGCTCGTCCCCGCTCATGCGCCGGCCCTCTCGAGCAGCCAGGCCAGCAGCGCCTTCTGCGCGTGCAGGCGGTTCTCGGCCTCGTCCCAGATGATCGACTGCGGCCCGTCGATGACGTCGGCGGTCACCTCGAAGCCGCGGTCGGCGGGCAGGCAGTGCATGAAGACCGCGTCGGGCTTCGCCAGATCCATGAGCGCCTGATCGACCTTGAAGCCGCCGAAGGTCGCGACCCGCTCGGCCTTCTCGCTCTCCTTGCCCATCGACACCCAGGTGTCGGTGACGACGATGTCGGCGCCTGCGACGGCCTCGGATGCGCTGCTCACGACGCTCGCGCTGCCGCCGGTCTCGGCGGCGATGCGCTGGGCATCGGCGACGACGCCGGGCTCGGGCGAGTGCTCGGCGGGCGAGCCGACGCGCACGTGCATGCCCGCGGTCGCGCACGCGAGCAGGTACGACTGCCCCATGTTCGAGCGGCCGTCGCCGACGAAGGCGACGGTGAGGCCCGCGAGCTCGCCCTTGTGCTCCTGCATCGTCAGCAGGTCGGCGAGCAGCTGGCACGGGTGGAAGTCGTCCGAGAGCGCATTGACGACGGGCACCGTCGTGCCGGCCGCCATCTCCTCGAGCCCCGACTGCGCGTAGGTGCGCCACACGATCGCCGCCACCTGCCGCTCGAGCACGCGCGCGGTGTCGGCGGCGGTCTCCTTGCCGCCGAGCTGGCTCGAGGCGGTCGAGATGATGAGCGGCGAGCCGCCCAGGTCGGAGATGCCGACGTGGAACGAGACGCGCGTGCGCGTCGACGACTTGTCGAAGATGACGGCGACCGACTTCGGGCCCTCGAGCGGGCGCTCCGCCCAGCGATCGCGCTTCATCTGCGCCGCGCGCTCGAGCACCGCGCGCTGCTCGGCGGGGCTCAGGTCGTCGTCGCGGAGGAAGTGGCGGGTCATGCGTGCTCCTTGTCGGAGGTCGGGCGCTCTGGGGCGAGCGGTGCGGATGCGGTGGCGGCGGATGCGGGCACGACCTCGGTGCCGGAGCCGGCGGTCGTGAAGATCTCGGTGAGGATCGAGTGCGGTGAGCGGCCGTCGATGATCGCCGCCTTCGGCACGCCGGCGCGCACCGCGGTGAGGCAGGCCTGCATCTTGGGGATCATGCCGGATTCGAGGCTCGGAAGCAGCGCCTCGAGCTCGGTGTCGGTGATCTCGCTGATGAGGCTCGCGCGGTCGGGCCAGTCGCGGTAGAGCCCCTCGATGTCGGTGAGGATGATGAGCTTCTGCGCGCCGAGCGCAGCCGCGAGGGCCGCGGCAGCGGCATCCGCGTTCACGTTCAGCGACTCCCCCGGCGCATCGCCGTCGGGGGCGATCGACGAGACCACCGGGATGAGGCCGGCCTCGAGCAGCCGCAGCACCGGCGCCGGGTCGACGGCGACGACGTCGCCCACCTGGCCCAGGTCGACATCCTCCCCGTCGACGACGGTGCCGCGCCTGCGGCCGGTGAACAGCCCCGCATCCTCGCCCGAGAGCGTGGCGGCGAGCGGGCCGTGGCGGTTGATGAGCGAGACGAGCGTGCGCGCCACCTGACCGGTGAGCACCATCCGCACGACGTCCATCGCCGCGCGGCTCGTCACCCGGTAGCCGCCGCGGAACTCGCTCTCGATGCCGTGGATGCGCAGCGCCTCGTCGATCTGCGGGCCGCCGCCGTGCACGACCACCGGCTCGATGCCGACGTGGCGCAGGTAGACCATGTCCTCGGCGAAGGCGCGCTGCAGCGCTTCGCTGACCATGGCGTTGCCGCCGTACTTCACGACGATCGTCGCGCCGCGGTACCGCTCGAGCCACGGCAGCGACTCGATGAGGGTCTCGGCCTTGCGGGCGGCGTCGGCCGCGCGGTCTGCAGCTTCCATGGCCCTAGCTCGCATATGCGGAGTTCTCGTGCACGTAGTCGTGGGTGAGGTCGTTGGTGCGGATGCTCGCGGCGGCCTCGCCCGCGAACAGGTCGATCAGGATGTGCGTCGCGCGGGGCGTCAGGTCGACCTCCTCGCGCGGGCGGTCGGGCTCCCCCGCGTGGCAGACGCGCACCCCGTTGAAGGCGACGTCGACCGCGTACGGGTCGAAGGACGCATCCGTCGTGCCGATCGCCGCGAGCACCCTGCCCCAGTTGGGGTCGTTGCCGAAGACGGCCGCCTTGAAGAGGTTGGAGCGTGCGACCGAGCGGGCGACGACCACCGCGTCGTCCTCGCTCGCCGCCCGGCGCACCTCGATGGTGATGTCGTGGCTCGCGCCCTCGGCGTCGCGCTGCAGCTGGTCGGCGAGGTCGTCGCAGACCGCCGTGACGGCGGCGGTGAGCTCGGCCTCGTCGGCCTCGACGCCCGAGGCTCCGGAGGCCAGCAGCAGCACGGTGTCGTTCGTCGACATGCAGCCGTCCGAGTCGAGCCGGTCGAAGGTGACGCGGGTCGCGGCGCGCAGCGCGCGGTCGAGCACATCGGCCTCGGCGACGACGTCGGTGGTGAGCACGACGAGCATCGTCGCGAGGCCCGGCGCGAGCATGCCCGCGCCCTTCGCCATGCCGCCGACCGTCCAGCTCGCCCCCGCGCCGCCGCCGGTCGCGAGCGCCTGCTTCGCGACCGAGTCGGTCGTCATGATCGCCTCTGCCGCACGAAGACCGCCCGCGTCGTCCCCGCCGTCGTGCCGCAGCGCATCCGCGCACCGCTCGACGCCGGCGAGCACGCCCGCGCGGAAGGTCTCGTCGCCGACGCCGATGAGGCCGGTCGAGCACACCTGCACCTCGATGGCGCCGATCCCGAGCCGCTCGGCGACCCGCTCGGCGGTCTGGTGGGTGGTCTGGAAGCCGAAGGCGCCGGTGAAGCAGTTCGCGCCGCCCGAGTTGAGGATGACGGCGCGCGCGCTGCCGCCGGCGAGCGCCTGCTCGCTCCACAGCACCGGGTTGGCCTTGGCGCGGTTGGCGGTGAACACGCCGGCAGCGGCCGACAGCGGGCCGTCGTTGACGATGAGCGCGACATCGAGCGCGCCGCTCGACTTCAGGCCCGCGGCGACGCCCGCGGCGCGGAAGCCGGCCGCGGCGGTGACGCTCACGGCGCGAGCCCGTCGATCGAGAGCCCCAGCTGCTCGTCGAGCCCGAGCGCGATGTTCGCCGACTGGATCGCCGCGCCCGCCGTGCCCTTGCCGAGGTTGTCGATCGCGGCGATCACCACGACACGGCCGGCTGCCTCGTCGAGACCGACGCCCAGGTGCACCGAGTTCGACCCCAGCACGTCGGCGGTGCGCGGGTACTCGCCGGCGGGCGTGATGTGGATGAACGCCTCGTCGCCGTAGGCGGTCAGCCACGCCGAGCGCACCTGCTCTGCCGTCGCCTCGCCGATGAGCGGCGCGGTGACGGTCGCGAGGATGCCGCGCGACATGGGCACGAGCACGGGCGTGAAGGAGTGGCGGATGTCGCTGCCGCCGGCGGCGCGCAGGTTCTGCGCGATCTCGGGCAGGTGGCGGTGCGTGCCGCCGACGCCGTAGGGGGTGGCGGAGCCCGTGAGCTCGGCCGCCAGCAGGTGCGTCTTGGCGGCGCGGCCGGCGCCGGAGGAGCCGACGGCGAGCACCGAGGTGATGGCCGTGGTGTCGACCAGGCCCGCGGCGACGCCGGGCGCGAGCGCGAGGGTGACCGCGGTGGCGTTGCAGCCGGGCACGGCGATGCGGCGGGCGGCGCGCAGCTCGCGGCGCTGCCGGCCGCCGTCGGCGAGCATGAGCTCGGGCATGCCGTAGGGCCAGGTGCCCGCGTGCTCGGTGCCGTAGTACCGCTGCCACTCCTCGGCGCTCTCGAGCCGGTGGTCGGCGCCGGCGTCGACGACGAGCGTCGACTCGGGCAGCTGCGCGGCGATCCCGCCGGAGTGGCCGTGCGGCAGCGCGAGGAAGACCACGTCGTGGCCGGCGAGCACCTCAGCCGTCGTCTCCTGGAACGTCAGCGATGCGAGGGAGCGCAGGTTCGGGTGGACGGAGACCAGGGGCTGCCCGGCGTTCGAGTGCGCCGTGACCGTGCGCACCTCCAGCTCGGGGTGCTGCGCGAGCAGACGCAGCAGCTCGCCACCTGCGTATCCGCTCGCGCCTGCGACGGCGACGGAGAGGCTCATGCATCCAGGCTACTGGGCCGCCGACCCCCGCCGGCACGCCGATCAGATAGCGTGCGCCAGCGGATCGGCGACGAAGCGCACCTCGACCGCGGCGCGCACCGACAGCTCGCCCGCCTCGAGCGAGACCGCGGGTGCGGCATCGGCGGCCGACATCGCCATGGTCGCCATGCGCGCCTTGGGCACCGGCGGACCGGGCGCCGTCGTGCCGGGCTCCTGGATGCCGGCGACCACCGGCGCCCCGAGTCCCGCCGCCTCGGCGTAGTCGCCGGCGCGCTCGACCGCGTCGGCGATCGCGCGGGTGCGGGCGGTCTTCCCGAGCGCCCGCTCGGTCTCGTCCGACAGCGACCACTCGATGCCGCCCACCTCGTGCGTCTCGTGCAGGCCGATGCTGCCGATCCACGAGCCGAGCTCCTCGAAGTCCCGGAACCGCACGGTCACCGCTGCGGCGGCGGTGTAGACCGAGGTGCGGGGCTGGCCCTCGCCCACCCACTCCTGGTGATGCGAGATCGAGACGCGATCGGCGTGCCACGACTCGGCCGCGCCCGAGGTCTCGTGCGACCTCGCGTCGGCGACGAGCCGCTCGTGCGCCTCCGCGACCGCTCGCATCGCGGCCTCCGCGCTCGGCGCGCTCCAGCGCGACTGCACCGTGACCGTGGCCCGCTCGGCGCTCGCGCGCTCGAGAGCCTGCCCGCAGACCGTGATCTCCACCATGGCCGGGATGCTACCCCCGCCGGCTGGGCCTACTCCCGCAGCGTCGCGCCGTGCCGCTCGGCGGCGACGGCCAGGCCCGCGAGCTTCGCCTCGCTCGCCTCCGCGGCGGTCAGCGTGCGGTCGGCGGCGCGGAAGCGCAGCGCGAAGGTGAGCGACTTCTGCTGCTCGCCCAGACCGGTGCCGCGGTAGTCGTCGACGAGCGCGATGTGCTCGAGCAGCGCGCCAGCGCCCTCGCGCACGGCACGGCGAACCTCGCCGGCCGGCACGTCGATCGGCACCACGAGCGAGAGATCCTGCGTCGCCGCCGGCACCGGCGCGATGCGCTGCGTCTCGAGCCCGACGCGGGCGGCGCCGATGAGCGCGCTCAGGTCGAGCTCTGCGACCGCGACCACGCGCGGCAGGTCGGCCTCGGCCGCGACGGCCGGCAGCAGCTCGCCGGCCACGCCGACGACCTCGCCCGCCACGAGCAGCTCGGCAGCGCGCCCCGGGTGCAGCCAGTCGCGCTGCGCCTGACGCACCCCGAGCTCGAGCCCGAGCGTGCGGGCGATGCGCTCCACGGCCTCGATCGCGTCGGCGAGCCCGAAGCGCTCCGCCGGCCGGCCCGGCTGCTTGCGCACCCGCTCGCCGACGAGCAGCACGGCCGCGTGATCGGGCTGGACGGGCAGCCGGTCGAGCTCGGCGAGCACGTCGTCGGCGGGGCGCTCGCCGGCGTCGGGCAACGTCTCGGTGCCCTGGCCTTCGGCGGCGACGAACACGCGCCCCAGCTCGAACAGGGCGAGGTCGGTGAGCCCGCGACCGAGGTTGCGGTGCGCGGTGTCGAGCATGGCCGGCACGAGCGCGGTGCGCAGCCACGCGTGCTCGGCGTCGAGCGGGTTCTCGAGCCGCACCGGCTCGTGGCCCGTCATCCGCGCCTGCCGCTCGGTGACGAAGGGCGCCACGAGCACCTCGGTCAGTCCCGCGGCGGCGAGGCCGTCGGCGACGCGGCGGCGCAGCCGCTGCCCGCGCGTCAGCCCGCGGCCGGGAGGCGCGACGGGCAGCACCGAGGGGATGCGGTCGAAGCCGACGATGCGCGCGACCTCCTCGACGAGGCTCTCGCGGTCGACGAGGTCGGGGCGCCAGGTGGGCGGCGTGACCGTCCACGACTGCTCGCCCTGATCGATGGCGCTGCCGATCGCCTGCAGTGCGGCGCGGGCCTCGTCGACCGTGTAGTCGGCGCCCGTGAGGGTGCTCCAGAAGCCCACCGGGATGGTGATCGGCCGCATGGCGGGCACCTCGCCCACCTCGGCGCCGAGCTGGGTGTCGAGCGTGCCGCCGGCGAGCTCGACCAGCAGCTGGGCGACGCGTGCGGCCGCGGCATCCGCCACCGCCGGGTCGACGCCGCGCTCGAAGCGCTTCGAGGCCTCGGAGATCAGCCGGTGCCTGCGGGATGCGCGGCCGATCGACACGGCGTCGAAGGTGGCCGCCTCGATGAGCACGTCGGTGGTCGACGCATCCATCTCGGTCTCGGCACCGCCCATGACGCCGGCGATGCCGATGGCGCCGCGGTCGTCGGTGATCAGCAGGTCCTCGGGGCTCAGCGCGCGGTCGACGTCGTCGAGGGTGGTGATGCGCTCTCCGGCGCGCGCCCGGCGCACCGTGATGCCGCCCTGCAGCTTGGCGAGGTCGTACGCGTGCGTGGGCTGGCCGAGCTCGAGCATGACGTAGTTCGTGATGTCGACGCCGAGCGAGACCGAGCGCATGCCGGCCAGGCGCAGGCGCGAGGCCATCCAGGTGGGCGTCTGCCGCGACTGGTCGATGCCGCGCACGACGCGGGCGATGAAGCGCGAGCAGCCGGCGGCCCCGCGGATCGGCGCGTCGTCCTCGATGGCGAGGGGGAAGCCGGATGGGGTGCCGAACGCGATCGCGCCGCGCGCGGTCTCCGCGGGGTCGGTGAAGTCCTGACCGGTCGCGGAGGCGAGCTCGCGCGCGATGCCGCGGATGGAGAGCGCGTAGCCGCGATCGGGTGTGACGTTGATCTCCACGGCCTGGTCGTCCAGACCCAGCAGCGCCAGCGCATCCGCCCCCACGTCCCCGGGGATGCCGAGCTGGTCGAGGCGCATGATGCCGTCGTGGTCGTCGCCGAGGCCGAGCTCGCGCTCGGAGGCGATCATGCCGTCGGAGACGTGGCCGTAGGTCTTGCGCGCGGCGATCTCGAAGCCGCCGAGGTCGGCGCCGGGCAGCGTGACGACGACGCGGTCGCCGACGACGAAGTTGAGCGCGCCGCACACGATGCCGCGCACGCCGCCGTTGGCCTCGCCCACGTCGACCTGGCACCAGCGGATGGTCTTGCCGTTCTTCTGCGGCTCCTCGACGAGCTCGAGCACGCGGCCGACGACGATCGGGCCGCGCAGCTCGCCGCCGTGCACCGCCTCCTCCTCGAAGCCGACGCGCACGAGCTGGGCGTGCAGCCACTCGGCCGCGCCCTCGGTGGGGAGCTCGACGTGCTCTGCGAGCCATGACAGCGGAATCCGCATCAGATCACCATCCCGAACTGCTCGGTGAAGCGCACATCGCCCTCGATCATGTCGCGCATGTCGTCGAGCTGGTACCGGAACTGCAGCGTGCGCTCGATGCCCATGCCGAACGCGAAGCCCGAGTAGACCTCGGGGTCGAGGCCCGCGGCGCGCAGCACGTTGGGGTTGACCATGCCGCAGCCGCCCCACTCGACCCAGCGCGGACCGCCGCGCATGCCGGGGTGCCAGACATCCATCTCGGCGCTCGGCTCGGTGAAGGGGAAGTAGTTGGGGCGCAGGCGGATCTTCGCCTCGGCGCCGAACATGATGCGCGCGAGGTGCTCGAGCGTGCCGCGCAGGTGCGCCATCGTGAGCCCCGTGTCGACGGCGAGGCCCTCGAGCTGGGTGAAGACGGGCAGGTGCGTCGCGTCGATGTCATCGGTGCGGTAGACGCGGCCGGGCGCGACGACGTAGATGGGCAGCTCGCGCGTGAGCATCGAGCGCATCTGCACCGGGCTCGTCTGCGTGCGCAGCACCATGTGGCGCTCGGCGGGCGCGACGTAGAAGGTGTCGGACTCGCCGCGCGCGGGGTGGTCGGGGTCGACGTTGAGGGCGTCGAAGTTGTACCACTCGTGCTCGAGCTCCGGTCCCTCCGCGACCTCCCAGCCCATGCCGACGAACACATCGCTCATCTCGTCGACGAGCATGGAGAGCGGATGCCGGCCACCGGCGGTGCGGATGCGCGGCAGCGCGGTCACGTCGACCCGCTCCGCCTCGAGCTGCGCGGCCTCCTCGGCGGCGGCGAGCTCGCCCTGGCGGGCGGCGATCGCCTGTGCCACGCGGCCGCGGCCCGCACCGATCAGCTGGCCGGCGGCCTTGCGGCCCTCCGGCGCGATGTCGCGCAGGCTGCCGTTGAGCGCGGCCAGCTCGCTGCCCTGGCCGTTGTGCGCGGCCTTCGCCGCCTGCAGCTCTGCGGTGGTCGTGGCGGTCTCGATCGCGGCGAGCGCCGCGGTCACCGCGGCGTCGACGCGCGCGCCGAGATCGGCGTTCTCGTCGGGGTTGGGCACCCGACGATCCTACCGAGCGATCGGGGTGGTCAGCTTCCGCCGCCCTGCATGCCGGCTCCGGGAAGCCGGGTGATCTCGGCGCCTGGGTCGACCTCGCGCATCGCCTGCGTGGAGACCGGGATCGCCTCGGTCTTGGTCCCATCGAGGTTCGGACCGCCGCGGCGCGGCCGCGACATGCGCCTGGCGAGCACGCGCACCAGCCACGACAGCGTCAGGTTGATCGCGAGGAAGATCGCCAGCATCACGAAGAACATCGAGAGCGCGTACGGGCCGCCCTGGCGGTCGTAGAAGTCGACCAGCTGCCTGCCGATGCGGATGATCTCGGGCGAGCCGACGATGTAGCCGAGCGAGGTGTCCTTCAACAGCACGATCAGCTGCGCGAGGATGATCGGCAGCATGATGCGGAACGCCTGCGGCAGCTCGATCTCGAGCGTCGTGCGCAGCGGCGTCAGGCCGATCGCGAGCCCGCTCTCGCGCTGCCCCTTCGGCAGCGACTTCATGCCGGCGCGCAGCGCCTCTCCGATGATCGCGCCGTTGTAGACGATGAGCGCCCACACGACCGCCCAATATGCGCCGGACGCGAAGACGATGAGGATGAAGAGCATCATCAGCAGCACGGGCATGCCGCGGAAGAACTCCAGCACGATCGTGACCGGGATCCGCACCCACGACGAGTAGGCGTTGCGGAGGATCGAGAGCACGATCCCGAGCAGAATGGCTCCGACCGCGGCAATGCCCGCGATCGACAGCGTCGTGCCGAGGCCGACCATGAGGCCGCGCGCACCGAACCAGAGCTCCTCCTCCTGGAAGATGTCCCAGCGGTCCTGGTAGAAGGCGCCGCCGAGCCACAGCTGATACACGGCGAGGCCGAGCGCCGCGATCGCGACGACGGCGAAGACGATCGAGAGGATGCGGGAGCGCTTGATCGCGTTGGGCCCGGGGGCGTCGAAGAGAACGGAACCGCTCATCGCTGCACACTCCACTTCCGCTCGAGATGGTCGACCAGCTGGCCGAGCGGCACGGTGATGAGCAGGTAGCTCAGCGCGATGCCGAGGAACACCTGCAGCGCCTGGTCGCCGTAGACGTTGGAGAGGCGCTGTGCGACCGAGACGAGCACGAAGACGAAGAAGCCCATCGCGACCGAGGTGTTCTTGACCAGAGCGATGATGACGTTGATGACCGGCGGCAGCACGCTGCGGAATGCCTGCGGCAGCACCACCAGGCTCATCGTCTGGCCGAAGCCCAGCCCGATGGAGCGCGAGGCCTCTGCCTGCCCGAGCGGCACGGAGTTGATGCCGGAGCGCACCGCCTCGGCGAAGAAGGCGCTGGTGTAGTAGGTCAGCGCGATGACCGCACCGACGCTGAAGTCGAGGATGATGCCGAGCTTGGGCAGCACGAACGCCGTGAAGAAGAACACGAGGGTCAGCGGCGTGTTCCTCGCCACCTCGGTCCAGACCGCCGCCAGCACGCGGAGCGCGGCGACGGGCGAGACCCGCATGCCAGCCAGGAGCACGCCAAGGGGCAGCCCGATGAGCGTGACGATGCCGGTCAGCAGCAGCGTCATGCCCATGCCCTGCAGCCACAGCGGCAGGTTCTCGAAGATTGCTTGCATCAGTCCCTCATCCGGTG
>BJUU01000010.1 GCA_007988785.1 Agrococcus baldri
CGCTACGGCTCAGTCCGCTGCCGGCTCGAGCCCGCCGCCGAAGCCCTGCTCCCCCAGCTCGCCGAGGATGCGGTTCAGGTCGGCGACGGTGGCGAAGTCGATCGTCAGCTGCCCCTTGGACCGCCCGAGCGAGACGCGCACGCGCGTGTCGAGCCGATCCTCCAGCCGCGTGGCGATCTCGTCGAGCCCGTGCTGCACGGCGCCCTTCGTCGGCGCCTTGCGCGGGTTGCGGGTCTGGATCAGGCCGGCCGCGGCTTCGGCCGCTCGCACTGAGAGATCCTCATTGACGATCTTCGCCGCGAGCTGCTCCTGGCTCTCCGTGGTCGACAGCGAGAGGATCGCGCGGGCGTGCCCCGCCGAGAGCACCCCGCTCGCGACCCGGGTCTGGACCGACTCCGGCAGCTTCAGGAGTCGGATGGTGTTCGAGATCTGCGGGCGGCTGCGGCCGATGCGCTTGGAGAGCTCGTCCTGCGTGATGGCGAAGTCCTCCATCAGCTGCTGGTACGCCGAGGCCTCTTCGAGCGGGTTGAGCTGCGCGCGGTGCAGGTTCTCGAGCAGCGCGTCGCGCAGCATCGCGTCGTCGGGCGTGTCCTTGACGATCGCCGGGATGGTCTCGAGACCGGCTCGCTGGCTCGCCCGCCAGCGCCGCTCCCCCATGATCAGCTCGTACTGCGTGCCGTCCTCGCCGGCCGTGACCGGCCGCACGACGATCGGCTGCAGCACGCCGAACTCGCGGATCGAGTGCTCGAGCTCGCTGAGGTCGTCCTCGTCGAAGATCGTGCGCGGCTGGTTCGCGTTCGGTCGGATGGCGCCGGGTGCCACGGCGACGAGCGTCGCGCCGGGCACCTCGAGCAGCTCGTGGCTGTCGTCCTCCCCGGAGAAGAAGACGTCGACGGGCCGTGCGCCGGCCTTCGCGGGGCGCCGCCGCCGTGGCGGTGACGAGGTCTCGGCGACCTCGTCTGCGGTCTTGGTCTCCGCCTCGGACGCGGGCGCCGGGCCCGTCGGGATCAGGGCGCCGATGCCGCGCCCGAGTCCTGCCTTCTTGCTCATGCCGTTCCTCTGCGTGCGATCTCCGCGGCGGCCTCGCGGTACGAGAGCGCTCCCGGGGAGTTGGGGTCGTAGGCGATCACCGTCTGGCCGTAGCCCGGTGCCTCGGAGACGCGCACCGAGCGCGGGATGACCGCGTCGAGCGTCTGCTCCGGGAAGTGCGAGCGCACCTCGTCCACCACCTGGCGCGACAGCAGCGTGCGGCCGTCGAACATGGTCAGGATGACGGTGCTGACGGTGAGCCTCGGGTTGAGGTGCGCCTGGATGCGGCCGATCGTGTCGAGCAGCTGCGACACGCCCTCGAGCGCGTAGTACTCGCACTGGATGGGCAGCAGCACCTCGGTCGCGGCGGTGAAGGCGTTGATCGTGAGCAGGCCGAGCGACGGCGGGCAGTCGATGAAGACGTAGTGCGGGGGCTCGTCGAGCGACGAGAGGTGTGCGTCGAGCGCCTCGCGCAGGCGATGCTCGCGGCGCTCCATGCCGGCGAGCTCGAGGTCGGCGCCGGCGAGGTGGATCGTGGACGGCACGACCTGCAGGCGCTTGCTCTGAGGGCTGACCGCCACCGCGCTGGCGAGCGGCTCGCCGTCGATCAGCACGTCGTAGGTGCTCATGACCTCGGCGTGGTGGTCGATGCCGAGCGCGGTCGAGGCATTGCCCTGCGGGTCGAGGTCGAGCACGAGCACGCGAGCGCCGCCCTGGGCGAGTGCCGCGGCCAGATTGACGGCGGTGGTCGTCTTGCCGACGCCGCCCTTCTGGTTCACCACGGTGAGGATCCGGGTCCGCGTCGGCAGCGGAAGCTCCTGTGCCGACAGCGCCTGGCGACGCCGGGCCATCGCCGCGAGCTCCCGGGCGATCGGAGTCGTGTCGAACTTTCCCGTGGTCACACGTGCCTTCCTCGTCGATGTTTCACGTGGAACATCGCTGCAGCGGCAGCGTTCGCACGTAGAAGCGTAAGGCCCTAGTCTGGCCCGCCGAAGCGCATTCGCAAAGTCCACGCCGAGCCGGATTCCGCCGCTCCGACGACCCGAACGACGATCGGCGTTCTCCACAGGCCTGTGGAGAACACTGTTCGGCATTCTCGCACTTCAAGTGCAGGGTGAGACCGGTGGGGTACACGCAGAAACCCGCGTGTTTCCGCGGAATCCTGGCGTCGCGCAGGCATTCCGTCGTGACTTCCCCGGGAGCGCGCACGGAGGGTTATCCACAGCTCTCCACAGGCTCCCGCGCGCGTGCTCTTCACCTGCGGCCCACGTGGAGCACCGCTGGACACCGCCGTCATGAGCGTCCCTCGTCGCCTCAAGGCCGGCGACAGGTCCGTGTGCCGGGCGACCCGACCCCACGAGTTTGCCGCCATCGCTGGTGGTCCAGTCGGTGTTCCACGTGAAACATCCCTCGGCTGATGGCGCGGTGCAGGAGGTCGGCTTCACCCTGGGCACGAGGTCATGGCGCTGCGCAGATCCGGCCAACCACCGCCTCGCTCCGCACAGTCCGAGAGGGCAGGCAGGAGCGTGCCGCGTCTGCGTCGCCGAGGCATGGATGTTCCACGTGAAACAGCCCGCCAGGTCTGTGCGCCATAAGACGTTGCGCGGGCCGCGCCACACTTGTGAGTGATGCGTGCGCCCATCGCGCAACGAGGTTGGTTGCACCACTCGGGCCACCTCACCTGGACGATCCCGCTGTCCGATGTTTCACGTGGAACACTCTGAACCCGCGACCCACGCACCCGCGTCAGAGTGCTAGGCGTCAGCACCCTCTGCCGGCGCCCGGTCGCCCATGCCTTCTGGGTCTGGCCAGTTCGCGCTGCATCGGCTGGCCCCATCCGCTATCGCCGCGCGGCTCCCGGGGCGCCACAGACGCACTGCCGTCGATGTTTCACGTGGAACACCCGACGTCCCGCCCACGCTCGGGATCGCCCGCGGGAGTGCGCAACCACAGAGGGGCGCTTCTGTTTACCCGGCCCAGCCGATCCCACGCTCGCCGTCCGCACGCGCGCCCGATCACAGCCACCGATGGAAGTCGGACGGAACGCTCGCGCTAGCGCATCCTCAGTCGCGCGCATGATGCGGGACCAGCCGACCCTGCAGCCCGCGCCGCACATCGCGATGTTCCACGTGAAACGCACGATCGAGAGACGCCCCGATGCCGGGCCGACGGCCAGCTCGGGCTTACGGGTCGACGACAGCGCGGACCACACGCGTCGTCTCCAGCCCGTGCTCACCGCCGAGCTCCAGCACCTCGACGTCCTGCAGGCGATGCTTCCGGATGACCTTCTGCGCCGCGGCGATCTCGTCCTGTGCGCGACCGCCCTTCAGCAGGATGAGCTCGCCGGCGCTGCGCACCAGGGGAGCGGTGAGGGGGATCAGCGTGCGCAGCGCCGAGACAGCACGAGCGGTCACCTGGTCGAGCGGCAGCAGCTGGCCGTTGCCGTGAAGGTCCTCAGCCCGAGCGCGCAGCACCCGCACGTTGGGCAGTGCCATGCGGTCGACCTCCGACTGCAGCCAGTCGGTCCGGCGCTCCATCGGCTCGATCAGGGTCAGCTCGACATCCGGTCGAGCGATCGCGAGCACCAGACCGGGCAGACCGGCTCCCGAGCCGACGTCGCCGACGCGGCCACGGAGCAGGGGAGCGAGCAGCGCAGAATTGAGGATGTGTCGACTCCACAGCTGCGGCAGCTCACGCGGACCGATGAGGCCCAGCGTCTCGCCCTGCTCGGCGAGCGAGGCCGTGAAGGAGCGCGCGAGCTCGATGCGGTCGCCGAACAGCGCCGCGGCCGCCGAGGGCTCGCTCTCGAGCACCGGGGGAGTGGCGTCGGTCATGCCGTCAGGCGGGCAGCACGAGGATGTGGCGGCTCTGCGCCTCGCCCTCGGATTCGCTGTTCAGCCCGCGCTCGCGCACCAGGTCGTGCACGAGCTTGCGCTCGTACGACGACATCGGCTCCAGCGGCACGCTCTCCGCCCCGGCGGCGATCGATGCGGCCGCGCGGTCGACGACCGCCTGCAGCTCCTCGGCACGGGCGTCGCGCGAACCGGCGACGTCGAGCACGAGCCGCGAGAACTCGCCGGTCTGCTGCTGCACCGCGAGGCGCGCGAGCTCCTGCAGGGCCGAGACCACCTCGGGCTTGGAGAGCCCGCCCAGGTCGTCACCGGACTCGCCGACCACGATCGTGGTGCGCGCATCCGTCTGCTCGATCTCGATGTCGCCGTCGAGGTCGGCGATGTCGAGGAGCCCCTCGATGTAGTCGGCGGCGATGTCGCCCTCGTCGGCACCCTCGGGCTGCGTGGCTTCGTCACGCACGGTCGCGTCCTGCTCCGTCATGCTGCTCAGCCCTCTCGCTCAGACTTCGGCTTCTTGGATCGCGGCTGCTGCCGCTGCGTCTTCGTCTCGATCTGCGGAGTCGCTGCGCCGTCGGCCGGCTCGTCGTCGGTGGCCGGCAGCCCCATGCGCTGCCGCTTGCGCGCCATGCGGGCCTCGCGGGCGAGCGCCGCCTCGGAGCCCGGCGTGGGCAGCTTGTTGATGATGATGAGCTGCTGCACGAGCGTGTAGACGTTCGAGACGAGCCAGTAGAACATCGTGCCGAGCGGGAAGAGCCAGGCCGAGACGAGCAGGAACACCGGGATGATGTACAGCAGGATGCGCTGCTGCTTGTACATCGGCGACTCCTTCATCGCCGGCGTCTGGTTCTTCGTCATGATCTGCAGCTGCGTGTAGAACTGCGTGGCGCACATGATGAGCGTCAGCAGGATCGCGGTCACGATGACGGGGATGCTGCCCTCGGCGAAGCCGCCCTGCATCGTCATGTGCAGCGGCACGACCCCGAAGAGCGTCGAGTTGCTGAACAGCGTCGCCAGGTCGAGGTTGAGCAGGCCGACGCCGGCCTTCTGGTTGTTCGCGTCGGTGAGCACCTGCACCAGGCCGAGGAAGATCGGCATCTGCACGAGCAGCGGCAGGCACGAGGCGAAGGGGTTGGTGCCGGCCTTCTTGTAGGCCTCCATCGTCTCGCGCTGCATGGCCTCGCGAGAGAACTGATCCTTCTTGCCCTTGTACTTCTTCTGGATGCGCTGGATCTCGGGCTGGATCTCGAGCGACTTGCGCGACGACACGATCTGACGCACGGTGAGCGGGATCATCGCGCTGCGGATCACGAGCACGAGGCCGACGATCGACAGCACCCAGGTGAGTCCCGAGCCCGGGTCGCCGCCGAGCGCGGTGACCACCCAGTGGAATCCGACGAGGATCGCCTCGATGACCCACTTGATGGGCCACATCAGCAGGGCGAAGATGTCCAAGCTGTCACTGCTCCTTGCGAGCGAGCACGAACCCCGCCCGAGTCGTTGCGAACCGCTGACGCGGCTCTGGGATGTCGTCCACTCCGCCGGCCGCCCACGGGTGGCAGCGGAGGATGCGCCTGGCTCCGAACCAGATGCCGCGCACCACCCCGTGCTGCTGGATCGCCTCCATGGCGTACCGGGAGCAGCTGGGGTAGTAGCGGCAGACGTCGCCGTAGAGCGGTGAGATCACTGCCCGGTAGGCGACCAGGATCGCGACGCAGATGTTGCGCGGCATGAGCATGAGCCTCATGACCGACGCACCAGCAGCGGCGCGATGCCAGCCTTGAGTGTAGCGAGGTCAGCAGTGGCTGCCGGGGGCAGCGCACGGATGACGATGTCGCTCGTGTCGATCGAGCCCAGCTCTGCGCGCACCAGCTCGCTCAGCCGCCGCTTCACGCGGTTGCGGATCACGGCGTTGCCGACCTGCTTGGACACGATGAACCCGAAGCGGGCGACTGCCGCTTCGGGTTTCGCGCGGTGCACGACCGCGAGCTCGCTGCCCGCGCGACGACCCGTGCGCACGATGCGACGGAAGTCGTCGCCGCGCACGATGCGGTTCGCCTTCGCGAGCACCTCGTGCCTGAGCCCGTCAGCTCACGCCGAGAGCTCGGTGCGGCCCTTGCGGCGGCGCGCGGCGAGGATGGCGCGACCCGCACGCGTGCGCATGCGGAGGCGGAAGCCGTGCTTCTTGCTGCGACGGCGGTTGTTCGGCTGGAACGTGCGCTTGCTCATGGTGTTCTCCCGTGGTCCGGCGCTCTCCGCGCCGCAAGTCATGGTGGCGAGCCGACGGGCTCGACGATGTGCCGCACGGCGGGCGCGGCAACCTGACAACCATACGCGACCGAGTCCTCGCGGTCAACGCGCGGCGCCTGTGAATCGCGCCACGCCGGGGGCGTGACAGAGGGACTTGCACGGGATGCACTATGCGTGCAGACTCTTGGGATCCGCGCCGCAGCAGGTGCCTGGGGAGCACCGCGCAGGGCGGACCTCTCATCCACAAGAACCTGTGGATAATGGTGTGGACATCACCCGTCAAGCGACTGTTCGCGGAGAGGAACCGCATCTGATGGCCCCGGACGACAGCACCGGACAGCTCTGGTCCAACGTCCTGGCGACCCTCGAGGCGGACAGCCGGATTCCCCCGTCATTGCGCGGTTTCCTCGACCTCGTCGAGCCGCAGGGCGTGATGGGATCGGTGCTCTACCTCGACGTTCCGAACGATCTCACGCGCGACATGCTCGAGCAGCGCCTGCGCCTCCCGGTGACGGAAGCGCTTGTGGAGAACGCTGTGGACATCGCGCAGTTCAAGATCGTCGTGAACCTCGAGCTCGAGCACGAGGAGCCGCTGCCGGACGTCATCGACGACCCGGCGGCGGACCCCGTCGTCCCCCCGGTCGCGACCTACGAGCGCGACCCGGGCGAGAAGAACCAGCGGCGTGTCGACTCGCGGCTCAACCCGAAGTACACCTTCGACAACTTCGTCATCGGCGGCTCCAACCGCTTCGCGCACGCGGCAGCGCTCGCTGTCGCGGAGACGCCGGCCAAGGCCTACAACCCGCTCTTCATCTACGGCGACTCCGGGCTCGGCAAGACCCACCTGCTGCACGCCATCGGGCACTACGCGGAGGGCATGTACCCGGGGATCCGGGTGCGCTACGTCTCGAGCGAGGAGTTCACGAACGACTTCATCAACTCGATCGCGAACAACCTGAACCAGTCGTTCCAGCAGCGCTACCGCGAGGTCGACGTGCTGCTCATCGACGACATCCAGTTCCTGCGCGGCAAGGAGTCGACGCAGGAGGCGTTCTTCCACACCTTCAACACGCTGCACGACCACAACAAGCAGGTCGTCATCACCTCGGATGTGGCGCCCAAGCACCTGCAGGGCTTCGAGGACCGCATGGTGAGCCGCTTCGAGTGGGGCCTCATCACCGACGTCACGGCGCCCGATCTCGAGACCCGCATCGCCATCCTCCGCAAGAAGGCGGAGGCCGAGCGGATCCAGATCCCGCCGGAGGTGCTGTCGGTCATCGCCGACAAGGTGCAGTCGAACATCCGCGAGCTCGAGGGAACGCTCATCCGCGTCACCGCCTTCGCGAGCCTCAACCGGCTGCCGGTGACGATGGAGCTCGCCCAGACGGTGCTGAAGGACCTCTTCTCGTTCGACGAGGAGGCACCGGTCTCACCGAGCGACATCATCAGCCACACCGCGAACTACTTCAAGCTCACGGTCGACGACCTGCACGGCTCGTCGCGCTCGCAGACGATCGCGCTCGCACGGCAGATCGCCATGTACCTCTGCCGCGAGATGACGAGCATGTCGCTGCCGAAGATCGGGCAGCTGTTCGGCAACCGCGACCACACGACCGTGATGTACGCGAACAAGAAGATCGAGAAGCTCATGCAGGAGCGCCGCTCGGTCTACACGCAGGTGACGGAGCTGACGGCTCGGATCCGGCAAAGGGCGGGCGCGTAGGCGCGTTCGACACGTCCTTCGACACGCTCAGCGCCTGCGGCGCGGAGCGGCTCAGGGAGCAAGCGCCGGGTTCCTGCGGCCCGGAGCGGCTCAGGGGGCGAGCGTCTCGATGAGATCTCGCGACGCGTGCGCCTGCGGCGCGCGCTCCGGTTCCTGAGCCTGACGAAGGGCGATCTTGCGTCCTCCGCGCTCACCGCGGGGGTGAGCGCTCTGGACGCAACCCTCAATGTTGACTTCATGTGATTCGACCTGTGGACAGCGGGCACGAGCTGTGGACAACGGGCCGTGACCTGTGAGCGGCACCGGAGGGCGCATCCGTCGTCGTCCACCGACCTGGGGATGCGCGTCAACAGCGGCTCAACATCTTGCAGCGTTGTAGTTCCCATGTCCCGACACCGAAGGAGCTGAAGGATCCACAAGTTCCACAGGGGTTATGAATGACAGGTTTCGTGAGAAGAGGATGGGGCGAGCTGCCAACCATGACGGTCGGCGGCCGGAGGAGGCCCGGACCGCGAATCACAAGGCTGTGCCAGAATCGACACCGCCGTGCACGCTGCTCGGTGCGGCACCGTCTTGCGACGCCCCGGGGCTCATCGAGGCCCGGCGCCGGAGGATCTGCTCAGTGAACGAGGGAGACCCGTGAAGTTCGTCATCAACCGCGATGTCTTCAGCGATGCCGTGTCGTTCGCCGTGAAGCTGCTGCCGCAGCGGCCCACGATGCCCATCCTCAGCGGTGTGCGCATCGAGGCGACCGCCGACGGCGTGGTGTTCTCGTCCTTCGACTTCGAGTCGTCGGCCCGCACCACGGTCTCGGCCGACGTCGACACCGAGGGCGTCGTGCTGGTCTCGGGCAAGATGATGAGCGACATCGCGGCGAAGCTGCCGCAGCGCGAGGTGCGCGTCGAGGACGACGGCACGAAGGTCTCGATCCGCTGCGGCAACGCCAACTTCTCGCTCGCGAAGATGCCGCTCGAGGAGTACCCCACGGTGCCGACCGTCGAGGGACGCACCGGTGTCGTCGAGGGCAAGGCCTTCGCCGAGGCCATCGGCCAGGTCGCCATCTCGGCATCGCGAGAGGACGTCACGCCCGTCATCACCGGCGTGCAGCTCGAGGCCTCCGACACCACGCTCACCCTGATCGCCACCGACCGCTACCGCGTCTCGGTGCGCAGCGTGCAGTGGGATGCCGGGGATGCGACGGATGCCGTCACCTCGCTCGTGCCGGCGCGCACCCTCACCGAGGTGGGACGCACCTTCGGCGGCGCCGAGCGCATAGAGATCACCATGAGCGAGGCGGGGGAGCGGCAGCAGATCGCCTTCTCGACCGCCGACCGCACGGTCACGAGCCTGCTCATCAAGGGCAACTACCCGCCCGTTCGCCGGCTCTTCCCCGAGACCGCCGACCACCACGCCGTCGTCAGCACCTCAGAGCTCGTCGACGCCACCCGCCGCGTGCAGCTCGTGCTCGACGCCGAGGCGGCCATCCGCTACACCTTCAGCGAGGGGCAGGTGCAGCTCGAGGCGATCGGCTCCGAGCAGGCGCAGGCGAGCGAGATCATCGACGCGGTGCTCGAGGGCGAGGACATCGTGCTCTCGATCAAGCCGCAGCTGCTCATCGACGGCATCCAGGCGACCCACTCGGAGTTCGTGCGCGTGTCGTTCACCCACTCCGAGAACACGAACAAGCCCGGCCCGATGCTGATCCGCGGGCAGACCTCGCGCGACGACGCCGAGGCGACCGACTTCAAGTACCTGCTGCAGCCCAACCTGCTGCTGCGCTGATCCACGCACGGTTCGCGACGAGGGAGCACCCATGACGACGCACATCGGATTGATCGGGCTCGGCAAGATGGGCGGCAACATGCGCACCCGCCTCGAGGACGCGGGCCTCGGCGTGACGGGCTACGACACCAATGCGGAGCTCTCCGACGTCGCCACGGTCGACGACCTCATCGACGCGCTGCCCAGCCCGCGCGTCGTGTGGGTGATGGTGCCCGCGGGCGCGATCACGGATGCGGTGGTCACCGAGCTGGGCGAGAAGCTGTCCGAGGGCGACCTGGTCATCGACGGCGGCAACTCCCGCTTCACCGAGGACGAGCGGCACGCCGCGCAGCTCGCGGAGCGCGGCATCCGCTTCGTCGACGTGGGCGTCTCCGGCGGCATCTGGGGCCTGGACAACGGCTACGGCCTGATGGTCGGCGGCGAGCGAGCGGATGTCGAGGAGCTCATGCCGGTCTTCGACGCGCTGCGGCCGGAGGGCCCGCGCGAGGAGGGCTTCGTGCACGCCGGCCCGACGGGCGCCGGCCACTACGTGAAGATGGTGCACAACGGCATCGAGTACGGCCTCATGCAGGCCTACGCCGAGGGCTTCGAGCTGCTGGAGAAGAAGGAGCTCGTGCACGACGTGGCGGGCAGCTTCAAGGCATGGCAGCGAGGCACGGTGGTGCGCTCGTGGCTGCTCGACCTCATGGTGCGCGCGCTCGACGAGGACGACGACCTGTCGGAGATCGAGGGCTACGTCGACGACTCCGGCGAGGGCCGCTGGACCGTGGAGGAGGCGATCGCGAACGCGGTGCCGATGCCCGCGATCTCGGCGTCCCTCTTCGCCCGCTTCGAGTCGCGCCAGGAGGACAGCAGCGCCATGAAGGCGGTCGCCGCCCTGCGCAACCAGTTCGGCGGTCACGCGGTCAAGAAGTCCTAGTGCGCGTCAGTCGGCTCGCGCTGACCGACTTCCGCAACTACGCCGTCGCGGATGTCGAGCTCGCGCCCGGCCCCAACCTGCTCGTGGGGCGCAACGGCCAGGGCAAGACCAACATGGTCGAGTCGCTCGTGTGGATCGCGACGGGCTCGAGCCACCGGGTGCCGACGGATGTCGCGCTCATCCGGGCGGGCGAGTCGCGCGCGATCGTGCGCACCACGATCACGAACGACGAGCGCTCCTTCCAGCTCGACGTCGAGCTCAACCTGCGCGGCGCGAACCGCGCGCAGGCGAACGGGCAGAACGTGCGCATCCGGGATCTGCCGCGCTACCTGCAGGCGGTGCTCTTCAGTCCGGAGGATCTGCAGCTCGTGCGCGCCGACCCGGGCGGCCGGCGCCGGTTCCTCGACGAGCTCGCGGTCATGCGGGCGCCGCGACTCGCGGGCGTGCACAGCGATCTCGAGCGGGTGCTGAAGCAGCGCAACTCGCTGCTGAAGAGCGCGCGGGCGGCGCGGCTGCGGCCCGACGAGCTCACGACGCTCGAGGTCTGGGACGGCCGGCTCGTCGAGCTCGGGCTCGAGGTCATGCGCACGCGTCGGCAGCTGGTCGCCGATCTGTCCCCGCACGTGGCGGCCGCCTATCGGCTGGTGGCCGGCGACGAGCACGACGCGCGCATCGAGCTGATCACGAACGTGCCCGACGACGGCGAGGCGTTCACGGCGCTGCTCGCCGAGCGGCGGCGCGACGAGCTCGACCGCGGCGTCAGCCTCGTCGGCCCGCACCGCGACGACCTCGAGCTGCAGCTCAACGAGCTGCTCGCGCGCCACTACGCCAGCCACGGGGAGTCGTGGTCGTTCGCGCTCGCGCTGCGGCTGGCATCCGCCGAGCTGCTGCGCGACGGATCCGGGGGCGACCCGGTGATGATCCTCGACGACGTCTTCGCCGAGCTCGACGCCGGCCGCCGGCAGCGGCTCGCCGAGGCCGCCGGCGGCTTCGAGCAGGTGCTCATCACGGCGGCGGTCGAGGAGGACGTGCCGGCAGCGCTGCGCGAGCACCGCATCCGCATCGACGCCGGTCGGGTGGTCGACGATGCGTGAGCTCGCGCCGACCGAGCCCGAGCGGGTCTGGCTGCGGCTCAGGGCCAAGATGGGCAACCCCGAGTTCGTCACGCGCGACGGCCGCCGCCGCACCAGGAGGGATCCGGATGCCTCGGTGCCGTTCGGCAAGGGCCGCGACCCGAAGCCGCTCGGCGACGTGCTCGGCGGCTTCGCTGCGGATCGCGGCTGGGTGGCGACCCTCGCGCGCGCCGATGTGATGGCGCACTGGCCAGAGCTCGTGGGGGAGGAGAACGCCGAGCGCACCGAGCCGGTCTCCTTCGAGGAGGGCGTGCTCACGGTGCGCTGCGCCTCGACCGCGTGGACGCAGCAGATGCGCATCCTGCGCGCCGAGACGACCACGCGCATCCTCGCCCGCTTCCCCGACTGCGGGCTCACCTCTGTGCGCTTCATCGGCCCCGATCTGCCCAGCTTCCAGCGCGGGCGGCGCTCGGTGCCGGGCCGGGGCCCGCGCGACACGTGGGGTTGATGCTGGAGTGCTCACCCTTGCGGTGAGCGCGCAGGCATCGAGATCGCCCTTCGACGAGCTCAGGAGCCGGAGCGCGCGCCGACAGCGCACGCGTCACGAGACCCGAGCGGTTAGCATGTCAGACACCTGCCTCGAGGAGGAGACATGCCCAGGCCATCGCGCACCCACGATGCCGTCGACCAGCTGCTCGACGCCATCATCGCCGGCACGCTGACCGCCGGCGAGCAGCTGCCGCCCGAGGGCCAGCTCGCCGTCGAGTTCGGCGTCTCCCGCCTCACCATGCGCGAGGCGGTGCGGCTGCTGCAGGCGCAGGGCGTCATCGTGCAGGTGCCCGGCAGCCGGCACCGCATCGCCCCCGTGTCGGAGTGGACGGGCATGGATGCGGTGGTGCGGCACGCGCGCAGCGCCGGGCAGCGCGAGCGCTCGTCGCTCGAGCTGCTGGAGGTGCGCATGATGATCGAGACGGGCGCGGCCCAGCTCGCCGCCGAGCGCCGCAGCGACGCCGACCTCGCCGTGCTCGAGGATGCGCTCGCGCGCATGCGCACGCACCACGAGGCCGACGACGTCGAGGCCTTCGTCGGCGCCGACCTCGAGTTCCACGACGCCATCATCCGGGCGGCCGACAACCGCATCCTGATCGCTGCGATCCTGCCGCTCACGACCATGCTCGAGGAGACCCGCGGGGAGACGAGCGCGGTGCCGCAGATCCGTGCCCACGCGCTCGTCCAGCACCGCAGCGTGCTCGACGCCATCGGCTCGGGCGTGGCGGACGATGCGCGCGACGCGATGGCCGAGCACATGCGGCAGACGCACGACGACCTCGTCTCGCTCGTCCACTGACGCGCGGATCGGGTTGACACTCGCGACCGAGCCGTCGAAGATATCTGATATCGCAGTGCGTCGCGCTCGACCGGAACGAGGGAGTCCCATGCGCATCGAAGACCTGCTCGCGCCCCTGCCGTCGGCGCTGCAGATCCCCGCGAGCGACGTCGCGGCCGCGCGACCCGACGACCTCGTGCTGATCGTGCTCGACGACGACCCCACCGGCACCCAGTCGGTCGCCGGCCTGCCGGTGCTCACCCGCTGGGATCCCGACGACCTCGACTGGGCGCTCGCACAGGGGGCTCCCGCGGTCTACGTGCTGACGAACACGCGCTCGCTGGCCGAGACCGATGCCGCCCGGCGCAACCGCGAGGTCGTCGCCACGGCGCTCGCGGCGGCCGAGCGCGCAGGCGTGCGCGTGCGCTTCGTCAGCCGCGGCGACTCGACCCTGCGGGGGCACTTCCCGCTCGAGACCGATGTGCTGCGCGACGCGATCGTCGAGCACGGCGGCACCGCGCCGCACCTCACGGTGCTCGTGCCGGCCTTCCCCGAGGCGGGTCGCATCACCGTCGACGCCGTGCACCACTGGGTCGTCGACGGCGAGGCGACCCCGGTGGGGGAGACGCCCTTCGCGGCCGACGCCAGCTTCGGCTACCGCGCCTCCGACCTGCGCGACTGGGTGGCGGAGAAGACCGCCGGCGGCATCCCTCGCGACGACGTCGCGGCGCTCACGATCGACATCATCCGCGCCGGCGCCACAGCGGTGGCTGCGTTCCTGCGGCAACTGCCGGCCGGCACCGTGGTGGTCGCCGACGCCGTCGACGAGCACGACATGCGCCAGCTCGCGCTCGCGCTGCACGCCCTCGACCGCGAGGGCGTCGACGCGCTGCTGCGCATCGGACCGCCCTACCTGCGCGCCCACATCGGGCAGCCGATCCCCGAGCCGGTCACCGCCGACCGCATCGACTTCGCCCACGAGCGCGGCGGCCTCGTGGTCGTCGGCAGCCACGTGCCGCTCACGACCGCCCAGCTCGAGGCGCTGCAGGCCGATCGCCCCGGCACCGTCGCGGTCGAGCTCGACGTGCGCGCGCTCGTCGACGAGCGCCGCGAGGCGCACCTGCAGAGCCGGGCGGATGCGGTGGCCACCGCGATCGCGAACGGCACCGTCATCGTCCACACCAGTCGCGAGCTCGTCACCGGCCGCGACGGCGAGGAGAGCCTCGAGATCGCGCGCCGGGTCTCCGCCGGACTCGTCGAGCTCGTCGCCCGGGTGCTCGAGCTCGCGCCGCCCCGCTTCGTGATCGCGAAGGGCGGCATCACCTCGAGCGACGTGGCCTCCGAGGCGCTGCAGATCCGCCGCGCGCAGGTGGTCGGCCCGATGCTGCCGGGCATCGTCTCGCTGTGGCAGCCGCAGCTCGGCCCCGCCGTCGGCATCCCCTACGTGGTCTTCGCCGGCAACGTCGGCGCGACCGACTCGCTCGCCCGCGTCGTGCGCACCCTGGCCGACGGAGCGCATCCGCGGGGCTGAGGAGCGCCCGCGCACCGCGGGCCTCACGGGCCCGATCGGCGGGCTCACCGCCACGGCCTCCGGCCGGTGACGATCTCGAGCGGGGATCGTCACCGGATCTGGTGCGCCCCGCACAGGCCTGTGGAGGCATCCTGCGCCCGAGAACGGCGATGTGGCAGGGTTTCCTGCCATCGAGACCCCGGATCGTCGCTCAGAGGCGCGTTCGACACCGACTTTTCGAGCCGGACGGGGTAGAATCGGAGGGTTGCGCCGTCCCCTGTGGCCGGCGCGGAAGGCGGATGCGAAGAACCATGGTGAACGAGCACGACGCGCAGCCCGGTCAGCCGGACTCCGAGCCTACCGAGGCGGCGAAGCCGACGCCGGCCGCGACGCCCGAGCAGGGCGACTACGGAGCCGACCAGATCCAGATCCTCGAGGGACTCGAGGCGGTGCGCAAGCGCCCGGGCATGTACATCGGCTCCACCGGCCCGCGCGGCCTGCACCACCTGGTCTACGAGATCGTCGACAACTCCGTCGACGAGTCGCTCGCCGGCTACTGCGACAACATCGAGGTGACGATCCTCGCCGACGGCGGCATCCGCGTCGCCGACAACGGCCGCGGCATCCCCGTCTCCCCGCACTCCTCCGACCCCTCGAAGTCGACCCTCGAGGTCGTGCTGACGGTGCTGCACGCCGGCGGCAAGTTCGGCGGCGGCGGCTACGCGGTCTCCGGCGGCCTGCATGGCGTCGGCTCCTCGGTCGTCAACGCGCTCTCCACCCGCATGGAGGTCGAGATCCGGCGCGAGGGCCACGTGCACCGGCAGTCCTTCGCGGTCGGCGACCCCGAGGGCCCCCTCGTCACCGGCGAGGAGACGGAGGAGACCGGCAGCATCATCACCTTCTGGCCGAGCGACGACATCTTCGAGACCGTCGAGTTCGACTACGAGACGCTCGCGAAGCGCTTCCAGCAGATGGCCTTCCTCAACAAGGGCCTGCGCATCGCGATCGAGGACCTGCGCCCCGAGGCGCTGCTCGAGCCCGACGGCGACGACACCTCCGCCCCGCAGCAGCGCTCCGACGAGTACCTGTACGAGAACGGCCTGAAGGACTACGTCGCCTTCCTCAACGAGTCGAAGAAGACCGAGCCGGTGCATCCGGAGATCATCGACTTCGAGTCCGAGGACACCGAGCGCCGCATCTCGGTCGAGATCGCGATGCAGTGGACGAGCTCCTACCAGGAGGCCGTCTACACCTACGCCAACACCATCAACACGCACGAGGGCGGCACGCACGAGGAGGGCTTCCGCGCGGCGCTCACCACCCTCGTCAACCGCTACGCGCGGCAGACCAACCTGCTGCGCGACAAGGACGACAACCTCTCGGGCGACGACGTGCGCGAGGGCCTGACGGCGATCGTGTCGGTGAAGCTCGGCGAGCCCCAGTTCGAGGGGCAGACGAAGACCAAGCTCGGCAACACCGAGGCGAAGTCGTTCGTGCAGAAGGTCACGGGCGAGGAGCTCGGCCACTGGTTCGAGTCGAACCCGGCGATGGCGAAGGACATCATCCGCAAGGCCATCCAGGCGGCCACCGCCCGCATCGCGGCCCGCAAGGCGCGCGAGCAGACGCGCCGCAAGGGGCTGCTCGAGTCGGGCGGCATGCCCGGCAAGCTCAAGGACTGCCAGTCGAAGGATCCGGCGATCTCCGAGATCTTCCTGGTCGAGGGCAACTCGGCCGGCGGCTCCGCCGTGCAGGGCCGCAACCCCTACACGCAGGCGATCCTGCCGCTGCGCGGCAAGGTGCTGAACGTCGAGAAGGCGCGCCTCGACCGTGCGCTCGGCAACCTCGAGATCCAGTCGATGATCACCGCCTTCGGCGCGGGCCTGGGCGAGGACTTCGATCCCGAGCGCGCCAGGTACCACAAGATCGTGCTGATGGCCGATGCCGACGTCGACGGCCAGCACATCACGACGCTGCTGCTGACGCTGCTGTTCCGCTACATGCGGCCGCTCATCGACCTCGGCTACGTCTACCTCGCGGCGCCGCCGCTCTACAAGATCAAGTGGTCGAACAGCGACCCCGAGTACGCCTTCAGCGACCGGGAGCGCGACGAGAAGCTCGCCGCCGGCCAGGCCGCCGGCCGCCGCATCCCGAAGGACAACGGCGTGCAGCGCTACAAGGGCCTCGGCGAGATGAACTACGCCGAGCTGTGGGAGACGACCATGGATCCCGCCACCCGCACCCTCAAGCAGGTGACGCTCGACGACGCGGCCGTGGCCGACACCATCTTCTCCACCCTGATGGGCGAGGACGTCGACGCCCGCCGCACGTTTATCCAGAAGAACGCCCGCGACGTCCGCTTCCTCGATATCTAAGGCACCGCAGACATGACTGACGAGACGACTCCCGCGGCCGAGCCCTTCGACCGCGACGCCCCCAACCACGGCGCGATCGAGCAGGTCGACCTGCAGCTCGAGATGCAGCGCTCCTACCTCGACTACGCGATGAGCGTGATCGTGGGCCGCGCGCTGCCCGAGGTCCGCGACGGCCTCAAGCCCGTGCACCGCCGCGTGCTCTACGCGATGTACGACGGCGGCTACCGCCCCGACAAGGCCTTCTCCAAGTGCTCGCGCGTGGTCGGCGACGTGATGGGGCAGTTCCACCCGCACGGCGACACCGCGATCTACGACGCGCTCGTGCGCCTCGTGCAGCCGTGGAGCCTGCGCTACCCGCTCGCGCTCGGCCAGGGCAACTTCGGCTCCGCCGGTGACGACGAGGCCGCCGCGCCGCGATACACCGAGACCAAGATGGCCCCGCTCGCCATGGAGATGGTCCGCGACATCGACGAGGACACCGTCGACTTCCAGGACAACTACGACGGCCGCACCCAGGAGCCCTCGGTGCTGCCGGCCAGGTTCCCCAACCTGCTCGTCAACGGCTCGGTCGGCATCGCCGTCGGCATGGCCACGAACATCCCCCCGCACAACCTGCGCGAGGTGGCCGCCGGCGCGATCTGGCACCTCGAGCACCCGGATGCGAGCCGTGAGGAGCTGCTCGAGGCGCTGCTGGCGCGCATCCAGGGCCCCGACTTCCCGACCGGGGCGCAGATCCTGGGCACGAAGGGCATCCAGGAGGCCTACCGCACCGGCCGCGGCTCGATCACCATGCGCGCGGTCGTCACCGTCGAGGAGGTCGGCAACCGCACGGCGCTCGTGATCACCGAGCTGCCGTACCAGGTGAACCCCGACCGCCTCGCGGTGCGCATCGCCGACCTGGTCAAGGACGGCAAGCTGCACGGCATCGCCGACATCGAGGATCAGACCTCCGGCCGCACCGGCCAGCGCCTCGTCATCACGCTGAAGCGGGATGCGGTGGCCAAGGTGGTGCTCAACAACCTGTACAAGCACACGCAGCTGCAGGAGAACTTCGGCGCCAACATGCTCGCGATCGTCGACGGCGTGCCCCGCACGCTGCCGATCGACGGCTTCATCACGCACTGGGCCGACCACCAGGTCGAGGTCATCGTGCGCCGCACGCAGTTCCGCCTCGCCAAGGCGGAGGAGCGCATGCACATCCTGCGCGGCTACCTCAAGGCGCTCGACGCGCTCGACGAGGTGATCGCGCTCATCCGCCGCTCGCAGACCACCGAGGCGGCGCGCGAGGGGCTCATGGAGCTGCTCGAGATCGACCGCACGCAGGCGGAGGCGATCCTCGAGCTGCAGCTGCGCCGCCTCGCGGCCCTCGAGCGGCAGAAGATCCAGGACGAGGCGACCGAGCTCGAGGCGCGGATCGCCGACTACCGCGACATCATCGCGAGCCCCGAGCGGCAGCGCACGATCATCGTCGACGAGCTGAGCGAGATCGTGGCGAAGTTCGGCGACGACCGCCGCACCGAGATCATGCACGGCTACGGCGGCGACGTCTCGATGGAGGATCTCATCCCCGAGGAGCAGGTGGTCGTCAGCCTGACCACCGGCGGCTACATCAAGCGCACGCGCATCGACCAGTACCGGGCGCAGCACCGCGGCGGCAAGGGCGTGCGCGGCGCGCAGCTGCGCAGCGACGACGTGGTCGAGCACTTCAGCGTGAACTCGACGCACGACTGGATGCTCTTCTTCACGAACTTCGGCCGCGTCTACCGGATGAAGGCGTACGAGGTCGTCGAGGCCGGCCGCGACGCGAAGGGCCAGCACGTCGCCAACCTGCTCGCCTTCCAGCCGGACGAGCAGGTGCAGACGGTGCTCACGCTGCGCAGCTACGAGCAGGCCGACTACCTGGTGCTCGCCACGCAGCAGGGCCAGGTGAAGAAGTCGAGGCTCGAGCTGTTCGACACCAACCGCACCGGCGGCATCATCGCCATCAACCTCGCCGAGGGCGACCGCGTCATCTCGGCCATGCTGGCGAACTCCGACGACGAGATCCTGGTGATCTCGAAGCAGGGCAGGGCCGCGCGCTTCCAGGCGACCGACGAGGCGCTGCGCCCGATGGGCCGTGCCACCGGCGGCGTGCGCGGCATCCGCCTGAAGGACGACGACGAGATGCTCGGCGCCATGGTGATCGGCGACGAGGGCTACGTGTTCGTCGTCACCGAGCAGGGCTTCGGCAAGAAGACCGCGGTGGCCGACTACCCGACCAAGGGCCGCGGCACGCAGGGCGTGCTGACGTTCTCCTCCGGCGGGCACGACCGCGGCTCGCTCGTGGGCGCGACGATCGTGCAGGACGGCGACGAGCTGCTGCTGATCCGCACCTCCGGCAAGGTGATCCGCTCGAACGTCGACGAGGTGCGCGCCACCGGCCGCACCACCATGGGCGTGCAGTTCGCCGAGCGCAGCGACAAGGATCTCGTGATCCAGATCGCGCGCAACGTCGAGGAGGAGGTCGAGGAGGTCGTGGAGGCCGCCGCGACCGAGGCACAGGCCGATGGCGCTATCGTGGACGCCACGGACGACGCAGACGCGTCTGACGAGACCGCCCGGGACGCATCCGAGGAGAACGACGAATGAGCATCGCCGAGAAGCTGCAGAGCAAGACGCCTCGCCGCAGCGGATCGAGCAAGCAGGTGCGCCTGCGGCTCGTGCACGTCGACTTCTGGTCGGCGATGAAGGTCTCGGCCATCCTGGGCCTGGTGCTCGGCATCGTCCAGCTGGTCGTGGTGTTCGTGATGTGGACGCTGCTGCAGGTCGTCGGCCTGTTCGGCAAGATCGACGAGGTGCTGCAGGACATCCTGGCGCAGCCCGACTTCGCGATCACCTCGATCCTGTCGCTGCCGCAGGTGCTGATGTTCACGCTGCTCGTCGCGGTGCTGAACTTCGTCGTCATCACGGTCATGGGCGCCGTCATCGCCGTGCTCTACAACCTCTCGGTGCGCATCACCGGCGGCCTGCAGGTGGGCTTCGCCAACCAGTAGCCCTTCGACACGGTGTGCGCCTGCGGCGCGCACCGGCTCAGGGACCGTGCCTGGCTCCCTGAGCCGCTCCGCGCCCGGAGGGCGCTGAGCGGGTCGCAGGGTCGTGTTCCGCAGGACCCCGCCATTCTGGTAGAGTCGATGCTTGTGCTCGGGGCTATAGCTCAGGCGGTTAGAGCGCTTCGCTGATAACGAAGAGGTCCCTGGTTCGAGTCCAGGTAGCCCCACCACGCACAATCCCACGGCAGCGATGCCACGGGGCCTTAGCTCAGTTGGTAGAGCGCCTGCTTTGCAAGCAGGATGTCGGGAGTTCGATTCTCCCAGGCTCCACAGATTCCAGAACGCCCCGCTCCGGCGGGGCGTTCTGCGTTCCCGGGAATGCCAGGATGGACGCGATGGACAGGCGGCGGGACTGGCGGCAGCGGATCGTGGGCGCGATCCGCAATGACGTGTCCTCGCCCATGACCGAGGCGCTGCTCACGATCGACGAGGTCTACGCCCGCCGGGTCATCGACCTGGCGATGCGCATCGCCGAGGCGCTCACCGCCGTGGGCGCATCCGCCAACGACGTGGCGCTCGCCACCATCCGCGTCTCCGGCGCGCTCGGCATCCGCCCGGTGCACGTCGACGTCACCTACAACTCCATCGGCGTCTCGTACCACCGCAACGACACCGATCTGCCGATCACGCTGCTGCGGGTCGTGCGGGCGCCGGTGCCCGACCACGCGAAGCTGCAGCGGCTGCAGGCGCTCGTGGCCGAGATCGAGGGCGGGCTCGAGCTCGAGCAGGCGCGCACGCGGTTCCACGTCATCCGGCGCATGCCGTTCATGTACCGGCCGGCGATCATCGTGCTCGCCCAGGGCGTGCTCACCGTGGGTGTCGCGCTGCTGTTCGGGGCGTCGTGGATCATCGCGGCGGTCGCGTTCGTCGCGGCCTGCTGCGCGGCGATGGTGCAGCGGCTCATGTCGCGCATCCGCATGCCCTTCTTCTTCTCGCAGATCGTCGGCGCGCTCGTCGTCACGGGCATTGCCGCCATCACCAGCTGGCTCGCGCAGCTGGGTGTGCCGCTGCTCGAGGATGCCCGGCCGGCGATCATCGTCGCCGCCGGCATCGTGCTCATGCTCGCGGGCATGTCGGTCGTCGGCGCGGCGCAGGACGCCATCGACGGCTTCGCGCTGACGGCCGGCGGCCGCATCCTCGACCTCGCCCTGCTCACCCTCGGCGTCGTGATCGGCATCGTCGGCGGGCTGTGGCTCGCCCGCGCCTTCGGCATGGGCTTCGTCGTCTCGAGCGACGCGACGGGGCTCGGGCCGCTGCCGCTGCAGTTCGCGGGCGTGCTCGTGATCGCCGTGGCTGTCGCGATCTGGAACGGCGCCGGCATGCGCACGATCGTCGTCAGCGCGCTGCTGGCGTGCATCGCGTGGGCGGGCTACTCGGCCAGCGCGCTCGCCGGGCTCGAGATCGCCGTCTCGAGCGCCATCGGCGCGCTGCTCGCGAGCTTCGTCGGCATCCTCATCGCCCACCGCCTGCACGTGCCGTCGATCGCCGTCACCACGGCCGCGATCGTGCCGATGGTGCCCGGCTCGGCCGTCTTCCGCGGCCTGCTCGAGCTCGTGGAGACCGACGGCAGCCCCGAGAGCCTCGTGCTGGGCGTCGCCTCGCTGATCGGGGCCGGCGCGATCGGCATCGCCCTCGCCGCCGGATCCTCCCTCGGCCTGTTCCTCGGCGCCCCGCTGCGCGACACGGTCGAGAGCCGCGTGCGCTCGCGCGGCCGCATCCGCTGACCGCTCCCGCGTCGCGCTCACGCCACGGGAGGGCTACCGTGGTGAGGTCCCGTCGGGTGCGCCTCGGCGCGGGCGGCCGGGATCGACGCATCCCGCCCAGTCAGGAAGCAGCGGAGGACGATGAGCGAGCAGACAGAGCACACGGCCGGCGACCACGACGAGCCGACGGAGGCCGAGCGCGAGCGGCGGGGCCTCAGGCACGGCATCGAGGCGACCCGTTCGCTGCACCCGGCGCTCGACGCGCCCCCGACCCCGGCGGAGGACGACAGCGACGACCCCCGCCCGCTCGACAAGGTCGTCTTCGGCGTCGCCGCGGCGGTCGCCCTCGCCTTCGTGCTGTGGGGCGCGCTCGGCACCGAGTCGCTCAGCGCCGCATCCGGCGCGGGCCTCGAGTGGGTCGTGCACAACGCCGGCTGGCTGTTCGCGCTCGCGGCATCCGGCTTCGTGATCTTCATCATCTGGATCGCGCTGAGCCGCTTCGGCCGCATCCCGCTCGGCGACGACGGCGAGACGCCCGAGTTCAGCACCGTCTCGTGGATCGCGATGATGTTCTCCGCCGGCATGGGCATCGGCCTGGTCTTCTACGGCGTCACCGAGCCCGTCAGCCACCTCGTCACCCCGCCGCCCGGCACCGGCGGCGGCACCGACACCGAGGCCGTGCGCACCGCCATGGCGACCACGATGTTCCACTGGTCGCTGCACCCGTGGGCGATCTACTCGGTCGTCGGCCTCGCGCTCGCCTACAGCGTGTTCCGCAAGCGCCGCTCGCTGCTGATCTCCTCGGCCTTCACGGCGCTCGTCGGCAAGCGCGTCGTCGAGGGGCCGCTGGGCCGCGCGATCGACATCTTCGCGATCTTCGCCACCCTCTTCGGCTCGGCCACCTCGCTCGGCATCGGCGCGCTGCAGATCGGCTCGGGCCTGCAGATCGTCGCCGGCCTCGACGAGGTCTCGAACGCGCTGCTGATCGGCATCATCGCGGTGCTCACCGCAGCCTTCGTGGTCTCGGCGGTCTCGGGCGTCTCGCGCGGCATCAAGTGGCTCTCGAACACCAACATGGTGCTCGCCGGCGTGCTGGCGCTGTTCGTCTTCGTGGTCGGCCCGACCATCTTCATCCTCAACCTGCTGCCCACCACGATCGCCGGCTACTTCGAGCAGCTCGCCGTGATGTCGTCGCGCACCGAGGCGGCCGGCGGCCAGGCTGTCGCCGACTGGCTCTCGAGCTGGACGATCTTCTACTGGGCGTGGTGGATCAGCTGGACGCCCTTCGTCGGCATGTTCATCGCACGCATCTCGCGCGGCCGCACGGTGCGGCAGTTCGTCACCGGCGTGCTCGTCGCGCCGACGCTCGTCTCGCTCGTCTGGTTCGCCATCTTCGGCGGGCTCGGCATCGACCTGTCGCTCTCGGGCATCGACCTCGGCACCGACGGCGCCGAGGAGGCCGTGCTGTTCGCGGCGCTCGGCGAGCTGCCGTGGGCGCAGATCACGGCGATCGTGGTGATGGTGCTCGTGGCGATCTTCTTCGTCTCCGGCGCCGACGCCGCATCCATCGTCATGGGCACGCTCTCGCACCGCGGCTCGCTCAAGCCGCATCGCGGCACGGTGGTGCTGTGGGGCGTCACGATGGGCGCGGTGGCCGCGATCATGCTGCTGCTCGGCGGCGAGGACGCGCTCGACGGCCTGCAGCAGATCACGATCATCGCCGCGCTGCCGTTCGTGCTGGTCATGGTGGGCCTCGCGATCGCGCTCGCGCGCGACCTCTCGCAGGATCCGGTCGTCGTGCGCCGCGCCTACGCGGTCGCGGCGGTCGAGCACGCGGTGGTCTACGGCGTCACCGAGCACGGCGACGACTTCCAGCTCACCGTCAGCGAGTCGCCGCCGGGCGAGGGCGTGGGCGAGCTCGTGCCGACGCCGCCGGTCGACGGCGCCGAGGAGGCGGTGGCGCCGCCGGACGACGGGGCGGATGCGCCTGACGACGCGACGCCCGACGCCGACGCGGGCGGGCCGGACGACGGCAGGCCGCCGCATCCCTCGCCGTAGGATGGCCTGATGCGCATGCGAGTGGCCGCCTACGCCCTGATCACCCGGGGCGAAGGGGCGACCCAGGAGATCCTGCTGCCGCACTGGAACGAGGGCGGCATGAGCGGCTGGACGCTGCCGGGCGGCGGCGTCGAGCCGGGGGAGCACCCCGCGGACGGCGCGCTGCGCGAGGTCAAGGAGGAGACCGGCTACGACGCGCGGCTCACGAGCCTGCTGGGCGTCGACTCGGCCGTGCTGCCCTCGGGCACCCGCGGCGACGAGCTGCAGGCGCTGCGCATCCTCTACCGCGCCGAGATCACGGGCGGCGAGCTGTCGGTCGAGCTCGACGGCACGACCGACGACGTCGCGTGGCACCGGCTGGCGGACGTGCCGCAGCTGCGGCACGTGCACGCCGTCGACTGGGCCATCCGCCACCTGCACGACGCGGGATCCCCGCTGCGCTGAGGCGCGCATCCGCTCATCATGCATCCCCTCGTCATCCTCGGCTTCTGCCTCATGATCGCCTGCTGCGTCGTCAGCGGCTTCGACATCTTCCGCACCATCCGCGAGGGCCGCGAGCCGGAGCGGCGGATGCGCTCGTTCCTCATCGCGGCCGGCCTGCTGATCGGCGGCGGCGTGCTCGTGCTCATCGGCACCACGCTGAGCTGAGGCGCCCGCGCAGAGACGCAGAACGGGGGCCCCGCCGTCTGGCGGGGCCCCCGTTCGCAGTGCTCGGTCAGGCCTGCGGCGTGCCGGCCTCCGGGCCGTCTGCCAGACCGCCGGACGGCTGGTCGGCCGGGCGCGGCGGAGCGTCGACGGCGGAGTCCTCGGCGTCCGGGATCCACAGGTCGTCGTCGGCGCGCAGCGTCTGCCAGGCCGCGTAGGCGGCGCTCGCCACGGCGACCGCGCCGACGCCGATCAGGATCCACTGGAAGGCGTTGGGGCCCGACTTGGCGGCGCGCGAGGGTGCGACCTCCGGCACCGTGGCGTAGCGCCGCACGTTGTCGATGGCGTCCTTGACGCGGTCGTCCTTCGCGACCTGCGCCATCGCGGCGAAGGAGCCGAGGCCCGTCGCGATCGCGGGGACGACGGCCTTGTTCCAGCCCTTCGTGGCCTTCGAGAGGCCGTCGCGGCCGGCGTCGACGCCGCGGTGCAGCGCGCGCTCGGCGGCCGGGCGCAGCGACTCGTTGCCGTAGGCGCGAGCCTGGTCGCGGGCCTGGCGTGCGATCTCGGTCGCGTGAGCGTTCACCACGCGCTGCTCAGCCCAGAGCTTGTCGGCCTTCTTGCGGAGCTTCTTGATCTCCTTCGCGCGCTTGCGCGTGAGTTCGAGCGACATATCTGTCCTTCCGTGGTCGAAGCCTGCGCGTCATCCTTGCAGGTTTTCCTGGACGCGTCACCCAGTGTGTACCGCCCAGGGTGCTGCCCGGTGCGCCGGTTTCGCTGTCGTCGAACCCGGCCCCGGATGCGGCGCTGCGCGCACGCTCCTGTGGGAGGATCGAGCCATGGCTCACCACACCGCTGTCGCGACGATCCGCACCTCTCTCGGCGAGATCAAGGTCAACCTCCTCGGCGACCACGCCCCCGTCACCGTCAAGAACTTCGTCGAGCTCGCCACCGGCGAGCGCGAGTGGACGCACCCGGGCACGAACGAGACCTCGAAGGCGCCGCTCTACGACGGCGTCATCTTCCACCGCATCATCCCCGACTTCATGATCCAGGGCGGCGACCCGCTCGGGCAGGGCGTCGGCGGCCCCGGCTACCAGTTCGACGACGAGATCCACCCCGAGCTGACGTTCAACGCGCCCTACGTGCTGGCCATGGCGAACGCCGGCATCCAGATGGGCAAGGGCACGAACGGCTCGCAGTTCTTCATCACGACCATCCCGACCCCGTGGCTGCAGGGCAAGCACACGATCTTCGGCCTGGTCGAGGACGAGGCCTCGCAGCGCGTCGTCGACGCGATCCAGGCGGTGCCGACCGACGGCCGCGACAAGCCGCTCGAGGACGTCGTCATCGAGACCGTCGACATCCAGCAGGCCTGAGCCGCAGGTGAGCGCCACCGCGCCCGCCGATCGGTGCTACCGGCACCCTGATCGCGTCAGCTGGGTGCTGTGCTCGCGCTGCGGGCGCACCATCTGCGGCGAGTGCCAGCAGCAGGCGCCGGTGGGCGTGCGCTGCCCAGAGTGCGCGCGCGAGCTCGCGCAGGAGCAGCGCACGCTGCAGCGCGAGACGCGCGCCGCCCACGGCGGGCCGCGCACCGAGGTGGGCCGCCGCGCCCGGCAGTGGTTCGCGCAGCCCGCCCCGGTGACGATGTCGATCGTCGCGGTCACCGCGCTCGTCGGCGCGCTGCAGCTCCTTCCCGGCGACCTCTCGGCCCAGCTGCTGTACTTCTTCGGCTTCTCGCTCGTCGAGCCGTGGCGGTTCGTCACCTACGCCCTCGTGCACGCCGGCGTCATCCACTTCGCGTTCAACATGCTCGTGCTGTGGATGGTCGGGCCGGCCATCGAGCAGCGCATCGGCAGGCTGCCGTTCCTGGCCGCCTACGTCATCAGCGCCGCGGGCGCCGCGGTCGCGGTCGCGTGGTTCACGCCCATGTCGGCGGTCGTCGGCGCGTCCGGCGCCATCTACGCGCTGTTCGGCATGGCCATCGGCATGCAGCGCATGCTCGGCCGCGTGCAGCCGACGCTGCTGCTGATCGTCGGCATCAACCTGGTGATCACGTTCGTCGTCGGCGGCATCTCCTGGCCGGCGCACGTCGGCGGGCTGGTGATCGGGCTGGCCCTGGGCTTCGGCATCGGCCTGGTGCACAAGCGGATGCGCGGCGACCAGGCGACGAAGTCGGCCTGGCTGGTCATCGGTGCCGTCGCGCTCGTGCTGGCGGGGCTGTTCGCGCTGCGGGTCGTCTCGGTCCTGTAGGCAGGATCCTTCGAGACGGCTGCGGCCCTGTGGGCCGCGGCCTCCTCCCTTCGAGACGGCTGCGGCCCTGCGGGCCGCGGCCTCCTCAGGGTGCAGAGCGCTGCGCGCTCTGGAGTTTTCCACAGTTTTCTCCACAGCTGGGGAGAACTACACGCGTGTGATTCGCGCTACTTCCACCTGGTGGTCATGATGAAGCCGACGAACATGATGGCGAAGCCGATCACGATGTTCCACGGCCCGAGGGCGGCGACGGGCAGCGTCTGCGCAGAGATGTAGTAGACGATCACCCACAGGAAGCCGAACAGCATGAAGCCGAACATGACGGGCTTGAACCAGGCGGGGTTGCGCTGCTCGTCGTGCGGGCTGCGCTCTCGAGACTTCGTGCGTCGCGCGGCCGACGCCTTCTCGACGGACTTCTCGCTGGGGCTCATGGAAACCCATGGTAATGCAGGCGGGGCCTAGGATTGTGCCGTGGCCAGGCAGCAGCGCGAGCGCCGGCGCCGACCGCGGCGTCGAGCCACGTTCGCGAGCGTGCTCGGCGAGCTGCTGCTCACCGTCGGCGTGCTCGCCCTCGGCTACGCCGGCTGGCAGGTCTGGCTCGCCGATGCCGTGATGGGCGGCCAGCAGCAGCAGGCCGCGCAGGCGTTCGCGAGCGAGCTCGGCCCCACCGCGGCGGCCGCGCCCGAGGCGCAGCTGCGCACCGACGAGCCTCCCGTCGAGACATCCGCCGCCGACCGCGAGTCGTTCGCGGTCATGTACATCCCGCGGCTGGGGGAGTTCGAGCGCACCGTCGGCGAGGGCACGAGCCGCGCCGTGCTCGACTCGCTCGAGCAGGGCCTGGCGCACTACAGCGAGTCGGCGCTGCCCGGCGAGCTCGGCAACTTCGCCGTCGCCGGCCACCGCAACGGCCAGGGCGGCCCCTTCACGCACCTCGATGAGATGCGCATCGGCGACCGCGTCTACGTGCAGACGAGCGAGGCCTGGTACGTCTACGAGTTCCGCAACCACGAGTACGTCGCCCCCACAGGCGTCGGCGTGGTCGCCGCGGTGCCGCAGCAGCCGCAGACGCCGGCCGACGGCCGCTACCTCACGCTCACCACCTGCAACCCCGAGTGGTCCGCCGAGGGCCGTCTGATCGCCTACGCCACCATGGTGGGCTGGCAGCCGGCCGCCGACGGCATGCCGGCAGCGCTCGCCGAGACGCTGGGGAGGCTGTGATGTACGCAGCCATCTGGCGCGCGCTGCCCGGCCCATGGCCCGTGAAGCTCGTGCTCGCCCTCGTGCTCCTGGCGGGCATCGCCTACCTGCTGATCTTCCACCTCTACCCGTGGATCATGCAGGAGTTCTTCCCCACCCCCGATCCGGTGCTCGACGCATCCGCTCACCTCACCCCCCAAGGCATCGCATGACCCGCATCCTCGTCGTCGACAACTTCGACTCCTTCGTCTACACGCTCGCCGGCTACCTGCAGGAGCTCGGCGCAGAGGTCTCGGTGGTGCGCAACGACGCGGTCGACGCCGCGAGCATCACCGACTGGGATGCCGTGCTGCTCTCGCCCGGCCCCGGTGCACCCGCCGACGCCGGCGTGTCGATCCCGATGGTGCACGGGGCGATCGAGACGGGCGTGCCGCTGCTGGGCGTGTGCCTCGGGCACCAGGCGATCGCCGAGGCGCTCGGCGGCGTCGTCACGCACGCGCCCGAGCTGATGCACGGCAAGACGAGCCTCGTCGAGCACGACGACTCGATGGTCTTCGCCGGCCTGCCGAGCCCGCTCACGGCGACCCGCTACCACTCGCTCGCGATCGTCGACGGCACGGTGCCGGATGCGCTGCGCGTCACCGCGCGCACGGTGCCGGATGCGGTCGGTGCCGCCGGTGCGCAGGCGAGCGGCGTGATCATGGCGGTCGAGCACCGCGATGCGCCCGTGTGGGGCGTGCAGTTCCACCCCGAGTCGGTGCTCACCGAGGGCGGCTACCGCATGCTCGGCAACTGGCTCGAGGCCGCCGGGCTCGCGGGTGCCGCCGAGCTGGCCGCCGGCAGGGCGCCGCTCATGACGCTCGCGCCGCCGCCCAGCCACGTCGGCTGACGGGGCCGCGGGCTCGACTCAATCGTCGTCGTCGCCGCCGCCGTTGCCGCCACCGTTGCCGCCGCCATTGCCGCCGCCGTTCCCGTTGCCGCCGCCGCTGTCGGACGTCTCGCTGGGCTCGGGATCCTCGGTGGGCTCGGGCGCGGGCTGGCCGTTGCAGTAGAGCAGCGTGATGGTGCTGCCCTGCGGGTGGTCGCCGGGCGTGAGCGACTGCTCGACGACGTCGCCGCCCATGCAGCGCAGCGTGTAGCGGCGCTCGACGGTGAGGCCGAGCTCCTGCATCGTCGAGGCCGCCGAGGCGATGGGCTGCCGGGTCACATCGGGGATCGTCACCATGCCGTTCGAGAGCACGAGGTTGACGGTCGCGCCCTGCGAGACGTCGGTGCCGGCGCTGGGGTCGGTGCTGATGACGTGGTCGGCGGGCACCGTCTCGGAGCTCTCCCGCGAGACGTCGCCGACGGTGAAGCCCTCCGCCTCGAGCGCCTGCCGCGCCTGCGCCTCGGTGAGGTTCGTGACGCTCATGAGCGGCTCGGGCGGCGGGCCGTTCGAGACCACGAGCTGCACCGCCGAGCCGGGAGCGATGTTGACGCCCGCCTCCGGCTCCGTGCGCAGCACCGTGCCGGCGGGGGCATCGTCGATCGTGCGGCGCACCTCGGCGGTGAGATCGGCGCCCTCCACCGCGGTGATCGCCTCGTCCTCCTGGAACCCGACCACCTCCGGCACCGGAGTCGACAGGCCCGCGATGGGCAGGTTGCCGAGGCTGAACGCCCAGACGCCCGCGCCGACGACGAGCACGACGATGAGCGCGACCGCGCCCCACAGCCACGCGAGGTGCGGCCGGCGGGATCGCTCGGCCTGCTGCGCCGCCTCGGGGGCGGGCTCGTCGGAGTTCAGCGCGGCGAACATCGTGGTCGCGGCACCGATCTCGAGCGGCGTCGTCTGCGGCTTCGCGATCGGCACGAGCGAGCCGGCGAGGGCCTCGTCGAGCGTCTGCTTGAACTCGGTGGCCGTCTGGAAGCGGTCGTCGCGCGGCTTCAGCAGCGCCTTCTGCACCACCGAATCCATCTGCGGCGTGATGCCGGGCGTGATGGAGGAGGTGGTCGGCGGCTCCTCGGCGACGTGCTGGTAGGCGACGCCCACCGCGGTGTCGGCCTCGAAGGGCGGCTTGCCGGTGAGCAGCTCGAACAGGATGACGCCGGTCGAGTAGAGGTCGGTGCGGGCGTCGACCGATTCGCCGCGCGCCTGCTCCGGCGAGAAGTAGCCGGCGGTGCCGAGGATGGTGCCGGTCTGGGCGACGTTGGCGCTCGTCTCGCTGACCGCGCGGGCGATGCCGAAGTCCATCACCTTGATCTGGCCGCCGGGCGTCACCATCACGTTGCCGGGCTTGATGTCGCGGTGCACGATGCCGGCGCGGTGCGAGTACTCGAGCGCCGTCAGGATGCCCTTGGTGATGCGCACCGCCTCGGCCTCCGGCAGCGGGCCCTCGGCGATGATGTCCTTCACCATGCGGCCGTCGACGTACTCCATGACGATGTACGGCACGGCGGCGGGCTGGCCCTGCGCGTCGACCGTCGGCTCCTCGCCGGCGTCGAACACGCGCACGACGGTCGGATGCGACATGCGCGCCGCGGACTGCGCCTCCTGACGGAAGCGGGTGCGGAACTCGGGATCCTTCGACAGGTCGGGCTTCAGCAGCTTGACGGCCACCTGCCGGTCGAGGCGGGTGTCGCGCGCGAGGTGCACCTCGGCCATGCCGCCCTGCCCGATCAGCTCGCCGATCTCGTAGCGGTCGCCGAGGGTCCGCAGCGACGCGATGATGCTGTCCGTCACCGTCGCTCCTCTCCTCGTGCGTGCAGTCCGGGGTGACCCCGGCTCGCGCAGGGATCGGTCGATTCTACGTCAACCGCCGGGTCAGGGCCCGTCCGGGGGCTCGACGGGCAGCGTGGCCCCGGGCTCGGTGGGCGTCGGCGTCGGCGTCGGGGTCGGCGTGGGCGTCTCCTCGGGCTCCACGACCGTCAGCGTGAGGCTCGGGGAGGGCCCGCTGGTGAGGGTCTGCCCGCCGTCGACGTCGCAGTCGTAGGTGTACGAGAAGTCGTTGTCGCCGACCGGCATCTGGGTGATGTTCAGCTGCGCACCGCTGCTCGGCTCGACCTGCTCCTCGCCGTTCGCCCAGCTGATGGTGACGTCATAGCCGGAGAGGGAGTACCCGGCGGGGCAGGTCGCCGCATCCCACTCGATGACGTACGCCGTCTCGGGCTCGAGCGCTGTCGGGTCGCCGTCGCCCTGCAGCCTGGGCGCGGTCGTCGGGTCCTCGATCGCCGCGACCGGGCCATGGATGCTTCCGGTCACGGTCGTGCCCTCCGGCACGGGGCCGGTCGGGTCGACCTCGTACACCTGCCCGACCTCGTCGGGGGTCGTCGCGGGGTCGCCCGTCGTGACGTTCGGGACCAGCCCGAGCTCCTCGACCGCGGCGCGGAACTCGGCCTCGGTCATGCCGATGAACTGCGACTCGTCGACGGTGACCTCTGCCGGGCCCGTGGGCGTCTGCGAGGTGTCGGTCGGCTGCGGCGCGCCCTGCTGGTTGTTGAGCAGCATCATGACGATCGCGACGCCCGCCGCCACGAGCAGCACGGCCAGGATCACGACCGGCCAGATCCACGGGTTGGCGCGCCGCCGCTCGCGGGGTCGCTGCGCCGTCGCGGTGGTCGCGGCGACCGGCAGCGAGGCGGTCGCCGGGCTCGACTGCGTCGTGATCACCCGGGTCGCGGCCTGGGTGGGGGAGTCGATGGTCGCGAAGGAGTCGGTCGAGGCGATGCCCGGCACGATCGCGGCGGCGCCGGCGATGTCGCCGCGGCGCAGCATGGTGGCGGCGCGCGAGAGGTGCGCCGCGGAGGTGGGCCGGTCGGCCGGCGTCTTCGCGATGCACGAGAGCACCAGGTTGCGCACCGGCTCCGGCACGGTGCCCGGCAGCTCCGGCGGCGCGTCGTTGATGTGCGACATGGCGATCGCCACCTGCGACTCGCCCGTGAAGGGGCGGCGGCCCGCGAGGGCCTCGTACGCGACGATGCCGAGCGAGTAGATGTCGGTCGACGGCGCCGCCTGCTGCCCGGACGCCTGCTCGGGCGAGAGGTACTGCACGGTGCCCATCACCTGGCCGGTGGCCGTCAGCGGCACCTGGTCGGCGATGCGGGCGATGCCGAAGTCGGTGATCTTCACCCGGCCCTCCGGCGTGATGAGCAGGTTGCCGGGCTTGATGTCGCGGTGCACGAGCCCCGCCTGGTGGGCGGCGTGCAGCGCGGCAGAGGTCTGCGCGACGATGTCGAGCACCTTGTCGGCCGAGAGCGTGCGATCGCGGTCGAGGATGGCGCTCAGCGGCTCGCCGGGCACGAGCTCCATCACCAGGAAGGCGCTGCCCTCCTCCTCGCCGTAGTCGAAGACGTTGGCGATGCCCTCGTGGTTGACGAGCGCGGCGTGGCGGGCCTCGGCGCGGAAGCGCTCGAGGAACCCGGGGTCGCCCATGTACTCGTCCTTGAGGATCTTCAGCGCGACCGTGCGACCGATCACCTGGTCGGTCGCCTGCCACACCTCGCCCATGCCGCCGATGGCGATCCGGCTGGTCAGCTGGTATCGCCCACCGAAGGTGAGTCCGCTGGATGGTCTCATGAGTTCAGCACCGCCTCGATCACTGCTCTCCCGATTGGCGCGGCGACCACGTTTGAAGTGTCACCGACGATGTTCTCATCTGGCACGACCACCACGGCGACTGCCACGCTCTGATCGTCCAGTTCTCCGTACCCCGTGAACCACAGGTTGAAGGGCTCGTTGTTCTCGCCCGTCTCCGCGGTGCCGGTCTTGCCGCCCACCGTCACGCCGTCGATCTGCGCGTTGGTGGCCAGTCCCTCTGCGACGCCGAGCTCCATCGATGCGCGCACCTGCGCCGCGACCTCCGCGGAGACCGGGTTGCCCAGGATGGTGGGCTCCGGGTTCGCGATCACGTCGAGGTTCGGCGCCAGCACCCGATCGACCATGTTGGGCTCCATCATGGTGCCGTCGTTCGCGACCGCCGCGGTCGTCATGGCGATCTGCATCGGCGTGACGCGCACGTCGTGCTGCCCGAAGCCGGTCAGCATGAGGTTCGGCTCGTTGAGGTCGCTCGGGTAGCGGCTCGCCTGCACCCGCACCGGGATGTCGAGCGTCTGGCCGTAGCCGAACGCCGCTGCCTGCTGCGCGATCGCATCCTGCCCCAGCTGCTGGGCGAGCTGGGCGAAGGGGATGTTGCAGGAGAGGATGAACGCGGTCTCGAGGGTGACCGTCTCTCCCGGCCCGCAGGTCTCGCGGGAGGCGTTGCGGATCACGTGCGAGGACTGGGGCAGCTGCAGCTCTGCCGGGTTGTCGAACTCCGACTCGAGCGTGAACTGCCCGGATTCGAGCGCTGCCGAGAGCATGAGCACCTTGAAGACCGAGCCGGGGGTGAACTGGTCGCCCTCGATCGTGCGGTTGTGCAGCGGGTTCTCGGGGTCCTCGAGCAGCTGGTTGTAGACGTCGGTGACGGCCGCCGTGTTGTGGCTCGCGAAGGCGTTGGGGTCGAAGGTGGGGCTCGAGTGCATCGCGAGCACGTCGCCCGTGTCGGGGTCGAGCGCGACGACCGCGCCCTCCCGGTCGCCCAGCGCATCCGCCGCCGCCTGCTGCGCCTGCGAGTCGATCGTGAGCTCGACCGACGAGCCCGCGGGGCTCTGGCCGGTGAGGGTCGCGAGCACCTGGTCGAGGAACTGGCTGTTGGCGGTGCCCGTCAGCTCCTCGTTCATCGCCCCCTCGATGCCGGTGTTGCCCTGCCCGAGGGTGTTGTAGCCCGTGATGTGCGAGTAGAGCGGTCCCATCGGGTACTCGCGCTGCCACTCGAACTCGTCGTTCGAGGGGGTCGACAGGGCCACCTGCACGCCGTCGACGACGATCGAGCCGCGCTCGACCGCGAACGAGTCGTAGAGCGTGCGCGTGTTGCGATCGTCGGCGTGCAGCGAATCAGCCTGCACCGCCTGGATCATCGTGGACGAGCCGAACAGCCCGATGAACATCACCAGCAGCAGCGTGCTCACGCGGCGGATGGGCCTGCGCATGCTCTGCTCCTTCGAGACCTCGCTCATACGATCCCCCTCCCGCGCACGGAGTCGCTCAGCCTCAGCAGCAGCGCGACGATGAGCCAGTTGGCCAGCAGCGAGGATCCGCCGGCGGCCAGGAACGGCGTCGTCAGGCCGGTCAGCGGGATGAGCCGCGTGACGCCGCCGACGACGATGAAGACCTGCAGCCCGATCACGAAGGCGAGGCCGACGCCCAGCAGCTTCGTGAAGTCGTCGGGCCCCTGGAAGCCGATGCGCACACCGCGCGAGACCAGGATCAGGTACAGCCCGAGGATGGCGACGATGCCGGTCAGGCCGAGCTCCTCGCCCAGCGACGGGATGATGTAGTCGCTGTTGGCGTAGGGCGTGATGTCGGGCCTGCCGAGGCCGAGGCCGGTGCCGAGCAGGCCGCCGTGGCCCATGCCGAACACGCCCTGCACGATCTGGAACGAGCCGCCCTGCGCCTCGTAGACGGCCGGGTCGAACGCGTGGATCCACGCGTGCACGCGGCGCTGCACGTAGCCGAGCGAGAAGTAGGCGGCGACGCCGCCGACGGCGACCAGGCCGACGCCGATGACCATCCAGGAGCGGCGGCCGGTGGCGATGTAGATCATCACCAGGAAGAGCCCGAAGTAGAGCACCGAGGTGCCGAGGTCGCGCTGGAAGACCAGCACGAGCATGCACATCGCCCAGACCACCAGGATCGGCCCGAGGTCGCGCAGGCGGGGGAAGCGCACCCCCAGCACCTTCCGCCCCACCACCGAGAGCGAGTCGCGCGCGGTCATCAGGTAGCCGGCGAAGAAGATCGCCAGGGCGATCTTCGCGAGCTCGCCGGGCTGGAACGAGAGCGGGCCGACCCCGATCCAGACGGTCGCGCCGTTGACGGTGCGGCCGATGCCGGGCATCAGCGGCAGCAGCAGCAGGATGAACGCGATCGCCATCGCGACGTAGCGGTAGCGGGCGAGCACCCGGTGGTTGCGCACCACCACGATCGCCGCGATGGCCACGAGGAGCGCGATGCCCGTCCAGGCGATCTGGCGCATCGAGGCGGCATCCCAGCCCGAGAGGCCGTCGGCGATGTCGATGCGGTAGATCATCGCGATGCCGAGGCCGTTGAGCACGGTCGCGACGGGCAGGATGATCGCGTCGGCCTCGCGCGCCACGATGCGCAGCACGATGTGCAGCGCGAGCGTGAGCACGCCGAGGCCCGCGGCCAGCTGCAGCGGGAAGAGGTCGACGCGCTGCAGGGCGCCGAGCTGCACGAGCACCATCGCGCCGCCGGCGAGCACCCAGGCGATGACGAGCAGGAACAGCTCGAGGTTGCGCAGCTTCGCGGGGTTGCGGATGCGCACCCTGATGGCCTCGGTCACGTCGCGCAGCTGGACGATGCCGGTCTGCAGCGCGTTCTGCGCCTGCGGGCTCGGAGCGGTCTGGTCGCTCATGGCGATCGCTCCAATCGCTCGACGATCGCGCGTGCCGACTCGAGCGAGCCCGCCGAGAGCGTCTGCTCGACGTTGCGCTGGTTGAAGGGCGTCAGGTCGGTGATGGCGATGCCGGTCTCCTCGACCTGCGTCGCGAGCACGATCGGGCCGATCTGCTGCTGGATGCCCTGGTAGATGGCGACGTTGCCGGCGTCGTTGACGCCCACGAAGTAGCGATCCTGCGTCCAGTTGTAGAAGACGGCCGAGAGCACGACGATGCCGATGATCGCGAGCCCCGCGCCCACGCCCCACGTGACGCGGCGGTTGCGGCGCATGCGGCGCTGCTCGGCGAGCAGCTCCTGCAGGAACTCCTCGCTCTCGGGCTCGAAGTGCTCGAAGGCGGGCTGCATGCGCGACTGCCGCGGGTGCAGCAGCAGCCGGCCGAGGCTGACGGAGGTGCGCTCCGGCTCGACCGCCTCGTAGCTGATCGGCGCGGCTGCCGAGCCGACGGTGGTCGGCTCGATCGCCGATGCGCGGCGCTCGTCGATGTCGCACATGACGACGGTGACGTTGTCGGGCGCGCCGCGCGAGAGCGACTCGTTCACGAGCCGCTGCACGGTGGAGGGGGTGTCGAGGCCCTGGGCGAGGATCGCGCGGATGCGCTCCTCGTCGACGTAGCTCGAGAGGCCGTCGGAGCACACGAGCCAGCGGTCGCCCGGCAGCGTCTGCTCGACGAGGATGTCGATCTCGGGGTGCGTCTCGACGTTGCCGAGCACGCGCATGACGACGTTGCGGCGCGGGTGGTGCTCGGCCTCCTCGCGGGTGATGCGGCCGGCGTCGACGAGCTTCTGCACGAAGGTGTGGTCGGTCGAGATCTGCTCGAGCGCGCCCACCCGGTAGCGGTAGATGCGGCTGTCGCCGATGTGGGCGATGCCCATCTTGTCGCCGACCCGGATGATGCCGGAGCCGGTGGTGCCCATGCCCGTGAGCTCCGGGTGCTCGAGCATGGCCTGCTGCAGGGCGTCGTTGCCCTCCCGCAGCGCCTCGGCGAGCGCCTCGGCGGCGGCCTCCGGGGTGTCGTAGCCGCCGTCGGCCTCGCGCGCCCGGCGGGTCACGATGGCGCTCGCGACGTCGCCGCCCGCGTGCCCACCCATGCCGTCGGCCACGAAGCACAGGGTTGCTCCCGCGTAGCCGGAGTCCTGGTTCTCGGTGCGGATCCGCCCGACGTGGCTGATCGCCGCTGAGAGCGGTGTGCTCAAGCTCAGCGCCTCAGCTCGAACGTGGTGGTGCCGATGCGCACGGACGAGCCGACCTGCACGGGCGTCGACTCGCTGATGCGCTTGCCCTCCACGAACGTGCCGTTGGTCGACCCGAGGTCCTGCACCACCCATTGCTCGCGCCAGCGCACGATCTTCGCGTGGTTGCTCGAGGTGTAGTCGTCCTTGATCTGCAGCCCGCTGCCGGAGGAGCGGCCGATGGTGAGGCCGGTCTGCGGCAGGTCGAGCTCGAGGCCGGAGCGCGGGCCGGAGGTGATGACGACGCGGGTGGCCTGGGCGGATGCGCTGCTCGCGCCCTGCCGCTCGGTCACGGTGGTGGGGGCGTCGGCCCCCGCCGCTGCCGGGGCGGGGGCCGCGCCCGACTCGCGCGAGCGGGCGCTCTGCACGGCGACGCGCTGCAGCGGCGTGAGCCGCGGTCCGAACAGGTCGCTGCGCAGCGAGTACAGCACGATGAAGATGAACAGCCAGAGGAGGGCGAGGAAGCCGATCCTGATGATGATGAGGGTCAGTTCGCTCACGCTTGCTCCTTCGACTGGGCCAGCAGCCGATACACGATGCGTGTGGCACCGATGTCGATGATCGAGTCGGGCTCGAGCAGCGCGCTCTTGAGCGCCCTGCCGTTGAGCGTGGTGCCGTTGGTGGAGCCGAGGTCGCTCACCTGGGCGCGCGTGCCGTCCCAGATGATCTCGGCGTGCTTGCGGGAGGCGCCGGCGTCGTCGACGGTGATGTCGGCGTCCGAGCCGCGGCCGATGACGGTGCTGCCCCTGCGCAGCCGGTAGCGCTTGCCCTTGATGTCGACCACGGCCGACCACACGACCTCGCCGGCCTCCGAGTCGGAGCTGATCTCGAGCATCCCGGTCGTCATGCCCTCGTCGGGCTCGAGACCGAGGTCGATGGGTCCGGGGAAGGAGTAGCCGGACTGGCGCGCGTGCGTCTGCATGGTGCCCGTCAGCTCGTCGAGGAGCGAGTCGCCCAGGCGGCGCAGGCGCTGGAAGTCTGCGGGAGCGAGGCGGACGGTGAGGCGGTTCGGCACCAGGATGCGGTCGCGCGAGACCACGCTCGCCTGGGTGTCGAGCTCGCGCTTGAGCGCGCTGGCGATCTCGACCGGCTCGACGCCGGAGCGGAACGTCTTCGCGAAGGCGCCGTTGACGGCCTTCTCGAGCCCGCGCTCGATCGAATCGAGGAATCCCATGGGTGCGTTCACCTCCCTTCAGCCGCCGTTAGCGTACCCGGCGCGACCAAGAACCTGATATTCTCGTGTAGTTGCCCGGGTTTCGCCGGGCCTCGCGCGAGTGGCGGAATTGGCAGACGCGCTGGCTTCAGGTGCCAGTGTTCGCAAGAACGTGGGGGTTCAAGTCCCCCCTCGCGCACGATCGGCCCCGGGCTCCACCCCGGGGCCGTTCCTCGTCTCTGGGCCGCGTCGGCTCGACGCGGCCGAGTGCCGCGTCGCGAGCGGAGGACGGATCGGCGATCCGTCACGGATCGAGGGCGGATCGTCCTCACCCGGCGACATGTCCTCGATTCGGAACGTCGAGCTCGATGTGCCGCGGCCCGGCGGCGGGGGACCGGCCGCCGCCGTCAGGACCGCCCGCTCACGGCTCGAGCACGACCTTGATGCAGCCGTCGTCCTTCTTCTGGAACGTCTCGTACATCTCGGGGGCGCGGTCGAGCGGCACCCGGTGCGTGACGAGGTCCTCGACGCCGAGCGGGTCGGCCGGATCCTCCACGAGCGGCAGCAGCGCATCGCGCCAGGACTGCACGTTGCACTGGCCCATGCGGATCGCGACCTGCTTGTCGAACAGCGTCATCATCGGCACCGGGTCGGCCGTGCCGGCGTAGACGCCGCTGATGGAGACCGTGCCGCCGCGCCGCACCGCGTCGAAGGCCGTCATCAGCGCGGTGAGCCGATCGAGGCCGCCCTGCTGCATCATCGGCCGCGCGAGGGCATCGGGCAGCACGCCGACGACCGCCTGCGCCGCGGCGGCCGCCGGGGCGCCGTGCGCCTCCATGCCGACGGCGTCGACCACCGCATCCGGGCCCCGGCCGTCCGTGCGGTCGCGCAGGGCCGAGGTGGCGTCCTCCATGTCGAGCACCTCGATGCCGTGCCGCTCGGCCATGGCACGGCGCTCGGGCACGGGATCGACGCCGATCACCCGGTGGCCGAGGTGACGCCCGATGCGGGCGGCGAACTGCCCGACCGGGCCGAGGCCGAGCACCGCGAGCGTGCCGCCCTCCGGCACCGCCGCGTACTGCACGCCCTGCCAGGCGGTGGGCAGGATGTCGCTGAGGAAGAGGTAGCGGTCGTCGGGCAGCTCGTGCCCCACCTTGGTGGCGTTGAAGTCGGCCAGCGGCACGCGCAGGCGCTCCGCCTGGCCGCCCGGCACCGAGCCGTAGAGCGAGGTGTAGCCGTAGAGGGTCGCGCCGGTGCCCTGCTCGACGTTCTGCGTCGTCTCGCACTGGCTCGTGAGGCCCCGCGCGCACATGAAGCAGTCGCCGCAGGCGATGACGAACGGGATGACGACGCGGTCTCCGGGCGCGAGGCGCGTGACCGCCGATCCCACCTCCTCGACGATGCCCATCGACTCGTGGCCGAGCACGTCGCCCTTCGCGAGGAACGGACCGAAGAGCTCGTAGAGGTGCAGGTCCGAGCCGCAGATGGCGGTCGAGGTGATGCGGATGACGGCGTCGGTGGCCTGCTCGATGCGCGGATCCGGCACGTCCTCGACGGAGACGCTGCGCTTGCCCTGCCAGGTGAGTGCTCTCATGGCCGCGACGCTACGACAGCGGCGCGCGCGACGGAACCCCGGATCGCTGGGACGGTGCGCATCCATCGAACGGTGGACGTCAGGTGCAGTCGAGCCCACGATGCCCGAGGAGCCGCGCTTCGGTGGGATGGATGCATGACTGCTGCTCGTGGGCGTGCGCCCCTCTCAGACCGCCTCACCTCCCGCCGCGGGGCATGGGTGAGCCTCGGGCTCGTGCTCGTCGGCTTTGCCCTGCTCTTCGGCCTCCTCGGCCGCGCGGAGCTGCCCGCCGGCAGCGAGACCGCCCCCGTCGACTCCGAGTCGGCGCGGGTCGCGCAGCTGCTCGAGCGGTTCCCGGACGCCGATCAGCAGTCCGTGCTCGTGGTCGCCTCCCGCGACGACGCCGCGCCCCTGTCGGACGGCGACCTCGAGGCGCTCGGCGAGCTCCTGCCGGTGCTCGACGCGCAGTCCGGGGCCAGCGCATCCGGCCCCCTCGTCAGCGACGACGGCGAGGCCGCGCTGCTGGTGACGCCGATGACCGTCGGCGAGAGCAACGGCGAGACCGCCGAGCACGTCTCGGCGCTGCGCGACGCCATCGCCGCGCACGGCATCGACGGCGTGCAGCTGCTCGTGACCGGCGGCCCGGCGTTCGGCGCCGACGTCGCCTCGTCGTTCGAGGGCGCCGACCTCACGCTGCTGGTGGTGACGATCCTGATCGTCGCCGTGCTGCTCATCGTCACCTACCGCTCGCCCATCCTCTGGCTCATCCCGCTCGCGGTCGTCGCCTTCGCCGACCAGCTGGCCGGCAAGGCGACCGCGGCGCTCGGCGCGGCGCTTGGGCTGCAGTTCGACGCCGGCATCATCAGCGTGCTGGTCTTCGGCGCCGGCACGAACTACGCGCTGCTGCTCATCTCCCGCTACCGGGAGGAGCTGCTGCAGACCGACGACCACCGGCGGGCCCTCAGCGACGCCTGGCGGCACACCGCGCCCGCCATCCTGGCCTCGAACGTGACCGTGGTGCTGGCGCTGCTGACCCTCGTGCTCGCCGTCATCCCCGGCACCCGCGGGCTCGGCCTCTCCTCGGCCCTCGGCCTGCTGATCGCGCTCGCCGCGGTGCTGCTCGCGCTGCCGCCCGTGCTCGCGCTGCTCGGCCGCCGCGTGTTCTGGCCCTTCGTGCCGCGCCCCGGCACCGCCGCGACGCACGGCCGCGCCTGGAAGGCGGTCGCGACCCGGGTGATGCGCCGCCCGGCGCTCAGCCTCGCTGCCGGCCTCGCCGTGCTCGCCGTCATGGCCGGCGGCCTGTTCGGCACCACGATCGGGCTCGACCAGCTCGAGCGCTTCCGGGTGCAGTCGGAGTCGGCCGCCGGGCTCGAGGTGCTCTCGCAGCACTTCCCGGCCGGCGAGGCGCAGCCGACGTTCGTCGTGGCGGATGCGGACCACGCGGATGCCGTGGTCGCCGCGGTCTCGCGGCTCGAGGGAGTCGTGCGCGCGCACCGGGTCGCCGAGACGGCCGACGGCACGCTCACGAAGATCATGGTGACCGGCGAGCACGCGCCCGGCACCGAGGCCTCGCTCGCGCTCACCGAGCAGCTGCGCACCGCCGTGCACGGCGTGCAGGGAGCGGATGCGCTCGTCGGCGGCGCGGTCGCGACCGACCTGGACGCGCGCGCCGGCAACCTGCAGGACCTGCTGCTCATCGCACCGCTCGTGCTGGGCGTGAGCTTCGTCGTGCTGCTCGTGCTGCTGCGCTCGCTCGTCGCGCCGGTCGCGCTGCTGCTCGTCAACGTCGCGAGCGCGGTCGCGGCGATCGGTGCCGGCGCGTGGCTGAGCCGCATGCTCTTCGGCCAGCACGCGCTCGACCTGCAGGTGCCGCTGCTGGCCTTCCTGTTCCTGGTCGCGCTCGGCATCGACTACACGATCTTCCTCGTGCACCGCGCCCGCGCCGAGGCGCGCAGCCACGGCACCCGCGAGGGCATGGTGCGCGCCGTCGCCTCCACGGGCGGCGTCATCACGAGCGCAGGCATCGTGCTCGCCGCCGTCTTCGCCGCGCTGGGCGTGCTGCCGCTCGTGACGCTCGGCCAGCTCGGCCTCATCGTGGGGCTCGGCGTCGTCGTCGACACGCTCATCGTGCGCACCGTGATCGTGCCCTCGCTGTTCGGCATCCTGGGCGATCGCATCTGGTGGCCGGGCACGCGCCGGGCGAAGGGCGGAGAATCGACTCGTGAGCTTCGTGAACCTGCCGCCGCATCGGCCTGAGCCGGAGGGGTCGGCGTCCGCCGGCCCCGCCCGCATCCGCGCCGTCGGGGCCGGCTCCGTCGCACGGGCGATGCGGGTCGGGCAGCACGTGATGGCCGCCGCGCTCACCGTCGTCGGGGTCATCCGCGCGATCGCCGACGGCACGCCCGCCGCAGCCGCCGTCGCGGCGGGCCTGGCGATCCTCGCCTGGCACACGGCCGGCGCCATCCTGATCGCGAAGACCGGCTCCCGCCGCGGACGCACGTGGTGGCTGCTCGGATTCGTCGTCGTCTGGGTCGCCGCCGTCGCGGTCTCCGCCGAGTTCGTCTGGGTGGCCTTCCTGCTCTGGCTGCTCGCCGGCCACCTGCTGCCGGGTGGCTGGGCGATCGTGTTCTCGACCGCCGTGTTCGCGGTGGTCGCGCTCGCGCCGCTCATCCATCACGGCAGCACGAGCTATGCCAACGTCTTCGGCCCGCTCATCGGCGGCGTCTTCGCGCTCGGCATCTCGCGCGGCTACCTCGAGCTGCTGCGCGAGGCGGCGTCGCGCGAGCGACTGGTCGACTCGCTCGCCAGGGCACAGCGTGAGACCGCCGCCCTGCAGGACGAGCTGGCGCTGGCCCAGCGGCACTCCGGGGCGATCGCCGAGCGCACCCGGCTCTCGCGCGACATCCACGACACGATCGCGCAGTCGCTCGCCTCCATCCACCTGCTCGCGCACGCCGAGCACGAGCGGACACCCGGCGCGCCGGGCACCCGCACGCTCGAGCAGGTCGAGGCGCTCGCGAGCGAGGGCCTCGCCGACGTGCGCCGCATCGTGGCCGCGCTCGCGCCGGCGCAGCTCGACGACGCGCTCGCGGCGGCGATCGGGCGGATGCTCGAGCGGCTGGGCGAGGAGTCGGGCATCGCCACCGAGCTGCACGTCGACGAGTCGCTGCCGCTGCTGCCCACGCCGGTCGAGGTGGCGCTGCTGCGCACCGCGCAGTCGGCGCTCGCGAACGTGCGCCAGCACGCCGCCGCCACGCGCGTGGTGGTGAGCCTCATCGACGCGGGCGACGTCGTGCGGCTCGACATCATCGATGACGGGCGGGGCATGGATGCGCGTGCCTGGGAGGCGAGCGGCGCGGGCTCGTCGAGCTACGGCCTGCGCTTCATGCGCGCCCGGCTGCGGGAGCTCGGCGGCGGCCTCGACATCGAGAGCGCGCCCGGCGACGGCATGGCGCTCTCCGCCCACCTGCCGCTGCACGGCATCGAGCGCGCGGCGCCCACCGAACCGAGCGGCACCGAGGAGCGGCCATGACCATCGACATCCTGCTCGTCGACGACCACCCGGTCGTCCGCAGCGGCCTGCGCGCCGTGCTCGAGGCATCCGAGGACCTGCGCGTCGTCGGGGAGGCCGCCACCGGCGAGGAGGCCGTCGTGCTCGCCGAGCACCTGCGGCCGGCCGTGGTGCTGTGCGACCTGCGCCTGGGCGAGGGCATGGACGGCATCGCCGCCACCGCGGCGCTGCGCGCGCTCGCGCCGGCGCCGGCCGTGCTCATCCTCACGACCTTCGACCGCGACGCCGAGATCCTCGGCGCGATCGAGGCCGGTGCCGCCGGCTACCTGCTCAAGGACGTCGCACCGGCCGCGATCATCGACGCGATCCAGCGGGCAGCCCGAGGCGACACCGTGCTCGCGCCGGAGCTCGCCGCCCGGGTGATCCAGGGCATCCGCAACCCGCTGCCGAGGCTCACGGCGCGCGAGCACGACGTGCTGCGGCTGCTCGCCACGGGCGCCGGCAATCGTGAGATGGCCAAGTCGCTGTTCGTCAGCGAGGCGACCGTCAAGAGCCACCTCGTGCACATCTTCTCGAAGCTCGGCGTCGACAGCCGCTCGCGCGCGGTCCACGTCGCCCGCGAGCGCGGCCTGCTGCAGCCGTGACGGAGCGGCGCCCCCGGCCCGGCCGGAGGCGCCTCCGCTCAGCCTGCCGTGCGGTTCGGGCCGGTGTTCGCGCGGGCCTGCACGGCCTCGAGCTCGTTGTGCGGGTCGTGCACCTTGCCGATGAGATCCTCGCCGATCGCGATGCGGTCGATGTCGTCGTCGCCCGGCACCCTGTCGCCGCGCAGGCTGCGCCCGGCGGTCTCGTTGAAGGTCCAGATGGCGATCAGGCCGATGATGCCCGCGAGGGTCATGTAGAAGCCGGGCACGAGCGTCGAGCCCGTCTCACCGATGAGCCACTCGTTGATGAGGCCCGCCGGGCCGCCCAGCAGCGACGTCGCCACGTTGTAGCCGAGCGCGAAGCCCGCGTAGCGGACCGTGGTCGGGAACAGCGCGGGCAGCGAGGCCGAGATGTTGCACAGCAGCATCACCAGGAACACGCCGAAGATCGCCAGGCCCAGGATCTGCAGCGCCAGCACGCCCGTGTCGAGCAGCATGATCGCCGGGATGGAGAAGAGCGTGAAGCCGATCGCGGCGGTTAGCAGCACCGGCCGCCTGCCGATGCGGTCGGTGAGCGCCCCGAGCGGGATGATCACCACCATCATCACGAGCTGCACGCCCACGAGCATCAGGCCCGCCTGCGTCGCATCCATCTCGAGGGATGTGTTGAGGTAGGTGGGCATGTACGTCAGCACCAGGTAGAACGCGGTGTTGATGAGGATCGTGATGCCCATGATCTTCAGCAGCTGCTTCGGCTGCTGCGTGACGAGGTCGCGCAGCGTCTGCCAGGCGCTCGTGCGGGTGTCCTGCTCCTGCGCCTCCTTGAAGGTGTCGGAGTCGTGCAGGTTCTTGCGCATGAGCAGCGCGACGATGCCGAGCGGCAGCGTGAGCAGGAACGGCAGCCGCCACCAGCCGGCCTCCATGCCCTCGGGGCCGACGATGAACTCCATCGCGGTGACGAGGATCGCCGCGAGCGAGAAGCCCAGCAGGGTGCCGAACTCGAGGAACGAGCCCCAGAAGCCGCGGCGGTCGTCGGGTGCGTGCTCCGCCATGTAGACGGCGGCGCCGGCGTACTCGCCGCCCGCCGAGAAGCCCTGGATGATGCGCAGCAGGAACAGCAGCGCCGGCGCGAGCCAGCCGACCATGTCGAAGGTCGGCAGGAGGCCGATGCACGCCGTCGACAGCGAGATCAGCAGGATCGTGAAGACGAGCACCTTCTGGCGCCCGATGCGGTCGCCGAGCGGGCCGAGCACGGCGCCGCCGATGGGGCGGATGAGGAACGAGACGGCGAAGCCGAACAGGGTCCAGAGGATGGCGCCGTCGCTGCCGCCGAAGATCTGGTTCGACAGGTGCACGGCCAGGTAGCCGTAGATGCCGTAGTCGAACCACTCGATCGCGTTGCCGGCCATGGCGCCCATGACCGACTTCCTGACGGTCTTGCGCTGGATGCTGGAGAGGTCGTTCTCCCGCGTGATGGGCGGTGGCTCGTAGGCGGGCTGCGCCCCAGCTGCTGTGTGCTCGGTCATGGCCGTGTCCCTTCTGGTGGTGCCTGGTGCTCAGGTCGTGCGTGAGGGTCGTGCTTCCGGTCGTGCGTCAGGTCGTGCTGTCGGTGTCGTGCAGCAATACAAGCATGCGAGTGTACGCGCGTGCTGCGGTGGCGAGGTCGGCGAGCAGCACGCGCTCGTCGGGCTGGTGGGCCTGCGAGGTGATGTCGCCGGGGCCCAGGATGATCGTCGGGCAGCCGTGGTGGCGGGCGATGTAGCCGCCCTCGCACGCGGCCGTCCATGCCTGCACGGGCGCCTCGGTCCCCTCGGCGGCGAGCGCCTCGACGGCGGTGGTGACGAGCGGATGGGTCGGCTCGGTCTCGAACCCCGGCATCTCCATCTGCAGGCGCGCCTGCGCGGTGCAGCCGAGGCCGTCGGTCGCGCGGGCGATCCCCGCCTCGAGCTGCGCGAGCGCCTGCTCGCCCGTCTCGCCCGGCATCAGGCGGCGGTCGACGAGCAGCGTGCAGCGGTCCGGCACGATGGAGGTGCCGTGGCCGCCCTCGATGCGGCCCACGTTCCAGGTGGCCGAGCCCAGCAGCCCGCCGGCGCCGGCCCGCAGCCGTTCGTGGTCGTCGGCGATCCAGGTGGCGATCCGCGCGGCGGTGGTGATCGCGCTCGCGCCGTCCTCGGGCCTGCCCGCGTGGGCGGCGCGGCCCGAGACCTCGATCTCGAGGTTGGCGGCGCCGCGGCAGGCGATCACGACCGCGAGGTCGGTGGGCTCGGCCACGATGCAGGCCCGGTAGTGGCCGGGCGGCTCGCTGATGTGCGCCTGGATGCCCGTCGCGAGATCCTCCTCGTCGACCGTGACGAGCAGCTCGAGCGGCAGCTCGGGCCGCACCTGGCTGACGGCGCCCATGGCCTGCAGGGCGGCGGCGATGCCGCCCTTCATGTCGGTCGCGCCGCGGCCGGTCAGCCAGCCGTCGGCGACGCGCGGGCTGAAGGGGTTGGCGCTCCAGCCCTCGCCGGCCGGCACGACGTCGCTGTGGCCCAGCATGAGCACCGCGGGCCGCTCGGGCGTCGGGTCGGGCCCGAAGCGGATCGAGAGGTTCGGCCGGTCCGGCGCCACCATCGTGCGGCGGGTGCGGCCGCCCAGCCGCGAGACGATGCTCTCGAGCACCCGCACGGTGGTGAGCTCGGTGCCCCCGGGGTTCTCGCTCGCGGCGAGGATGAGCGATGAGGCGTCGGCCACGATCGTCGCGTCCTCGACGAGCGCGAGCGCCCGCTCGACGCTCATGCTGCCTTCACGATCAGCTCGCGCGGGGCGGAGGTGAGCACCTCGGCGCCGGCCTCGGTGACCGCGACGGCCTCGCTGATCTCGCAGCCGTACCCGGGCATCCACATGCCGGCGATGATGTGCAGGCACATGCCCGCCTCCACGATGTTCTGGTCGTCGCCGCGGATCGAGACCGTGCGCTCGCCCCAGTCGGGCGGGTAGCCGATGCCGATCGAGTAGCCCAGCCGCGAGGCCTTCTCGACGCCGGCCTTGGCGATGTGCGACTGCCAGATGCCGTGCACCTCGGCGACCGTGCGGCCGGGCCGCAGGCCGTCGAGCACGAGCTGCAGCCCCTCGGCGGCGACGTCGGCGATGCGCTGCAGCCGCGCCTCCGGGCGGCCGAGCGAGAGGGTGCGCGCGAGCGGCGCGTGGTAGCGCCGATGCGCGCCGGCGAGCTCGATCGAGACCGTCTCGTCGGCGCCGAGGCGGCGCGCGCTGAAGGTCATGTGCGGCGTGTCGGCGCTCTCGCCCGCTGGCAGCATCGGCACGATCGCCGGGTAGTCGCCCTCGGCGCCGGGAACGCCGGTGGTCTGCGCGAACTGGATGGCGGCGGCGATGTCGTTGAGCCGGGCGCCGCCCTCGATGGCGTCGATGCCGGCCCGCATCGCGGCGGAGGCGACCTTGCCCGCTGCCCGCATGAGGTCGAGCTCGTAGTCGCTCTTCACGAGCCGCACCCAGTTGACGAGGTCGTGCGCGTCGACCAGCTGCCACTCGGGCATGCCGCGCTGCAGCGCCAGGAACGAGCGCACCGACAGGAAGTGCGCCTCACCCTCGTAGCCGACCCGGCCGCGCTTGCCGAAGCCGCGGGCGCGCAGCTGCTCGGTCGCCCAGTCGAAGGGGTGCACGTTGCGCTGGTGCACGAGCGACTCCGGGTAGCCGAGGATGCGCTCGCGCGGCATGGTGTCGGCGCTGCGGTGCGCGCCGCCGGCATCCATCTCGCGCATGATGAGCAGCGTCTCGCCGTGCAGCGGCACGAACAGCAGCTGCGGCATGTAGAACGACCAGGCGTCGTAGCCGGTGAGGTAGTGCAGGTTCGCGGGGTCGACGACCACCAGCGCATCGAGTCCGTTGCGGATCATGCGCGCACGGGTGCGCGCGAGCCGAGCCTCGAACTCCTCGGCGGTTGCGGGCATCCACCCTCCTCACCCTCGTGACGACACCCTACGTTCCGATGCCGGTGAACCGCGCGCATCGGCGTGCGGGGCGCGCCGCGGGTGCCCGCGGCGGGTCAGCGCAGGGGGACGAAGGCGTAGCCGGCGCCCGCGATGCGCACGCGCGGGCGGCCCTCGCGCAGCTCGACGACCTGCATGTCGCCCGCGACCGGTGCGACCAGCCGGCCGCCCTCCGCGAGCTGCGCGACGAGCGCGTCGGGCGTGCGGCCGAAGTCGGCGGAGACGAGGATGCGGTCCCACGGCCCCTCGTCGGGCAGCCCGAGGACGCCCTCGCGCGCCTGGACGATCGGGGGAGGGGTGCCGCCGGTGGCGGCGGCGTGGGCGGCGAGGTTGGCGCGGCCCTGCTCGACCAGCTGCGGCACGAGCTCGACGCCGGTGACCGCGGCGCCCAGCGCTGCCAGGATCGCGGTGGTCCAGCCGGAGCCGGCGCCCACGTCGAGCGCCCGCTGCCCGGGCTGCGCGTCGAGCAGCTCGAGCATGCGGGCGACGGTCGACGGCTGCGAGTTGGTGGCATCCCAGCCGATGCCGACCGGGCGGTCGACGTCGGCCAGGTGCCGCACGCTGGGCGGCAGGAAGGCGCGCCGGTCGGCGGCGCGCATGGCGGCGCGCACGCGCTCCGCCGTCGTCGGCGTCACATGCGGTTCGCCCATGCCCGGCAGGCTACGCCTTCCCTACGCGAGCGCCACCCTGTGGTTCCAGCTGTGCGCCGTGCGCCACAGCAGCAGCGGGATGACCACGACGAGCGCCGGCACGAAGCCGATCGGCATCAGCTGCAGCTCGGTGTCCGCGATCATGGCCGCCAGCAGGTCGGCGGGCACGAAGCCGAACTCCCCCGCGTCGGTGACGCCGAGCCCGAACGGGATGGCGAGGATGCCGAGGAGCAGCACGAGCTGCACGGCCGTCGAGAGCACGAACCAGGTCAGCACCGGCCCGCCCCAGCCGAGCCGCTGCAGCCAGCGCTCCGAGCCGATCGAGGCCGCGGCGTAGTAGGTGACGGTGTTGTAGCCGTAGAGCAGCAGCAGGGTGAGGGGCGCACCGACCGCGACGAGCCACGGCGCCGCCGCGTACGCCGCGCCGAGCACCTCGCCGATCTGCTGCAGCAGGGTGCCCGGCGTCAGGCCGAAGAGCGTCACCGCAGCCGCGAGCATCACGAGGAACCAGATCGCGAGCGTCGCGATCAGCCCCAGCAGCACGACGACGGCCGCCCACACGATGCGGGCGCCGAAGATGCGCGAGCCGCGCACCGGCAGCGTCTGCGTGAAGTAGCCGATGCGGCCGTAGCCGCTGCGCCAGTAGTCGACGGCGAGCGCGAGCTGCATGGCGGGCAGCAGGCCGAAGGCGCCGATCGCGCCGAGCACCAGGCCGAACGGCGCGAGCACCGGCCAGCCGGTGACGGCGAGCGCCGAGCCGACGGCCGCGAGGCCGAGCGCGGCGCCCGCGATGGTGAGGAGGAACCCGCGCGTGCGGAGCACCTCGTGCTTGAGCAGGGTGGCAGTCATCGGTAGACCTCCCGGAAGAGCTGGTCGATGGATGCGCCGTGCTCGGCGCGCAGGTCGTCGACCTGCCCCGCGAGCACGACGCGGCCGTGCCGCATCATGACGATCCCGTCGAGGATGGGCTCGAGGTCGTGGATCAGGTGGGTGGAGATGAGCAGCAGCGAATCCTCGGAGAGGCCGCGCAGCATCCCCTGCAGCAGCACGTCGCGGGCCGCGGGGTCGACGCCGGAGATCGGCTCGTCGAGCAGGTAGACGCGCGCCTGCCGCGCCATGGCGAGGGAGATCTGCACCTTCTCGCGCATGCCCTTCGACATCTCGCGCAGCCGCATCCGCTCATCGAGCCCGAAGAACCCGATCAGCTCGCGCGCCCTGTCGGCGTCGAAGTCGGCGAAGAAGTCGCCGTAGAGGGCGATGCAGGCGCTCACGCGCGCCCCGTCGGGCAGGAAGCTGACGTCGGGGAGGAAGGAGACGAGCGCCTTCGACTCGGGGCCGGGCGCGTGGCCGGCGATCGTCACCTGCCCCTCGTACTCGGCGAGCACGCCCGCGAGCACCTTGAGCAGGGTCGTCTTGCCCGAGCCGTTCTCGCCCAGCAGGCCGATCACCTGCCCGTAGGGGAGGCGCAGGTCGAGCCCGTCGATGGCGCGGGAGGCGCCGTACGACTTGCTGAGGCCGCGGATCGCGATCGCGTCGGTCATGGCGTCATCCCCCTGCCGCGCCTCGGAGTGCTGCGTCGTCGTGGTCATCGTGATCCCATCTCGCTTCCAGGAGGGTCTGCGCTTCGGTCAGGCTGAGCCCGACCCCGATGGCGCGGCTCGAGAAGGCGTCGGCCGCGTCGGCGACGAGGCGCCGCCGGAGGGTGCTGATGCGCGCGGCGTCGTCGGTGACGAAGCGGCCGCTCGTGCGCTCGGAGCGCACCAGCTGCTCGCGCTCGAGCTCGGCGAACGCGCGCTGGATGGTGTTGGGGTTGACCTGCAGCTCGGCGGCGAGGTCGCGCACCGCGGGGATGCGCGCGCCGGGCCGCCACTCGCCGGCGACGATGCGCCGCGAGAACTCGCCGATCAGCTGGAGCCAGATCGGCTGCGTGCTGTCGAACTGCATGTCGTCCCCGTCTGTCTCACTGTATTAAGCAATTAACACAGTAGGGCATGCGGATGCGCGGCGCAACCAGGTGGGCGCGTCGGTCGAGGAGCGAGCCGGACGTGCGCGTCACGAGACAAGCAAGAAGCGATGCGGACTGGCTCAGTGGCGCTTGCGCAAGTGCAAGAACTGGTGAAGGCGCCTGGTCGGTCCGCATCGCTTGCTTGTGACGTGACTGTACGCCGGGCCCGGCGCATCCGCAACGGTCGTGCGCCCTCCTGTGGAGAGCCTGAGGCGGCTCAGTCGGCGACCGCGACCTGCGGCTTGCGGATGCCCGGGTGCGACTTCGGGATGGCGGCGAACAGCACCCAGCCGGAGACCGCGACGCAGGCGATGATGAGCGGGTAGGTGAGCGCGGCGCGCATGATCGCGAGCCAGGTGGTCTCGTCGAGCCACCACAGCACCGTGAACACGACGACGCGGATGACGTACTGCATCACCCAGATCCAGGAGGCGCGCTGGTAGGCGCGCAGCAGCACGGGGTCCTTGCGCCAGCGGGTCTTCGTGCCGATGAGGCCGCCGACGATGATGCCGAGGAAGGGCCAGCCGATCACGATCGAGATGACCCACGCGAGCGCGCTCGCGGCGTTCGAGAGCAGCTGGATGAGGAAGAAGTTGCGCGCCTCGCCCGTGTAGTAGGCGATCATCGCCGCGATCACGGTCATGAGCATGCCGATGAAGACCGCCTTCGGCCTGCGCCGCTCGACGAGCGCGTACACGAGGGTCGCGGCGCTCGCGACGAGCGACCAGATGACGGCGGTGAGCAGCTCCCCGCCGGTCGCGAGCCAGGCGATCAGGAACGCGATCGGCGGCACGCTGCCCTCGAGCGCCGCCTTGCCGCCGCCGAGCAGCCGCGCGAGCGACTCCTCCCGCGTCGGGTCGCCGTCGGCGTCGTAGCGGCCCTCCTCGAAGGCCGCGGGCACGAGCTCGGCCGCGGCATCCTCATCCGGGGTCGGCACGGCGCCGGTGCGGGGCTCGCTCACGGTCACGCCACCACCGCCGCCGCCTCGACCGCGAGCGAGGCGTGCACGGCGTGCGATGCCGCGTAGGCGCGCCCGGCCTCCTCGAGCAGCGCTCGCTCGGCGTCGTGGTCGAGCCCGGCGGTGTCGAGCGTGGCGCGGTACTGCTGCTTGAAGGCGTCGAGGTCGTCGATCGCGAAGCGGTAGAAGCTCGTGGTGTGCGCGCCGAAGCGGCGCGTCAGGGCTCGGCCGATGTGCTGGCCGCCCGAGAGGTCGCCGAGGTAGCGCGTGTAGTGGTGGGCGGCGAGCCGCACGGGGTCGCCGGCGAGGCTCGCGAGGTGCTCGGCGTAGGCGTCCGTGGCGGCCGTCGCCGGGCGCGTGCCGCCGAGCGCGGCGACATCCGACTCGATCGCCGCGGCGCGCTCGAGCGCCGGGTGGTGCAGCCGCGCGAGCAGCCCGCTGCGGCTCGCGGTGACCGCCGCCTCGAGGGCGCGGTAGACGACCAGGTGCTGCGAGGCCAGGCGGGCGAAGTCGTCGACCGTTCCCTCGCCGCGCAGCAGCCCCTTCAGGAACGCGTCGCCGGCGGCGGCCTGGTGCGCCGACCAGGTGGCAGCGCGCAGGCGCGCGGCGAGCTCGGACGACTGGGGCATGAAGTAAGGCTATCCTTACCGGCTCGCGCCGCGCCAGCCGAACATCAGCCGCGGGGCATCAGCATCACGACCGCCCGGCGGATGTCGGCGCGCTGCTCGATCGGCATCGGCCAGGGGACGAGCACGCGCTCGGTGACCGCCTCGGCGCCGTGCGCCTCCTGCACGTCGAACGCCAGCCCATCCGCCCCGATCGTGACGAGGGTGGCGGATGCGGCACGCGGCCGGCCGTGCGCGCGCACGATCGCGAGCTGGTCGTCGGCGTGGTCGCCGTTCATGTGGGCGACGACGGCGTCGATCACGTCGTCGGTGAAGTCGAGGCTCATGCGTTGGTGCGCCAGCCGCGCGGGCCCTTCGAGCCGGCGCGGTACTCGTGCATCGGCACCTCATCCCGCTGCCATGTCCGCAGGACGGGCTCGACGATGCGCCAGCACTGCTCGGCGGCGTCGCCGCGCACCGCGAGGCGGGGGTCGCTGTCGAGGATGGAGGCGAGCACCTCGCCGTAGGGCAGCAGGGCGCCGCCGCCGAGCTCGCCGCGCAGCACCGTCTGCTCGAGCGTGAAGGGGTCGCCCTCGCCGTTGGTGGTGATGTGCAGCTCGAAGCCGTCGGGCTTGAAGTCGATGACGAGCCTGTCCGGGGTGTCGTGGCCGCCGAAGCCCTCCGGCACGTGCGCGGGCGGCTTCCAGTGGATGATGGCGCGCTTGCGGATGCCCGCGAGCGACTTGCCCGAGCGCAGGATGAAGGGCACGCCCGCCCAGCGGGCGGTGGCGACCTCGACCTGCACCTCGGCGAGGGTCTCGGTGCCGAGCTTCGCGTCCACGCCCTCCTCGGCCACGTAGTCGGGCACCTCGCGGCCCTCGATGCTGCCGCTCGTGTAGCGGGCGCGGCGGGTGTGCTTGACGGGGTCGACGATGCTCGAGGCGCGCAGCACCTGGCCGATGGCGTCGCGCAGGTCGCGCGCCGAGACGCTCGCGACCGGCTCGATCGCGATGAGCGCCATGATCTGCAGCAGGTGCGACTGGATCATGTCGCGCAGCGCGCCGTTGCGGTCGTAGTAGCCGGCGCGCCCCTCGAGCGTGACCGTCTCGTCGTAGAGGATCTCGACCCTGGAGATGCTGTCGCGATCCCAGACGGGCTCGAGCAGCCGGTTGGTGAAGCGCAGGCCCAGCAGGTTGAGCACCGTGTGGAGGCCCAGGAAGTGGTCGATGCGGAAGATGCGATCCTCGGGCACGATGCGGGTGACGAGCGCGTTGAGTCGCTGGGCGGCTTCGAGGCTGTCGCCGAAGGGCTTCTCGATCGCCAGGATCGTGCCCTCCGGCACGCCGATCTGCTCGAGCGCGCCGCAGACGAGCTCGGTGACGTGCGGCGGCAGCGCGAAGTAGATCACCAGGCGGTCGCAGGCGATGGAGTCGATCAGCGCCTGCAGCGCCTTCGGGTCGGTCGCGTCGGCGGCGACGTAGCGGGTGCCCCCCAGGGCGGTCTTGGCGCCGGAGCCCAGCACGCCGTCGAGCTGCAGGGCGGTGCGCACGCGGGTCTGCCACTCGACCTCGTCGAGCTCGCGCAGGTCGGCGCCGACGATGTCGACCCGTCGCGCCGGCTGCGCGCGCAGCAGGGTGGCGATGCCCGGCAGCAGCAGCCGGCTGGTGAGGTCGCCGGAGGCGCCGAGGATGAGCAGGGTGGTGGAGGGCTTGGGGGCCATGCGTCGATCCTTGCACTCGCTGCCCGCGCGTAGATTGGTCGCCGTGCTCGCCCGCGCCTCCCGCCTCGTCCTCCCGGCCGTCTGGCTCGGGCTCATCATCGGCATCTCGCTCATCGAGGCGCCGCTGAAGTTCCAGGCGCCGGGCATCACGATCCCGCTCGGGCTCGGCATCGGGCGGCTCGTGTTCGGGGCCATGAACCTCGTCGAGGCCGTGCTCGCGGCCCTGCTGCTGCTCGCGGTCCTCCGCTCGCGCGCCCCGCGTGCCGAGCGCATCCTCGCCCTCGTCCTCACCGCCGTGCTGGCGGTCAAGGCGCTCGCGATCCGCCCGCTCATGTACGGCACGACGGATGCTGTGGTCGCCGGCGAGAGCGAGGGCGGCTCGGGGCTGCACCTCCTCTACATCGCCGCCGATGGCCTGCTGATCGTCGGGCTCGTCGTGCTGCTGGTGCTGTCAGCGCGATCGCTGCTGGCTGCTTCGCCCGCGCCGCTCGGCCCGCCGGCACGCGAAGAGCGCCCCGGCAGGAGCTGAGGCGCTCGAGGTCGCTGCCGATCAGCGGCTCGTCACCAGATGACGCCGCCGCCGATCGAGATGCCGCCGTAGGTCAGCAGCACGAAGACGGCCGCGACGATCGCCGGGGCGATGCCCCGCCCGCCGGCGTGCCGCGACTTGAACAGCGCGATGACGGCGAGGATCGCGGCGATCGCGGCCAGGCCGCCGCCGAGGATGAGGCCGATGAACAGCGGGATGGGCATCAGGACAAGGCCGAGCAGGCCCACCCAGAACGCCCACCACGCCCAGGGGTTGGAGCGCTTGGTTTCCATGCCTCCATCATCTCGCGCTATCGCTTCGAGATCGCCGAGAGCGCCGGACGGCCTCAGGGGATGTCGCGGCGCACGGCCGCGAGGAACCCCGGCACGTCGTCGACGGCGATGCGCAGGCGCTCGGTCGTGTGCTCGCCGTCGCCCAGCTCGAGCGCGACACCCGGCTCCAGCACGAGCTCGACGTGCGTCTCCTGGCCGACCGGCAGCGCGACGACGCCCGGCTCCGGGCGCTGCAGGCCCTTGCCGTCGGGCGCGCCCCACCGTCGGGCCGAGACGGCCGCGATGTCGCTCCAGGGGAGCACGAGCTCGCGGTCGAAGCCGCCGCGCACGATGATGCCCTCCGGCCCGACGGCGTGCGGACGGGTCGTCTGGCCGGCGGCCATGCCGAGCATGAACAGCAGCCCCCAGACGCCGAGCGCCAGCAGCGGGATGCGCACCCACGGCCACGGGTGCACGATGAGGTCGACGATCGGGATCTCGATCGCCGAGAGCACGATGAAGACGCCCAGCACGAGCTTCGTGCCGCCATGCCAGCTGTGCTCGCTCGATCCCTCGGGCACGCGCGGCGCCCTGGTGGCCCAGCGCCAGAGCGCGCGCCAGCTCGAGCCCTCGATGGCGGCGGCACGCGCGAGGCCGTTCACGACGCGGCCTCGATGAGCTCCTGCAGCCGCGCGATCACGCTCGCGAGCCCGCGGTCGAGCGCTTCGCGATCCTCTGCGGGAACGCCCTCGACGAGCGCGTCGGCGAGCTGCGCGTGATCGCGCTGCATCGTCTGCATCATGCGCTCGCCGCTCGGGGTCAGCGCGACCAGCACCGCGCGGCGATCGCTCGGGTGCGCGCGCCGCTCGGCGTGGCCGTCAGCCGCCAGCGCGTCGACGATGCCGGTGATGGCCCGCGGTGTGACGCCGAGCTCGCCGGCCAGCGCGTGCTGCGGCTTCGGCCCGTCGCCGGCGATCGACCACAGCACGTGCGCGCGCGATCGCGTGAGCCCGAGCCGCCCGAGCTCGCGCTCGGTGTCGTCGCCGAGCAGCGCGGCGAGCTGCAGCAGCCGGTCCAGGAACTGTTCGTTACGCGTCGACATAGTGAACAGGCTACACGATGTGACCTGTCTTGAGCGCACCTTGAGGCCGCGGGCTTGCCAGCGATTTCGTAACGATGTGATAATTGCACTGCGGCGCCCCCACCCGTCGTGACCGGGTGGGGGCGCGGCCCATGTTCCGATGGCCGTGATCGTGGCAGGCTGTGGGCATGACCCGCGAGCTCCACATCACCGGCGATGACGCCGCCGACCGCCTCCTCTCCGACGACGACTTCGCGCTGCTGACGGGCATGCTGCTCGACCAGCAGGTCACCATGGAGACCGCCTTCGCCGGGCCCGCGAAGCTGCGCGACCGCCTCGACGGCCTCGACGCATCCGCCATCGCCACGATGGATCCGCAAGCCTTCCAGGCCGCGTTCGCCGAGAAGCCCGCCGTGCATCGGTTCCCCGGCTCGATGGCGGGCCGCGTGCAGACGCTCGCGCGCGTGATCGTCGACGAGTGGGGCGGCGACGCCGGCGCCATCTGGCGGCAGGGCGAGCCCGACGGCGCCGAGGTGCTGCGCCGGCTCAAGGCGCTGCCCGGCTTCGGGGAGCAGAAGGCGAAGATCTTCCTCGCGCTGCTCGGCAAGCAGGCCGGCTTCGACGGCGCGGGGTGGGCGGATGCGTCGGCCCCCTACGGCGAGCAGGGTGCGAAGCGCTCGGTGGCCGACATCGTCGACGCCGCCTCGCTCGCCGAGGTGCGGGCGGCGAAGCAGGCGGCGAAGGCCGCCGCGAAGGCCGCGAAGGGCTAGCCGGAGGTTCTCCACAGCCCGCGCCATCGCGCCGGCGCGTGTCAGCGGCCCTCGATAGTCTGTTCCCAACAGAGGTTCGAAGACCGATGGGGGGCGACGGTGCCGACGACGGAGCAGGAGACCGCGATGGTCGACGCCGCGCGTGCGGTCCTGTCCGCGCGTGCGCTGCTCGAGCGGTCCTCCTCCTTCTCCCTCGCATCGGACGAGCTCGTCACCGGGCTGCTGGGCGGCATCGCCGAGCTCACGCGGGTGGTGGACGCGCTGCAGGTGCGGCTCGCTGCCCAGCTCGCTGAGCGGTCTCGCGGCCCAGCCGATCAGGCGCTCTGCAAGAAGCTCGGCGCCAGGAGCGCGAAGGAGGCGATCGCCGCGGCGTTCGGCTCGCGGTCGCGCGAGGCGGCCGATCTGCTGGCGCTCGCGGCTGCGACGACGGCGACGGTGGGCGTCTCGGGCGGCGACGTGGCGGCGCGCTACCCGCGGGTGGGGCAGGCGCTGGGAGAGGGCGAGCTGTCCCTGCCGCAGGCGCTGGCGATCGTGCAGGTGCTCGAGCCGGCCGCGCCGCGCGCAGACCTCGGCGAGCTGGCGTGGGCCGAGGGCGCGCTCGTCGACGCTGCGACCGACGCTGACGGCCCCCTGGGGCCGGAGCTGCTGACCGTTCAGGGCCGCGTCTACGCGGCGCTGCTCGACCCCGACGGCCTACTGCCGGATGCAGAGCGGCAGCAGGAGCTGCGCTCGCTCACGATCGGCACCCGCAGGGACGGCATGATCCGGACCGTCCTCATCAGTCCGCCGGAAGACGGCGCGCTGCTCAAGTCGGTGCGGGATGCGTGGACCGGCCCCCGCGCGAAGGTGCGGTTCCAGGAGACCGACGGGCCGGAGTCCACCGACGACGGCCCGATCGAGCACGCCGACGGCTGCGACGGCCAGGGCTGCGAGGGATGCGGCCGGACGCGGGCGCTCAGCGACGGCGAGGCGACCGACGAGCGCACGCTCGCGCAGAAGGGGCACGACGTGATGCTCGGGATCGTGCGGGCGGCCGCGATGGCGCCCGGGGCGCCGACCGCGGGCGGCGCGCCCGCGACGCTGGTGCTCACCGGCACGATCGCCGCGTACGAGGCCTACCTCCAGGGCAGCAGGCACCGCGATGCATTCCTCCGCATCGAGCACACCGGCGACGTGCTGCCGATCGAATGGGTCGAGGGGCTGCTGTGCAGCGGCGACGTGCAGCTCGGCATCGCCGACGAGCACCATCACCCGCTGGCGCTGGGGCGCGAGCAGCGGCTGTTCACCCCGGCCCAGCGGCGGGCGCTCGCGCAGCGCGACCAGGGCTGCGCCGTGCGCGGCTGCGGCATGCCGCCGTCGTGGTGCGAAGCCCACCACGTGAGGCCGTGGCAGGCGGGCGGGACGACCGACGTCGACAACGGCATCCTGCTCTGCAGCCACCACCATCACGAGGTGCACGCCGGTCGACTCCGGATCGAGCGCGTGGGACAGGCGCCCGGTCGTTGGCGCATCGTCTCGCAGGCGAGGGTCGCGAGGGTCGGCCGCGGCGCCTGGATCGATGACGTCGTCGCCGCATCCCTCGACGAGGGCGCTGCCGAGGCGGCCGCGACCGCTGCGCACGCGGCGCGGGCGGCTGCGGGAGGCGGCAGCATGGCCGCGGCCGCACCCCCGAGCCTCGCCGTGCGCATCCCCGAGCCGCCTCCGGCCGGTCCGACGGCTCTCGAGCGCATCGGCTCGCCGCACGAGCCGCCGGCGACGCGCGCCGAGCGATGCATGCGCGCCAGGCTCAGGCGTCGGACGAGCGCGAGGTGCGGGGGCGGCTTCGACCTGCGGCAGATGCAGGTCGTGCTCCGCAGATGATGCGGCGGCGGGGTCAGGCGCCGGGCTGCACGATCCTGCGGTGCTCGACCGTGTAGCGGTAGTACTCGGCCAGCTGCAGCCGGCTGGCCGCTGCCTCGTCGACCACGACCGTCGCACGGCGGTGCAGCTGCAGCACCGAGCCCGGCCACCTCGACGAGACCGGGCCCTCGACGATCTCGGCGATCGCGCGCGCCTTCGACGCCCCCTGCGCGACGAGCAGCGCCCGCCGCGCGTCGAGGATCGTGCCGAGCCCCTGCGTCAGGCAGTGCAGCGGCACCTCCTCGGCGCTGTCGAAGAAGCGAGCATTGGCCTCGCGGGTGCTCGGCGCGAGCGTCTTCACGCGAGTGCGCGACGACAGCGACGACGTCGGCTCGTTGAAGCCGATGTGGCCGTTCTCGCCGATGCCGAGCAGCTGCAGGTCGACACCACCCGCCGCGGCGATCTGCGCCTCGTAGTCCTCGCACGCGGCATCGAGGTCGTCGGCGAGCCCGTCGGGCACGTGCACGCGCGCGGGGTCGAGCCCGAGCGGCTGCACCACCTCCCGGTCGATGACCGCGTGGTACGACTCCGGGTGGTCGTGACGGATGCCGACGTACTCGTCCAGCGCGAACGCCGAGACGCGCGAGAGGTCGAGCCCGGCATCGCGGCGGGCGGCGAGCGAGCGGTAGGTCTCGAGCGGGCTCGACCCCGTCGCGACGCCGAGCACCGCCTCGGGCCTGGTCGAGACCAGCTCCGCGATCCGGCCGGCGGCGAAGTCGCCGACCTCCGCCGGCCCGGCCATGATCACGACCTCCACGCGCTGCTCCTCTCGCTCGCCGGCGCGCTCAGCGCAGCCGCAGCTCGGCGTCGCCGCCGTTCAGCAGGATGACAGGCGTCACCGGGTCGAGGCCAGCGGCGCGGATGGCGCCGACGTCGAAGCGCAGCAGCGGCGTGCCCTCGGTGACCTCGTCGCCGACCGCGACCAGCGTCTCGAAGCCCTTGCCATCCATCCGCACGGTGTCGATGCCGACGTGCACGAGCAGCTCGGTGCCGTCGCTCAGCCGCATCGCGATCGCGTGGCCGGTGGGGAAGATGTGCGCGACGGTGCCGTCGGCAGGCGCGACGACCGTGTCGCCGCTCGGCTCGATCGCCACGCCCGGCCCCATCACGCCCTCGGCGAAGGTCGCATCCGGCACGCCCGCGAGCGGCACGACGCGGCCCGCGAGCGGCTGGCGCACCGTGATCACCGCAGCGGTGGCCACGCCACCGGCAGCCGGGCCCGTCGCCTCGACGACGGCCTCGACCTCGGAGGTGGACGGCGCCTCGACGCGGCCGGCGATGAGATCCTCCATCGCATCCTTCACGAACTGCACCTCGAGGCCGTAGACGACCTGCACGGAGTGCCCGCCGGGCTTCATCACGCCGGCTGCGCCCGCGCGCCGGATCGCCGCGTCGTCGACCTTCGACACGTCGTCGATCTCCATCCGCAGCCGGGTGGCGCAGTTGTCGAGGTCGAGCACGTTGCGCGGGCCGCCGAGGCCGTCGAGGATCGCCGATGCCTGCGCGAGGAACTTCGAGGAGCCCGCCGCGCCCTCGACGGCGACCTCCTCATCCTCACGACCGGGCGTCTTGAGGTTGAAGCGCTTGATCAGGAAGTAGAAGACGACGAAGTAGATCGCGAACCACACGACGCCCATCACGAGGATCATCCACGGGTTCTGCGCCATCGGGTTCACCCAGTTGAGCAGCAGGTCGATGAAGCCGCCCGAGAAGCCGAAGCCCATGCGGGTCGGCAGCAGGGCGCTGATCGCGAGCGAGATGCCCGTGAACGCGGCGTGCACCACGTAGAGCCAGGGGGCGAGGAACATGAACGCGAACTCGATCGGCTCGGTCACGCCCACGAAGAACGATGCGAACGCGGCAGAGATGAGGATGCCCGCCGTCACCTTGCGGCGCGTGGTCTTGGCCGTCAGGTACATCGCCAGCGCGGCGCCGGGGAGGCCGAACATCATGATCGGGAAGAAGCCCGTCATGTACTGGCCGGTGACGCCGTGCACGCCCGTGTTGTTGAGGAAGTTGCCGAGGTCGTTGATGCCCGCGACGTCGAACCAGAAGACCGAGTTGAGCGCGTGGTGCAGGCCCGTGGGGATGAGCAGCCGGTTGAAGAAGCCGTAGATGCCGGCACCGATCGGGCCCATGCCGAGCAGCAGCTCGCCGAAGCCGACGAGGCCCGAGTAGACGACCGGCCAGACGAAGAACAGCACGAGCGCGATCACGAGCGAGACCCCGGCGGTGACGATGGCGACCGAGCGCTTGCCGGAGAAGAACGACAGCGCCGTCGGCAGCTGCACGTCCTTGAACCGGTCGTAGCAGAAGGCGCCGATCAGGCCGGAGAGGATGCCGATGAACGCGTTCTCGATGTTGCTGAACGCCGGGTTCACCGCCGCGACGTCGGCGGCGCCGGTGAGGCCCGCGACGGTCTCGGGGGAGAGCAGCCGCGCGATGACGAGGAACGACACGAGGCCGGCGAGCGCCGCGGTGCCGTCGGACTTCGACGCCATGCCGAACGAGACGCCGATCGCGAACAGCAGCGGCAGGTTGTCGAGCAGCGCGCCACCGGCGGCTGCGAAGAACGCCGAGGCGACGTTCTCGCCGGCGACGGAGGAGATCCAGTATCCGACACCGGAGAGGATCGCCGCGACGGGCAGGACGGCGATCGGCAGCATGAGCGACTTGCCGAGCCTCTGGAAGAACTTCATCGTGCGACTCCAAGGTGGTGAGCGGGGATGCAGGGACTCTACTCGACGTCGCGGCTGTGGACTAGACCACCGGCGTGGCGCAGCCTCGACGCCCCGTGGCGCAGCCTGGGCGCGCTCGGGTGACGCAGCGGTCAGGACTGCGGCAGCGAGAGCCGCTCGACGAGCGGGAACGTGAGCTCGTAGCGGTCGGCGGGGAAGGTCACGCGCGAGTACTCGACGGGCACGCCGTGCGAGAGGGCGGTGCGCGTCAGGCGCAGCACCGGGTAGGTGGCGGCGATGCCGAGCATCGCGATCTCCTCGGCGTTCGGGAGCGCCGCCGTGACGACCTCGACGCCCTCGGTCGGCAGCAGCTCGAGCGACTCGAGCAGCTCGTAGAGGCTGCCCTCCGCCGCCTCGCGGTCGAGCTGCGGCACGAGCATCGTCGGCAGCCACGCGTCCTCGAGCGCGAGCGGCCGGTCGTCGCCGAGCCGCAGCCGGCGCAGGTGCACGGTCTCGGCGCCGTCGTCGAGCTGCAGCTGCGCCGAGACCTCGGCGGGCCGCTCGGTGCCGCGCGCGTACGACAGCACGCGCGTCTCGGGCCGCAGCCCGTGCTCGCGCACCGCGCTCGCGAACGATCGCAGGCGCACCGGCAGCCGCACCGGCGGCGGGAGCCGCTCGGTGCCGACGCCGCGCCGCGTGCGCACGAGGCCCTCGCGCTCGAGCACGTCGATGGCGCCGCGCACGGTCATGCGCGCGACGCCGAGCTCGGCAGCGAGCGTGCGCTCCGAGGGCAGCAGCTCACCCGGCGCGAGCTCGGTGGCGAGCGCGCGCACCCGCTCGAGCACCGTCGCTCCGCCCGTCTCCGCCATGGGATCCAGCATCCCACCTCGCGCGCCGCGGGGACGTGCGGAGGCCGTGACCGACAGCTCCTCGTCGACTCCTGCATCCGGTGCAGGATCATCCTGCAGGCTGACGGCCGAGCGCGTCGGCGCGAATAGCGTGACGGCATGACCGCACTCGCTGCACGCCTGCTCGCGCCCGTCATGCCGCTGCCGACGCCGGCCGACCCCGCCGAGCGGGCGGAGGTGCAGCGGGCGCGGTTCCGGAGCGCGAGCGCATGGCTGGTCGCAGGGGTGTTCGGGGCCCAGTTCGCCGTCACCGGCCTGATGCTCGCCGAGACCCGCACCGGCGGATGGGCGTGGGCAGGCGCGACTGCTGGGCTCACGCTCGGGATGCTCGTCGTCGGCTCGGCCCAGCTCGTTCTGCACGCGAGGGTGCGACCGGGCAGGTCAGCGGCGGCGTGGGGCATCGCTGCCGCGGTCGTGCTCGGGCTGCTGCTCGCGCCGCTCAACGGCTTCCTGTCGTTCGTGTTCGGCCAGGGCTTCGTGTTCATGCCGCTCGTCGTGGCCGGTCTGGGCGTGATGCTGCTGGCGTTCGATCCGAGCATGCGCGCGGCGGCGCCCAGGCCGGTGCGGGGAGCCGCGCTCGGCGGCGGCGTCGCGCTCGCGGTGCTTGCCCTCGGCGTGCTCGATGGCCTCGTGCTGCTGCCGCTCACGCTCGCGGCGCCGATGCCGCTCGACGAGATCTACGCTGCGCTGGCGGCCGCAGGCGAAGATCACGGGGTCGGCGTCGTCGTCTGGTGGGCGGCGATCTGGGCGGTGGCGATCGGCCTGCTCGCCGCGGGTCTGCTGCGCAATCGCCGCGCGGAGGCCGGAACGCTCGGCGCGCTGCTCGCAGCGACGGTCCTGGCGATGACCGCGCTGCCGCTGACGCAGTTCCCGATGGGCATGAGCTTGGGCGACACCGTGGCCATCGCCGGGGGGTTCTCGTTCGCCTTCCCGGCTGTGCAGCTGGTGCTCGTGGCGCTGACGGCGGTCGCGAGCTGGCTGCTGATCGGGGCGAGCCGACGCTGAGCGCGTCTCTGTGCGGGCCCCCCGCTCCGCGCGCCTCGACGAGCGGCGCTCGCTACTCGACGAGCGGTGGCGCTCCGATCGAGCCCAGGAGCGCGGCCACGGCCGCCTTCGCGTGCGCCCGCCGCTCTGCGGGCGACGGGATCGCCTCGTCGCCGAGCAGCATCGCGGCGTTGAGCGGGGCGCCCATCACCAGCCAGTTGTAGTGCTGCGCCGACGTGCGCACGTCGTGCTCGGGCAGCGCGCCCGCCTCGACCCAGGCGGACAGCCGCCGCTCGACGCCCGCCATCGCCCTCGCCGGCCCGTGCTCGTAGAGCGCCCTGCCCAGCTCGGGGAAGCGGTTCGCCTCGCCGATCACCAGCCGCCGCAGCCGCAGGATGCGCGGGGTCAGCACCGCGTCCAGCATCGCCACGGCCAGCGCCGCCAGGTCTCGGCCCGGGTCTGCGGACGCATCCGTCGTCTCATGACCGAGCGGGTCGCCGGTCGCCTCGGTCATCGCGGTCACGAGCTCGACGAACAGCTGCTCCTTGCTGCCGAAGTGCTTGTAGACGGTCTGCTTCGAGGCGCCGGCGAGCCTCGCGACCTCATCCATGCTCGCGCCCACGTAGCCGTCGCGCAGGAAGACCTGCTCGGCGGCATCGAGCACGGCTGCGTGGATGCGCTCGCTGCGACCGAGGGGGGCGGATGCGGTGGCCGCGTCGGGCGCGGAGGCGGGATCGACCGTTGACATGCAAGAACTGTACCGTCTAGTTTGATTTGCGAGAACGGAACTGGACAGTCCAGTTCTGGAGGGAGCGCCATGGCGACGACGACCGCGACGATCGAGCTGGAGGCTGCGATCGTGGGCGACGACGGCAAGGGCAGCTGGACGTACGTGCTGCTGCCGGGCTCGGAGGCGGTGCTCGGCACGGGGAGATCCATGCGCATCGCGCGCGAGGAGGATGGACGATGAGCGAGCAGGCGCAGACGCAGCACACCGAGACCGGCGAAGGCGATCGCATCGGCTTCGATCGGTTCGGGGCGGAGGGCGCACCCGGCGTCGTGTTCATCGCCGGCGCCGGCCCGTTCCGCGCCATGGACCCGACCACCACCGAGACGGCGCGGCTCGCTGCCGAGCAGGGCGCGCAGACGCTCGTCTACGACCGGCTCGGCCGCGGCGACAGCCAGGCCGAGGGCGAGCTGACGCTCGAGCGCGAGCTCGCCGCGATCGCCGCCGCGATCGACGCGGTGGGCGGCAGCGCCGCGCTCGTCGGTCACTCCTCCGGCTGCTCGATCGCGCTCGCGGCCGCCGACGCGGGCCTGCCGGTGACGGCGCTCGCCCTGTGGGAGGCGCCGATCGGCCAGTTCGAGGGCGGGGCCGCGCAGTTCGAGGCCGACTTCCTGCGGCACCTCGACGCGGGCGACCACGAGGCCGCGCAGAAGGAGTACATGCGCGACATGCCGCCGGAGTTCCTCGAGGGGGCCATGCAGGATCCCGCCTGGCCGCAGATCGTGCTCGGCAGCCGCAGCTACCGTGCCGACGCGCGCTCGCTCGCGTGGGCCGAGGAGCTGCCCGCCGAGGAGCGCTATGCGCGCATCACCATGCCCGTGCTGGTGATGGTCGGTCGGGAGACGTTCCCCGGCATGCGCGAGACGGCGGATGTGCTGGTCGCCGCGATCCCGGGCGCCCGGTTCCGCACGATGCCGGGCGCGATGCACGAGTGGGAGCCGGGCCGGATGGCGGCGGCGATCGCCGAGCTCGCGCGCGGGTAGCGGTCAGCCGCGACGCTTCGCCCGGCCGCGCGGCAGCAGCTGCGCCGACGGCAGCCGCGGGCTCGCGAGCGGCGGGCTCAGGTCATCCACGACCGAGCCGAAGCGCGGCCGGTCGCCCGCGCCCGCCTCGCGCTCGCGCATCCACTGGTCTCGTGCCGCGGAGACCTCGTCGTGGTCGGTGCCGATGAAGTTCCAGAACATCACGACCTCCTCCTCGAACGGCTCGCCGCCGATGAGGATGGCGACCGCGTCGTGCGCGGCGGAGACGATGAGCGCCTCGCGGCCGGGCGCCGCGTAGGCCATCGCGCCCCGTGCGACCGGCACGTCGTCGACCGTGATCCCGTTGGTGAGCGCGAGCAGCCCGTGCTCGAACCCGTCCCGCAGCTCGAGCCGGGCCTCGCTGCCGGCGGCCATGCGCAGCTCGACGCCGAGCAGCGGCGAGTAGGCGCCGACGGTGCTCTCGCCGCCGGCGTAGGAGCCGACGAAGACGCTGCCGACCACCCCCTCTGCGAGCTCGACCCGCGGCACCTCGTCGAGCCCGTCGAACCACGGATCGCGGCCGCGCTCGTGGCTCGGCAGCACCGTCCACAGCTGCACGCCGTGCAGCACCTCGGTGTCGGCCGTGGAGTACTCGCTGTGCGCGATGCCGCGCCCCGCGGTCATGATGTTGAGCCCGCCGGGGCGCACCGTGTGCGAGAAGCCGGCCGAGTCGCGGTGCTCGATCGCGCCGTCGACGAGCCAGCTCCAGGTCTGCAGGCCGGTGTGCGGATGCGGCGGCACGGCCATCCCGCGAGGCTCGTCGGGCGTGCCCGGGCGCCCGACGAGGGAGGCGGGGCCGAAGGCGTCGGCGAAGCACCAGGCGCCGACGAAGTGGCGGTGCTTGTTGGGCAGCACGCGCAGCACCGGCATCGCGCGCGGGCCGCCGAGCGGCACCTCGCGCGGCAGCAGCAGCTCGAGCCCGGCCGCGGCGGCCTCGTCGATGCAGGCGTCCTCGCTGTTCTCGACGATGGTCGCCTCGTCGTTGCTCATGAGCCCCACGCTAGCCGCCGGGCGAGACTGGACAGAAGCATTCGACATTTATATAATCGACCTATGCAACAGCGTGCGAGCGTCGACGCCGGCCGGCTCAGCACGGTCGCCGACCGGCTCGTGCGCATGCACCGGCGCACCGAGCTGCCGGGCGAGCTCAGCCCCGCGCGGGCCTCGACGCTCTACTCGCTCGTCGAGCACGGCCCCCGGCGCCTCGGCGCACTGGCCGCGCTCGAGCGCATCAGCCAGCCCGCCATGACGCAGATCGTGCAGCAGCTCGAGGCCAGCGGCCTGCTCGAGCGGCAGCCCGATCCGGCCGACGGCCGGGCGAGCCTGATCGCCATCACCGATGCCGGCCGCGCGCTCTCGCGCGAGCGCATCGCAGCGCGCGCCGTCACCACGGCCGCGCTGCTCGACACCCTCGACGCCGACGACGCCGCCGCGATCGCCAGAGCGCTCCCCGCGCTCGAGCGCCTCGCGTCCGCCGCCGACGCCGTCCATCCGCCGCGCTGAGCGCGGCCGAACCGAGGAGTCCCCTTGGCAGTCCACACCGGCGCGCCCGCGAGCGCGCCCACGAGCCTCTTCGGGCAGCCCAGGTCCGTCTGGGCCGTCGCCTTCGCCTGCGTCATCTCGTTCATGGGCATCGGCTTCGTCGACCCGATCCTGCCCGCCATCGGCGAGCAGATGCACGCCTCCCACGCCGAGGTCTCGATGCTCTTCACGAGCTACCTGCTCGTCACGGCCGTCGCGATGCTCATCACCGGCTGGGTCTCGAGCCGCATCGGCGGCAAGCGCACCCTCATCCTCGGCCTCGTCATCATCGTCGCCTTCGCGGCGCTCGCCTCGCTCTCGCCCTCGATCGGCGCCATGATCGGCTTCCGCGCCGGCTGGGGCCTCGGCAACGCCCTCTTCATCGCCACGAGCCTCGCGGTGATCGTCGGCAGCGCGACCGGCGGCGTGCCCGGCGCGATCGCCATCTACGAGGCGGCGATGGGCCTCGGCATCGCGGTCGGGCCGCTGCTGGGCGGGCTGCTGGGCGCGATCGGCTGGCAGTGGCCGTTCCTGGGCGTCTCGGCGCTCATGCTCATCGGCCTGGTCGGCACCCTCCTGTTCGTGCCCGACACGCCCACGGCGCCGAAGCCCATCCGCATCACCGCGCCGCTGCGGGCGCTCTCGCACGGCCCGCTGCTCGTGCTGAGCATCGTCGCGCTGCTCTACAACTGGGCGTTCTTCACCGTGCTGGCCTACGCCCCGCTCGTGCTCGGCCTCGACGCGCTCGCCCTCGGCGGGATCTTCTTCGGATGGGGCCTGCTCGTCGCGCTGTTCGCGGTCGTCGTCGCGCCTCGGCTCGAGCGCCGCTTCGGACTCGTGCCGGTGCTGGTCGGCACCTTCGCGCTCATGGCCATCGACCTGGCGGTGATGGCGATCTGGGCGGACGTGCCCGCGGTGCTGATCACCACGGTCATCCTCTCCGGCATGTTCTCCGGCCTCAACAACACGCTCGTGACGCAGGCGGTCATGCAGGTCGCGACGGTCGAGCGGCCGGTGGCGAGCGCCGCCTACTCGTTCGTGCGGTTCTTCGGCGGCGGGCTCGCGCCCTTCGTCGCGGGCGTGCTCGGCACCGCGCTGAGCGTGCACGTGCCGTTCTGGCTCGGCGTCATCGCGCTCGCGCTCGCGGTCGCGCTGCTGCTCGCCGTCGGCAGCACGGTCACCCGAGCCGTGCAGGCCTCGCACGACGAGGTGCTGCCGGAGATCGCCGGCGACAGCCCGGCACCGGTGCCGGTGGTACGGCACGAGCGCGGCTGAGGCTGCACCGCTCGGCGGCGCCATAGGTGCGCGCCGTACCATCGAGGGGTGACTGAGCAGCCTGCCGGTTGGTATCCGGATCCCTTCGCGGCCGAGCCCGGCGCCACCCGCTACTGGGACGGCGAGCGGTGGACGAGCCAGGCGCAGGCGCCTGCGCCCGAGCCAGCGGCATCGGGCTGGGGCGCGGGGCCCTCGAACCGAGCGGAGCCGGGCTACGGGCAGGCCGGCTACGACCAGCAGCCCGCCGGCTACCCGGAGGAGCTGCCGTGGGCGAGCGCCGACCGCAGCGGTGAGACGGCCGGCTGGGGCGCCCGGGTCGGCGCCTACCTGCTCGACATGATCCCCGTCGTCGTGCTCACGATGGTGCTGCTGTGGATGACCGGCGTGTACGACGCGATGAACGCCGCGATCGCCTCGAACGACACCGCCGCGGTCGACGCCGCGAGCGCCATGATGCTCGTCACGCACCCGGCCGGCTTCACGATCACGATCGCGAACCTCGCCTTCGTCGCGCTCTACAACATCGGCTTCCACACCTCGCGCGGGCAGACGCCCGGCAAGATGCTCGTCGGCATCCGGGTGCGCCGGCTCGACGAGGATCGCAACCCGGATCTGAAGGCCGCGGGCCTGCGCTGGCTCGTGCAGTTCGGGCCCAACATGCTCAGCGGCGTCGCGCTGCTCGGCATGCTCGCCGGCATGTTCTCGATCGCCGACCACCTCTGGCCGCTGTGGGACCAGCGGCGGCAGGCCTTCCACGACAAGGCCGGTCGCACCCTGGTGGTGCGGGCGCGCTGAGGCCTCAGGCGCCGAAGATGGCGTCGCCGAAGACGATCACCGCGATGCCGGCGAGCGCGAGCAGCACGCACGCCGTCATCAGCAGGGCGCCCACGGCCGTCGAGCCGGGCCGCTCGCTCTCCCTCGCCCGCACGCCGAGCGCGTAGACGAGCGGGATCCCGGCGCCGAGCAGCAGGCCGACGCCGAGCACCGAGGCCACGGCGGTCACGAGCACTCCGAGGTCGAACATCACTGCTCCCGCTTCCGGCCGCCACGGCCGAGCTTCTTGCGCTTCCGCGGTCGGGAGACGCTCGCGACACCCGAGGCGACGGCGCTGAGCTCGCGGTCGATCTCGCGCTTGCGCTCGGCCTTCGGCTGCTCCCACTCGTCGGTGACGTTGTGGTGGCCGATCGGGCTGAGCCGCGACCGCAGCCACATGATCGTGCAGGCCACCAGGAGGATCGTCGTCACCACGACCGCGCCCCAGAAGTGGCTGAAGAGCCCGGAGATCAGCAGGCATGCGGCGCCGACGGCACCGGCCGCAGGCAGCGTGATGATCCACGCGATCAGCATGCGCCGCGCGACGCTCCAGCGCACCTTCACGTCATCGCGCGCGAGCCCTGAGCCGATCACCGAGCCCGACGCGACGTGGGTGGTCGACAGCGGCAGCCCCAGGTGGCTGGAGGTGAGGATGATGGATGCGCTGGAGAAATCGGCCGACATGCCCTGCCGCGGCGAGATGTCGACGATGCCCTTGCCTAGCGTGCGGATCACGCGCCAGCCGCCCGTGTAGGTGCCGAGCGCGATCGCGAGGGCGCAGGAGATGCGCACCCAGAGCGGCATGTCGGCATCCGGGTCGAGCGAGCCGTGCGCGACCAGGGCCAGGAAGATGACGCCCATCGTCTTCTGCGCGTCGTTCGTGCCGTGCGCGAGCGACATGAGCGAGGCCGCGCCGATCTGGCCCCAGCGGAAGCTGCGCCTGGCGGCGCGCTCGCCGATGCCCCGCGTGACGCGGTGCACGAGCCAGGTGCCGACGAAGGCCACCAGGCCCGCGATCACGGGCGCGAACAGCGCGGGGATGAGGATCTTCTGGCTGACGCCGCCCCACAGCACGCCCGAGACGCCGAGCGCGGCCATCGTCGCGCCGATGAGGCCGCCGAACAGCGCGTGGCTCGACGACGAGGGCAGGCCGAACAGCCAGGTCAGCACGTTCCAGACGATCGCCCCGGTGAGCCCGCAGAGCACGATGAGCATGAGCTGCTCGCCGTCGACGCCGGCGAGGTCGACGATGCCGCTGCCGACCGTGCGGGCGACCTCGATGGAGAGGAAGGCGCCCACGAGGTTGAGGCTCGCCGACAGCGCCACCGCGGGCTTGGGCTTCAGCGCGCCCGTCGCGACCGACGGCGCCATGGCGTTCGCGGTGTCGTGGAACCCGTTCGTGAAGTCGAACGCGAGTGCGACGACGACCACGATGACGACGATCACCAGCTCGGGCATCGCGCCAGTCTGCCACCTCCCCCGTGCGGCGGAACGTGCACGCCGGATTCCCGCCGCCGGGGGAGGCGCGTCGCGATCCGGCGGCCTACCGTCGGTGCATGGACATCACGATCCCGGAAGCCATCCTCCTGCTCGGCATCGACGACGAGACCGGCAGGCCCGTGGTCGGCGACTCGACCGTCGGCATGGCCTTCGCCGCCGGTGCCGCGGCGCAGCTCGTGCTGCAGGGCCGCATCCGCATCGCCGGCGCCGGCGCCGACGCCACCGAGGCGAAGCCCGGCACGTTCGTCAGCGCTGACGGCGCGGTCGACGAGCGACTCGAGCCGCTGGTCGAGCACCTCGTGGGCCACAAGCCTCAGGATGCCCTGGGCAGGGTCATCGGGCTCGGCGGCCCCGGGGCGCCCGCCGGGAAGGCGCGTGCCCGGGCGCTCGAGGACTTCGCCGAGGCCGGCCTGCTCGCACGGCGGGATCAGCGCTTCCTCGGCATCACCTGGAGCCAGCGCTGGGAGCGGGGGGAGCGGAGGGAGGTCGAGGATGCGCTGCAGGCGCGCGCGAGGGAGATCCTGCAGGGTGTCGCCGCCGCGGGCGATGCCTCACCCGCGCTCGCCCGGCGCGATGCGGTGCTGGCCGCGGCGCTCGCGATCCTGCACACGGTCGAGGCGCTGCCGAAGGTCTTCCCCGACCTGCCGGCCGAGCAGCTCGCGGCGGCCGGCGGCGCGCTCGCGACCGACGACTGGGCGAGCGAGTCGGTGCGCGACGCGCTGCAGTCGCTCGAGGGTGCGATGACCGCGATCCTCGTGACCACGGTCATCATGCCGGCGGCCACCAGCAGCTGAGGAGCGGGGCTGCGAGGCGCTGCGAGGCGGCGGGCGCTGCGGGGCGACGGGTCTCGCGACGCGTGCGCCTGCGGCGCGCGCTCCTCGACCTCGAGGCCTCCGGGCGCAACGCCGCTGCGCGGCATTGCGTCCTACGGCCTCGACATCCCCAGCCAGTAGAACGACTGCGTGCCGAAGGTCAGCGAGAAGCGGCCGTCGGAGGCGATGGTCGGGAACTCGCCGCCGCCGAACAGGTCGTGCAGCTGCGCGCCCGCGAACTGGGGCGCGTCGAGGCTGACGTGCACCGGGTTGTGGCTGAACGAGAACACGCACAGCACCTCCTCGGCCCTCGCGCCGCCGTAGGTGCCGTCGCCCGCGTAGGAGCGCACGAACGCGAGCACCGCGTCGTTGTCGGTGTCGAGCACCGTGATGTCGCCGAGCCCGAAGACCGGGTGCGCGCGCCGCACGTGCAGCACCGAGCGCATCCAGTTGAGCAGGCTCGAGGCCTGCGCCATCTGCGACTCCACGTTGACGGCGGCGTAGTGGTAGACGAGCGACTGCACGACCGGCAGGAAGAGCTTGCCGGGATCGGCGCTCGAGAAGCCCGCGTTGCGGTCGGGCGTCCACTGCATCGGGGTGCGGGATGCGTCGCGGTCGTCGAGCCAGATGTTGTCGCCCATGCCGATCTCGTCGCCGTAGAAGAGGAAGGGCGAGCCCGGCAGCGACATGAGCAGCGCGTTCGCGAGCTCGAGCTCGGCGCGCGAGTTGTCGAGCAGCGATGCGAGGCGCCGGCGGATGCCGATGTTCGAGCGCATGCGCGGGTCGTAGGCGTACCAGCCGTACATCGCCTGCCGGTACTCCTCGCTCACCATCTCGAGCGTCAGCTCGTCGTGGTTGCGCAGGAACACGCCCCAGGAGGAGCCCGGCGGCACCTCGACCTGCTCGGAGAGGATGCGCTTGAGCTCGAGCGCGTTCTGCGCGCGCAGCGAGTAGAAGATGCGCGGCATGGTCGGGAAGTCGAAGGCCATGTGGCACTCCGGCTCCTCGGCCGTGCCGAAGTAGGCGGCCGTCTCGGCGGGCCACTGGTTGGCCTCGGCGATCAGCACCCGGCCGGGGTACTCGTCGTCGACGATGCGCCGCAGCTTCTGGATGTACGCGTGGGTGGCGGGCTCCGACTCGCCGTTGCCGTCCTCCGACTCGTACAGGTAGGGGATGGCGTCGAGCCGGATGCCGTCGACCCCCATGTCGAGCCAGAAGCGCAGCACCGACTCGATCGCCTCGTGCACCGCCGGGTTCTCGTAGTTGAGGTCGGGCTGGTGCGAGAAGAAGCGGTGCCAGTAGAACTGCCGCCGCGCGGAGTCGAAGGCCCAGTTCGACTCCTCCGTGTCGACGAAGATGATGCGCACGTTCGGGTAGCCGTCATCCGTGTCTCGCCAGACGTAGAAGTCGCCGTACGGCCCCTCCGGATCCTCGCGGGAGGCGAGGAACCACGGGTGCTGGTCGCTCGTGTGGTTGATCGGCAGGTCGATCATCACGCGCATGTTGCGCGCGTGCGCCTCTGCGACGAAGTGGCTGAAGTCGTCGATCGTGCCGTACTCGGGCAGCACCGCCGTGAAGTCGCTCACGTCGTAGCCGCCGTCGCGCAGCGGCGACTGGTAGAACGGCGGCACCCACACGGCATCGATGCCCAGCCACTGCAGGTAGTCGAGCTTCGAGGTGAGGCCGGTGAAGTCGCCGAAGCCGTCGCCGTTCGAGTCGACGAACGAGCGCACCATCACCTCGTAGAACACGCTCTTGCGATGCCAGTCGCGATCGAGCGACAGGCCGGGCACAGCGGACTGGATCGGGATCGGGGCGGTGAAGCTCACGTGCGCTCCTTCACGGGGGCGGATGCGTCGGGTCGGGCGGGGACCGTGCCCAACGCTAGCGAGGCGGTCGCCCCGCGCGCATCCTCTCGCCGTCCGCCACGCGCGACAGGGGGCCGGGTGAGGCTCGCCCAGCCCCCTGTCCGCCGGCTCAGCCGGCCAGCGCGAGCTCGTTCGGCGCGCCGGCGATGGTGCCGGTCGCGAGCACCTCGCCGGTGGCGAGGTCGATGCGGTGCACGCTGTTCGTCGCCGGCTCGGTGACGATCGCCGCGTCGCCGTCGATCAGCAGCGCCGGGTGCGCCTCCTGCCACTCGGCCGGGCCCTCCCAGGGCTCGATCACCGGGTGCGATTCGGCGAGCTGCTCTGCCGCCACGTCGACGCGGTGCAGCGCGCCGTCGGTGCCGAGCAGCCACGCGTCGCCGGCGCTGTCGCGGGCCACGCCGCGCCACGTGTACGAGACGCCGTCCGGCAGCGGCAGCACGTGCAGGTGCGGGTGCTCCTCGAGCGCCGAGGTGTCGGCGAAGGCGAGGCTGTGCAGCAGCGAGCCCTCGGCATCCGGGTCGTCCTTGTAGTCGACCACCGCGATGGGCGACTCCTCGGTGACGTAGGCGTTGCCGACGCGACCGAACGCATCCGGGCTCTCGAGCTTCGTGAAGGCGCCGTCGGCGTACACGAGCACGCCGTCCTCGCAGCCGAACAGCACGGCCTCGTCGGCGGCGACGCCCTCGCCGTGCACCGAGGGGCACTCCTCGAAGCGGGCCGTCTCGTGCCCGTGGTCGTCGAGCACGCGCACGCCCGAGCGCGACTCGCTGTCGCCGATGGTGGCCAGGATCGTGCCGTCGGAGAGCTCGACGGCGACGCCGTGGTGCGCGGCCTCCGACTCGTGGCTCTCGAGCTCCGGGAGTCCCTCGGAGTCGAGCAGCGCATCCGTGTCGAAGGCGACGAAGGTGCCGGTGCCGTCGTCGAAGAGCACGGTGCGGCCCTCGTGGCGCACGACGTGACCGGGGGTGGTCGCCTCGAACAGCCTGTCGGTGAGCGCGGGCTCGCCGCCGTCGGCGCCGGTGTCGAGCACCTGGAAGCCGCCGGCCGTCGTGACGTAGACGTGCTGCCCGTCGCCGGCGGTGTTCAGCCGGTTGAAGCCCTCGAGCGGCAGGTCGGCGACCGGTTCGAGCGTCTCGGCGTCGAGCACCGCGATGCCGCCGTCGTAGGCGAGCGTGAGGCGCGGGCCCGCCTCTGCGGTCGCCGCCGGGGTCTGCGGCGCGCTCGGCTCGTCGCTCGAGGAGCCCGGTGCGGCGGCGGTGCAGCCCGCGAGGGCGACGGCCGCGGCGGTCGCGATGCCGAGCGCTGCCGCGCGGCGACGGGTGGCGCCGGGTCGGGTGATGCTGTGGTGCATGGTGCTTCCTTCTCTCTGGGGTGGATTGGTCGGATGGTGGATCGGTCGCGTCAGCACGGGGCGTCAGCACGGGGACGTCAGCCCGGGGGTCAGCCCAGGGCGGCCGTGATGCGGTCGGCGTTGGCGGTCATGAGCTGCAGGTAGGTCTCGGCGCCGCCGCCGGGCTCGGTGAGCGATTCGGTGAAGAGCGTCTCGACCCGGATGTCGAGGCCGGCCTCCTCGGCGAGCACCTGCATGAGCCGGTCGGGCTGCGAGGACTCGGCGAACAGCACCGGCACGCCGGCCTCCCGGATGACCCCGGCGAGCTCGGCGAGGTCGCTCGCGCTGGGCGCGGCGAGGGTGGTGCCGCCGGGCACGGCAGCGCCGACGATGCGGAAGCCGTAGCGCTCGGCGAGGTAGCCGAACACGTGGTGGTTGGTGACGAGCGCGCGGCGCCCTTCGGGGATGGCGCCGAAGCGCTCCGCCAGCTCGGCGTCGAGCGCCTCGAGCTCTGCGCGGTAGCCGGCGACCGCCTGCGCGAGCGCGGCGTCGTCGATGCCGTCGACCTCCGCGAGCGCGGCGGCCAGGGCGTCGACGACCGCGGCCATCTGCGTCGGGTCGGTCCAGAAGTGCGGATCGGCGTCGGCGGCCTCCTCGGTGACGTACTCGAGCACCTCGACGTGGTCGCCCGCCTCGAGGATCGGCACGCCCGCGGCCGCGGCGGCCTCGACGTGCTGCGCGAGCCCCTCCTCGAGGCCGAGCCCGCTGGCGACGACGAGGTCGGCGGCCTCCATCGCGGCCGCCTCCTGCGCCGAGATCTCGAACGAGTGCGGGTCGGCGTTCGGTCGCATGAGCGTCGTCACCTCGGCCTGCTCGCCGACGAGCTCGCCGACGACGTCGCCGAGGATGTTCGTGGTCACCACGACGCTCGGCCGGTCGTCCCCCGCCGCCGGCGCCGAGCATCCGACCAGCCCGACCGCCGCTGCGAGGGCGGCGGCCGCCGCGAGCGTGCGCGCGCCCCTCATCGGCCGGTCTCCGCGAGGTGCAGCGGGGCGTCGATCGCGAGGCTGCGCGCGATGCGGGCGCCGTCGGCGTAGTCGATCTCGAGCACGGCGCCCTCGCTCGCCAGCGGCACGTAGGCGCGGCTCGCGTCCACCTCGAGCGCGAGGGCCGCGGATGCGGTCCGGTCGGCGAGCGACGCGGCGAGCACGGGCCCGGTGGCGCCGACCGGTGCGCCGTCGCCGTCGAGCACGAGCACCCGGCCGCTCGCGTCGATGGCGACCACGTGCCCCTCGGCGTCGTCGACGGCCACGGCCCGCACGAGCGGATCCTCGGTCTCGATGAGCGTCCACGAGCGCTCACGGGTGTCGAGCAGCCAGAGCCCCGCCTCGCCCGCCACCGCGGCGGCGGTCGCCCGGCCAGGGCGCAGGTCGAAGCCGGTGGCGCGCAGCGCCGGGTCGGTGCCGGCGGGGTAGTCGATGCGCTCGAGCTCCACGCCCGCGTCCGTCTCGGTCGCGAGCACCGCGCCCTCGGCGCAGCCGACCACGACGCCGACGCGCGTGACCGCGCCGCCGGCCGGGTCCGCGCACGGCTCCTCGCCGCGCGCGGCGCCGTCCGGGCCGAGCACGGCCACCGCATCCGGCATCGCCACGACCGTGCCGGCGTCGACGGGCGCCGCGAAGCCGCCCGGCGCCGCGCCGGCGATGCGCGCGGTCTCGACGACCTCGCCCTGCCCGAGCGCGTCGCGGTCGAGCACCACCACCGTGTCGCCGGCGAGCACCGTCGTGGTCGACTCGGACGAGCGGATGCCCGCCTCGCCCTCGAGCGCGAGGGTGCCGACCACCCGTGGCTCGGCCCGGTAGTAGTGCGCGTGGTCGCCGTGATCGACCGTCCAGACGCCCGTGTCGACGATCGTGACGCCGTCGGCGGTGGTGGCCGCGAGGAAGCGCCCGTCGTGGGCGAGGTGCCGCACCGCGCCGATCTCGGCGAGCTCGGCCACCTCCTCGGTGACGGGGTCGAGCAGCCGCACGGCGCCCGCGGCGTCCACCGCCGCGAGCAGCTGCTGCGGCTCGGCGAGCTCGGCGGCGCCCTCGACGTAGCCGTGGGGCTGCGCCGCGTCGCTCGACTCCGCCGGCGCTGTCGCCTCCTGCCCTGTTCCCTGCGTCACCGGCGCTGCGGACGAGCAGGCGCTCAGGGCGAGGGCGACCGCGACGGCGAGCACCGCGATGCGGGCGAGGCGGATGGCTGGTCGCAGGCTCATGCTGCGCTCCTCTCGGCGGCGCGCGCGGGCGCGCCGGTCGTGCTGTCGTGGGACGCGGACGCTCGTGCGGCGCCGCGCGCCCGGAGGTCGACGAGGGCGCGGATGCCGAGGGACGCGGCGAAGGCGGCGACGGCGGCGATCGCGATCGAGGCGCCCGCTGCGGTGCCGAGGTGCCAGGAGGCGATCAGGCCCGTGGTGACGGCGGCCGCGCCGACGAGCGCGCCGCCGAGCATGGTGCCGGGCACGCTGCGCGCCCAGAGCGAGGCGGCGGCGGGCGGGGCGACGAGCAGGCCGACCACGAGCAGCGTGCCGACCGCCTGGTACGAGGCGACCACCGCGATGGTGACGAGCGCCGCGAGCCCGAGCCGTGCGAGGCCGGGGCGCATGCCGAGCGTGGCGGCGACGCGCTCGTCGAAGGCGAGGGCCGTGATGGGCCGGTGCAGCAGCGCCGCGAGCAGCGCGGTGGCCGCGAGGCCGATGGCGAGCGCCAGCAGCTCGGGCGGGCGGATGGCCAGCACGTCGCCGAAGAGGATGGCGGTGGCGTCGGTGGCGAAGCTGCCCGAGTGCGAGACGACGATGACGCCGAGCGCCAGCATGCCGACGAACGCGATGCCGATCGCGGTGTCGTCCCGCAGCCGCCGGCGCCGGGTGAGCCAGCCGATCGCGGCGGCCATGGCGGCGGCGCTGACCGCGGCGCCCGCGAGCGGGGAGCCGCCCGCGACCGTCGCGATGGCGACGCCCGGCAGCATGCCGTGGCCGAGCGCCTCGCCGAGGAAGGCCATGCCGCGCGCCACGACCCAGGCTCCCGCGATGGCGCAGATCGTCGCGGCGAGCACCCCGCCGAGCAGCGCCCTCGAGAAGAACGCGGTCTCGAACGGTGCGAGCAGGCCGCTCTCGATCCAGGACATGCCAGAACGATAACGATAATGATTCTCAAAGTACAATCGCAGGATGAGCACAGCGCATCCCGCACCCGCATCCGCCCAGCGCATCCGCCTGCACGAGCTCTCGGCCCGACGCGGCGGCGCTCTCGCCCTCGATCGGGTGACATGCGCGCTGCCCGCCGGGGCGGTGACCGCGATCGTGGGCGGCAACGGCAGCGGCAAGTCGACGATGCTCGAGGTGCTCGCCGGCGTGCTCGAGCCCTCCGGCGGCCGAGTCGACGGACTCCCGGCCTCCCGGGCGCTCGTGGTGCAGCGCAGCGAGTCCGACGATCGCCTGCCGCTCACCGGCAGGCAGGCCGTGGCCATGGGCCTGTGGCGCGAGCGGGGCCTGCTCGCACCGCTCGGCGCCGACGGCAGGCGCCGCATCGACGCCGCGCTCGCGGCGGTGGGCATGGAGGGCCTCGCCGAGCGCCAGCTCCCCGCGATGTCAGGCGGGCAGCGGCAGCGCGTGCTCGTCGCCCAGGGCCTCGTGCAGCGCGCGCCGCTGCTGCTGCTCGACGAGCCGGCTGCGGCGGCCGACGCCGAGGGGCGCGATCGCATCGACGAGGCGCTCGCGGCGGCGGCTGCCGTGGGTGCGACGGTGGTGCTCGCGACGCACGATCGCGAGAGCCTCGCGCGCGCAGACCGGGCGATCCTGCTGGAGCGCGGCCGGCTCGTCGCCGAGGGCGCGCCCGAGGAGGTCGCACGGGAGCAGGCGGCGCGGGCCGCGGCCTCGCTCGCGCCGGCGGCGCGCGCCGTGCAGCGCGAGGCTCAGCGGGCAGGCGGGCCGGTCGAGCTGCGCACGACGAGCTCCGGCACGTAGCTCGTGTGGCTGCGGTCGGGCTCCGGCGAGCGCTCGCTGCGCCGTTCGTGCAGCGCCCCCATGATCCAGGCGACGACGTCCTCGCCGTGCCGGGCCGGGTCCTGGTGGACGGTCGTGAGGCCGAAGGCGCCGGCGGTCGGCACGTCGTCGATGCCGATCACGCTCAGCTGCTCCGGCACCCGGATGCCCAGCTGATGCGCGGCGAGGAACACGCCCAGCGCCACCTCGTCGGTGCCGGCGACGATGCCGCTCGGCCGGTCGTCGCGGCCGAGGATCTCGAGCGCGACGGCGTGCGCGCCCTCCATGGTCGTCGGCACGGTGCGCACCGGGCGCATCCGCAGCCCGTGCTCTGCCGACACGGCCTCGAAGGCGCGCTTGCGGCGGTCGGACGACGAGGAGTCGAAGGGCTGCACCTCGGTCTCGCTCGCGATGTGCAGCAGGTCGGTGTGGCCGAGGTTCACCAGGTGCTCGGCAGCCTGGCGGCCGGCCGCGTCGTCGTCGAGGCAGAACGAGCGCGTGTGCGGGGTGGGCTCGCCGACGGTCGCGACCGGGATGCTGAGCTCCGCGAGCCTGCTGAGGTCGCCGCCCACCAGGCTCCAGGTGATGGTGACGAGCCCGTCGACCTCGCCGCGGCGCATGAAGCGCTCGAACTTCTCGTGCCCGCCGTGGCCGAACGCGCCCAGGTCGTAGAGCAGCACGTCGTGCTCGTGGCTGTCGGCCGCGTGCGCGATGCCGTGCAGCACGCTGCCGAAGTACCAGCGGTCGACCGACGGGGTGAGCACGCCGATCGTGCGGGTGCGCCCGGTGGCGAGCCGCCGGGCCGCGCCCGAGGCGCGGAAGCCGAGCTCGCCAGCGACGCGCTGCACCTTCTCGCGCGTGGTCGAGGAGACCCCGTCCGCGCCCGAGAGCGCGCGCGAGGCCGTCGCCTTCGACACGCCTGCGGCACGGGCGACATCGTCGAGCCGTGGCATGCCGCCTCCTCGCGCCGGGGCGGCGCTGCCGCCGCCGGTCCGCCGTTGGAACCGGTTCCGAGCGTAGGGCCTGCCGAGCGTCCCGCCAAGTCGCCTCCGGCTGGATCGTTGCCGAATCGCAACATCGTGACGGATGGCACGGGCGGCTTCGGTGCGCTAGCGTCACTTCCGATGGAACCGGTTCCGGTTTCGGAATGGCACGACGCTGTGCGCCCCGCCCGCGGCGCGTGCCGATTGCACTGAGCGAAGGAGTTCACGTGAAGCACGCACGCAGGATCGCGATGCCGCTGGGCATCGTGGGCGTCGCAGCGCTCGCCCTCACGGGCTGCGTCGGCGACGCACCGGCTGACCCGTCGGCCGAGCCCGGCGGTACCGAAGGCCCCGCCGCAGGCTGCGAGGCCTACGCCGACTACGGCACCTTCGAGGGTGCAGAGGTCGACGTCTACGGCACGATCCTCGACGCAGAGGCCGACCGGCTCAACGAGTCCTGGGCCGAGTTCGAGGACTGCACCGGCATCGATGTCGTCTACGAGGGCTCGTCCGAGTTCGAGGCGCAGATCAACGTGCGCGTCCAGGGCGGCAACCCGCCCGACCTCGCGATCTTCCCGCAGCCCGGTCTGCTCGCATCCGTCGTCGGCACGGGCAGCGTGCTCGAGGCGCCGGAGGCCGTGCAGGCGAACGCGCAGGAGTTCTGGACCGAGGACTGGCAGAACTACGGCACCGTCGACGGCACCTTCTACGCGGCGCCGCTGATGGCGAGCGTCAAGGGCTTCGTCTGGTACTCGCCGTCGGTCTGGGAGGAGAACGGCTGGGAGGTGCCGACGACGCTCGACGAGCTCGACGAGCTCACCGCGACCGTCGCCGAGTCTGACGTGACGCCCTGGTGCGTGGGCTTCGGCTCCGGCGAGGCGACCGGCTGGCCGGGCACCGACTGGATCGAGGACTACGTCCTGCGCCTGCACGGGCCGGAGGTCTACGACCAGTGGATCACCCACGAGATCCCGTTCAACGACCCGATGATCGTCGAGGCGATGGACCGTGTCGGCGAGCTCATCAAGAACCCCGACTACGTCAACGGCGGCATCGGCGACGTCTCGACGATCGCCAACACCGACTTCGGCGAGGCGGGCCTGCCCGTGATGGACGGCGAGTGCGCGATGCACCACCAGGCCTCGTTCTACGAGGGCTTCTGGAGCGACGACAACTCGGTCGAGGTCGCCGAGGACGGCGACGTCTGGGCCTTCATCCTGCCCGGCACCGAGGCTGACGCCTCGGCCGTCACCGGTGGTGGCGAGTTCGTCGGCGCGTTCAGCGACGCCGAGGAGGTCGTGGCCGTGCAGACGTACCTCTCGAGTGCGGAGTGGGCCAACAGCCGCGTCTCGCTCGGCGGCGTCATCTCGGCCAACTCGGGCCTCGACCCGGCGAACGCCTCGAGCCCGCTGCTGCAGTCGGCCGTCGAGACGCTGCAGGACCCGGAGACCACCTTCCGGTTCGACGGCTCGGACCTCATGCCCGGCGCCGTCGGCTCCGGCACCTTCTGGTCGGGCCTGATCGACTGGATCACCGGTGAGGAGACCCAGTCGGTGCTCGACCAGGTCGAGTCCAGCTGGCCGTGACGGACGACTGATGCCCGTGTGGGGGCCGCCGCCGTGCGGCCCCCACACGGCATCGGCGAAGGGTGACCCATGACCACGATGGATCTCATCGGCAAGGTGATGCAGGCGGTCGTCGGCCTGGCGGCGTTCGGCGTCGCGATGGCGCTGCTGCTGGCGTTCCTCGACCGACCGGACGACAAGCCGCTGCTCAAGGGCTTCGCGGCGCTCAAGCGGGGCATGCGCCCGCGCCTGATCATCATCGGCGCGTTCGCGCTCATCGCCATCCTCGCGCGGCTGCTCTACGGCGCCGTGCCGTGGATGACGCAGGGGATGACGAACCTGCTCATCATCGTCGGCCTCGCCGGCATCGGCGTCGTGCTGCTGCAGTGGGCGCTCGACCGGCTGCTGCAGCCGGCGCCGCCGGCGGTGCGCAGCGCCGTCCTGCGCGGCATCGGCGCGGTGCTCGCCATCGTCGTCGCGATCGTGGCGCAGTCCGCCGAGAGCGTCCCGGCGCTCGACTGGATCACCCCGGCGCTCGCGGTCTCCGGGCTCATCGTCGCCCTGCCGCTCGCGGGGGCGCTCGTGCTGACGGCCGGCATCGCATTTGTGCGTCAGCCCATCCGCCGCAACGCACGCCTGCTCGTCTGGCTCGTGGCCGCCGCGGCGGTCGTGGTGATCACGCTCGTGCTCGAGTCGCAGCGCGACGAGCCGATCGGCGTCTGGACCTGGGCGGCCGCCGCGGCGCTGAGCGTGATCGGCGTGCTCGGCTACCTCGCCGACCGCGACGAGGACTCGAAGCCGATGCTCGTCTTCCTCATGCCCGCCGCCGTGCTGCTCACCATCGGGCTCGTCTACCCGGCGATCCGCACGGCGCTGCTGGCCTTCACCGACAAGACCGGCACCTTCAACGGGCTCGACAACTTCATCTGGATGTTCTCGCAGCGCGAGGCGCTCATCACGCTCGGCAACACGATCGCGTGGGTCATCCTCGTGCCGCTCGTGTCGACCGCCGTCGGCCTCGCCTACGCGGTCTTCATCGACAAGAGCCGCGGCGAGAAGGTCTACAAGATGCTCGTGTTCATGCCGATGGCGATCTCGTTCGTCGGCGCGGGCATCATCTGGAAGTTCATGTACTCCTACCGCGGTGCGGAGCAGGAGCAGATCGGCCTCGTCAACCAGCTCATCGTGATGGTGGGCGGCGAGCCGCAGCAGATCCTGCAGAACAGCCCGTGGAACACGCTCGCGCTCATCATCGTGATGATCTGGATCCAGACCGGATTCGCGATGGTCGTGCTCTCGGCCGCCATCAAGGGCGTGCCGACCGAGCAGCTCGAGGCCGCCGAGATCGACGGCGCGAACCCCTGGCAGCGCTTCCGCAACGTGACGGTGCCGGGCATCCGCTCGTCGCTCGTCGTGGTCGTCACGACCATCTCGATCGCGACGCTCAAGGTGTTCGACATCGTGCGCACCATGACCGCCGGCAACTTCGACACATCCGTCGTCGCCAATGAGATGTACACGCAGGCGTTCCGCTCCGGCGAGCCCGGCAGGGGCGCGGCGCTCGCGCTCATCCTGTTCATCATGGTGCTGCCGATCGTCGTCTACAACATCCGCGTCCTGAACCAGCAGAAGGCGATCCGATGACCAGCGCTGCCGTGACCCCCGACTCCGAGATCACCTCCGAGACCGCGGAGGCCGCGCTCGGCGGCGGCCGCTTCGACCGGGTGAAGAAGCGCCTCACGAGCCCCTGGGCGACGCTCGCGGCGATCGTGATCGCGCTGCTGTGGACGATCCCGACCTTCGGCCTGTTCCTGTCGTCGTTCCGGCCAGCCGACCAGATCGCGACGACCGGCTGGTGGACGTTCTTCACCGACCCGCAGCTCACGCTCGACAACTACGGCGAGGTGCTCTTCTCGGGCTCGTCGTCGTCGCCGCAGCTGGGCGAGTACTTCGTGAACTCGCTGCTGATCTCGATCCCCGGCACGCTCATCCCGCTCGTGCTCGCCTCGCTCGCGGCGTACGCGTTCGCGTGGGTGAAGTTCAAGGGCTCGTCGACGCTGTTCGTGATCGTGTTCGCGCTGCAGATCGTGCCGCTGCAGATGGCGCTCATCCCGCTGCTGCAGCTGTTCGTGACCTTCCTGCAGCCGTTCCAGAACGCGCTGCACGAGGCGATCCCGTTCATCTCGGACAAGCAGTTCCTGCCGGTCTGGATCGCGCACACGATCTTCGGCCTGCCGCTGGCGATCTTCCTGCTGCACAACTTCATCTCGGAGATCCCGCGCGAGGTGATCGAGGCGGCCCGCGTCGACGGCGCCGGCCACGGGCAGATCTTCTTCCGCATCATCCTGCCGCTGGCGATGCCGGCGATCGCGTCGTTCGGCATCTTCCAGTTCCTGTGGGTGTGGAACGACCTGCTCGTCGCGCTCGTGTTCTCCTCCGGCACCCCCGATACCGCGCCGCTGACGCAACGACTAGCCGAGCTCGCGGGTTCGCGAGGCGAGGACTGGGAGCGGCTCACCGCCGGTGCCTTCGTGTCGCTGATCGTGCCGCTGCTGGTGTTCTTCGGGCTGCAGCGCTACTTCGTGCGCGGGCTGCTGGCGGGCTCGGCGAAGGGTTGAGTCCGGAGGGCGCAATGCGGCGCAGCCGCGTTGCGCCCGGAGGACTCAAGGCTGCCCTTCGACGGGCTCAGGATCCGGAGCGCGCGGCGCAGCCGCACGCGTCTCGAAGCCTGCGCCCGGAGGTGTCCCAGCCTGCGCTTCGTATGCTCATGCTGTGAGCAGCGATCCGGCCGGCGAGAAGCCGATCGCCGCGCCCTCGAAGGCGACGACGGATGCGTCGGCCAAGGCCGGGCGCGCCGCGGCGGCCGAGGCCGGTGCCGGCACGGCCGCCGGCGGGGGCGGCTGGCTCGGCAGGGCTGCCGAGAAGGTGCCGACGAAGTGGCTCACCGCCGCGGTGGTGGCGCTCTTCCTCGCCGCGACCGCCGCCTTCGGCGGGCTCGAGCCGGTCGCGGCGCAGGGCCCCGTCGAAGTCGCCGCGGGCGAGGCGCACGAAGGGCCGATGGTGTCGCTCGCGCCGCAGCGCGCCGTGCTCATCGACGACTTCGTCGAGGGCGGGGCCTCTGCCGACGCCGAGGAGCACGAGCGGGTGCTGGTCGTGATCGTCGATGCCGTGAACGTCTGGGATCGGCCGGTGGGCGGCCTCTCCACCGAGTTCCGCGAGACGCTGCGGCTGCAGCCGCTGCCCGAGCTGCCCGCCGAGGGCGTCGCCCGGTTCGACGACGGCACCATCGGCCCCGACCTGCAGCCGGGCGTGCCCGTGCAGCTCGCGGTGTCGTGGCTCGTGCCCGACGACGCATTCGCGGAGGGCGACGAGCTGCGCCTCGAGCTCTTCGACCACACGCTCCACACCGGCCAGAGCGTCACCTACGGCGAGTTCTGGGACGACGCCGCGCTCGCCGCGGTCGCGACGCTCGAGATCGAGGACGTCGGTGCCGGCGCCGATGCCGAGCAGGCGACGCCGTGAAGCGCGCGCTCGCGTGGCTCGCGGGGCTCGCGATGGTGGCGGCGGCCGCGGCGGTGGGCCACCTGACGCTCACCGAGGGCCAGCAGCAGTCGCCCTTCGTCGTGCAGGCCGCGCTCGGGGATCCCGCGGTGGGGCGCACCTTCGCGGTCACGGTCGAGCAGGTGCGGGCAGCGGATGCGGTGGCTGATGCGGGCGGCTGGCATGCGGCGGGCAACTGGGTCGTCGTCGACCTCGAGGCCCAGGCGCGCGAGAGCGAGACCGCTTCGATCCTGACGCTCATCGAGCTGCGGGTGGGCGAGGTCGTCTACGGCGCGAGCGAGCGACCCGTGTCGCTCGTGGACACGCCCCTCTCCGTCGGTCTGCCGCAGTCCGGCTCCATCGCGTTCGAGCTGCCGGAGTCGCTCACCTCGGGCGCCGCCACGCTGCGGCTCGGCCGCACCGCCGAGGATCGGCTGGACTCGGTGGCGGAGCTGCAGATCGACCTCGCCGCGCTCGAGCGCCGCCCGTCCATCGAGCTGCGGGAGACGGCATGGGCGCAGTGACCGGGGCGGGGCCGCGGCGCGGCTGGTGGTCGCGCAACGCGATCGCGCTCGTGGCGCTCGCGGTGCTCGTGCCCGCGACCGTCGGCGCGATCGGCTGGCAGGAGTGGAGCGGCTACTTCCAGGGCCGCCACCCGCTGGTGGTGCCGGTCGAGCCGGGCGAGACGGCCGAGCTCGCCGGGGCGACCATCGGGCCGGCCGCGCTGGTGCAGGTGCCGGATCCGCAGGGCTTCGACGCGCCCGCCGGGGCTCGCGTGCTGGCCGCGCAGGTCACCGTGGTGCCGGGGGAGGAGCCGGTGGGCTGCAGCAGGCCGGTGCTCGTCGAGCTGCCCACCGGGCGGCGCTGGGAGGCGGAGTACGCGCCGATGGGCTGGCGGGGCGAGCTCGGGTGCTACGAGGCCACCGCGCCCGTCTGGATCAACGCGCCCTACCTGGTGCCCGGCGACGCGGGGCCGTTCGCCGTCGAGCTCGAGCTCGCGCACGACGGCGACGAGCGGCTGCACCTGCTGGTCGAGCAGCCCTAGCGTGCCTCGCCCGCCGCGACCGCGGCCGGGCCGGTGAGCGCCGGACCGCCGCCGGTGAGCGCGTCGCGCGCCGACGCATCCGTCTCCTCCGTGGCCGAGCGCTCGTCGGCCGCCGCGGCCTCCTGCCGTCGCAGCCGGCCGATCATCGCGTCGTAGGCGCCCGCGACGATCACGACGCGCAGGCTCTCGACGATGACCGCGACCGGCAGCAGGAGCAGCACGTCCCACACCGCCCAGAAGGCGAAGAAGTCGTTCGCGCCGACCATGCGGGTGGTCGCCCAGCTGAGGCCGCCCTCGAACCAGACGAGCAGGGCGTAGAGCAGCACGGTGGCGCCGAACAGCAGCGGCCCGCCGCGCAGCATCAGCACGAGGGCGCGCCAGATGGGGGAGAGGCGGGCGGCGACCGGCGCCCAGAGCCTGCGCAGCTGCACGCGCAGCCAGCTCGGCAGCGCGCCGTAGCGCGAGCGGGCGGCCGTCACGCGAGTCTCGATGGAGCCGAGCCGCGTGCCGCGCAGGCGGTGCGACAGCGCCGGGGCCTGCGCGGCGACCGCCTGGCCGTACATCACGCCGGCGATCGTCAGCCAGGCGAGCGGCTGGCCGATCGCGCCGGCGATCTCGGCCAGCACCCAGTCGACCCCGTCCCAGAGCCATGCGGCGGGGGCGACGGACTCCGCCAGCCAGGCGCGCGCGTCGGCCACCCACACCATCGCCTGCCGCTCGTCGACCCACGCCCGCACCGCGTCGAGCAGATCGCCGATGAGCAGCACCGACAGGAACACCCAGACGCCCTCGAGGTAGACGGCGACGATCGCGACCCAGCGGGGCAGGCGCTGCTCCCAGCGGCCCCACGCCCAGCGGCCCGCGAGCGCGATGCCGATCGCGACCAGCGCGGGCCACCCCAGCGCGACGTCGAGCACGGTCTCGCCGTTGACCTCGGGCCCGTCCCCGAACGCGGCCTCGAGGCGCAGGGTCGAGAGCACCTCGAGCGCGCGGGCCGCGTACGCGTCGACGTCCTGCTGCACGTTGCCGGTGGCCATGTAGACGGCGAAGAAGGGCAGCACGCCGCCCAGCAGGGAGGCGATGAACGCCCTGCGGCGCTCGAGCGGCGACGCCGGCGGCGGCGCGATCGCGCTCAGCTGCCGCAGGCTCGCCCGCAGCACCAGGAACATGCCGACGAACGCGGCCAGCCGCGCGAGCACGGCGAGCGGCAGGATCAGCAGGCCGCCGACCGCGGTGTAGGCGCCGACCCAGCCGGCGAGCTCGATGAGGGCGTAGCGCGCGAGCACGCCGCCCAGGTGCAGCGCCACGAGCGCGGGCCAGTGCTGCGCGAGGGCGCGGCCGATGGTGGCGAGCATGGCGAGCACGGCATCAACCTAGCCCCGGCAGGCTGGGAGCGGCGCCGCGCACCGCTACGGCGCGGGCGCGCTCGTCGGCACCAGGTGCAGGTGCGCGCGCGAGCGGCGCACCGCGAGCGCGTTGATCTCCATCGGCTCCGGGGCGCTGCGCGCCGTCTGCGGCGCGACCGCGACGAGGCGCCGCTCGGGCGCGGCCGGCTGCCGCTCGGCGTCGGCGGCGATCAGCGCGGCATGCACGGGCACGACGGATGCGGCGCTCCACGCCTGCGGGCTGCAGGCGCCCGGGTAGGGGATCGGGGTGGGCGTCTCGTCGAGCCCGTAGCCGGCGTAGACCTCTGGCATGCGGCCGCCGAAGGCGTCCGCGGCCCGCTCCAGCTGCTCGGCGAGCTGCCGGGCCTCGTCGCCGAACCCCGCCCGCAGCAGCCCCTCGATGGCGATCGCCGTGTCGTGCGGCCAGACCGCGCCGCAGTAGTGGGCGAGCGGCCAGTAGCGCTCGGCGTCGGTCGCCATCGTGCGCAGGCCGAAGCCCGAGGAGAGCCGCTCGTCGAGCAGCAGCCGCGCCACCGCCGCCTCCTCCACGTGGGTCAGCAGCGTCGTGCCGACCAGCTGGCCGATGTCGCTCACGAGGGTCTCGAAGGGGTGGCCCTCGGCGTCGAGCGCCATCGCGGGGAAGCGGATGCCGCGCCGCTCGACCCAGAACGCCTCGCGGAACCGCTCGCGCAGCCGCTCGGCCCATGCCCGCAGGTGCTCGCCGTCGTCGCCGAGCGCGTCGAGCAGCGCGGCGCCCGCGACGGCCGCGCGGCACGCGAGGCCCTGCGCCTGCGCGGTGACGACGCCCGCCATGCCGGCGCCCTCGCTGCCGAAGCGCATCCCCTCCGGCAGCTCGCGCCAGCCCTTGCCCGAGAGCGCCATGCCGGGCTCGTCCGGGCAGCCGAGGAACCCCTCGCTCGCGTTCGCCTGCATCCACGCGAGCGCCGAGTGCAGGGCCGTGCGCAGCTCCCGCACCGTCTCGAGCGGCAGCCCCGCCTGCCAGGCGTCGTGCAGCAGCACGATCCACAGCGGCGTCGCGTCGATCGACCCCGAGTACACCGGGGGCGCCTCGACCCCGGGCCGCAGCGCATCCGTCACGCCCTGCCGCATCTCGTGCAGGATGCGGCCGGGCTCCTCGCCGGTCGCCGGGTCGAAGCGCACGCCCTGGCGGGCGGCGAGCGTGCGCAGCGTGCCCTCGGCGAGCGCGCCGCCCAGCGGCAGCAGCAGCCGGCACGCGACGAGGGCGTCGCGCGCGACCATGGTCAGGTGCCACGGGGCTCCCGCGGCGGGGAAGGCGCCGTGGCCGGCATCGAGCAGCAGGTGCTCGAGATCGGTGATCGCCTGCGCGCCCCAGGCGTCGAGCGCGGGCCGGCCGGTGGGGCGCAGCTCGCCGATGGCCGCATCGCACGCACTGCCGCGCACCGCGAGCGTCGGGTCGATCAGCTCGAGCTCGAGCGCCATGCCGTGCCAGTCGTCGGGCACCACGTGCGCCTGCTGCGCCACGATCACGCGGCTGCCGTCGATGCGCACGCGCCCGCCGCGGCCGGAGGCGCGCAGGGTGCGGACGCCGTCGGTCGCGATCGCCTCGTCGCCCTCGAGCCCGACCGTGATCGGCGCGGGCTCGGGCCGGCCGGCCCGCACGCTCGCCATCGGCGCGATCTCGATGTCACAGACGATCTCGACGAGCGCGTCGATCGGCTCGTCGCGGCCGTTGATGAGCGTCAGCCGCTCGACCATGCCGCCCGGGGTGACCTCGCGCATCCGCTCGACGGAGACGCGGTGGATGGGCTGGCCCGCCTCGGGGTCGAGGGCGACGGCGCGGAAGACGGCCCAGTCGTGCTCCTCGGCGGTGGACAGCGGCTCGACGGGCAGGCCGTCGACGCGCAGCTCGATGCCGCGCACGTAGCGCCAGTCGCCGTGGAAGACGCCGTGGGTGCCGGCGCCGGTCATCGTGCCGTCCTCGCCCGACCACGCCTGGGTGGGGGCGGCGAGGGCGACGAGCTGGTGGTGGAGGAGCGGCTGGGGCACCGCGTTCCTCGCAGACTCATCGCGCATGGAGGGTTCCGATCACGTCACTGGAGAACGTGCTTCACGCTAGCTCGCGCGGCGCGCGAGGCGCGCAAGGGGCGCTGAGGCTTGGCTGACGAGAGCCTCAGGCCGCGGCGCGCCCTGTCGGGCATGCCGCGCGGGGGCCGCTACGGCGTCGGATCTCGCGCGTCGTACGCGAGGAACGTGCGCTGCGCGCGCGTCAGCACCGCGATGAGCACCACGATGACGAGGCCGCCGAACAGCGGCGGCGCCCACAGCGCGATGAGGCTCGCGGCCGCGCCGGCGTAGAGGTCGCCGACCCGCGGGCCGCTGGCGACCACGACCATGAACAGGCCCTGCGTGCGGCCGCGCATGTCGTCGGGCGCCGCGGTGAGCATCATGGTGGAGCGGAAGATGGCGCTGATCTCGTCGCTCGCGCCCATGCCGGCGAAGGCGATCGCGGCGACGCCCAGCGCCACCCACGACACCTGCGACCAGTCCTCGCCGACCGGCCCGCCCCATCCGAGGGCCATCGCCAGGATGACGAGGCCCAGCAGCGCGACGAAGCAGCCGTAGACGGTGATGGCGCGCGAGACGGCGAGCCCGTGCCGGTGCACGTGCGCGACGGGGCCGGAGAGCAGGCTCGCGAGCAGCGTGCCGATCGCCGCGGCGGCGGTGAGCACGCCGACCGTGACGGGGCCGCCGCCGATGACGACCGCGCCGACCGCCGGCAGCAGCGCGAAGGGGCGCCCGAAGGCCATGGCGACGATGTCGACGATGAACGACATGCGGATGTTCGGGGCGTGCCGCATGAAGCGGGCGCCGTCGAGCAGCGAGGCGAGGCCGGGCCTGGCGACCTCGCCGAGCGGCGGCAGCTTCGGCAGGCCGACGATGCCGAGGAAGCCGGCGGTGAACAGCACCGCGTCGATCGCGAACGTGATCGGCAGCCCGATGGTCGCCACCAGCACGCCCGCGGCGGCCGGGCCGACAGTGAGCATGACGCCCATCGCGATGCCGTTCAGGGCGGCGGCGCGCGAGATGAGGTGGGCGGGCAGGATGCGCGGCGTGACGGCGCTGCGGGTCGCGCCCGAGATGGTGGCGGCCACGGTGTTGATCGTCGTGAGCACGTAGAACGGCCACACGAGCGCGCGCTCGCCGTCGGCGATGAGCGCGGCATCCCAGGCGGAGAGCGCCACGAGGCCCAGCACGGCCGTCCAGCCGGTGAGGCTCGAGAGCATGAGCACGAGCCGCCGGTCGAAGGCGTCGGCGAGCATGCCGCCCCACAGGCCCGCCACCACCATCGGCACGAGGGCGACGCCGCCGACGAGCGCGACCATCATGGTGCTGCCGGTCATGTCGAAGATCTGCAGGCCGACCGCGACGATCGTCATCTGCGCGCCGATGCCGCTGATCGCGTTGCCGATCCACAGGCGCGCGAAGGCCGGGGAGGCCCTGAGCGGCGCGAGGTCGACGAAGCGGCGCCTCCTGGCGGGCTCGTGCTCGGCGCCCGGCAGGTCGACCCCCGCGGGCGGCAGGATGCCGTGCGCGCCGGTCGTGGGCTCGCCGCCGGCCTCCAGCCGCGGGTCGCTCACCGCGCGCCGTCCGACTCAACGGCCATGCGCGTCGCATGTGCACGCACGATGCACATCGGTGCCATATGGCCGTTGAGTGCCGGGAGGGTCACGCGCTCTGGTCGATGCCGTAGAGCGCGTCGATCGCCGACAGGAAGTCGTCGTGGCGGCCCTCGGCGGCCAGCTCGCGCGCGCGCACCGTCGGCTTGTGCAGCAGCACGCCGGCGAAGTGCCGCAGCGCCTGCTCCGCGAGCCTGCGCTGCTCCTCGGTGCCGCGCTTGCCGATGCGCTCGAGCTCGGCCTGCATGGCGTCCTCGACGTGCTCGCGCAGCGCGGCGATCGCCGGCCCGACCTGCCGCTCCGCGGTGCCGCGCTCGAAGCGGAGGGCGGCCTTGCGCACCAGGTCGCGGGCGTCGGAGGTGGCGGTGAGGTGCTCGAGCGGCGCGTGCAGGCGGATGGTCTCGAGGTCGAGCACCTCGACGCCGTGCACGCTCGTCACGTCGGGGTCGACGTTGCGGGGCATGCCCATGTCGATCACCAGCTGCGCGGTGCGGCCGTGCTCGACGGGGCATCTCGGCTCGGCGGTGACGGCGGCGTGCATCGGGCAGCCGGACGCTGCCGGCTCAGACGATCCCTGCTCGGACGATCCCGGCCGGGCCGCGCCGGCGAGCACCGGCTCGCGCGCGCCCGCGTGCACCGGGCATCCGGATGCCTCGTGGCCCTCGGGCGCCGCGGGGAAGGCGTGGGTCGCGGCGAGCTGGGCGCGACCGCCGCGCAGCAGGGCGGCGTCGACGACGAAGTCCTCGGCGCTCGTGCACGCGACGATGACGTCGGCGCTCGCGGCGGCGAGGGCGGCGTCGCGGCCGTCGACGTGGCCGATCGCGTGGCTGCGCGCGAAGCCGTCGCCGCGGCCGGAGGGGCTCCACACCTCGATGTGCCTCGCGCCCCGGCGGCGCAGCTCGGCGAGCGAGACGCCCGCGAAGCGGCCGGTGCCGACCAGCAGCACGCGCGTGTCGGCGAAGTCGACGCGGGCGCTGGCGAGGTCGAGCGCGAGCCGCACGATCGAGCGACCCGCCTCGCCGAGGCCGGTCTTGTTCTTGATGCCGCGCTGCGTCTCCGAGGCGCGCTGGAACAGCCGCTCGAGGTGCGGGCTCGTGGTGCCGGCCTCCTGCGCGGAGGAGAGCGCGCGGCGCACCTGGCCGGCGATCTCGCCCTCGCCGATCACGACCGACTCGAGGCCCGCGGCGACCGAGAACAGGTGCTCGGCGGCGCGCGCGTCGGCGAGCGGCTCGAGCGTCTCCGGGTGGTGGAACCCGAGCGCATCCGCCGCGGCCGTCTGGGCGATGCCCGCGGCCTGCTGGCCCTGCTCGGCCTGCACGTCGAGGTAGACCTCGAAGCGGTTGCAGGTCGAGATGACGACGGCCCCGTCGATCGCGGGATGCGAGGAGAAGGCGGTGGGCAGCTGTGCCGCGTCTGCCGTCGACAGTGCCTCGAGGGCGGTGAAGTCGGCGTTCTTGTGACTCGCCGTGAGGCAGATCAGCACTGACCCATCCTACCGCCTCGCGCATCCGCCCCTCCCCGACCTTCGCCGCGCACGAGTGCGCACTTCCTGCGCCGCTGGCGCCGATCGCGCGCAGCAGCTGCACACTCGCGGGTCGGGCGAGCCTCGGGGACGGGGAGACGGGGGACGGCAGGGGGCACGGTGCGCGGGAAGAGTGGGAGAATGGCAGCGATGGCTGCCCTCCGTGAAGACCACCCGCTCAACACCCGCACCGGCGACTCGCGACTGGTGCGCGCGTACCGTGGTGACCGGCCAGAGGTCACGCCGGTCTGGTTCATGCGGCAGGCGGGCCGCTCGCTGCCCGAGTACCGCGAGCTGCGCGCCCGCACCGACGGGCCCGCGCGCGACATGATCGACACCTGCCTGGTGCCCGAGCTCGCGAGCGAGATCACGCTGCAGCCGGTGCGGCGCCACGGGGTCGACGCCGCCATCTTCTTCAGCGACATCATGGTGCCGCTGCGCCTCGCGGGCGTCGACGTGAAGATCGAGCCGGGCGTCGGGCCCGTGGTGGCCCAGCCCATCCGCACCCCCGACGACGTCGAGCGGCTGGTCGCGAACGACCCGGCGGGCCTCGACGAGGCGCTCGAGCCCGTGCGCGAGGCGGTGCGGCAGACGGTCGCGGGCCTGACCGAGATCGGCGACGGCACGACCCCGCTGATCGGCTTCGCCGGCGCGCCCTTCACGCTCGCCGCCTACCTCGTCGCCGGGCGGCCCTCGAAGGATCACCTCGAGGCGCGCACCCTCATGCGCGCGCACCCCGAGGCCTGGGACCGGCTCACGCGCTGGGCCGCCGACGTCACCGGCCGCTTCCTGCGCGCGCAGGTCGCCGAGGGCGCGAGCGCGGCGCAGCTGTTCGACTCCTGGGCGGGATCGCTGCCGCTCGACCAGTACCAGGAGCACGTCGCCCCCGCCTCGCGGCTCGCGCTCGACGCCGTGCGCGAGCTGACGGATGCCTCGGCCCGCCGCGTGCCGCTCGTGCACTTCGGCGTCGGCGCGGGCGAGCTCTACAGCGCGATGGACCTCGACGTCGACGCGGTGGGCGTCGACTGGCGCGTCGCCCTCGACGTGGCGCTCGAGCGCATCGACGGCGACGTGACCGTGCAGGGCAACCTCGACCCGGCCGTGCTGGGCGCCCCGTGGGAGACCGTCGAGGCCGCCATCGACCACGTCATGCTGGCCGGCTCGGTCGCCCGCGCGCACGTGTTCAACCTCGGCCACGGCGTGCCCCCGGGCGCCGACCCTGCGGTGCTCACCCGCATCGTGCAGGCGGTGCACGCGCGGTGATCGACGACGCGGGCGGCAGCGGCCCGACGACCGGCGACCCGGCGCTGCAGGATGCCGGGCGAGCGGATGCGCAGGGCCCCGGGCCCGCGCGCCACGACACGATCGTGGTCGGCGCGGGCATCGCGGGGCTGACGGTCGCGCACGAGCTGGCAGCGCGCGGCTACCGGGTGCTGGTGCTCGAGGCGGCCGAGCGGGTCGGCGGCACGGCCGCCCGGCTCGATGTCGACGGGCTCTCGCTCGACGCGGGCGCCGAGTCGTTCGCGGTGCGCGGCGGCTCGGTCGCCGAGCTCATCGGCGAGCTGGGGCTCGCCGACGACATCGTCGACCCCAACCCGGCCGGCGCCTGGCTGCAGCTGCCGGACGGCGCGGGCAGGCGCAGCGCCGTGCCGCTGCCGAAGCGCACGCTGCTGGGCATCCCCTCGACCCCGCTCGCGCAGGACGTCATCGACGCGCTCGGCTGGCGCGGCGCGCTGCGCGCCCACCTCGACCGGCTCATGCCGGTGCTGCGCATCGGCACCGACGACGCGCTCGGGCCGCTCGTGCGGCGCCGCATGGGGCAGCGGGTGCTCGACCGGCTCGTGGCGCCGCTCGCCGGCGGCGTCTACTCGGCGGACCCCGAGCTGCTCGACATCGCCGTGGTGGCGCCGGGCCTGAACGGCGGCATCACCCGCGCGGGCTCGCTCTCGGGCGGCGTCGCGTTCGTGCTCGAGGAGCGCGCCGCGGCCGCGGGCGCGGCCGAGGGCCGCACGCCGGGCAGCGCCGTGCAGGGCCTGCGCGGCGGCATCCACCGGCTCGCCGAGCGGCTCGCCGAGCGTGCGCGGGAGCACCGCGCCGAGATCCGCACCGGTGTGCGGGTGCGCTCGGCCGCCGAGACCGACGACGGCTGGCTCGTGACGTCGGATGCCGGCAGTCACGCCGCGTCGTCGCTGGTCGTCGCGCTCCCCGAGCCCGAGGCGCAGCGGCTGCTCGCCCCGCTCTCTCGGTCGTCGAGCAGCGGCCGGAGGCCGGACGGCGAAGCGGATGCTGCCTCACGGTCGTCGAGTAGCGGTCGCAGGCCGCGTATCGAGACGACGGATGACGCCCATGAGCATGGTCTCGATACGCCCGACTCCGTCGGGCTGCTCGACCAGCGGGATGACGCCGTCACCGTCGAGCTCGTCACCCTCGTGCTCCCCGCGGGCGCCATCGAGGGCGACCCTCGCGGCACCGGCGTGCTGGTCGCCGCCGACGCGACGCAGGTGCGGGCGAAGGCGATGACGCACGCCACCGCGAAGTGGGCGTGGCTGCGCGAGGCGGCCGGCGGACGCGAGATCGTGCGCTTCTCCTACGGCAGCGGCGGCGGCGCGCCCGCGACCGAGGGCCTCGACGACGCGGCCGCGACCGCGCTCGCGCTCGCCGACGCATCCGCCATCTTCGGCACCGCGCTGCCGCAGCCGGTCGCGAGCGCTCGCGTGCGCTGGCAGCAGGGCCAGCCCTCCAGCACCATCGGCGCCCGCGACCGTCAGCAGGCGCTGCGCGACGCGGCCGCCGCGCACGAGAACCTGCTGGTGGTCGGCGCCGCCGTCGCCGGCACCGGGCTCGCGCAGGTGATCCCCGACGCGCGCAGGGCGGCGCTCGAGATCCGCCGCGAGCGGTTCGCGGTGCAGGGCACCCCGTGGACGGACGACATCGCGCCCGACGAGGCGATCGACATGGACGAGGCAGCAGAGGAGCCAGGAGAGGCATGAGCGAGCAGACAGCGCAGACGACGACCGAGCCGCAGACCGGCGACGCCTTCACCATCTGGGCGGTGTTCAAGCGCGGCACGCACCTGCACGAGGGCCGTGCCCCGCTCGCCGACGAGCTCGCGGCGCTCGCGGCGCAGGGCGTGGTCACGCGCGGCATCTACGACGTCTCCGGCATGCGCGCCGACGCCGACATCCTCGTGTGGATGCACGGCACGCCCGGCGGCAGCACGCCGCCCGAGGCGCTGCAGGCGGCTGTGCGCCGCATCCGCCGCTCCCGCGAGCTCGCGGGCACCGAGCAGGTGTGGGGCGCGATGGGCGTGCACCGCGACGCCGAGTTCAACAAGCGGCACGTGCCGGGCTTCCTGCGCGACGTGGAGCCGAAGCGGTGGGTCACGGTCTACCCCTTCAACCGCTCCTACGACTGGTACCTGCTGCCGGCCGAGGAGCGCAGCCGCATGCTCGCCGAGCACGGGCGCGCCGGCGCCGCCTACCGCGGCGTGATCGCCAACACCGTCTCGGCCTTCGCGCTGGGCGACTACGAGTGGATCCTGCCGCTGGAGTCCGACGAGCTGACCGAGCTCGTCGACATGATGCGCGAGCTGCGGGCGGTCGACGCGCGCCTGCACGTGCGCGAGGAGATCCCCTTCTTCACCGGGCGCCGCATCGGCGCCGACCAGATCGAGGAGGTGCTCGCATGAGCGAGACGATCGAGACCACGCCGTCGGGCGGATGCTGCGGCGGGGGCTGCTGCGGCATGCAGCAGCAGCCCGAGCAGCAGGCGCAGGCGGCGCAGTCGCGCCGCGAGACGAAGGCGCCGGCCGCGACCGGCGTGCACCTCGAGACCGGCGCGGCGGTGCCGAGCGCGACGCCCGCAGCGCAGGCCGGCCCCGAGCACGTCGAGGAGGCCGTCGCCTACGACGGCATCCTGCTGTCCGGCTTCGGCGGGCCGGAGGGGCAGGACGACGTGCTGCCCTTCCTGCGCAACGTCACACGGGGCCGCGGCATCCCCGACGAGCGACTAGAGGAGGTGGCGACGCACTACCGCCACTTCCAGGGCGTCAGCCCGATCAACCAGCAGAACCGCGACCTGAAGGCGGCGCTCGAGTCGGCGCTCGCCGTCGCCGGCATCGACCTGCCGGTCTACTGGGGCAACCGCAACTGGGCGCCGTACCTCGACGAGGCGCTGCAGCAGGCCGACGCGGCAGGAGCCACCAGGCTGCTGGCGATCCCCACCTCCGCCTACTCCTCGTACTCGTCGTGCCGCCAGTACCGCGAGGACTGGGCCGACGCGCTCGAGGCGACCGGTCTGCAGGCGACGATGCAGATCGACAAGGTGCGGCAGTTCTTCAACCACCCCGGCTTCCTCGCCCCCTTCGTCGACGGCGTGCGCAGCACGGTCGACGAGGCTCGCGCCGCCGGCTTCGCGGACGCCGAGATCGAGGTGCTCTTCGCGACCCACAGCATCCCCACCGCCGACGCGGAGCGCTCGGGGGCGCCCGACCTGCACGAGTGGGGCCCTGGCGGCGGCTACGAGGCGCAGCACCTGGCCGCGGCCGAGCACGTCATGGCCGAGGCGGCGCCCGGCATCGGGTGGCAGCTGGTCTACCAGTCGCGCTCGGGGCCGCCCTCGCAGCCGTGGCTCGAGCCCGACATCAATGACGCGATCGACGCGCTCGAAGCTCGCAGGGCGGTCGTGATCGTGCCGCTCGGCTTCGTCAGCGACCACATGGAGGTCATGTGGGATCTCGACGAGGAGGCCATCGAGACGGCCACCGAGGCGGGCCTGTGGGCGCGCCGCGCGCCGACCCCCGGCACCGACGCGCAGTACGTCGGCGCGCTCGTCGACCTCGTGCAGGAGCGGCTCGAGGGCCGGCCCGTCGCCGAGCGCAAGGCCGTGACGTCGATCCCCGCCTGGTACGACGTGTGCCGGCCGGGCTGCTGCGAGAACCCCCGCCTGGGCTTCCGCCCGGCGATCGCGGGACTGCAGCCGTGAGCGTGCTCAGGGTCGGCACGCGCGGCTCGGAGCTCGCGATGGCGCAGTGCGCGGCGCTCGCGAAGCGCTTCGCGGGCGAGGTCGAGCTCGTGCCCATCACCACGAAGGGCGACACCGACCGCTCGTCGCTGTCGCAGCTGGGCGGCACGGGCGTGTTCGTCTCGGCGCTGCGCGACGCGCTGCTCGACGGCACCGTCGACGTGGCGGTGCACTCGCTGAAGGATCTGCCGACGGGCGAGGCCGAGGGCATCGAGCTGGCGGCGGTCGCGAAACGCGAGGACTCCCGCGACGCGCTCGTCGCCCGCGACGGGCTGCGCTTCGCCGAGCTGCCCGAGGGCGCGAGGGTGGGCACGGGCTCGCCGCGCCGGGCCGCGCAGCTGCGCGTCGCGCGCCCCGACCTCGAGATCGTCGACATCCGCGGCAACGTGCCGACCCGCATCGCGCGGGCGCTGGGCGACGCCGAGACGGGCGAGGGCGCCGACCTCGACGCGGTCGTGCTCGCGCTCGCCGGGCTGAATCGCCTGGGGCTCGAGCGGCACGCGACCGACCTGCTCGACCTGATCGACTTCCCGACCGCGCCCGGCCAGGGCGCGCTCGCCGTCGAGATCCGCGCGGGCGACGCAGCGGCCCGGAAGGCGGTGGCGAAGGCCGACCACGCCTCCACCCGCGCGGCGGCCGACGCCGAGCGCCGGGTGCTGGCAGGGCTCGAGGCCGGATGCGCCGCCCCGCTGGCCGCGCACGCCGAGGTCGCCGACGGGATGCTCTTCCTCACCGCGACCGCCTACGCGACCGACGGCTCGAAGCGGCTCAGCGCATCCCACGCCTACACGCTCGACGGCACGAGCGCCGCCGAGCTCGCGGAGGCCGCGGCCGACGTCGCCGAGCGCGCGGTCGCCGAGCTCATGGAGGCGGGTGCGGCCGAGCTCATCGCCGACGCGCGCTGAGCGAGCAGCCGCACGCCATGCCGCGTGCGTGACCCATCGCATCCGCTCCCGGTGATTGGATGCTGGGCACGCCCAACCTTCGTGAGGAGACCCATGCGCGTCCTGATCCCGCGCGGCGGCAGCTGGGGCGACGACGTCGCCAGGCGCGTCACCGAGGCCGGCTTCGAGCCGCTCATCCTGCCGCTCGTGCAGATCCAGCCCGCCGACGACCAGGCGCAGCTGCAGACCATGCTCGGGCAGCTCGCCGACGGCCGCTTCGACTGGCTCATCGTCACCAGCCAGTCGACCGTGCGGGTGCTGCCGCGCGTGCCCGCGAGCGTCTCGGTCGCGGCGGTCGGCAGCGTGACGGCGGCCGCGCTGCGCGAGCGCGGCGTGCCGGTGGCCTTCATCCCGACGAAGCAGTCGGCGGCCGGGCTCGTCGACGAGTGGCCCATCCGCGAGGGGCGGGTGCTGTGGCCGCACGCGCTCGACGCGAAGCCCACGATCGCCGACGGCCTGCGCCGGCACGGCATGCAGGTGTCCGCGGTCGTCGCCTACCGCACGACCCCCGTGTTCGGCTCGGCCGACGAGCTGCTCGAGGCTGTCGAGACGGGCGCGATGCCCGTCGTCGATGCGGATGCGCTGCGGCAGCAGGAGCAGCTGCAGGCGGCCGGGCACGATGGTGGCGAGGGCGTGCTGACGGCCGTCGAGCCGGCGGAGACCCCGATCGACGCGGTGCTCGTGACCTCCGGCTCGGTCGCGAAGCAGGTGGCGCGGCTGGGGCTCGCGCCCGGCACCCGGATCGTCGCGATCGGCGAGCAGACCGCCGAGGACTGCCGGCGCGCCGGGCTGCGCGTCGCGGCGATCGCCGCGCGCCCGAACGCGGAGTCGCTCGTCGCCGCGCTCGCCTCGACCGCCGACGGGCGCTGACGCTCCTGCCCGCAACCTGCCGCCGCCTCCCGACGCTCGGCGTAGCGTGGCCGCATGGCTGACACGAACCCGGCGCTCGAGGCGCTCGCCGCATCCGGTCTCGACTACGAGGTCACCCGCCACGGGCCCGTCGGCTCGCTCGCCGAGGCCGCGGCGGCGCGCGGCGTGCGCCCCGCCGACATCGTCAAGACGATGGTCGTGCGCCGCGGCGAGGGCGACCACCTGCTGGTGCTCGTGCCCGGCGACCGCACCATCTCGTGGCCGAAGCTGCGCCAGCTGCTGGGCGTCAACCGGCTGTCGATGCCCGACGCCGACGCCGCGTTCGCGGTGACCGGGTTCCGGCGCGGCACCATCACGCCCTTCGGCACGACACAGCCCCTGCCGGTGGTGGCCGACGAGCGCGTGCGCGGCCGCCGCGTCTCGATCGGGGCGGGCGCGCACGGCGTCGCGGCCACGGTCGACGGCGACGCCCTCATCGGGCAGCTCGGCGCGCAGACCGCCGACGTCACCGAGGCCGAGCAGCTCCGCTGACGGGCGCGCGCCGCACCAGCACGACCGAGTCGGCGAGCGTGCCGGGCGAGCCGTCGGGCGCGCGCACGGCCCGCTCGCGCGTCTCGCACAGGAGCGTCTCCCACTGCGCGGGGTCGAGCTCGAGCGCCGCGAGGTCGAGCGCCGGTGCGGGGAAGTCGTGCGAGTGGGCGATGTCGGGATCGGCCCACGACGGCGCTCCGGCATGCGCGACCACCAGCAGCCGCCCGCCGGGTGCGACGAAGCCGGTCGCGCGCCGCAGGATCTCCTCCCTCGGCAGCAGCACCGGAGACTGCAGGAACGACGCGCTCACCAGGTCGTAGGCCTCCGGCGGGCTCCATGCAGCCAGGTCGGCGGCCTCGAGGCGGAGCGAGGCGGGTGGGATGCCGGCTGCGGCCGCCGCGGCACGGGCGCGCTCGATCGCGGTGGGCGAGAGATCGACGCCGGTGACCGTCCACCCCTGCTGCGCCAGCCAGAGCGCGTCGCCGCCCTCGCCGCAGCCGAGGTCGAGCGCGCTGCCGGGCGCGAGCGAGCCTGCGACGTCGGCGAGCACGCCGTTCACGTGCCCCGACCAGATGCGGTCGGCGTCGGCGTAGCGCGCCTCCCAGAACTCGGCCGCCGAGCCGCTCATGCGGCGGCTCCGCGCGTGCCCGCCGCGTCAGTCACCGCTGGCGCGGGCCCGACCGCGAGCTCGAAGTCCTCCTCCACGAGCGCGCCGTTCACCGCACTGCCCGTCATCGCGCCCGCCGCCATCACCATGGGCACGTTCGCCATCGGGCTGACGACGTTGCCGATCGCCCAGATGCGCTCGTGGCCGGTGCGGCCGGTCTGGTCGACCGTGAGGAAGGAGCCGAGCCCGAAGGGCTGCTCGGTGCGCGGCAGGTCGAGGCCGGCGAGGAACGCGTCGTGCGGGCGCGGGGCTCCGGCGGTGAAGATCGCGTCGACCTCGGTCACGCGTCCGTCGGCTGTGCGCACGCCGCGGATCGTGCCGCCGTCGCCGACGACCTCCAGCACGGGGGCTGCCACGATCTCGATGTCGCGGGAGCGCAGCCGCTGCTCCTCTGCCGGCTCGAGCGCACCCAGCGCGGCGGAGAAGAGCACGACGCGGTCGCTCAGCTGCCGCACCAGCCGCGCCTGGTGCGCGGCCATCGGCGATGCCGCGAGCACGCCGATGCGGCGATCGCGCACCTCCCAGCCGTGGCAGTAGGGGCAGTGCAGCACGCCGGTGCCCCAGTGCTCGGCGAGGCCAGGGATGTCGGGGAGCGCATCGGTGATGCCGGTCGCCACGATGAGCGCTCGTGACCGCTCGGTCGCGCCACCCGCGAGCGCGACGGCGAGCCCCGCATCCGTCGTGGTCACGCGCTCGACGGCGCCGTCGCGCAGCTCGACCCCGTAGGCGGCGACCTCTGCGCGCCCGCGCCGCACGAGCTCGGCGGGCGGGGTGCCCTCGTTGCCGAGCACGCCGTGCATGTGCTGGGCGAAGCGATTGCGCGGTGCGCCCGCGTCGATCACGAGCACTCGGCGGCGCGACCTGCCGAGCATGAGCGCTGCGGAGAGGCCCGCCGCGCTGCCGCCGACGACGATCGCATCCCAGACGGGGGAGGAGGAAGGAGAAGTCATGCTCCCATTGCACGCGCGATGTGTCAGAATTGCAAGCGTGCTTGCGAAATCAGCAAGCACAGGAGGGTAGGGCGGATGCGCGAGCAGCTGGAGCAGATGGGTCCGCGGCTGCGCGCGGTGCGGCACTCGAAGGGGTGGACGCTCGACGAGCTCGCCGCACGGGCCGGGATGTCGCCGAGCACGCTCTCTCGGCTGGAGTCCGGCAAGCGGCAGGCGAGCCTCGAGCTGCTGCTGCCGCTCACCCGGCAGCTCGGCATCCGCATCGACGACCTGATCAGCGTCGAGGCGCCCGACCCCCGGGTGCGACGGCCCGTGATCAGTCGCGACGGACTGGTCATCGCGCCGCTGGCGCCCGAGGGTTCGCCGGTGCACACGTACAAGATCACCTACCCGCCCGCGACGGAGCTGCCGGAGCTGCGCGTGCACGACGGCTACGAGTGGCTCTACGTGCTCACCGGCCGGCTGCGGCTGCGGCTGGGCAGCCAGGATCTCGTGCTCGCGCGCGGCGAGGCCGCCGAGTTCGACACGCGCACCCCGCACGCGATGAGCGCCGCCGGCGGGAAGCCGGCCCAGGTGATCAGCATCTTCAACGACGACGGGGCGCGCATGCACACCCACGTGACCCCCGAGCACGCCGCGGAGTGACCGGCGCTTCCCTCGCGGCGGCATCTCGTGTACCGTCGCTCAGGCAATCGCGGGTGGTGTCAGTGCCCGCGCCCTCCGCACGAGACGAGCCGAGATGACCGAGATCCAGGGAGCCGCGACCGCGCGCTGACCGACGACCACGCATCGTCGACCCATCCGTCAGCGCACACCCCGCTCTCGGAGGATCTCTCTTGGCACACACCGCCATCGCGCTCTCGCGCATCCAGTTCTCATGGCCCGACGGCACGCCCGTCTTCGGCGCACACGGCCTCTCGGGCGCCATCGGCCACGGCCGCACGGGCCTGATCGGCCGCAACGGCAGCGGCAAGTCCACACTCCTGCGACTCATCGCAGGCACCCTCGCGCCCGCATCCGGCGAGCTCGTCGTGCAGGGCACCGTCGCGACGCTGCCGCAGCAGCTCGCGCTCGGCCCCGGCACGGTGGCGGATGCGCTCGGCATCGCCGGCGTGCTCCACGCGATCGACGCGATCGAGTCGGGCGATGCCTCCCCGGCGCGCTTCGACGAGGTCGGCGAGCGCTGGGGCGTCGAGGCCGAGGCACTCGGCCAGCTCGGCGCGCTCGGCCTGCCCGGCGACGAGGCGCTCCTGCGGCGACCGATCGCGTCGCTCTCGGGCGGCGAGGCCGTGCTCGTCGGGCTCGCGGCCATCCGGCTGCAGCGCGCCGACGTCGCGCTGCTCGACGAGCCGACCAACAACCTCGACGCCGCCGCCCGCGCGCGGCTGCACGATGCGGTCGAGGGCTGGCGCGGCTCGCTCGTGGTCGTCAGCCACGACGTGGAGCTGCTCGAGCGCGTCGACCGCATCGCCGAGCTGCACGGCCCCGGTCGCTTCGGGTCGGGCGGGGCGGGCCTGCGCACCTTCGACGGGCCCTACTCGGTCTATCGCGACGCGATCGAGGCCGAGCAGCACGCGGCCGCGCAGGATGTGCGCGACGCCGAGCAGCAGCTGCGGCGCCAGAAGCGCGACCGCATCGCGGCAGAGCTGCAGCTCGCCGGGCGCACGCAGATCGCCGACAAGGCCTACGCCCAGAAGCGGCAGCCGAAGATCGTGATGCGCCAGCGCGCGACCGAGGCGCAGGTCTCGGCCGCCAAGCACCGCGCGCTGCACGACGATCGGCTGCAGAGCGCGCAGGCCTCGCTCGAGGCGGCGGAGGAGCGGCTGCGCGACGACCGCGCCATCCGCATCGCGCTGCCCGACACCCGGGTGCCGCCGGCGCGCGACGTGCTCGAGCTCGAGGTGCCGGGCGGCGCGCCGATCCTCGTCGGCGGGCCGGAGCGCATCGCGCTCACGGGCGCGAACGGCGCGGGCAAGACCACGCTGCTCGACGCCATCGCGGGCTTCGGCGGCGACGACGCGGCGCTGGGATGTGCACATCCCAGCGCGGACGGTCGGCCGGCGCCGGTCGCCCGCGTCACCCGCCGCATCCGCGACACCGCGATGCTGCCGCAGCGCATCCGCTTCGACGACGAGGGCGCCACGCTCATCGAGGCGGTGCGGGAGACCGCGCCGCAGCGCACGCCGCAGGACGTGCGGGCGCAGCTCGCGCGGTTCCTGTTCCGCGGCTCGCGCGCCGAGCAGCGGGTGCGCGAGCTCTCGGGCGGCGAGCGCTTCCGGCTCGCGCTCGCGCGGCTGCTGCTGGCCGACCCGGCGCCGCAGCTGCTGCTGCTCGACGAGCCGACGAACTCGCTCGACCTCGACTCGATCGATCAGCTGGTCGAGGCGCTCGCGGCCTTCGAGGGAGCGCTCATCGTGGTCAGCCACGACGCCGCCTTCCTCGAGCGGCTCGGCATCACGCGGCGGTGGGCGATCGGCGAGGGGGTGATGCACGACCGCGCGGCCTGACGCGCTCGGTGCCGCTCAGTCGTCGAGCGCGGCGGCCAGCTGCTGGTGCAGGGCGTCCTTGGCGATCGGCGCGGGGGTGTGCCCGATGAGCACGATGCTGCTCAGGCCCTCGGCGGTCGCGAGCAGTGCGAGCGCCGCCCGCGCGGGATCCACGCGGGCCGCGACCTCGCCCGCCGACTGCGCCTGCGCGAGCTGATCGGCCAGGAAGTCGAGCAGCTGCGCGTGCCCGTCGCGCAGCTGCCGCAGCATGGCCGCATCGGTCATGGCGGCGGTGTCGAACATCTGGGTCACGCGCAGATGCGCGTGCGCAGTCGGCGTCACGGGGATGAGCGCCTGCAGGACGGCGGTGACGACCGCGCGCCCCGAGCCGGCGCCGCCGCTCGCGACCAGCTCGGCCGTCACGCGCTCCTGCGCGAGCTGCTGCACGCGGGCGTAGGCCGCCTGCAGCAGCTCGGTGCGGTTCGCGAAGTAGTGCTGCACGCGGCCGAGCGAGACGCCTGCCTCGGTCGCCACGGCACGGAACGTGAGCGACTCGACCCCGCCGCGCTCGGTGGTGCGCAGCGCCGCGTCGACGATCGCACCCCGCTTCGCGTCATGCTCCGAGCCCACCCCGCGCATCGCGTCCCCCATCTCTGCAGGTCAAGTGTATGCCTCTGGACGTGCAAGGCATGAGGCGCTACTCTTCGATGGAGCAATACACACGTATTGTTCAACCGAAGGGAGACGACATGGTCGAGATCATCGGCATCGTGCTGGCCATCCAGGGCATCGGCGGCACCATCAACAACGCGCTCGGCGATGGCGGCAGCTGGTTCCTGCTGAACTACGTCGAGGGGCTCGAGCCCTACCGGCTGGCGCTGCACGTCGCCATGGCGATCGTGGGCATCGCGCTCGTGGGGGTGCCGCAGCTGCGGCGCTGGCGCGAGGGCAGGCTCAAGCAGTCGGAGTAGCCCGGGGCGACGATCGCGACCGGTCGCGGCGGGCATCGCCCGAGTACCCTGGAGCGTGATGTCACCCACCATCCGCCCCCGCCGGCTGCGGCAGAGCGCCCCCATGCGCCGCCTGGTCGCCGAGACCCGCATCCACCCCGCGCAGCTCGTGCTGCCGATGTTCGTCGCCGAGGGGTTGAGCGAGCCGCGCCCGATCACGAGCATGCCCGGTCAGGTGCAGCACACGCTCGACTCCGCCGCGCGCGAGGTCGAGCGCGCCATCGCCGCCGGCGTCGGCGGCATCATGCTCTTCGGCGTGCCGACGCACAAGGATGCGGTGGGCTCGGGCGCCACGGATCCCGAGGGCATCCTCAACCGCGCCACCGCCTTCCTGGCCGAGCGCTTCGGCGACGCGACGGTGGTGCAGACCGACCTCTGCCTCGACGAGTTCACCGACCACGGCCACTGCGGCGTGCTCGCCGCCGACGGCTCCGTCGACAACGACGCCACGCTCATCCGCTACGCCGACATGGCCGTCGCGCAGGCCGAGGCCGGCAGTCGGCTGCTCGGGCTGAGCGGCATGATGGACGGCCAGGTCGAGCACGTGCGCGCCGCGCTCGACGACGCGGGCCACCAGCAGACCGCGATCCTCGCCTACAGCGCCAAGTACGCCACCGCGCTCTACGGCCCCTTCCGGGAGGCCGTCGACTCGAGCCTGACGGGCGACCGCAAGACCTATCAGCAGGATCCCGGCAACCGCCGCGAGGGCCTGCGCGAGGCGCTCCTCGACATCGCCGAGGGGGCCGACATCGTGATGGTGAAGCCGGCCAGCCTCTATCTCGACGTTCTCGCCGACGTGGCCGCCGCATCCGACGTGCCCGTCTGGGCCTACCAGGTGTCGGGCGAGTACGCGATGATCGAGGCCGCCGCCGAGCGCGGCTGGATCGACCGCGACCGGCTCGTCACCGAGAGCATCACCTCGATCATCCGCGCGGGCGCCGACACGGTGCTCACGTACTGGGCGATCGAGCAGGCCGAGTGGATCGGGGCACGCTCATGAGCACCAACGCCGAGCTCTTCGAGCGCGCCAAGCTCGCCATCCCCGGCGGCGTGAGCAGCCCCGTGCGCGCCTTCGGCTCGGTCGGCGGCACGCCCAGCTTCCTCATCCGCGCCAAGGGCGCGTACGTGACGGATGCCGAGGGCCGCGAGCTCGTCGACCTGGTCGCGAGCTGGGGGCCGGCGATCCTGGGCCACGCGCATCCCGAGGTCGTGGAGGCCGTGCAGGACGCCGCGGCGCGCGGCCTCTCGTTCGGCGCCTCCACCCCTGGCGAGGCGCTGCTCGCCGAGGAGGTCGAGCGGCGCGTGGGCCCGGTCGAGCGGCTGCGCCTCGTCTCGACCGGCACCGAGGCCACCATGACGGCCATCCGGCTCGCGCGCGGCGCCACCGGCCGCGACCTGCTGGTGAAGTTCGACGGGCACTACCACGGGCACTCCGACGGCCTGCTGGCGGCGGCCGGCAGCGGCCTCGCGACGCTCGCGATGCCCGGCTCGGCCGGCGTGCCGGCGGCCGTCGCGGCCACCACGCTCGTCATCCCCTACAACGACCGCGACGCCGTCGAGGCGGTGTTCGCCGAGCGCGGCGACGAGATCGCGGCCGTGATCGTCGAGGCGGCGCCCGCGAACATGGGCGTCGTCGACCCCGACGGCGACTTCAACGGCTTCCTCGCCCGCACCGCGCACGCGCACGGCGCGCTGCTCATCAGCGACGAGGTGCTCACGGGCTTCCGCGTGCACCGGGCCGGCATGTGGGGGCTCGAGGAGTGGACGGGCGACGAGGCGCCCGACCTCATGACCTTCGGCAAGGTGATCGGCGGCGGCATGCCGCTCGCCGCCGTCGGCGGCCGCGCCGAGCTCATGGAGCAGCTCGCCCCCACCGGCCCCGTCTACCAGGCGGGCACGCTCTCGGGCAACCCGGTCGCGGTCGCGGCGGGCCTCGCGACCCTGCGCCTCACCACCGACGGCGTCTACGAGCGGCTCGACGCGGCGGCCGACGTCATCACGGCGGCGCTGACGGATGCGCTGCGCGCCGAGGGCGTGGCGCACGCGATCACCCGGGTCGGGAGCCTCTTCTCAGTCGCCTTCCGCGAGGGTGCGCCGACGAGCTTCGACGAGGTGCGGGCGCAGGACGCCTTCCGCTACCCGCCCTTCTTCCACGCCATGCTCGACGCCGGCGTGAGCCTGCCGCCGAGCGTGTTCGAGGCGTGGTTCGTCACGGCGGCGCACGGCGACGAGCCGCTCGCGCGCATCGTCGATGCGAT
>BJUU01000011.1 GCA_007988785.1 Agrococcus baldri
CGACGGCGTCGAGCCGCAGGGCGCCCCGCCACCGCAGCACCCTCCCCGCCGCATCCCGCTCCGCCGTCGCCACCTCGTGGCCCGAGCCCATGCCGGTCGCGGCGGCGACCCGCACGCGATCGCCCTCGAGCGGCGTGAGCACGTCGACGGCCTGCAGCGGGTCGGCGGCCGTGGGCGAGACGGCCAGCAGCCGCCCGCCGAGCTCGACGACGTCGGTGCGGGCCCAGATGCTGGCGAAGCTGCCCTCGAACGAGCGCAGCAGCGCGCGCTCCTCCGCGGCCACCGCATCCGCCCCGTCGTCGAGCGCCGTGCCCACGATGCGGGCGATGCCGATCGCGAGCTCCTCGGCGGCGCCGTCGATCGCGTTCGTCAGCACGGTCACGACGACGTCGCGCTCGGCGTCGACGAGGGTCCTGGTCGCCTGCCCCGTCCAGGCGCCGCCGTGCCCGGCCCACTCGCGGCCGTCGACCTGCCGCAGCATGAGGCCGAGGCCGTAGCCGGCTTCGCCGCCGTCGCGCCCGGTGGTCGTCCACTGCCGCTGCCGCATGCGCCGGCGCGACGCGGCGCTCAGCAGCCGCTCGTCGGCGTCGGCGATGGCGCGCAGCGCGTCGCTCAGGGTCGCGGCGCTCGCCACCGCGCCCGTGGCGGCGGCGAGCGCGGCGGCCACGGGGCTGCCGAGCACGACTCGCTCGCTGCTGGAGTGCAGCGCGCTGTGGCCGGCGACCGCCGGCGCGGTGCCGCCGGGCACGAGGTCGCCGTCGAGCCCGTCGAGGCCCAGCGGCGCCGCCACGAGCCGCCGCAGGGCCTCGGGGTAGCCGGTGCCGGTCACGGCCTCGATCACGAGCCCCAGCAGGCCGAAGCCGATGTTGGAGTACTTGAACTCGGTGGATGCGGGGATGCGCTCCACCCCGGCACGCGCGATCGCGAGCAGCGCGTCGGCATCCGGGAAGGGCGCCTGCAGGTGCCAGAAGTCGACGTCGTCGCCGTCGCGAACGGCGCCGCCGCCGTGGGAGAGCAGCTCCCGCACCAGCAGCGCCCCGGCGTCCGTGCCGTGCAGCGCGGGCACGTGGAGCTGTGCCGCGTCGTCGAGCCGCAGCCGACCCTCGTCGACGAGCCGCATGGCCGCCAGCGCCGCGAGGGACTTCGAGTGCGAGGCGATGCGGAAGCGGTGCCGCGCGGTGAGCGCCTCGCCCGTGGACGCATCCGCCACCCCGTGCGCCGTGTCGAGCACGAGCGCGCCGCCGATGCGCACGGCGGCCTGCACGCCGGGGATGCGCAGCCGCCAGCGGCGGTAGGCGAGCCAGCGGTCGGCGTAGTCGAGGGCGTGGGCGATGGCGTCGTCTGCGGGCATGCTCCGATCCTCGCATCCGACGCCGCCGCGGAACGACGAAGCGGGCCGCACCCCGGAGGGTGCGACCCGCTGCCGTGGGGTGCTGCTTACTCGCTCGAGCCCGTGAGCTTCTCGCGGAGCGCTGCGAGGGCCTCGTCGTCGGCGAGGGTGCCCGCGCCGGAGCCGGACTCCTCCGTCGCGCCGCCGAACGACGATGCGCCAGCGGGCACGTCCTTCGCGAGCACGTCGGCGTCGCGGGCTGCCGCGACCTGCGCCTTGTGGGCCTCCCAGCGCGACTGCGCCGCGGTGTACTCGGCCTCCCAGGCCTCGCGCTGCGTGTCGAAGCCTTCCTTCCACTCGTTCGTCTCGGGGTCGAAGCCCTCCGGGAACTTGTAGTTGCCCTGCTCGTCGTACTCGGCGAGCATGCCGTAGAGCGCCGGGTCGAAGTCGGCGCCCTCGGGGTCGACGCCCTCGTTCGCCTGCTTCAGCGAGAGCGAGATGCGGCGGCGCTCGAGGTCGATGTCGATGATCTTCACGAAGACCTCGTCGCCGACCGCGACGACCTGGTCAGCCGTCTCGACGTGCTGCGACGACAGCTCCGAGATGTGCACGAGGCCCTCGATGCCGTCCGCGACGCGCACGAAGGCACCGAAGGTGACGAGCTTGGTGACCTTGCCCGGTGCGACCTGGCCGATGGCGTGGGTGCGGGCGAAGATCTGCCACGGGTCCTCCTGCGTCGCCTTGAGCGACAGCGAGACGCGCTCGCGGTCGAGCTCGACGGTGAGGATCTCGACGGTGACCTCCTGGCCGACCTCGACGACCTCCGAGGCGTGCTCGATGTGCTTCCACGAGAGCTCGGAGACGTGCACGAGGCCGTCCACGCCGCCCAGGTCAACGAAGGCGCCGAAGTTGACGATCGACGAGACGACGCCCTTGCGGACCTGGCCCTTCTGCAGCGACTGCAGGAAGGCGCCGCGGGAGGCCGACTGGGTCTCCTCGAGGAGCGCGCGGCGCGAGAGCACGACGTTGTTGCGGTTCTTGTCGAGCTCGAGGATCTTCGCCTCGATCTCCTGACCGAGGTACGGCGTGAGGTCGCGGACGCGGCGCAGCTCGATGAGCGAGGCCGGCAGGAAGCCGCGCAGGCCGATGTCGACGATGAGGCCGCCCTTGACCACCTCGATGACCGTGCCGGTGACGACGCCGTCGTCCTCCTTGATGCGCTCGACATCGCCCCAGGCGCGCTCGTACTGCGCACGCTTCTTGGAGAGGATCAGGCGACCCTCCTTGTCCTCCTTCTGGAGGACGAGCGCCTCGACGGTGTCGCCGACCTCGACGACCTCGGTGGGGTCGACGTCGTGCTTGATGGAGAGCTCGCGCGAGGGGATGACGCCCTCGGTCTTGTAGCCGACGTCGAGAAGGACCTCGTCGCGGTCGATCTTGACGACGGTGCCCTCGATGAGGTCGCCGTCATTGAAGAACTTCAGGGTCTTCTCAACGGCGGCCATGAAGTCATCGGCCGAGCCGATGTCGTTCACAGCGACCTGCTTGGGAGCCGTGGTCGTTGCAGTGGTCATAGAGTTCAAGTTGCCTTTGATGGGGGACGTCGGGCCGGAGGCATGCGGATGCGCCGCCGGCGATTCGGATGGGATCATGCGTCACACGAGTGACCGGTCAAGCCTACACCCCGGCCGTCGCGACGGACAACCGGGGTGCGGGGGCGCTGCAGCGGGTGGCGATCAGCCCCTGAGCACCGCCTGGCGCAGCGTGTCGAGGCCGACGCCGCCGATGTTCAGCACCCGCATGTGGAACTGCTTCAGGTCGAAGGCGTCGCCCGCCGCATCGGCCGCCTCGTCGCGGATCTGCTCGAAGATGCGCTGGCCGATCTTGTACGAGGGCGCCTGCCCGGGCCAGCCGAAGTAGCGGTTCACCTCGAAGCGCACGAAGGGCTCGTTCATGTTCACGTTCTGCTTCATGAACTCGAAGGCGTAGTCGAAGTCCCACTCCCCCGTGCCGTCGAGGCGCGGCTTGCCCAGGTGCACACCGATGTCGAGCACGACGCGTGCCGCGCGCATCCGCTGCCCGTCGAGCATGCCGAGGCGGTCTGCCGGGTCGTCGAGGTAGCCGAGCGACTCCATCAGCCGCTCGGCGTAGAGCGCCCAGCCCTCCGCGTGGCCGGAGGTGCCGGCGAAGGCTCGCCGCCACAGGTTCAGCTCGCCGCGGTTGTAGGTCTGCTGGGCGATCTGCAGGTGGTGGCCCGGCACGCCCTCGTGGTAGACGGTCGTCAGCTCGCGCCAGGTGTCGAACTCGGTGATGCCCTTCGGCACCGACCACCACATGCGGCCCGGGCGCGAGAAGTCGTCGGCGGGGCCGGTGTAGTAGATGCCGCCGGTCTCGGTCGGGGCGATCATGCACTCGAGCGCCCTGATGGGCTCGGCGATGTCGAAGTGGCTCCTGCCGAGCTCCTCGATCGCCTGGTCGCTCGTGCGCTGCATCCAGGCCTTGAGCGCATCGGTGCCGTGCAGCTTGCGGCTCTCGTCCTGATCGAGGAAGGCGATGGCCTCCTGCACGCTCGCGCCGAGCTTGATCTCGTTCGCGATCGACTCCTGCTCGCTGCGCATCCGGTCGAGCTCCTCGATGCCCCACGCGTAGGTCTCGTCGAGGTCGATCTCCGCGCCCAGGAAGCGGCGCGACATGAGCGAGTAGAACTCCCGGCCCACCGCGTCGACGGGGTTGGCGGATGCGGCGAGCTCGTCGCGCAGGAACGCCGCGAAGCGCTCGTGGGCGTCGGTGGCCTCGCCCGCGGCCCGCGCCAGGTCGGCGCGCAGCGACTCGGGCAGCTCGGCCTCTCCCGCCTTCGCGCCGGCGGCGAGCTCGTGGAAGAAGCCGGTGCCGGCCGCGTAGTCGGCGTACTGCTCGAGCACGTTGTCGATCTGGCGGGCAGCGGGCGTGTTGCCGTTCGCGATGCCGGCGCGCAGCGAGGCGATGTAGCCGTCGATGGCGGCGGGCACGTTGCCCATGCGCTGCGCGATGGCGTCCCAGTCGTCGTCGGCCGCGGTCGGCATGACGTCGAAGATGTCGCGGATCGACGAGGCGGGGCTCGCGAGGTTGTTCAGGTCGCGGTCGCCCCAGCCGGCCGCCTCGATGTCGAGCTCGAGCTGCAGCTCGCGGGCGAGGTCGGTCTTGGTGACCCAGTCGATGTCGTCGGCGGGGCTCGCCGCCTGGAGCCTGCCGAGCACGTCGCTGGCGAGCTCGGTCATGGCGGCGCGGCCCTCCGGCGAGTAGTCGCCGTAGCCGGCCTTGTCGCCCTCCAGCCCGGTCCAGACGTTGATCTCGGGGTTCAGCGCTGCCGCGCGGTGGACGAAGTCCTCGGCGATGCGGTCGATGTCGGTCTGCGGGCGCGACGATGCGCCGACGGTCTCGTCTGTCATGCCGCTCAGCCTACGGCGTTCCAGCGGCTCCACCGCTCACGCGAGCGCCGGCATGACCTCGCGCTGGTACAGCTCCATGCCGGTGGTGTCGTAGGCGACATCCGGCATGTACGTGATGAGCGTGCCGAGGCCGACCTCGCGCAGCGCGGCCACGTGGTCGATCACCATCTGCGGCGTGCCGACGACCGCGCCCTTGGCCGAGAACCCGGTGCCGGCGTGCTCGGCCGGCAGCGCCGAGTCGGCGCGCGCGTTGATCTCGTCGACCACGCGCCGCGCCTCGGCCTCGGTCTCGCGCACCACCACGTTGAGGTTCGTGGTCAGGCGCACCTCGGCGGGGTCGCGGCCCTCGCGGTCGAGGTGGCCGAGCAGCAGCTCGCGCTTCTGCTTGAAGGTGTCGAGCCTGCCGCCGGCGAAGTTGGTCGCGTCGGCCCACTTGGCCGCGTAGCGGAGCGTGCGCTTCTCGCCGCCGCCGGCGATCCAGGTGGGGATGCGCGGCTTGCCGTCCCGGCCCAGCTGCAGCGGCTGCGGGCGGCAGATCGCGCCGTCGACGGTGAAGCTCTCCGACTCGAGCGTCGCCTCCCCCTCTGCCCAGAGCCGCTGGATGATCTGCACGCCGTCGCGCAGCGCCGAGATCCGCTCGCCGACCCCGGGGAAGCCGTAGCCGTAGGCGCGCCACTCGTGCTCGTACCAGCCCGCGCCGATGCCGAACTCGAGCCTGCCGCCGGAGATCACGTCGACGGTCGCCGCGACCTTCGCCATGTACGCCGGGTTGCGGTAGCCGATGCAGGTGCACATCTGCCCCAGCCGCACGCGCTCGGTCGTGGCGGCCAGCGCGGCCATCAGCGTCCACGCCTCGTGCGTCGCCTCCGCGGTCGGCTGCGGAGTCGTGTGGAAGTGGTCGTACACCCACACCGAATCCCACGCGCCGGCATCCGCCGCCTGCGCGACCGACAGCATCCGCTGCCACTGCTCTGCCGGGTCGATGCCGACCAGGTCGAGGCGCCAGCCCTGCGGGATGAACAGGCCGAACTGCAGTGCGTCTGTGCTCACCGCACCAGCCTAATGCGCGGCAGCGTCCCAGTTCGGGCCGACGCCGACCTGCACGTCGAGCGGCACCGAGAGCTCGGCGGCGCCGCCCATCTCCTGCCGCACGATCGCCTCCAGCGCCTCGCGCTCGCCCGTCGCGACCTCGAAGACGAGCTCGTCGTGCACCTGCAGCAGCATGCGCGAGCCGAGGCCCTCGTCGACGATGCGGCGGTCGATGGCGAGCATGGCGCGCTTGATGATGTCGGCGGCCGAGCCCTGGATGGGCGAGTTCAGCGCCGCGCGCTCTGCGTTCTCGCGCAGCACCCGGTTCGACGAGGAGAGGTCGGGGAACGGCCGGCGGCGGCCGAAGATGGTGGTCGTGTAGCCGTCGTCCTTCGCCTGCATGACGACGCCGCGCAGGTAGTCGCGGATGCCGCCGAAGCGCTCGAAGTACTCGAGCATGAGCGTCTTCGCCTCCGCCTGCGTGATGCGCAGCTGCTTCGAGAGCCCGAAGGCGCTCAGGCCGTACGCGAGGCCGTAGCTCATCGCCTTCACCTTCACGCGCTGCAGCGCCGTCACCTCGTCGGGCGCGACGCCGAAGATGCGGCTGCCGACGAAGCGGTGCAGGTCCTCGCCGGAGTTGAAGGCCTCGATGAGCCCCTCGTCGCCCGAGAGGTGCGCCATGATGCGCATCTCGATCTGCGAGTAGTCGGCGGTCAGCATGGTCTCGAACTCGGCGCCGTGCACGAAGGCCGAGCGGATCTCGCGGCTCACCTCGGTGCGCACGGGGATGTTCTGCAGGTTGGGGTCGTTCGAGGAGAGGCGGCCGGATGCGGAGCCGGTCTGGTCGTAGCGCGTGCGGATGCGCCCGTCCTCCTGGATCGCCTTCAGCAGCGTCTCGATGATCTGGGCGAGCTTCGTGGTCTCGCGGTGCTGCAGCAGCAGGCCGAGGAACGGATGCGGGTTGGTCGCCTGCAGGTCGGCGAGCGCCTGCGCGTCGGTCGAGTAGCCGGTCTTGGTCGCGCGCGTCTTCGGCATGTCGAGCTCGTCGAAGAGCACCGCCTGCAGCTGCTTGGGGCTGCCCAGGTTGACCTCGTGGCCGATCTCGGCGAAGGCCGCCTCCGCGTGGCCGGCGGCCTGCTCGCGCATGGTGTCGTGGATGCGCTGCAGCACCTCGCGGTCCATCGCGACGCCCTGGCGCTCCATGCGGCACAGCACCGGCATGAGCGGCAGCTCGATGTCGTCGAGCACCCCCTGGGTGCCCTCGTCGAGGCGCGGGCGCTGGCTGCGGGCGAGCTCGCCGGTGAGCCAGGCGACCGTGCCGAGCTCCTCCGGCGCGATCTCCGGCACGAGCTGGTTGGGGTCGGGCGCGGGCAGCGGGGCGCCGAGCAGCGCCTCGGTCTGCCAGTCGAGCTCGAAGGTCTTCGGCGGCGCCGTCGGCGTGGCCAGCCAGGCTGCGACGCGCGTGTCGTGCACCGCGCCGCCGAGCGCGAGCCCCGCCCGGTCGAGGGTCTTGATGGCGAGCTTGACGTCGTGGAGCGCCTTCGGGGCGTCCGACGCGAGCCACTGGACGAATCCGTCGTAGTCGCCGGTGCCCGCCTTGTACGGCACGTAGGCGCTCGCGCCGCTGGTGGCGACGCCGAAGCCGGCGATGCCGCCGAGCCCGTCGGGCGCGATCGAGACGGCGACCGTGTCGTCGGCGCGCTCGAGCCACAGGTCGAGCTCCTCGTCGACGAGCTTCTGCACGGCGGGCGCCTGGATGCTCGGCTCGAGGGCCGCGACCTGCTCGCCGCTGCCCTCCTGCTTCAGCACGCGGTCGAGCAGGGTGCGGAACTGCAGCCGCTGGAAGACGTCGCGCAGCTTCGCCTCGTCGACGGGTGCGCGCAGCAGCTCGGTGGGCTGCACGCCCAGGTCGACGTCGGTGAGCAGCTTGTTCAGCCGCCGGTTGCGCTCGGCCCGCTCGCGCTGCTCGCGCAGGTTGTTGCCGACGACGCCCTTGATCTCGTCGGCGTGCTCGAGCAGGTTGGCGACCGTGCCGTACTCCTTGATCCACTTGACGGCGGTCTTCTCGCCCACCTTGTCGATGCCGACCAGGTTGTCGCTCGTCTCGCCCACGAGCGCGGCGATCTCGGGGTACTGCTCTGGCTCGATGCCGTAGCGCTCGCGCACGGCCTCGGGCGTGTAGTGCTTGAGCTCCGAGACGCCGCGCACCGAGGGGTAGAGCAGCGTCACCTCGTCGTTGACGAGCTGGATGGTGTCGCGGTCGCCGGAGACGACGAAGACGTCCATGCCCGCCTTGGGGCCCTCGACCGAGAGGGTCGCGAGGATGTCGTCGGCCTCGTAGTCCTCCTTCGAGAGGGTGCGCACGCCCATCGCGTGCAGCGCCTCCTCGAGCAGCGGGATCTGGCCCTTGAACTCCTTCGGCGTCTCGTCGCGGGTGCCCTTGTACTCGGCGTACTCGCGGGTGCGGAAGGAGAAGCGGGAGATGTCGAACGCGACCGCGAGGTGCGTCGGCTTGTGATCCTGCAGCAGCTTGAGGAGCATCGACAGGAAGCCGTGGATGGCGTTGGTGTGCTGCCCCTCGGAGTTCACGAAGTTCTCGAGCGGGAGGGCGAAGAACGCCCGGAATGCGAGCGAATGCCCGTCGATGACCATGAGGGTAGGCTTCGTTTCCGACACGGCAGTCACCCTATCCCGGGCGGCCGACACCCCCTCTCGATCGGAGCGACGATGACCCTGCCCACCGAGCCCGACGAGGCGACCAGGGCGCTGCTCGAGCGGCGCGGCGGCAGGCCGGGCGGGCAGCTGGCCGAGCGCATGGGCATCGAGTTCCTGCAGCTCTCGGCCGAGCACTCGATCGCGCGCATGCCGGCGGACGGCAACCTGCAGCCGGTGGGCCTCGTGCACGGCGGCGCCTACTGCGTGATCGCCGAGACGCTCGGATCGGTCAGCGCCAACATCCACGCCGGTGAGGGCCGCTACGCGGTCGGCACCGACATCAACGCCACCCACACGCGCTCGATCTCGACCGGCTGGGTCACCGCCGAGTGCCGCGCGGTGCACCTGGGCCGCTCCATGACGGTGCACGAGGTCGTCTGCACCGACGACGAGGGCCGCCGCGCCTCCACCCTCCGCATCACCAACTTCATCAAGACCCGCTGACGCCGCCCCGCCGCGCCCCGCACCCATCCCCACCCACCCCAAGCCCCCATTGGCGCCTCCCGCATCTGAGTGGCGCCTCCCGCATCTGAGTGGCGCCTCCCGCGCTTGAACGGCGCACTCCGCGGCACGAGGCGATCGAGGCGTGGCTCACGCGGCCGTCCACGCGACGTAGCGGCGGTGGGCGGCCACGATCTGCGCGAGGAGACGCGTGCCGCCGTCGTCCAGGTCGTGCTTGGTGACCGTGATGATGTGCCAGCCGAGGGCACGCAGCCGCTCGATCCTGGCGAGGTCTCGCGACCGCTGCTCAGGTTCGGTGTGATGCTCGCCGTCGTACTCGACGCCGAGCTTGAGTTTGGGCCAGCTCAGATCGAGCCTCGCGATGAAGGTGCCGGATGCATCGAAGACCTCGTGCTGCAACGTCGGCTCGGGCAGCGCACCGATGACGAGCAGTCGCACGAGCGTCTCGCGCGGCGACTCCGCGCCGACCCGAACGAGCGAGAGGGCACGGCGTGCGCGGTGAAGCCCGCGCGCCCCGCTGTAGCGACGCAGCGCATCCGTCAGCTCATCGACCGAGAGCGGCGCTTGTCGCTTGGGCGACACCAGCCAGTCTCCGACGATGACCAGCTCCTCGACCGTCAGCATGGTCGCCAGGTGGATGAAGACGTCGGGGCGGGACTCGACCCGAAGTCCGTCGACCTCGACCGTCGTGGACTTGAGCCGGTGACCGACCACACCGGGTCGCACCATGCGTGCCCGTCCGGTGGGTGAGGCCAGGTGCACTCTGGCCTCGCTCTCGAGCCGCGTCGGCAGCGGCATGCCATGGATGCGCGCGGCCGTCGAGTGCGAGAAGAACTGGTCGTCGACGGCGAGGACGCGGACAGCCTCGAAGAGCGCCTGCGCGTCGTCGCCGATGGCGGCGGTGATGCGGGCCCCGCGGGCAGGCGAGGTGAACGCCATGGAGCGGAGCTCCGCGGCTGTGTAGCCGCGGTCGAGGCCCGCGCGGACGGTGAAGCCGTGTGGTGATTCCATGCGCGGCATGGTGTGCCATCTGGTGGCTCGCCGGCGGCCAGCGACCGCATGGTTGTGGAGAACCGCCACTCACACGCGCGAGGCGCCACTCACACGCAGGAGGCGCCAGTCACACGCGGGAGGCGCCACTCAGATGCGGGAGGCGCCACTCAGATGCGGGAGGCGCCAATGGAGCGGAGGGGGCTACTTCTTGGGGGTGCCGAGCTGCTCGATGACGGCCTGCGCGACCTCGGCCATCGTGAGGCGGCGGTCCATCGACGCCTTCTGGATCCAGCGGAAGGCCTCCGGCTCGGCCAGGCCCATGCGCTGGTTCAGCAGGCCCTTCGCGCGGTCGACGAGCTTGCGGGTCTCGAAGCGGTCGGCGAAGTCGGCGACCTCCGACTCGAGCGCGCGGATCTGGTCCCAGCGGGCCAGCGCGATCTCGATCGCCGGCAGCAGGTCGTTCTGCGTGAACGGCTTCACGACGTAGGCCAGCGCGCCGGCCTCGCCCGCCCGCTCGACGAGCTCCTTCTGGCTGAAGGCCGTCAGCAGCACGACCGGCGCGATCTTCGCCGCACCGATCTTCTCGGCAGCGGTGATGCCGTCCATCTTCGGCATCTTCACGTCCATGACGACCAGGTCGGGCTTCAGCTCGGTCGCGAGCTCGACCGCGCGCTCGCCGTCGCCCGCCTCGCCGACGACCTCGAAGCCTGCGGCCTGCAGCGTCTCGACGATGTCGAGGCGGATGAGCGACTCGTCCTCGGCCACGAGGACGGTGCGTGCGGTGGAGGGGGTCGGCGCGTCAGCCGTGTCGAGCTGCGGCTCGGCGAAGAGGTCGTCGGTCATGACCACTAGCCTAGTGTTCGTCGCGGGCACGGCTTGGCCGTCCCGCAGGCCGGTGTGGCGGAATTGGCATACGCGGCGCACTCAAACTGCGCTTCCGCGAGGATTGTGGGTTCGAGTCCCACCACCGGCACGCGCAGAACGGCCCGACCTCGCGAGAGGTGCGGGCCGTTCTTGGTCTCGATACGGCCCTTCGGGCCTACTCGACCAGCGTTGGGGCCTCCTCGACCAGCGTGGCGTCAGGCCTCGTCGGGGTGCGGCACGGAGTGCAGCACCTCGATGCGGCGCTTGCCGTGGTACGCGGGCGCCGCCTCGGCGTGCACGTCGCCGACGCGGTGCACGCGCAGGTCGTTCGTGGAGCCGGAGATGCCCGGGGGCATGCCCGAGATCACGACGACCTTCTCCCCCACCGGCACGAGCCCCTTGCCGATGAGCACGTCGTCGACCTGGGCGATCATGTCGTCGGTGTGCATCACCCGGTCGACCAGGTGCGTCTGCATGCCCCAGATCATCTGCATGCGGCACTCGACCTCGGGGTCGGGCGTGAAGCCGAACGTGGGGATGGCGGTGCGCAGCCGCGACATGCGGCGGGCGGAGTCGCCCGACTCGGTGAAGACCACGATGGCCTTCGCCTCGACGAACTCCGCCACCTCGAGGGCGGCGAGCGTCATCGCGCCGCCCTGCGTGCGCGGCTTCGTGCCGAGCGGCGGGATGCGGCCGAGGCCCTGGTCCTCCGCCGCGACGACGATGCGCGCCATGGTCTCGATGGTGGTGATGGCGTGCTTGCCGACGCTCGTCTCGCCCGAGAGCATCACCGCATCCGCCCCGTCGAGGATGGCGTTGGCGCAGTCGCTCGCCTCGGCGCGCGTCGGGCGCGGGTTCTCGATCATCGACTCGAGCACCTGCGTCGCGACGATCACGGGCTTGGCCCAGCGGCGCGCCATCTCGATCGCGCGCTTCTGCACCAGCGGCACCTGCTCGAGCGGCAGCTCGACGCCCAGGTCGCCGCGGGCGACCATGATCGCGTCGAAGGCGTCGATGATGTCGGCGAGGTTCTGCACCGCCTGCGGCTTCTCGATCTTGGCGACGACGGGCAGCTTGCGCCCCTCCTCGGCCATGATCTCGTGCACGCGCGCGATGTCGGCCGCGTCGCGCACGAACGAGAGCGCGATGATGTCGGCGCCCAGGTTCAGCGCCCAGCGCAGGTCGGACTCGTCCTTCTCGCTCAGCGCCGGCACGTTGACGGCCACGCCGGGCAGGTTGATGCCCTTGTTCGAGGAGACGGGGCCGCCGACGACCACCTCGGTCACGACATCCGTCTCGGTCACCTCCGTCGCCCGCAGCGCGATGCGGCCGTCGTCGATCAGCAGCGGGTCGCCGACCTTCACGTCGGCCGGCAGGCCGGTGAAGGTGGTGCCGGCGCGCTGGCCGTCGCCCTCGATCTCATCGGTCGTGATGGTGAAGGTGTCGCCCTCGGCGAGCTCGTACGGCCCGCCGGGGATCTTGCCGAGGCGGATCTTCGGGCCCTGCAGGTCGACCAGGATGCCGACCGGCTGCTTCAGCTCGTCGGAGGCCCGGCGGATGTTCGCGTACACCTCCTCATGCACGCTGCGGTCGCCATGGCTCAGGTTCATGCGCGCGACGTTCACGCCGGCCGCGAGCGCGGCCTTCGTGTTCTCGTAGCCGGCAAGGGCCGGCCCCCACGTCGCGACGATCTTGGCTCGTCTCACAGGTCACTCGCTTTCGTCATCGCGCCGCCTGGGTGGGTTCGGCACGAACGGTTCCATCCTGCCAGGCGGATGCGCGGGGCGCTCCCGCGCGCCCGCCCGGCAGGTGGGTGGTGGTCTCAGGCCGCGAAGGGGCGGTCGGTCGCGCGCACGGGCGCCGGCAGCTCGCTCGATCCCTCGAGGTAGGCGTCGACGGCGGCCGCCACCGCGCGGCCCTCGGCGATCGCCCACACGATGAGCGATGCGCCGCGGCCCGCGTCGCCGGCCACGAACACGCCGGGCCGCTCGGTCGAGTAGTCGGGCTGCCGCTGCGGCACGCCGCGCTCGAACGGGACGCCGAGCGCCTCGCCGATCGACGCATCCGCCCCCGTGAAGCCCAGCGCGAGCAGCACCAGGTCGGCGGGGATCTCGCGCTCGGTGCCGGCCTTGGGCCGCCGCACGCCGTCGACGATCTCGGTGTCGGCCACCTTGAGGGCGCGCACCTCACCGGCGGCGTTCGCCAGGAACTCGACGGTCGAGACGAGGTAGGCGCGCTCGCCGCCCTCCTCGTGGCTCGTCTGCACCTCGAACAGGCTCGGGTGCACGGGCCACGGCTGGTGCTCGGGGCGCTCCTCGGGCGGCTGCACGCCGATCGCGAGGTTCGTGACCGTGAGCGCTCCCTGCCGGTGCGCGGTGCCGATGCAGTCGGAGCCGGTGTCGCCGCCGCCGAGCACCACGACGTGCTTGCCCGCCGCCGTGATCTGGTTGCCGGGCACGGTGCCCGCGACCGCGCGGTTCTGCTGCACGAGGTACTCCATCGCCGGGTGCACGCCGTCGAGGCCGCGGCCGGGGATGTCGAGCTCGCGCGCGACCGGCGCGCCCGTGGCGACGACGATCGCGTCGAAGCGCTCGTGCAGCTCCTCCCAGCTCACGTCGCGGCCGATCTCGACCCCGGCGCGGAAGCGCGTGCCCTCCGCCTGCATCTGCGTCAGGCGGGCCTCGATGGTCTGCTTCTCGAGCTTGAAGTCGGGGATGCCGTAGCGCAGCAGCCCGCCGATGCGGTCGTCGCGCTCGTACACCGCCACCGTGTGCCCGGCGCGCGTGAGCTGCTGCGCGGCCGCGAGCCCCGCGGGGCCGGAGCCGACCACGGCGACCGTCTTGCCGGTGAGGCGGGCGGGCGGGTGCGGCTCCGTCCAGCCGTTCGCGAAGGCCTCGTCGGCGATCGCCTGCTCGACCGACTTGATCGTCACGGCCGGCTGGTTGATGCCGAGCACGCACGAGGACTCGCACGGCGCGGGGCACAGCCTGCCGGTGAGCTCGGGGAAGTTGTTCGTCGCGTGCAGGCGGTCGCTCGCGGCGCGCCCCTCGCCGCGCCAGGTGAGGTCGTTCCACTCGGGGATGAGGTTGCCGAGCGGGCAGCCCTGGTGGCAGAACGGCACGCCGCAGTCCATGCAGCGCCCCGCCTGCCGCTTGAGCACGGCCTTGTCGCCCGGCTCGCCGATCTCGCGCCAGTCGAGGATGCGCACCGGCACCGGCCGCTTCTTCGGGAGCTCGCGCTCCGTCACCTTCAGGAATCCACGAGGATCAGCCACCGGTCACCTCCAGGATCTTGCGCCAGATGTTGTCGGAATCGGGATCGAGGCCCTGCCGCTCGGCATCCAGACGGATGTCGCGGACCATGGCCCAGTCGCGCGGCACGAGCTTCGAGACGCGCGACAGATCGGTCTCCAGCAGCGCCTCGGCGACGGTGGAGGCCGTCAGCTCGACGTGCCGGGCCAGGATGGCGCGCAACTCGATGGCGTCCTCCTCGCGCAGCTGCTCGACGCGCAGCTCGCCCTGGTGGAAGGCATCCTGGTTGAGCAGCCGCGTGTCGAGGTCGAGCACGTAGGCGCTGCCGCCCGACATGCCCGCGCCGATGTTGCGGCCGGTGGTGCCGAGGATGACGGCGATGCCGCCGGTCATGTACTCGAGCGCGTGGTCGCCGGCGCCCTCGCACACGGCGGTCGCGCCCGAGCCCCGCACCAGGAAGCGCTCACCCACGATCCCCCGCAGGTACAGCTCGCCGCTCGTGGCGCCGTAGCCGATCACGTTGCCGGCGATCACGTTGTGCTCGGCGACGAGCGCGGCGTCGACGGGCGGGCGCACGGTGATGAGGCCGCCGGAGAGGCCCTTGCCGACGTAGTCGTTGGCGTCGCCGTGCAGCCGCAGCGCGATGCCGCGCGGGATGAAGGCGCCGAGCGACTGCCCGGCCGAGCCGTGCAGGGTGAGGTCGACGGTGCCGGGCTCGAGCCCGGCGGCGCCTGCGCGCGTCGTGACGGCGTTGCCGAGCATCGCGCCCACCGCGCGGTCGGTGTTCGCGATGTCGAGCTCGAGCACGAGCCGCTCGCCCGCGTCGAGCGCGCGCTCGAGCTGCGGCAGCAGCGCCGTGTCGAGCTGCTGCTCGAGCTCGTGATCCTGCGCCGACTGCCGGCGCGGCGCGCCCTGCACGCCGCCCGGCGGCGTCAGCACCGGCCGCAGGTCGAGCCCGTCGGCCTTCCAGTGCCGGACGGCGGGGTCGACGTCGAGCAGGTCGGAGCGGCCGATGGCCTCGTCGAGCGAGCGCAGCCCGAGCGAGGCGAGCAGCTCGCGCACCTGCTGGGCGAGGAACTCGAAGAACTGCACCACGAACTCCGGCTTGCCGGTGAAGCGCTCGCGCAGCACCGGGTTCTGCGTCGCGACGCCCACCGGGCAGGTGTCGAGGTGGCAGACGCGCATCATGATGCATCCGGAGACCACGAGCGGCGCGGTCGCGAAGCCGAACTCCTCGGCCCCCAGCAGCGCCCCGATGATGACGTCGCGGCCGGTCTTGAGCTGCCCGTCGACCTGCACGCTGACGCGCTCGCGCAGCCCGTTGACCATGAGCGTGTGCTGCGTCTCGGCGAGCCCGATCTCCCACGGCGTGCCGGCGTGCTTGAGCGAGTTCAGCGGGCTCGCGCCCGTGCCGCCGTCGTGGCCGGAGACCAGCACGACGTCGGCCTTCGCCTTCGCGACGCCCGCCGCGACCGCGCCGATGCCCGACTGGGAGACGAGCTTGACGTGCACACGGGCGGATGCGTTGGCGCGCTTGAGGTCGAAGATGAGCTGCTTGAGATCCTCGATCGAGTAGATGTCGTGGTGCGGCGGGGGCGAGATGAGGCCGACGCCGGGGGTCGCGTGCCGGGTCGATGCCACCCACGGGTACACCTTGCCGGGCGGCAGCTGGCCGCCCTCGCCGGGCTTCGCGCCCTGCGCCATCTTGATCTGCAGGTCGTCGGCGTGCGTGAGGTACATGCTCGTGACGCCGAAGCGGCCGGAGGCCACCTGCTTGATGGCGCTGCGCCGCTCGGGGTCGAGCAGCCGCTCGACGTCCTCGCCGCCCTCGCCGGTGTTCGACTTCGCGCCCAGCCGGTTCATGGCGATGGCGAGCGTCTCGTGCGCCTCCTGCGAGATCGAGCCGTAGCTCATGGCGCCGGTCGAGAAGCGCTTGACGACCTCCGAGACCGGCTCGACCTCGTCGAGCGGCACCGGGGTCACCGCATCCGTCTTCAGCCGCATGAGCCCGCGCAGCGTCTGCAGCTGCTCGGCCTGGTCGTCGACGAGCCTCGTGTACTCCTGGAACACCTCGTAGCGGCCCGTGCGCGTCGAGTGCTGCAGCTTGAAGACCGTCTCGGGGTTGAACAGGTGGGGTGCCCCGTCGCGGCGCCACTGGTACTCGCCGCCGGTCTGCAGCCGCTCGTGCGCGAGCGGGGCACGCTCGTCGGGGTAGGCGGCGCGGTGCCGCAGCCGGTTCTCCTCGGCGATCACGTCGAGCCCGACGCCGCCGAGCGGCGAGTGCGTGCCGGTGAAGTAGCGGTCGACGAGCTGCTGCGAGAGGCCGACGGCCTCGAACGCCTGCGCGCCGCCGTAGGAGCCGACGGTCGAGATGCCCATCTTCGACATGATCTTCGTCACGCCCTTGCCGAGCGCCCTGATGAGGTTGCGCACGGCCGTCTCGACGTCGGCGCCGAGGTGGCCGGAGAGCGCGAGCTGCTCGGCGGTCTCCATCGCCAGGTAGGGGTTGATGGCGCTCGCGCCGTAGCCGATCAGCAGCGCCACGTGGTGCACCTCGCGCACGTCGCCCGCCTCGACGACGATCCCGACGCGCATGCGGGTGGATGCCTTGATCAGGTGGTGGTGCACGGCGCTCGTCATGAGCAGGGTCGGGATGGGCGCGAGCTGATCGGTGGAGTCGCGGTCGGAGAGGATGACGTACTGCGCGCCGTCGACGATGGCCTCGTCGACCTCGCGGCACATCTGCTCGAGGCGCCGCTCCATCGCGTCGGGGCCGTCGTCGACCCGGTACAGGCCCTGCACGACGACGGTGCGGCGCGAGCCGGGCGTGCGGTCGATCGCGCGGATCTTGGCGAGCTCGTCGTTGTCGATGACGGGGAAGTCGAGGATGATCTGGCTCGCGTGCGAGGGCGTCGCCGTGAGCAGGTTGCGCACGGGGCCCAGCCCCATCGTCATGCTCGTCACGATCGACTCGCGCAGCGAGTCGAGCGGCGGGTTCGTCACCTGTGCGAACGCCTGCGTGAAGTAGTCGAACAGCAGCCGCGGCCGGTCGGCGAGGACCGCGATCGGGGTGTCGGATCCCATGGCGCCGAGCGGCTCGGCGCCGGTCTTCGCCATCGGCGCGATGAGGATCTTCACCTCCTCCTCGGTGTACCCGAAGGTGCGCTGGCGGCGGGTGACGGATGCGGCGGTGTGCGCCACGTGCTCGCGGTCGGGCAGGTCGGCGAGGTGGATGCGGCTCGACTCCAGCCACTCGCCCCACGGCTGCTGCTCGGCCAGCTCCTGCTTGATCTCCTCGTCGGGCACGATGCGGCCCGCCTCGGTGTCGACGAGGAACAGCACGCCCGGCTGCAGGCGGCCGCGCCGCACGATGCGGCTCGACTCGATCGGCAGCACGCCGGTCTCCGACGCCAGCACCACGAGCCCGTCGGAGGTCTCGAGCCAGCGCCCGGGGCGCAGGCCGTTGCGGTCGAGGGTCGCGCCGACGACGGAGCCGTCGGTGAAGCTGATCGCGGCCGGGCCGTCCCAGGGCTCCATGAGCAGCGAGTGGTACTCGGCGAAGTCGCGCAGCTGCTGCGGCATGTCGGGCTGGTTCTCCCACGCCGGCGGCACCATCATCATCACCGCGTGCGGCAGCGAGCGGCCGGCGAGGGTGAGCAGCTCGAGCACCTCGTCGAAGGAGGCGGAGTCGCTCATGCCGGGCGTGACGATGGGCTTCAGCGGGCGCAGGTCGCCCAGCAGCTCGCTCGCGAGCTGCGACTCGCGCGCGCGCATCCAGTTGCGGTTGCCCTCCGCCGTGTTGATCTCGCCGTTGTGGGCGATCATGCGCAGCGGCTGCGCGAGCGGCCAGGAGGGGAAGGTGTTGGTCGAGTACCGCGAGTGGACGATCGCGAGCTTCGTCTCGAAGCGCTCGTCGCTCAGGTCGGGGTAGAAGGGCTCGAGCTGGAGCGTCGTGACCATGCCCTTGTAGGTGATGGTGCGGCTGGAGAGCGAGGGCAGGTACTCCCCCAGCTCGCGCTCGATGCGCTTGCGCAGCCGCCAGGTGAGCCGGTCGAGCTCGATGCCGGTCGTCGGGCCGTTGGCGCCGGTGACGAAGAGCTGGTGGATGGCGGGCATGGCGGCTCTCGCGAGCTTGCCGAGCGCCTCGGGCGCGGTGGGCACCTCGCGCCAGCCGAGCACCCGCAGCCGCTCCTGGCCGGCGAGCTCCCAGATGCGCTCCTGCACGCCCCGGCGCTCCGCGTCGTCGAGCGGCAGGAAGGCAAGGCCGGCGGCGTAGGTGCCCGCCTCGGGGAGGTCGAAGTCGACCACGGCCCGCAGGAACGCATCCGGCATCTGGGTGAGGATGCCCGCACCGTCGCCGGTTCCCGCGTCGGAGCCCACCGCGCCGCGGTGCTCGAGGTTGCGCAGCGCGTCCAGCGCCAGCGCGACGATGTCGTGGCCCGCCGTTCCCCGCGTCGTGGCGACCATCGCCAGACCGCACGAATCGCGTTCGTGCCTGGGGTGGTACATGCCTGAGGCGGCCGGCAGGCCGAGGCCCCGCGAGGTGAATGCCCCGTTCGAGAGGTCGCTGATCGTGCGCATCGTGCTCCTGTGCTGTTCGTGCTGGCGAGAGGAGCGGGACGCCGTCGGCCCGCAGCGCGCTCAGGAGCGCGCAAGCCCTATCTGGTGGTCGCGGCCGCGGGGTCTGCGGCGAGCTCGGCCTCGTCCTGGGTGCGGGTCTCGGGGAGCTCGGTGTAGCGGGAAGAATCTACACCCTCATCGGCGCCCGGCTCGCGCCCGGGGCGCCACGGCGAGGGCTCGAGGCCCGGGTGGCGGCGCGTCTGCACGAGCCACACGACCACGCCGACGGCGATCGCGAGGAAGGCCATCCAGACGTTGGTGCGGATGCCCAGCAGCAGCTCGGAGGGGTCGAGGCGGATGGTCTCGAACACCGAGCGGCCCACGCCGTACCAGATGAGGTAGAGGGCGATCAGGCGGCCCCACTGCACGTCGCGCTTGCGGTCGAGCCAGAGCAGCAGGGCGGCGCCCAGCACGTTCCAGACGATCTCGTAGGCGAAGGTCGGGTGGAAGAGCGTCTCGGGCGGCAGGCCGACGGGGAACGCCGGGTTGGTGGCCTCGATCTCGAGGCCCCACGGCAGGTCGGTGGGCTGGCCGAAGAGCTCGTGGTTGAACCAGTTGCCGAGCCGGCCGAAGGCCTGGGCGAGCAGCAGCCCGGGGGCGAGCGCGTCGACGAAGGTGCTGAAGCGCAGCCCCGTCATGCGGCAGCCGATCCAGATGCCGATCGCACCGCCGATCAGCGCCCCGAAGATGGCGATGCCGCCCTCCCAGATGTAGAGCGCTGTCATGGGGTCGCGGCCGGCGCCGAAGTAGTCGTCGGGGTGCGTGAGCACGTGGAAGACGCGGGCGGCGACGATGCCCAGCAGCACGGCCCAGACGGCGATGTCGATCACGTAGCCGGCCTCGACGCCGCGCTGGCGCAGCCGGTAGCCGGTGAGCAGCGTCGCCACCACGATGCCGGCGAGGATGCACAGCGCGTAGGTCTGCACGCCCCAGCTCGGGCCGACGATGCGCAGCAGGAACGCGAGCACGACGCCGAACAGCAGGCTCCAGAGCAGCGTCCAGCCGGCGTCCTTGCGCGTGAGCGTGCCGGCGAGCAGCATGATCGCGAGCACGACGACCGTGATGACGATGCCCACCACGAGCCCGAAGAGCACGGCGCCGAGCACCGAGCCCTGCACGAGCGGCATCACGCCGATCGCGTCGAGCCACTGCCCGATCGCGAGCTGCTGCCACTCGGGGCTCGGACTGGGGATGCTCTGGAGGAGACTGGTCACGCGGAGGCGCCCTTCTGTGCTGATGCCGGCCCAGCGGGGCCGCCGTCGAGTGTACCGACGACGAGCGAGTCGGCGAGCTCGCGCAGCGCGGGCACGCCGCCGTCGCCGAGCGCGCGCACGAGCGCCGAGCCGACGATGGCGCCGTCGGCGTAGTCGACGACCTGCCGCACGTGCGCGGCCGTCGAGATGCCGACGCCCACGCAGCGCAGCGTCTCGCGGCCGAGCGCCTCGGCGCGCACCTCGATGCGGTCGGCGAGCGCGCGGGCGGCGAGGTCGACATCCGCCCTCGTGCCCGTCGTGCCCATGGTCGAGACGGTGTACACAAAGCCCCTGGAGGCCTCGATGACGCCGTCGAGGCGCGCGTCGGAGGAGGATGGCGCCGCGAGGAAGACGCGGTCGAGGTCGTGCCGCTCGGCGGCATCGAGCCACTCCGCCGCGTTCTCGGGCGTGAGGTCGGGCGTGATGAGCCCGGCGCCCCCGGCAGCCGCGAAGCGCTCCGCGAACCGGTCGACGCCGTGGCGCAGCACGGGGTTCCAGTACGTCATCACGAGCACGGGGATGTCGGTGCGGGCCGTGATGGCCTCGAGCGCCAGGAAGAGCTCCTCGAGCCGGAAGCCGCGCTCGAGCGTCGCCTGCGTGGCGGCCTGGATGACGGGGCCGTCCATGCCCGGGTCGCTGTAGGGCACGCCGAGCTCGATCGCGGTGAAGCCGGCGTCGGCGAGCGCGAGCACGGCCTCGACGCAGGTGTCGAGGTCGGGGTAGCCGACCGGCAGGTAGCCGATCAGGGCGCGGTCCCCGCTCGCGCGGATGGCGGCCTCGGTGCGGCTGCCCGTGCGGCTGCCCGTGCGGCTCGATGCCTCGCTCACGTCTGCTGCGCTCCCTCGTCGAGCATGTCGAACCACCGGCCGGCGGTCGCGACGTCCTTGTCGCCGCGGCCGGAGAGCGAGACGACGAGCGTCGCGCCCGGCTGCTCCTTCGCGAGGCGCAGCGCCCCGGCGACGGCGTGGGCCGACTCGATGGCGGGGATGATGCCCTCGGCGCGCGTGAGGGCGAGGAACGCGTCCATCGCCTCCGCATCGCTCACCGGCTGGTACTCGGCGCGGCCGATGTCGTGCAGCCAGGCGTGCTCGGGGCCGACGCCCGGGTAGTCGAGGCCGGCGGAGATCGAGTGCGACTCGAGGGTCTGGCCGTCCTCGTCCTGCAGCAGGTAGGTGCGCATGCCGTGCAGCAGGCCGGGCGCGCCCCGCTCGATGGAGAGCGCGTGCCGCTCGGTCTCTGCGCCGTCGCCCGCGGCCTCGAGGCCGATCAGGCGCACCTCGGGGTCGTCGAGGAAGGCGTGGAAGATGCCCATGGCGTTCGAGCCGCCGCCGACGCACGCGAGCACGGCGTGCGGCAGGCCGCCCGTCATCGCGATGGTCTGCTCGCGGGCCTCCTCGCCGATGGCGCGGTGGAAGTCGCGCACCATCTCGGGGAACGGATGCGGGCCCGCGACCGTGCCCATGAGGTAGTGGGTGGTGTCGACGTTCGCGACCCAGTCGCGCAGCCCCTCGTTGATGGCGTCCTTGAGCGTGCGGGAGCCGCTCTTCACCGGCACCACCTCGGCGCCCAGCAGGCGCATGCGGGCGACGTTGAGCGCCTGCCGCTCGGTGTCGACCTCGCCCATGTAGACGACGCACTCCATGCCGAACAGGGCCGCAGCCGTGGCGGTGGCGACGCCGTGCTGGCCGGCCCCGGTCTCGGCGATCAGGCGCGTCTTGCCGAGCCGCTGGGCGACGAGCGCCTGGCCGAGCACGTTGTTGATCTTGTGGCTGCCGGTGTGGTTGAGATCCTCGCGCTTGAGCAGGATGCGGGCGCCGGCCCGCTCGCTCAGGCGCGTCGCCTCGGTGAGCAGCGATGGCCTGCCGGTGTAGTCGCGCGAGAGGCGCGCGAACTCGGCCTGGAAGGCCTCGTCGGTGCGGCACTGCTCGTACGCCTGGGCGAGCTCGTCGATCGCCGCCATGAGCGGCTCGGGCATGAAGACGCCGCCGTAGCCGCCGTACCAGGGGCCGTGGTGGTCGCGCAGCTGCTCGATCATGATGCCCTCCCGAACTCGGCGACGCGGGCCTCAGGGTCGCCGTGGGTGACGAGCGCCTCTCCGACCAGCACCGCATCCGCACCGTCGCGCCGGTAGCGCGCGACGTCCGCTGCCTCCCGCACGCCCGACTCGGCGACCGCGACGGTGCCGGCGGGGATGCGCGCCCGCAGCTCGCCGAAGCGGCCGGGGTGCATCGTGAAGGTCTTGAGGTCGCGGGTGTTGACGCCCAGGATGCTCGCGCCCGTCTCGAGCGCCGCGTCGATCTCGCGCTCGTCGTGCACCTCGACGAGCACCGAGAGCCCGAGCTCGCGGGCGAACGCGTGCAGCGCGGCGAGCCGCTTGGGCTCGAGCGAGGCGACGATGAGCAGCGCCAGGTCGGCGCCGAAGGCGCGCGCCTCGAGCAGCTGGTACTCGTCGGCGATGAAGTCCTTGCGCAGCACCGGCACCGCGACGGCGGCGCGCACCGCCCGCAGGTCGTCGAGCGTGCCCAGGAAGCGGCGGCCCTCGGTGAGCACGCTGATGGCGCTCGCTCCCCCGGCCTGGTAGCGGGCGGCGAGCGATGCGGGCTCGGGGATGTCGGCGAGCGCGCCCTTCGAGGGGCTTGCGCGCTTCACCTCGGCGATGATGTGGGGGCCGTCGGAGTCGGCCTTGGGCGTGCCGAGCATGGCCGCCGCGTCGAGCGGCTGCGGGGTCGAGAGCGCGATGGACTCCAGGCGGGCCGTCGGCAGGCTCTCGCGCCGCCGGGCCGCATCCTCGAGCGCGCCCGCCGTGAGCGCGTCGAGCACGCTCAGTGTTCCTGCACGCCGAGGCCGGCCTTCGCGAGGATGGGCCAGAGCACCGCGCCGATCACGAGCAGGCCGGCGCTCGCCCACACGAGCGTCGGCATGTCGAGGAAGAAGAACAGGGTGCCGAGCAGCACGGCGACGAGCATGACGATGACGCTGGCCCAGCCGGCCTTCGAGTTGCCGTGGCCCGGGTCGACGAACGCCGGGTCGTAGTCGGCGACGTGCAGTTCTGCCGCGTGGTCGTCGCTGATGCCGTTGCTGCGTGCGTTCACGATGCTCCTCGGGTGAATCCGGTCGAACTCGGGCGCGCTCGGTGCGCCTGCCGCCAGTCTACCGAGTCGGATCCTCGCCGTCGTCCATGACGTCCCACGCGAGGCCGGATCCGGTGCGCTCGTAGCGGGCGGCGCGCTTGGCGCGGGCGGGCCAGCGATGGGCGGTGGCGAGCACCCAGAGGGCCGCGACGATGGCGAAGCCGCCGGCGGCGATCCCGAAGCCGGGTGTGCCGTGCTGGGCGAGGCTGGCGACCTCGTCGGCCTGCGCCGATCCCGCGAGCCCGGTCGCCTCGGCGATCAGCGCGTCGATCGCGCCCTGCACGCCCGCGCGGGCCGCGGAGACGTGCGCGATGAGCGCCCCGCCCAGCAGCAGCGCGAGCCCGCCGAGCACGTACCGCCAGACGCGGCCGGCGATCGGCAGCACGAGCGCGAGCACCGCGCACGCGAGCGACATGACGGTGACGGCGCCGGCGAGATCCTGCCCGGTGGCGGTGAGCACGCGGCCGTCGACGAGCGTGGCGCTCCCCCACGGCTGGGTCGCGGCGACGAGGCCGAGCGCCGCGGCCAGCAGCAGCGCGAGGGCGGCGACGGTGCGGCCGCGCGCCAGCAGCCGCGTCACGCGCGGCCCCGCATCGACGAGGCGACGGCGACCGCCCGCAGCGGCGCCGCGGCCTTGCTGCGCACCTCCTGCAGCTCGGTCTCCGGGTCGCTGTCGGCCACCAGGCCGGCGCCCGACTGCACGTGCGCGACGCCCGCCCGCATGGTGACGGTGCGGATCGCGATCGCGAGATCCGCATCCCCCGCCAGGTCGAACCATCCGACCACCCCGCCGTACACGCCGCGCTGGGCGCTCTCGAGCTCGTCGATCAGCTCGAGCGCGCGCGGCTTCGGCGCGCCCGAGAGAGTGCCGGCCGGGAAGGTGGCGCGGAAGGCGTCGACGGCGGAGGCATCGGGCCGCATCTCGCCCTCGACGGTCGAGACGATGTGCATGATGTGGCTGAAGCGCTCGATCGCCATGAGCTCGGTGACGGCGACCGTGCCGGGCGCGCACACCTTCGCGAGGTCGTTGCGGGCGAGGTCGACGAGCATGACGTGCTCGGCGCGCTCCTTGGGGTCGGCGAGCAGCTCGTCGCCCAGCTCGCGGTCGGCGGATGCGTCGGCGCCTCGCGGGCGGGATCCGGCGATCGGGTGCATGGTCGCCCGCCCCTCGTGCACGGTGACGAGCGCCTCGGGGCTCGAGCCGACGACCGCGTAGGGCTCGCCGTCAGCGGTCTCGAGCCGCAGCAGGTAGAGGTAGGGCGAGGGGTTGAGCATGCGCAGCACCCGGTAGACCTCGAGCGGGTCGGCCTCGGTGGGCAGGTCGAAGCGTGCCGAGAGCACCACCTGGAAGACGTCGCCGTCGACGATGTGCCGCTTCGAGGACTCGACCATGCTGCGGTAGTCCTCGGCGCTCACGCGCGAGCTGGGCTGCGGCGCCGCTGCCCGGTCGAGGGCGGCGATCGATCCCGCCTGCGGACGGGTGAGCTCGTGCTCGAGCGCGTCGAGCCGCGCCTGCGCGTCGCGCCACAGCGCATCCGCGTCGTCGACCCCGTCGTTGAGCACGTTCGCGACCAGGTGCGCGGCGCCGGTGCGGTGGTCGAGCACGACGAGGGTCGCGGCGAGCGACATGGCGATGGCCGGCACGTCGACGTCGCGCTCGGGCGCGTGCGGCAGCCGCTCGAGCTCGCGCACGGCCTCCCAGCCGATGTGGCCGATCATGCCGCTCGTCAGGCGCGGGAGGCCCTCGATGCGGGGCGTCGCCCAGCGGCGCAGCACGTGCTCGACGGTCGCGAGGCCGCCGTCTGGGGCATCGGGCCCGAGCAGCCGCTCGGCGCTCACCGTCTCGGAGCGCCAGGTGACGACGCCGCGGTCGGCGGTGAGCTGGCCGAAGGAGGCGACGCCGACGAAGGAGTAGCGGTTCCAGACGCCCTGCTGCGCCGACTCGAGCAGGAAGCTGCCCGGACGGGCGGCGCCGTCGGCGTCGTGGGCGAGGCGGCGGTAGACGCCCACGGGCGTCTCGGCGTCGAGGAACACCTCGCGCACCACCGGCACGATGCGGTGGCCGGCGAGCAGCGCGTCGAAGGCCGCGCGGTCGGTACCCGTCACGCCTGCTCCCCTGCTCGACCCGGATCGGCCATCGGGATGGGCGTGAAGAAGCACGAGCGCGCACCCGTGTGGCAGGCGGGGCCGGTCTGGTCGACGCGGATGAGGATGGCGTCTCCGTCGCAGTCGAGCGCGATCGAGCGCGGCACCTGGATGTTGCCGGACGTGTCGCCCTTGCGCCAGTACTCCTGCCGGGAGCGCGACCAGAAGGTGACGCGCCCCTCGGTGGCGGTGCGGCGCAGCGCCTCGTCGTCCATGTAGCCGACCATCAGCACGTCGCCCGACGCGTCGTCCTGGATGACGGCGGCGACCAGGCCGTCGGCGTCCTTCTTCAGCGCCGGAAGCAGCAGCTCGTCCCTCGCACCGTCACTCATCGCACCGTCACCCCGGCTTCCCGCATCGCTGCCTTCACCTCGCCGATCGTGCACTGCCCCGAGTGGAAGATGCTCGCGGCGAGCACCGCATCCGCCCCCGCCTCGACGGCGGGCGCGAAGTGCGCGGGCTCCCCCGCGCCGCCGGAGGCGATCACGGGCGTCGTGGCCGCCGCGCGCACGAGGCGCAGCAGCTCGAGGTCGAAGCCCTCCTTCGTGCCGTCGGCGTCGATCGAGTTGACGAGCAGCTCGCCGACGCCGCGCGCGACGCCCTCGCGCGCCCACGCGATGGCGTCGAGGCCCGCGCCGCGGCCGCCGCCGTGCGTCGTCACCTCGAAGCCGCTCGGCATCGCTGCCGAGCGCCGCACGTCGAGCGAGAGCACGAGCACCTGCGAGCCGAAGTCGGCGACGATGCGGTCGATGAGCTCCGGGTCGCGGATGGCGGCCGAGTTCACGCCCACCTTGTCGGCGCCGTGCGCGAGCAGCCGGGCGACGTCGTCGCGCGAGCGCACGCCGCCGCCGACGGTGAGGGGGATGAAGATCTGCTCGGCGCAGCGCTCGACGACCTCGAGCATCGTGCCGGCATCCTCGACGGTCGCCTTCACGTCGAGGAAGGTGAGCTCGTCGGCGCCCTGCTCGGCGTAGCGGGCGGCGAGCTCGACCGGGTCGCCCTGGTCGGTGAGGCCCTGGAACTTCACGCCCTTGACGACCCGGCCGTGCGCGACGTCGAGGCAGGGGATGACGCGGGTGGCGAGCATCGTGCGGCCCCCGCTCAGATCCTGGCGGCGTGGATGCGCGAGACGATGATCGCGCGGGCGCCGACGTCGGCGAGCGCATCCATGATCTGGTTGGTCTCGTCGCGGCGCACCATGACGCGCACGGCGACCCAGCCCTCCTTCTGCAGGGGGCTGACGGTGGCGCTCTCGAAGCCGTGCGCGACGTCGATGGCGGCGTCCAGGCGCGAGCGCTCGATGTCGTAGTCGACGAGCACGTAGTCGCGGGCGACCATGACGCCGTCGAGGCGGCGCTTGAGCGTGTTCAGCCCCGCGGGGTGCTGGCCGTTCGAGATGAGCACGGCCTCGCTGGCGAGGATCGGCTCGCCGAAGACCTCCAGGCCCTGCGCGCGCAGGGTGGCGCCGGTCTCGACGACGTCGGCCACCGCATCCGCCACCCCGAGCCGCACGGCCGACTCGACCGCCCCGTCGAGGCGCACGAGCTCTGCCGTGACGCCGAGGCTCGCGAGGTGCGCCTCGACGAGCAGGGTGTAGCTGGATGCGATGCGCACGCCCTGCAGGTCGGCGGCGTCGGTGAAGCGGCCGGCGGGGCCGGCGAAGCGGAAGGTCGAGCGGGCGAAGCCGAGGCCCTCGACCTCGACGGCGTCCGAGCCGGAGTCGAGCAGCAGGTCGCGGCCGGTGATGCCGACGTCGAGCGCGCCCGAGCCGACGTAGGTGGCGATGTCGCGCGGGCGGAGGAAGAAGAACTCCACCTCGTTGCGCGCGTCGACGACGATGAGCTCCTTGCCGTCGCGGCGGCCGCGGTAGCCGGCCTCGTCGAGCATCCAGGCGGCCGTCTCGGCCAGCGAGCCCTTGTTGGGCACGGCGATCTTGAGCATGGGTTCCTCAGGTCTGACGGGTGGTGGGCAGCGCGTCAGAGATGTCGGTACACGTCCTGCAGCGTGATGCCCTTCGCCAGCATGAGCACCTGCAGGTGGTACAGCAGCTGCGAGATCTCGAGCGCGGCATCCTCATCGGTCTCGTGCTCGGCGGCCATCCAGACCTCGGCGGCCTCCTCGACGATCTTCTTGCCGATCGCGTGCACGCCGGCGTCGACGAGCTCGACGGTGCGCGAGCCCTCAGGGCGCTCGGCGAGGGTGCGCTCGAGCTCTGCGTGCAGCTCGTCGAAGGTCTTCACGTCTCCAGGCTACCGGCCGTGCCGGTGCCGGCGATGCCGCGGTGGATCGCGCGCAGGTCGATGCGGCCGGTGTCGAACGCGCCCTTGCCGGCGTCCCGCAGCGCGGTGATGCGCTCGGCGGGCGAGGAGTGCCCGTAGACGGCGCTGCCGGCGACGAAGACGTCGGCGCCGGAGGCGGCGGCGATGGGCAGGGTGTCGGCGGTGATGCCGCCGTCGACCTGCAGGGCGAGCTCGATGCCGAGCTCCTCCGCCCTGCCGCGCAGCGCCTCGACCTTGGGCATCATCTCGCCCATGAACGACTGGCCGCCGAAGCCGGGCTCGACGGTCATGACGAGCACCATGTCGAACTCGGCGAGGTGCTCGAGCACGTCGTCGACGAGCGTGCCGGGCTTGACGGCGATGGATGCGCGGGTGCCGCGGGCGCGCAGCTCGCGGGCGAGGGAGACGGCGTCGCGGGTCGCCTCTGCGTGGAAGGTGACGGAGTCGACGCGATCGATCGCGTACTGCGGCGCCCAGGTGTCGGGGTCGTCGATCATCAGGTGCACGTCGATGGGCAGGCTCGTGACCTCGGCGATGCGCTGCACCATGGGCAGGCCGAACGTGAGGTTGGGCACGAAGTGCGCGTCCATGACGTCGACGTGCACGCCGTCGGCGCTCGCGATCTTCTCGAGGTCGCGCTCGAGGTTCACGAAGTCGGCCGAGAGGATGCTGGGGTGGATCCTGACCATGGCTTCCAGCCTATCGGGCTGTGCGTGCGCCCTGGGCGGACTGTGGGGCGGGCGGGGAGGGCACGGCGCAACGATTGCGTAACGGCCGACTCAGCCCTCGCTCGTGGTGAGCAGCTGGATGAACATCGCGTCGGTGCCGTTGCGGTGCGGCCAGAGCTGCACGGCATCGCCCGTCTCCCCCAGCTCGATGCCGGGCGAGAGGTCACGGACGACGGCAGGCGTGTCGAGCGGTCTGAGGCCGAGGGCGGCCGCGCGGTCGATGACGGCACGCGTCTCGGCCAGGTGCGGCGAGCACGTGACGTAGGCGATGAGGCCGCCGGGCTTGAGCGCCCTGGCGGATGCCTCGAGCAGCTCGGCCTGCAGCGTCGCGAGCGCGGGCACGTCGCCGGGCTGCTTGCGCCAGCGGGCCTCGGGCCGGCGGCGCAGCGCGCCGAGGCCGGTGCAGGGCGCGTCGAGCAGGATGCGGTCGAAGGCCTGCGCCGTCTCGCCCGTGCCGTAGCGGCGGCCGTCGCCCGTGACGACGCGCGGTGCCGGCTCGATGGTGCGCACCGCCTGCCGCACGAGCTTCGCCCGGTGCGGCAGCATCTCGTTGGCCTCGAGGTCGGCGCCCGCGATCGCAGCCTCCGCCGCCATGAGCGAGGCCTTGCCGCCGGGGCCCGCGCACAGGTCGAGCCAGCGCTCCCCCGCGACCACCGGCCGCGCGCGCGTCAGCGCGAGCGCGGCGAGCTGGCTGCCCGCATCCTGCACCCGCCAGCTGCCCTCGGCGATCTGCGGGATGCGCGCCGGGTCGCCGGCCGGCGCGACGCGGCCGATCGGGCTCGCACTCGGGTCGAGGCCCAGCTCATCGGGATCGGCGAGCCCGGGCAGCGCCACGAGCTGCACCGCTGGCGGGTCGTTGTCGGCGGCGAGCAGGGCCGGCAGCTCGCCGGCCGCGCCCTCCCGGTCGAGCGTGCGGCGCAGCGCGCGCAGCACCCAGGCGGGATGCCCGGTCTCGAGCGCGAGCCGCTCGTCGTCGGAGAGCCCCCGAGCGATCGTCGCGAGGCGCTCCTCGAAGGGCACCTCCGACAGCCGCCGCAGCACCGCGTTGGCGAAGCCCGCGCGGCCGCGGTGGTGGCGCAGCAGCGCGACCGTCTCGTGCACGGCGGCATGCGAGGGCACGCGCATGCGGGCGAGCTGGTGCGAGCCGATGCGCAGCGTCGCGAGCGTCTCCGGGTCGATCTCGTCGATCGCGCGACCCGCGGCGTCGGCGATCAGGGCGTCGTGCTGGCCCTGCCAGCGCAGCGTGCCGTAGGCGAGCTCGGTCGCGAAGCCGGCGTCGGCGGGGCTGAGGCGAGCCTCGCGGATGCGCTTCGGCAGCAGGAGGTTGGCGTAGGCGTCGTCGCGGGCGACGTCGAGCACGACGTCGCGGGCGATGGAGCGGGCGGTGGGGGTCATTCCGTGTCTCGTCTCGATACGCCGGCTTCGCCGGCTACTCGACGACCGTCGGTGGGGAGGTCGAAGTGCGCCGTGCCGCCGCGGCCGCGCAGCCAGTCGGCGCCGGCCATGGGGCGCCTGCCGGCGGGCTGCACCTCGAGCAGCTCGAGCGGGGCGCTGCCGGTGCCGACGATGGCCGCGCGGCCGGCGATGACCGCCTCGCCTGGGGCGAGCGGCTCCGCGCCGGAGCGTGCGAGCGCGTGCAGCTTCACGCGCTCGCCGTCGACCATCGCGTGCGCGCCGGGCTCCGGCGTCACGCCGCGGAAGCGCGCCAGCAGCGCCGGCGCCGTCTGGCTGAGGTCGAGCGCTCCGTCGTCGAGGGTCAGCTTCGGCGCGAGGCTCGGCGCACCGGTCTGCTCCTCGAAGACGGCCGTGCCGTCGGCGATCGCGTCGACCGCCGCGACGAGCTCGTGCGCGCCGAGCTCCGCGAGCTGCGCGAGCAGGGCGCCCGCAGTCGCGCCCTCCGGGATCTCGGCCTCGCGCATCCGCACCACCGGGCCCGCATCGAGCTCCGGCACCAGCCGGAACACGCTCACGCCCGTCACGCGCCGCCCGTCGATGAGGGCGCGCTGCACGGGCGCGGCGCCGCGGTAGTCGGGCAGCAGCGAGAAGTGCAGGTTGATCCAGCCGTGCGGGGGCGCCGAGAGCAGCGGCTCGCGCACCAGCCCGCCGTAGGCGACCACGACCGCGAGCTCTGGCTCGAGCGCGGTGATGCGCGCCGTCGTCTCGGCGTCGAGCCGGTTCGCCTCGATGATCGGCAGGCCGAGCGCCTCGGCGGCCGCCGCGACAGGCGTGGGCGTCAGCACCCGCTTGCGCCCCTGCGGCGAGGCGGCGCGGGTGATGACCGCGGCGATCTCGTGCCGCTCGTGGAGGGCCTCGAGGCTGGGGACGGCAGCGGCTGGGCTGCCGGCGAAGACGATGCGCATGGTTCCTTCTGGTCGGGCCTGCTGGTGAGGCTAGAGGCCGTCGAACGGCTCGGGATCATCCAAGCGGATGCGGAGGCGGGGTGGCGCGCCCGGCTTGCGCGGGCGCGATGCGGCGGCGAGCACGCGGCCGCGCGCGACGCCGGCGACGCGCGCGCCGTCGGCGTAGGCGAAGCGGGCGATGGCGCGCTCGAGCTCGCCCTCGCGGCTGCCCTTCACGACGTCCGCGGGCGCGGGCACCGGGCCGAGCACGTCGAGGTGCTCGATCTCGGCCAGCGCCTCGACGGCCTCGGCGACCGCGTCGGGATGGCCCACGACGGATGCGGTGCGCACTGCGGGCGGGAACCGCAGGCTCCTGCGCTCGGCCAGCTCGGCCTTCGCGAAGGGCACGGTCGTGTCGCCGGTGATCGCCGTCACGGTGGCGCCGCCCGCGCCGGTGAGCACGACGGTCGCGCCGTCGGCCGCCAGCGCCCTGGCGGTCGCCCACTGCCGCACGGCCTCCTCCGCGACGCGCAGGCCCTCGCGCGAGAGCAGCGCGTCGCCGTCGAGCAGCAGCACCGCGCCGTAGCCGCCGTCGGCGAGCGGCTCGGCGCCGCGCGTGGCGACCACCATGCGCGGCTTGGCGTCGATCGTGAGCCGCTCGTGCTCGCCGTCGGCGACCATCACCGGCACGCCGGGAAAGGCGCGGCCGAGCTCCTCGGCGATGCGGCTCGAGCCGCGGCCGACCTCGGTGAGACTCGTGCCGCGACAGCTCTGGCAGCGCCAGGCGGCGGCGAGCCGGCCGCACAGCCTGCACGATGGCACAGCCCCGCGCGAGCTGCGGCCGAGCGGCCCGGCACAGCTCGTGCAGCGGGCGCGGGCGCCGCAGTCGCCGCAGCGCAGGCCGGGCGCATGGCCGGGGCGGGCGACCTGCACGAGCACAGGCTTCGTCGCAAGCGCCTCCTTCGCGGCGCGGAAGGCGACCGCGGGCACCCGCCTGCCGTCGTCGGTGAGCGCCGAGGGCAGCACCCGCACGCGGTGCGCGCCGAGCCGCTCGTGCTCGAGGAAGCCGAGCTCGACGAGCCGCTCGGCGTCGCTCGAGCGCGCGTGCCCGGCGAGCACGAGCGCACAGCCGGACTGCCCCTGCCGCACGAGCGCGGCATCGCGTGCGTGCACCCAGGGCGCGAGCGGCTCGGAGAGCAGCGGGTCGCCGTCCTCCCAGATCGCCAGCAGGCCGAGCTTCGGCGCCGGCGCGTAGACGGCCGAGCGGGGGCCGATGATCGCGATCGGCTCGCCGTCGATGCAGCGGAGGAAGCCTCGGTAGCGCTCCGGGTTCTTCTGCCGCGCGTCGAGCTCGACCACGCGCTCGTCGCCGATCGCCGCCGCGAGCGCGATGCGCAGCTGCCGCTGGTCGCGGTGGTCGGGCACGACGATGATGGCCTGCTCGCCGCGCTCGATCGCCTGCCGCGCGATGCTCGCCAGGCTGATCGCCCAGCGGCCGACCCACACGGGCGCGCCCTCGGCATCCGTGATCTCGGCGACCCCGCCGGCGCACTCGATCGCCACCCGGCGCCGCGCCTCCACGAGCCCCGGCAGCACCGCCGCAGCCTCGACGGCCTCGGGCAGCGGCGGCAGCTCGGCGCGCTCCTGCGCGAGCCACTGCTTCTCGATGCGCGCCTGCCGCCCGGGGATCGCCACCCGCAGCACGTCGGCCGCTCCCCCGGCCGCCCGGTCGGCGATGGCGCGCGCGAGCGCCCACACCTCCGGCTGCAGCACGGGCACCGGCGAGACCACCTTCTCGACGTCGGCGACCTCGCCCTCCCACGCCCGCGCATCCGTCGTCTCGACGACCCAGCCGGAGGTGAGTCGGTCGCCGCGCAGCGGCACGCGCACGCGCACGCCGGGCTCGACGCCCGTCATGCCCGGCGGCACGCGGTACTCGAAGAGCCGGTCGAGCTGCGGCAGCCGGGAGTCGACGACGACCCGCGCGTACCGGGTTGCCCCAGGCGGGGTCGCCTCGGGCAAGGTCGCCGCGGGCGGTGGCCCGTCCGGCTCCGCGGGCAAGGGCTTCAGAGCCCCGCGGCCGCGCGCAGCGCGTCGACGCGGTCGAGCCGCTCCCAGGTGAAGCCGGGCAGCTCGCGGCCGAAGTGGCCGTAGGCGGCCGTCTGCCGGTAGATGGGCCGGCGCAGCTCGAGGTCGCGCACGATCGCGCCGGGCCGCAGGTCGAAGACCTCGAGGATGGCGGCCTGGATCGCCTCGTCCGAGACGGTGCCGGTGCCGAAGGTCTCGACGTAGACGCCCACCGGCTGCGCCATGCCGATGGCGTAGGCGGCCTGCACCTCGAGGCGCGAGGCGAGGCCCGCGGCGACGGCGTTCTTCGCCACCCAGCGCAGCGCGTAGGCGGCCGAGCGGTCGACCTTCGAGGGGTCCTTGCCGCTGAAGGCACCGCCGCCGTGGCGGGCAGCGCCGCCGTAGGTGTCGACGATGATCTTGCGGCCCGTGAGGCCGGCGTCGCCCTTCGGCCCGCCCGTGAGGAACGAGCCAGAGGGGTTGACGATCGTGCGCATGCCGGATGCGTCGAGGCCGAGCTCGCCGATCACCGGCTCGATGACGTGCCGGGTCACCGCGGCGCGGATCTCGTCGTCGGTCACGCCGGGCGCGTGCTGGGTGGAGACGAGCACGGCATCGACGGTGACGGGAGTGAAGCCGTCGTAGCCGATCGTCACCTGCGTCTTGCCGTCCGGGCGCAGCCACGGGATCTCGCCGGAGCGGCGCACCGCGGCGAGCCGCTCGGCCAGCCGGTGCGCTGCCCACGCGGTCGCCGGCATGAAGGTGGGCGTCTCGTTCGTCGCGAAGCCGAACATGATGCCCTGGTCGCCCGCGCCGATGAGGTCGAGCGGATCCTGCGAGCCTGCCCGCGCCTCGACGGCCGTGTCGACGCCGGTCGCGATCTCGCTCGACTGCTCGCCGATCGAGACGGTCACGCCGCACGAGTGGCCGTCGAACGACACCTCGCTCGAGTCGTAGCCGATGTCGATGATGGTCTTCCGCGCGAGCGAGGCGATGTCGACGTAGCCGCTCGTGCGCACCTCGCCGGCGACGTGCACGAGACCGGTGGTGACGAGCGTCTCGACCGCAACCCGCGCCTCCGGGTCCTGGGCGAGCATCGCGTCGAGCACGGCGTCGGAGATCTGGTCGGAGATCTTGTCCGGGTGGCCCTCGGTGACCGACTCCGACGTGAACAGCCGCAGGCTCATGCCTCGCCCTCCCCTGTGCGCTGATCGCGGGCGATGCGCGTCGCGATGACCTCGATGATCTCCCGGGCCACTGACGCCTTCGCGCCGTGCGCCTCGGCGATGACGCCGGATGCGTCGAGCACGCTCACGCGCGTGGCGACGCTGCCGAACCCCTCGTCGTGGCCCACCCGGTTGACGACCAGCAGGTCGGCGCCCTTGCGGGCGAGCTTGGCGCGGCCGCGGTGGATGAGGGCGGTGTCGTCAGCCTCGGTCTCGGCCGCGAAGCCCACCACGAGGTTCTGCCGCGCCCGCTGCGCGAGGCCGGCGAGGATGTCGGGGTTCTGCGTCAGCGTGAGCGTGGGTGCCTCGCCCCACTCCTCCTTGCTGCGCTTGCCGTCGGAGACGCCGTCGACGCGGTAGTCGGCGACGGCCGCGGCCATCACGAGCACGTCGGCGGGCGCGTGCGCCTCCATCGCCTCGGCGAGCTGCGCGGTGGTCTCGACCTCGACGAGCGCGACGCCGTCGGGCGCCGGCACGTGCAGGTTGGCGCCGACGAGCGTGACCGCGGCGCCGGCATCGCGGGCCGCCTCGGCGAGGGCCACGCCCATGGCGCCGCTCGAGCGGTTGCCGAGGAAGCGCACCGGGTCGATGGGCTCGCGCGTGCCGCCCGCGGAGATCACGACGGAGCGGCCGGCGAGCGCGTCGGTGCCGGCTGCACCTGGCGCAGCGGGGTCCGCGACGAGCGCGAGGGCGGCCGCGACGACGTCCGCCGGCTCCGCCATGCGGCCGAGGCCGGAGTCGGCACCGGTGAGCTGACCCGCGACGGGGCCGACGATCGTCGCGCCGCGCTCGGCGAGCAGCCGCACGTTGGCCTGCACGGCCGCCTGCTCCCACATCTCGGTGTGCATCGCGGGCGCGAGCACGAGCGGCGCGCGCGAGGCGAGGATGGTGGTGCCGAGCAGGTCGTCGGCGAGGCCGTGCGCGAGCTTGGCGATGGTGTTGGCCGTCGCCGGCAGCACGACGATGAGGTCGGCCCGCTGGCCGAGCGCGACGTGCCGCACGCTCGCGACATCGTCGAACACCTCGTCGGTGACCGGGTTGCGGCTGAGCGCCTCGAGCGTCGGGCGCCCGATGAAGCGCAGCGCGGATGCGGTGGGCACGACGTGCACGTCATGCCCGGCCAGCACGAGCTCGCGGATGGCGAGCGCGGCCTTGTACGCGGCGATCCCGCCGGAGATCCCGACGACGACGCGCATCAGGCCGATGCCACCTCGTCCTTGGTCAGGACGAGCTTGTCCTGGTGGATCTCGTGCAGCGAGACCGACAGCGGCTTGTCCTCGACGGTCGCGTCGACGAGCGGGCCGACGTTGTCGAACATCGAGCCCTCGTGGATGTCGGTGTAGTAGTCGTTGATCTGGCGGGCGCGCTTCGACGCGAAGATCACGAGCTGGTACTTGGAGTCGACCTTCTCGAGCAGCTCGTCGATGGGCGGGTTGATGATGCCCTTGCTGGCCATGGGTGCCTCCTGCAGTCGTGATGGATGCGGGTCGTCGCCCGCGAAGCTCGTGCGCCGGTGGGCGCAAGGGCCAAGTCTACCGTGCGCGCTGGAGCTATGGGCGACGGCCCCTTCGGGCCGTCGCTGCGACGCCAGCGCCGGGGCCCGTCTCGGGCCCCGGTCCCTCGGCCTCTGCCGCGAGGATGCGCTCGACCACCTCGCGGGCGGCCTCCGCGACGTCGGTGTTGACGATCGTGCCGTCGAACTCGGGCTGGCTGGCGAGCTCGACCTTCGCGGTCTCGAGGCGGCGCTCGCGCTCGTCCTCGGTCTCGGTGCCGCGGCCCACGAGCCTGCGCACCAGCTCGTCCCACGACGGCGGCGCGAGGAACAGCAGCACCGCATCCGGGAACGACTCGCGCACCTGCCTGGCGCCCTGCAGGTCGATCTCGAGCAGCACCGATGAGCCCTCGTCGAGGGCGGCCTGCACGCTCGAGCGCGGTGTGCCGTAGCGCGACTGGTTGTGCACCTTCGCCCACTCGAGGAACTCCCCCTCGTCGACCATGCGGTCGAAGTCGGCATCGCTCACGAAGGCGTAGTGCACGCCGTCGATCTCGCCCGGCCGCGGGCCGCGCGTGGTGGCGCTCACCGACTGGCGGATCTGCGGGAAGTGCTCGCGCACATACTGCGCCACCGTGCCCTTGCCGACCGCGGTCGGGCCGGCGAGGACGATGAGGCGGGGGCGACGCGAGGGATCCACGGCGTCCAGCCAACCGCGAACGCGCTCGCGCTGCAAACCGCCCAGCCCGCCGAGCCGCTTCGCGCGGGCGATCGCGAGCCCCGCCATGAGCGTCTCGACCCGCTTCGGGCCCATGCCGCGCAGGCTGCCGAGGTACTCCTCGACCCGCAGCCGGCCCTCGGGGCTCTCGGGCTCCTGCCAGGCGCGCTCCGCGACGTCGCGCGGGCCGCGCTGGCCCGCCGCGATCGCGCGCTTGACGGCCGCCCGGGCGCGACGCGCCTCGATCGCCGCGCGGCCCGCGGCGCCGGGATCGGGCACCGGGTGCTGATCGACGACGCTGCGCCCGCGGTCGACGGTCATCGGGGCAGCTCGGCGCGCGCCGCCTCGATCGCGTCGCCGAGGCCGGCGGGGCCCGCCTGCAGGAGGCTGCGGCTCGCGCTCGCGAGCACGAGGGCGTGCGGCGGGAAGAGGGTGCGCAGCTCGGCGAGGCCGACGCCCTGGGCGCCGAAGCCGGGCGAGAGGATGGGCGTGGCGGCGTCGGGCTCGATGCCGTGGGCCGCGCGGTCGACCGTCGCGCCGATCACGAGCCCGTGACCGGCGCCCGTCCGGGCGTTGCGCTGTGCGACGGCGCGGGCGACCGAGGCGGCCACGGTGCGGCCGTCCGGCAGCGCCGCGCCCTGGATGGCGGCCGCCTCGGGGTTCGACGTCGCGGCAAGCACGAAGGCCGCCTTGCCGCCGCGCTCGGCGGTCTCGAAGACCCCGTCGAGCGCCTCGACGCCCAGGTAGGGGCTGACGGTGAGCGCGTCGGCCTCGAGCGGCGAGCCGGGCGTCAGCCACGCCTCGGCGTAGCCGTCGTTCGTCGAGCCGATGTCGCCGCGCTTGGCATCGGCCAGCACGAGCAGGCCGGCATCACGGGCATCCGCCAGCACCCGCTCGAGGGCCGCGAAGCCGGCCGCGCCGTGCGCCTCGAACAGCGCCACCTGCGGCTTGACCACCGCGACGCGCCCCGCGGCCGCCTCGACCACCGTGCGCCCGAAGCGCTCGAGCCCCGGCCCATCCGCCGCCAGTGACCACGCCTCGAGCAGCGAGCGGTGCGGGTCGATGCCGACGCACAGCGCGCCGTGCTCGGCGAGGGCGGCGCGCAGCCGCGGCAGGAAGCTCACGCCGACCTCCGCGCGTGGTACTCCTGCAGGCTCGTCACCTCGTAGGGCTCGCGGGAGGCCTCGACCGCCGCCACGGCGGCGCCCAGCTGCGAGACGGTCGTGAACAGCGCCTTGTCGGTCGCCACCGTGGCGGCGCGGATCTCGTAGCCGTCGGCGCGCGCGATGCCGCCCGAGGGGGTGTTGATGATGATGTCGATCTCGCCGGCGTCGATGAGGTCGACGATCGACGGCTCGTCACCCGCCTCGGAGTGCTTGCGCACCGTCTCGACCCGGATGCCGTTGCGCGCCAGCACCTCTGCGGTGCCGGCGGTCGCGACGATGCGGAAGCCGAGCTGCTGCAGCCGGTGGATGGGCAGCACCGCCTGCCGCTTGTCGCGGTCGGAGAGCGAGACGAAGACCGTGCCGCTCGTCGGCAGTCCGCCGTAGGCGGCCGCCTGGCTCTTGGCGAACGCGGTCGGGAAGTCGCGGTCGATGCCCATCACCTCGCCGGTCGAGCGCATCTCCGGGCCCAGCAGCGAGTCGACCATGCGGCCGTCGGCGGTGCGGAAGCGGCGGAAGGGCAGCACGGCCTCCTTCACCGCGACCGGCGCGTCGATGGGCAGGATCGTGCCGTCCTGCTCGGGCAGCAGGCCCTCGGCGCGCAGCTCGGCGATCGTCGAGCCGGCCAGCACGCGCGCGTTCGCCTTGGCGATCGGGGTGCCGAGCGCCTTGGCGACGAACGGCACCGTGCGGCTCGCGCGAGGGTTGGCCTCGATCACGTGCAGCACGCCGGTGGCGTAGGCGAACTGCACGTTGATGGGGCCGCGCACGTCGAGGCCCTCGGCGATGCGCAGCGTCGCGTCGCGGATCTCGAGCAGCTGCGCGCGGCCGAGCCCGACGGGCGGCAGCGTGCAGGAGGAGTCGCCCGAGTGGATGCCGGCCTCCTCGATGTGCTCGAGGATGCCGCCGACGAACAGCTCGTTGCCGTCGTAGATCGCATCCACGTCGATCTCGATCGCGTCGTCGAGGAAGTGGTCGACGAGCAGCGGCGCCTTCGGACCGACGATGCCGTGGCTCGCGATGCGGTCGAAGTAGCCGTGCAGGCTGGGCGTGTCGTAGATGATCTCCATGCCGCGCCCGCCGAGCACGAAGGAGGGGCGCACGAGCACCGGGTAGCCGATGCGCTCGGCGATCTCGACCGCCTGATCCTCGGTGGTGGCGGTGCCGTTGCGCGGCGCGATGAGGCCCGCCTCGTCGAGGATGCGCTGGAACAGGCCGCGCTCCTCCGCCGCGTCGATCGCATCCGGCGTGGTGCCGAGGATCGGCACGCCCGCGGCCTCGAGCCCGCGCGCGAGGCCCAGCGGCGTCTGGCCGCCGAGCTGCACGATCACGCCGACGAGCTCGCCGGCCGCCGCCTCGACGTGCACGATCTCGAGCACGTCCTCGAGCGTGAGCGGCTCGAAGTAGAGCCGGTCGCTCGTGTCGTAGTCGGTCGAGACCGTCTCGGGGTTGCAGTTGACCATGATGGTCTCGAAGCCGGCGTCGGCGAGCGCGAAGGACGCGTGCACGCACGAGTAGTCGAACTCGATGCCCTGGCCGATGCGGTTCGGCCCGGAGCCCAGGATGATCACCTTGCGGCGATCGCTCGGCTCCACCTCGGTCTCGAGGTCGTAGCTCGAGTAGTGGTAGGGCGTCTCTGCCGGGAACTCGCCGGCGCACGTGTCGACCGTCTTGTAGACCGGGCGGACGCCGAGGGCCCAGCGGGCCTCGCGCACCTCGGCCTCGTCGAGGCCGCGCAGCTGCGCGATCTGCGCATCCGAGAAGCCGTGCTCCTTCGCGAGCCGCAGCCGCGCCTCGTCGAGCTCGCCGGTCGCGAGCTCTGCCGCGACCTCGTTGATGAGCACCATCTGGTCGAGGAACCACGGGTCGATGCCGGTCGCCTCGTGCGCCTGCGCGATCGTGGCGCCCGCGCGCAGCGCCTGCTGCAGCGTGACGATGCGGCCGTCGGTCGGCGTGCTGGCGATCTCCAGCAGCGCCGCGGCGTCCCCGGGCTCGCCCTCCCAGTGGAAGGAGGAGCCCTGCTTCTCGAGCGAGCGCAGCGCCTTCTGCAGTGCCTGCGCGTAGGTGCGGCCGATGGCCATCGCCTCGCCGACCGACTTCATGGTCGTCGTGAGCGTCGCATCCGCCGCCGGGAACTTCTCGAAGTTGAACCGCGGCACCTTCACGACCACGTAGTCGAGCGCCGGCTCGAAGGATGCGGGCGTGACCTTCGTGATGTCGTTGGGCATCTCGTCGAGCCGATACCCGAGCGCGAGCTTCGCGGCGATCTTCGCGATCGGGAAGCCGGTGGCCTTCGAGGCCAGCGCCGAGGAGCGCGAGACGCGCGGGTTCATCTCGATCACGATGATGCGGCCCGTCGCGGGGTCGACCGCGAACTGGATGTTGCAGCCACCCGTGTCGACGCCGACGCGGCGGATGATGTCGATGCCGATGTCACGCAGCCGCTGGTACTCCTTGTCGGTGAGCGTGAGCGCCGGCGCGACCGTGATCGAGTCGCCGGTGTGCACGCCGACCGCGTCGACGTTCTCGATCGAGCAGATCACGACCGTGTTGTCGGCCGTGTCGCGCATGAGCTCGAGCTCGTACTCCTTCCACCCCAGGATCGACTCCTCGAGCAGCACCTCGCCGATGGTGGACGAGTGGATGCCGTCCCCGACGAAGCGGCGCAGCTCGGCCTCGTCGTGGGCGAAGCCCGACCCCAGCCCGCCCATCGTGAACGAGGGGCGCACGACCACCGGGTAGCCGTACTCCTCGGCGAAGGCGATGGCCTCGTCGACGCTCGTGGCGATGGCGCTCGAGGCGACGTCGGCGCCGGCGTCGAGCACGAGCTGCTTGAAGAGCTGGCGGTCCTCGCCGCGCTGGATGGCGTCGACCTTCGCGCCGATGAGCTCGACGCCGTGCCGGGCGAGGATGCCCTGCTCGTGCAGCGCGATGGCCGCGTTGAGCGCCGTCTGGCCGCCGAGCGTCGGCAGGATCGCGTCGGGGCGCTCCTTCATGATGATCGTCTCGATCACCTCCGGCGTGATCGGCTCGATGTAGGTGGCGTCGGCGAAGTCGGGGTCGGTCATGATCGTCGCCGGGTTGGAGTTGACGAGGATGACGCGCACGCCCTCCTCGCGCAGCACCCGGCAGGCCTGCGTGCCCGAGTAGTCGAACTCGGCCGCCTGGCCGATCACGATCGGCCCGGAGCCGATGACCAGGACGGAGTTGATGTCGTCGCGCTTGGGCATCAGGCCCCCTTCTTCGCGACCACCAGGTCGCGGAACTGCTGGAACAGGTGGCGGGCGTCGTTCGGCCCCGCAGCCGACTCGGGGTGGTACTGCACGCTGAACGCGGGGATGTCGAGCGCGCGCAGGCCCTCGACGACGCTGTCGTTGAGGGAGTAGTGGCTCACCTCGACGCGCCCGAAGCCCGCGGGGCTCGTGAGCTCCTGCCCGATCTCCGCGTCGACCGCGAAGCCGTGGTTCTGGCTCGTGATCTCGACCCGGCCGGTGGCGACATCCAGCACCGGCTGGTTGATGCCGCGGTGGCCGAAGGGCAGCTTGTAGGTGCCGAAGCCGAGCGCGCGGCCGAGCAGCTGATTGCCGAAGCAGATGCCGAAGAACGGCAGCTCCTGGCGCAGCAGGCCCTGCAGCAGCTCGACCTGGCTGTCGGAGGCCGCCGGGTCGCCGGGGCCGTTCGAGTAGAAGGCGGCGACGGGCTCGTGCGCGAGCACCTGCTCGAGCGTCGAGTCCTGCGGCAGCACCACAAGGTCGAAGCCCTGCTCGCGCAGGTAGGTGAGCGTCGAGGTCTTCACGCCGAGGTCGAGCACGGCGAGCGTGCCGATCGGCTCGCCGACCGCCTCGAGCCGGTACGCCTCGGCCGTGCTCACGGTCGCGGCGAGGCTGCGGCCGGCCATCTGCGGACTCTCGCGCACGATCGCGATCATCGCAGCGTCATCCGTCAGCGCATCCCCCGAGAAGACCCCGGCGCGCATGGCGCCCACGTCGCGCAGCCGGCGGGTGATGGCGCGCGTATCGACGCCGGCGATGCCGACCACGCCGTCGCGCTCGAGCTGGGCCGGCAGCGACTGCTCGGCGCGCCAGTTCGAGGTGATGCGGCTCGCGGCGCGCACCACGTAGCCGGCCGGCCACATGCGGGCCGACTCGTCGTCCTCGCTCGTGACGCCGGTGTTGCCGATGTGCGGAGATGTCTGCACGACGATCTGCCCGGCGTAGCTGGGGTCGGTGAGCGTCTCCTGGTAGCCGGTCATGCCGGTGGCGAAGACGGCCTCGCCGAGCGCCTGGCCCGTCGCGCCGTAGGCGGCGCCGCGGTAGATCGTGCCGTCCTCGAGGACGAGGGCGGCAGCCGCGGCTGCGCCCTGAGCCGTTCCGGACCGAAGGTCCAGAACGTGTCGAAGGGCTGCGCCCTGAGCCTGTCGAAGGGATGCGTTCATGCAGGTGTTCCTTCCACGGTGGTCGTGGCTGTCGTGTCGGGGGCGAGGCGGCTGAGGGCCTCGAATGCGGGCGCGTCGTCGCCGATGACGCGCAGGTAGGTGTCGACGTCGGCGCCGAGCCGGTGGCCGATGACGATGATGCCGCCGGGCTCGACGACGCGGTCGATGGTCCAGGTCGCCCGCTCGACCGAGCGGATGCTCGTGGCGGGGATGCGCAGCTCGCGCCGGTCGGCGAGCAGCTGCACGCCGTGCGCGTCGATCGCCAGCCGCGTGCGGCCGCGGAAGCCGAGGCCGTGCGCGAAGACGCGGTCATAGGGGTCGCCGGCGCGCGTGGTGGCGACGTAGAGGGCGTCGACCACGAGGCTCGGCACCGCGTCGATCCAGCCCTGCGGCGCGTCGATGTCGCCCTGGCGTCGTCGCCGGGATCGCAGTCCCAGCCACACCAGCAGCGCCAGCAGCGCGACGAACGCCGCGCACAGCAGCGCGAAGAGCTCCTTGGTCATGCCTGCACCTGCTTCTCTGTGATCTCGGCATCGGTCACCGTGCGGCGGCCGGCGTGCCACACGTGCAGCACCCGCCCGGGCAGCTCGACGCCCAGGAACGGCGAGTTGGCCGAGCGGCCCTTGAGGCGCGAGGCCTCGATCGTGCCGCGCGCCGCGGGGTCGACGAGCACCACGTGCGCGGGCGAGCCGATCGCGAGCGGCGCCTCGTAGCCGGGCTCGCGGCCGATCGCCGCGGGCGTCGTCGACATGACGCGCGCGACGCCGGCCCAGTCGAGCAGGCCGGTCTCGACCATGCTCTGCTGCACCGCACCCAGGGCCGTCTCGAGACCGACCATGCCGAAGGCCGCATCCGCGAACGCCGTCTGCTTCGCCTCGGGCGCGTGCGGCGCGTGGTCGGTCGCGACGATGTCGATCGTGCCGTCGGCGAGCGCCTCGCGCAGCGCCCGCACGTCGCGCTCGGCGCGCAGCGGCGGGTTGACCTTGTAGCGGGCGTCGTAGCTGCGCACGAGCTCCTCGGTGAGCAGCAGGTGGTGGGGGGTGACCTCTGCGGTGATGGCGATGCCGCGCGCCTTCGCGGCCCGCACGACCTCGACGGTCTCGAGCGTCGAGACGTGGCAGACGTGCAGCCGCGCGCCGGCCGCCTCGGCGAGCATCGCGTCGCGCGCGACGATCGCGGCTTCGGCGGCGGAGGGCCAGCCGGTGAGGCCGAGCTCTGCCGCGAGCGGGCTCTCGTGCATCACCGAGCCGCGGGTGAGCGCCGGATCCTGCGCGTGCTGCGCGATGACGGCGTCGAGGGATGCGGCGTGCTCGAGGGCGCGGCGCATGAGCTCGGCGTCGGCGACGCAGTGGCCGTCGTCGCTGAAGACGGTGACGCGGGCGGCGCTGCCGGCCAGCATGCCCATGTCGGCCAGCCGCTCCCCCGCGAGGCCGACGGTGACGGCGCCGATGGGGCGCACGGTCGCGAGCTCCGCTTCGACGCCCAGGCGGTGCACCTGCTCGACGACGGCGGGCGTGTCGGCGACCGGCGTCGTGTTCGCCATCGCGAACACGCACGTGTAGCCGCCGGCGGCGGCGGCGCGCACGCCGGTGGCGATCGTCTCGGCCTGCTCGCCGCCGGGCTGCCGCAGGTGGGTGTGCAGGTCGACGAGCCCCGGCAGGGCGACGAGGCCGGATGCGTCCACGAGCTCGGCGGTGTCGCGGTCGATGGTCGCGGGGTCGACGAGCAGTCCGTCGGCGATCGCGAGCTCGCCGGGCTCGCCGCCCAGGATGCGGGCGCCGGTGAGGAGCGTGACGGTCATCGGGAGCCTCCCTGGTCGGACGCCAGCAGCGAGTAGAGCACGGCCATGCGCACCGAGACGCCGGCGGTGACCTGCTCGAGCACGGTCGAGGCGTCGCTGTCGGCGGCCCGGCTGGAGAGCTCGAGGCCGCGGTTCATGGGGCCGGGGTGCATGATGCGCGTCTGCGGGAGCCGCGCGAGGCGCTCGTCGGTGAGCGACCAGCCGGTGATGTACTCCGCGGCGCTCGGCGCCACCTTGCCCGCCTGCCGCTCGAGCTGCACGCGCAGCAGCATGAGCGCGTCGGGCTGCTCGGCGATGACCGTGTCGAGGCTCGTCTCGGCGCGCACGCCGAGGCGCGTGCCGTCGGCGGCCGCGAGCGGCAGCAGCGAGGGCGGGCCGACGAGCGTGACCTCGGCGCCGAGCGCCGGCAGCAGCAGCGCGTTCGAGCGGGCGACGCGCGAGTGGGCGATGTCGCCGACGATCGCGACGCGCACGCCGTCCAGCGCCTTGCCGCGCGCCGCATCCGGCCCGTGGATCCTGCGGCGCAGCGCGAACGCGTCGAGCAGCGCCTGCGTGGGGTGCTCGTGGGTGCCGTCGCCGGCGTTGACGACCGGCCGGCCGATCCAGTCGGCGAGCAGCGCGGGCGCGCCGGAGGCGCCGGAGCGCACCACCACCCCGTCGACGCCCATCGCGGCGATCGTCAGGCCGGTGTCGCGCAGCGACTCGCCCTTCGAGGCGCTCGAGCCCTTGCCCGAGACGTTGATGACGTCGGCCGAGAGCCACTTGCCGGCGATCTCGAACGACGAGCGGGTGCGGGTGGAGTCCTCGAAGAACAGGTTCACGACGGTGCGACCGCGCAGGGCGGGCAGCTTCTTGAGCTCCCGGTCCTGGATCTGGTGCATGTCCTCGGCGAGGTCGAGCAGCGCGACGGCCTCGTCGCGGTCCATCGCGGCGGTCAGCAGGTGCTTCATGCGGCACCGCCCGTCGCCGGCTCGGCCTCGATCACGACGGCATCCTCGCCGTCGACCTCGTCGAGCAGGATCGACACGTGCTCGCTGCGGGCGCTCGGCAGGTTCTTGCCCACCGAGTCGGCGCGGATCGGCAGCTCTCGGTGGCCGCGGTCGACGAGCACGGCGAGCCGCACGGCGCGCGGGCGCCCGATGTCCGAGAGCGCGTCGAGCGCGGCCCGGATGGTGCGGCCGGAGTAGAGCACGTCGTCGACCAGCACGACCGTCCTGCCGTCGACACCGGATGCGGGGATGCGGGTGGGCTGCGAGGCGCGCGTCGGGCGGGCGCGCAGGTCGTCGCGGTGCATCGTGATGTCGAGGGCGCCGGTGCGGGCGCTGAAGTCCTCACCGGTGATCTCGGTCAGGCGGGTCGCGAGCCGCTCTGCGAGGGCCACGCCGCGGGTGGGGATGCCCAGCAGGACGAGGTCGTCGGGGCCGTGGTTCGCCTCGAGGATCTCGTGGGCGATGCGCGTGAGGGCCCTGGCGATCTCGTCGGGGCCGAGCACGGTGCGCGATTGAGTCACGAACGACTCCCTTCTCCGCCTCACGGGACGGGCTTCAAGGTTGTCTGATTGCCTCCACTCTAGCGCTCGACGTGCTCCGGCAGCATCCCGAGCCCGATGAAGCGCCCCATCGCGTGCCGCACGACGGGCAGATGCTGCACGACGCGCAGCGGCAGCGGCACGGGCACCTGCTCGCCGGGCGCCGCCAGCTTCACCAGCACGGTCTCGAGCCGGCGCTGGAACGCCTGCGTGACCCGGGCTGGGCGCTCGCGGCGGCGCTGGATGCTCCGCAGCAGCCGCTCGGCGGGCCGCGCGGTCGCGAGCTGCGGCGCCAGCGCGTTGGCGGTCGCGACGGCGTCCTGGATGGCCAGGTTGATGCCGACGCCGCCGGCGGGCGACATCGCGTGGGCGGCATCGCCGATCGCGAGCAGCCCGTCGCGGTGCCAGCGCTCGAGGTGCTCGATGCGCACGTCGAGCACCCGCAGATCGGCGCTCGTGAGCGCCGTCATCCGCTCGCGGAACGCCGGCGCGAGCACCCCGACGCGGCGGCGCATGGCCTCGAAGGAGGCGGCGTCGCCCGCCCACGCGCCCTTCCGCACGATGTGCGCGCACTGGTAGAAGTCGCCGCGCGGGATCGACAGCAGCGCGCCGTCGCCGGCCTGCATGAACGGGATCTGCTCGTCGTCGTGCCGCGGCAGCCGGAACCAGAGCACGTCGATGGCGCTCCTCGCGCCGACGGGCTCGAGCCCCGCCTGCGCTCGCAGCGCGGAGTCGCGGCCGTCGGCGAGCACGGTCAGCTTCGCCCGGATCTCGACCGGCCCGTCCGGCCCCTCCGCGCGGACGCCGGCGATGCGCTCGCCGTCGCGCAGCAGCGCGGTCGCGGCCGTGCGCATCCGCAGCTCGTACGCCGGATGCTCGCGGCCGGCCTCCGCCAGCAGGTCGAGGAAGTCCCACTGCGGCATGAAGGCGATGGCGCGCCGCTCGGTCGGCAGCCGGGTGAAGTCGGCGAGCACGAGGCGGCGGCCGGAGAACGACATGGTGACCTGCGGGAGGTCGGCGTGGGGACGCTCGAGGAAGCGCTCGAGCAGGCCGAGCTCGTGCAGGAGCTGCTGCGTCGAGGGATGGATGGTGTCGCCGCGGAAGTCGCGCAGGAAGTCGCCGTGCTGCTCCAGCACGCTCGTGCGCACGCCGCGCCGGGCGAGCAGCAGGGCGAGCATGAGCCCCGCCGGGCCGCCGCCGACGATGACGCAGTCGGTCGTGACGCTCTCGCTGATCGGTATCTCGCTCATGCCGCCCATCGTGCGCCCGACGGTGTCAGGATGCGAGGGTGGTCGATTCTGAGGGAGCTCGGCGCGGGCGCCCGCGCGGCGGCGGTGACGCGCGCGCCCGGCTGCTCGCCGCGGCCCAGCGGCACCTCGAGGCGGGCGACCTCGCCGCCACCTCGTCGCGCGCGCTCGCTGGCGAGGCCGGCGTGAGCCACACGCTGGTCAATTTCCACTTCGGCGACCGGCAGGGGCTGGTGGCCGCGGCGACCGCGCTGCGGATCGCACCGCACGACCTGCTCGAGTCGGTGACGGTCGGCGAGGACGGGCTCGACCTGCCGCGGCTCGTGCGCGGCATCGTGGCGCTGTGGGAGCATCCGGACCACCGTGCCGCGCTCACGCGCCTCGCCCGCGACCTCGCGGCCGGCGGCCCGCGGGCAGAGGCGTTCGTCGACTATCTGCAGCGCTCGGTGCTCGAGCGCCTGCAGCGCGCCCTCGGCGTGGAGCGCGGAAGGGTCGCGACCGTCGCGATCGCCGGCACGCTGTTCACCCGCTACGTGATCGGCCTGCCGTCGATGGCGGCGCTCGAGCCGCGCGAGGTCGAGCAGCTGCTGCTCACGGCCATCGGCGAGCGGTCGCCGCACCGCTGATGCTGCCGAGGCACCAGCGGCCAGCGGTTCGCGGTCAGCGGTCGTCGCTCGGTGGTCAGAACGGTTGCTCGCCCTGTGGTGCGGCGTCGCCTGTCGGCTGCCCCCATGGCGAGGAGGTGTCGTGGAAGGCGGGTCCGGTCTGGGGTGGCTGGTCGATGTAGGTGTGGCCCATGGGTGAGGTGAACTCGAGCACGCCGGGGCTGCGCTGTCGGACCTTCCATCGTCGGGCGCGGCTGAGCTGGGCGCCCTTGAGGGTGTGGTGCCTGCGGCAGAGGTGGGCGAGGTTGGCGTGGTCGGTGGTGCCGCCGGCTGCCCAGGCTCTGGTGTGGTCGATGTCGCAGCGGACGGCGCGGGCGTTGCAGCCGGGCCAGCGGCAGCGCTGGTCGCGGGCGCGCAGCAGCTTCTTCAGGCGGGTGCTGGGCACGTAGGTGTCGACGGCGGTCACGTGGCCGGTGAGGGGGTCGGTGAACAGCCGCGTCCAGCTGCTCGCGCGCACGGCCAGCAGCAGCGCCGTCTCCGGGTCGATCGGGGTGCCGTCGGCGAGTCTGGCGACCGCGACCTCACCCGGGCGCGGCTCGCTGGTCTCGCGGGGACCGGTGACCGCTCCGGCGTCGCCGGTGAGCAGCTGTGCGGGGATGATGATGGAGACCTCGGCGGTGATGCCGTGCAGTGCGGTGTCGGTGGGCTCGCCCGTGAGCAGCAGGTCGCAGACCGCGTCGGCGCGGCGCTGGTCGAAGCTGCGGGGGTCGTCGGCGGCCGCGGCCTTGGCCATCTGCGTGACCCGGTCGTGGATGCCGTGGGCGAGCGGGGTGGGCACGAGCGCCTGGAACAGCGACATGCCGTCATCGACGTCGGTCACCCAGGCCTTGCGGCGCGAGCGCGCCTCGACGTGCCGGGCGGCCAGCGGCTGCTGGAGGTGGCGTTCGAGCTCGCGGCGGGCGATCGTCCGCAGCCGGCCCGGGTTCATCGTCTCGGCATGCGGCAGCAGGGCCGCCTCGAACGCGGCCCGCGCCTGCGCGTCCTGCAGGGCGCCGCCGATCTCGGCGATCACGGCGACGTGGCCGCGGTGGATGCGCGCCTGACCCCACGCGCGCAGGAGCGCGGGCCAGCGCTCGCGCTCGGCCATCGCACGGTTCAGGTCGGCCTCCAGGGTGCGGTCGGAGCGGCGCTGCATCAGCGCCAGCTCGGCCGCGACATCCCGCAGCCCCACGCCGGGATCGAGCCGCTCCGCGGCCGCATCCTCGACCGCGACACCGCCGATGCCCGCGAGCAGCTGCGCCCGCATCGCCTGCAGCGACGCGATCGCGGAATCGATCTCCACCACCGCCCGCATCGCCGACTCCGACACGGCACGACCCGACACCTCGACCGGCACCAGCGGGACGACCTCAGCCGACACCCCGGCACCGGGCTCGACAGCGCCGGACTCGACAGCCCCGGCCTCGACGCCGTCGGCGTCGACGGTCTGCCCGGGCGCCTGATCTCCCGGCCGCACCCACGGGAAGCCGCGCCGGTACTCCGGGCTGAACGGCGGCGGCGTCAGCCGCGCGTTCAGCTCCTCCGCAGACTCCGGACGCGCAGGCACGGCACCCTCCGGGCCCTCGTGCTGCACCGCATCCGCCGACATGCAGGCATGCTCCCAGGCACCACCCACACGACGGCGACCCGTGCACGACCGGCCCGATCGAGGCGATCGCGGCCGGCTTCAGCCGCGCTGCGCCGCGATCCTGCCGAGCACGCCGTTGATGAACGCGCCGGAGCGGTCGGTGGAGAGCTCGTTCGCCAGGTGCACGGCCTCCGAGACGACCACGCTCGCCGGCGCCGTCTCGTGCTCGAGCTCCCAGGTGCCGACCCGCAGGATCGCGAGGTCGGTGCGCGGCATCCGGTCGATCGGCCAGTGCTCGCTCGAGGAGGCGATCAGCTCGTCGAGTGCCGCGGTCTCGTCAGCGACACCCGCGACGATCTCGCGCGCGAACTCGAACCAGCCGTGCTTCGACCAGCCGAGCCGCGCGGCGGTGTCGCGCAGCACGGTCTCCGGCGACTCGTCGCGCGCGTTCGCCGAGTAGATGACCTCGACGGCGTGCTTGCGCGCCTTGCGGCGCGAGGGGTACGTCTCCCCCGGTGCGTCGGTCTTCGTCACGTCAGTCGGTGACGCGGCCGAGGTAGCTGCCGTCGCGCGTGTCGACCTTGATGCGCGTGCCCTGCTCGACGAACAGCGGCACCTGCACCTCGGCGCCCGTCTCGACGGTCGCGGCCTTCGTGCCGGCGCTCGAGCGGTCGCCCTGCAGGCCCGGCTCGGTGTACGTGATCTCGAGCACGACGGATGCGGGCAGCTCGACCTGCAGCGCCTCGCCCTCGTGCATCGAGATCGTGGCGGTGCCGTTCTCGAGCAGGTACTTCGCGCTGTCGCCGACCGTCGCGGCGGGGATCGGCAGCTGCTCGTAGGTGTCGTTGTCCATGAAGACGAAGTCGGTGCCGTCGTTGTAGAGGAACTGGTAGTCGCGGCGGTCGACGGTCGCGAACTCCACCTTGGTGCCGGCGTTGAAGGTCTTGTCGACCGTCTTCTGGCTGCGCGCGTTGCGCAGCTTGGTGCGCACGAACGCGCCGCCCTTGCCGGGCTTGACGTGCTGGAACTCGATGACGCTCCAGAGCTGTCCGTCGAGGTTGAGCACCGCGCCGTTCTTGATGTCGTTCGTGGTTGCCATGAGGCGATTCCGTTCCGTGGGAGCTTGCGGGGGCCGCAGCCGCTCGAGGCTGGCACTGCGCCGACAGGAGAGTCTAGCGGGCGTCGATCACGCAGGCTTCCGCAGCCGCATCAGGTGCCTCGAGGCGTGGGCGACGAAGGGGACGGATGCGCGCAGCTCGGCGTCGAGGGCACGCAGCGTCGCGTCGTGCCTCCCCCGCCGCACATCGGCGTCGAAGCCAGGCACCCACCACGGGCACTTCCGCAGGATCCAGACGATCGCACCCACGTCGCGGTACTCCTGCCGCAGGCGCGCAGCGCGCAGGTCGACAACCTCGAGCCCGGCGGCCTGCGCCGCCAGCACCTCGGCCCCGGGATCGCGCGCCACCGGGTTGCCGGGCAGCGGGCCGAGGAACCGCTCGCTGAGCTCCGCGGCGCTCCACGGGCCCACGTGCTGGGCGAGATACGTGCCGCCGGGCGCGAGCACCCTGGCGATCTCACCGAAGTCGGGCGCGACCGGGTGCCGTGCCGTGACCAGGTCGCGCGAGGCATCCGCCACCGGCAGCCGAGTGCCGGTCGCGTGCCGCAGCACCCGCACGCCGCGAGGCTCGAGCCGCGCGCGGGCGAGGCCGAGGTTGGCGGGCCACCCCTCGGTCGCGAGCGCCCCGGAGGGGATAACCGGCGCCTCGTCGAGCACCTCCCCGCCGCCCGTGTCGAGGTCGAGCGGGGCGCGCGCCGCCGCCACGCGCGCTGCGAGCAGCCGTGCGTAGCCCCACGGCGGCCGCTCCTCGGTCGCACGACCTTCCAGCCAGGCGAAGCCCCAGCCGTCGACGTCCGCCGCCAGCGCCTCGGCGATCAGGTCGTCGAAGGGGCGCACGGTGGTGCCCGGCTCCCGGCGGCGTCAGTCGCCGACGATCGCGGCGGCCGCGAGGGCGTAGCCGCGCAGCCCGAAGCCGGCGATGACACCCGTCGCCACACCCGAGACGACGGAGGTGTGCCGGAACGCCTCGCGCGCGTGGGGGTTGGAGATGTGCACCTCGACGAGCGGCGCGACGCCCTGCAGCTGCGCGCACGCATCCCGCAGCGCGTAGGAGTAGTGGGTGAAGGCGGCCGGGTTGAGGATCACCGGCGTGGCGGCGTCGACGGCCTCGTGGATCCAGCCCACCAGCTCGGCCTCGTCGTCGGTCTGGCGCACGTCGGCCTCGATCGGTCGCGCGGCGGTGCCGGCGGCCTCGACGAGCGGGGCGACGTCGGCGATCGTCGCCGTGCCGTAGACGTCGGGCTCGCGGGTGCCGAGCCTGCCCAGGTTGGGGCCGTTGAGGACGAGGATGCGCATGCGGCCAGTCTGGCATCGCAGGGCACGCCGCATGCGCATCCGGTCTCGAGACGCGAGCGCCTCCGGCGCGCGCACCTCGACCTGCGGCGTGCCTACATCTCGCCCTCGAACAGGCCGATGTGGTTGCCGTCGGCGTCGGTGAGCAGCGCCCACCAGCTCGTCGGCGTGATCTCGGTCTTCTGCACCGCGACCGACCCGCCCAGCTCGGTGGCCTTCGCGATCGCGTCGTCGATCGAGTCGACCTCGACCATCGAGCGCGGCTGGGTGAAGCCCTCCTCGCGCGCCGTCAGCGCCCCGCCGGAGACGCCGTTGGGCGCCTGGAACATCGGGTACCCCTCGAAGCCCTCCATCTCGGCGATCTGCCAGCCGAAGAGCGTGCTGTAGAACTCGGTCGACCTGGCGAAGTCGCTGACCGGGATCTCGATGTGCGTGATGTCTCCGTGCGCCACGATGCGCCCCTCTCGCTGCCGCCCGTCGGGTGCGGGCGTTCGCGACGATCGTGGCGCAGGGGGCTGACAACGCGCCAGCCGCGGTCTCGAGACGCGTGCGCCCGCGGCGCGCGCTCCGGCTCCTGAGCCTGTCGAAGGGCGACCGACGGACAGGTCAGTCGGCGAGCGACTGGTAGGCCATGAACAGCAGACCCTCGTCGGGGCCCTCGAGGATGCGCGGCTTCGCCACGTCGTCGAGCACCACGAAGCGCAGCATCGAGCCGCGCGTCTTCTTGTCCTTGCGCATCTGCCCCAGCAGCGACTGCCAGCGCCCCACCGGGTACGTCATCGGCAGCTCGAGCGAGCCGAGGATCTCGCGGTGCCGGTCGACGACGCGCTCGGGCAGGCGGCCGGCGAGGCGAGAGAGCTCCGCCGCGAACACCATGCCGATCGAGACGGCCGCGCCGTGCCGCCAGCGGTAGCGCTCGTTGTGCTCGATCGCATGGCCGAGCGTGTGCCCGTAGTTGAGGAACTCGCGCTCCCCCGCCTCGCGGAAGTCGTTCGCGACCACGCGCGCCTTCACCTCGATCGAGCGCGAGATCACCTCGGCGAACTCGGGCGTCGTCGGGTCGGTGGATGCCTCGAGCGAGCCCTCGAGCAGCTCGAGGATGCGCGCGTCGGCGATGAAGCCCGCCTTCACGATCTCGGCGAAGCCGGTGAGCAGCTCGTTGCGCGGCAGCGAGTCGACGAGCTCGAGATCGGCGACCACGGTCGCCGGGTGGTGGAAGGCGCCGACGAGGTTCTTGCCCTGCTCGGTGTTGATGCCCGTCTTCCCGCCGACGGCGGCGTCGACGATGCCGAGCACGCTCGTGGGCGCCTGCAGCACCCGGATGCCGCGCAGCCAGGTGGCCGCGGCGAAGCCCGCGAGGTCGGTGACGGCCCCGCCGCCCAGGCCGAGCACCGCATCCGTCCTGGTGAACTCGGCCTGCCCCATGATCTGCCACAGGAACTGCGCGACCTCGATGCGCTTGGCCGCCTCGGCGTCGGGCACCTCGGCGAGGAAGACCTCGACGTCGAGCGCGTCCTTGAGGTGGTCGGCGATGCGGCTCATGGCGGGCTGGTGCACGACCAGCAGCCGCTGCGCGTCGCCGAGGGTCTCGCGCAGGCGCTCGACCAGGATGCCCCTGCCGACGTGGACGTCGTAGGGCGCCTCGGTCTCGACGCGGATCGTGGTCATGGCGGTGCTCCTCGCTTCGGTGGTGGTCGTGCTCCGGTGGGCTGTCACAGCCCGCGCTCCTCGAGCCAGGCCTCGAGCTGGTCGACCAGCCGGGCCATGGGGGTGCGCGAGGTGTCGACGACGGTGTCGGCGAGCTCGCGGTAGATCGGGTCGCGCTCGCCCGCGATGCGGCGCCAGGCCGCGATGCCGTCGGCGACGAGCGGGCGCGCGTCGCCGACGATGCGGCGCTCGGCGGCGAGCTCGTCGACGGTGACGAGCACGACGGTGGCCTGCTCGCGCAGCAGCGCCCTGGTGCCCTCGTCGAGCACCGCCCCGCCGCCGAGGGCGACGACGCTGCCGGGGGTGAGGGCGCGCTGCACGGCCTCGGCCTCCCAGGCGCGGAAGGCGGGCTCGCCGTGCTCGGCGAAGATCGCCGGGATCGGGCCGTGGTCGAGGGTCACGAGCCGGTCGGTGTCGGCGAAGGTGCGGCCGATGCGCGACGCGAGCTTGCGGCCGATCGAGGTCTTGCCGGCCGCCATCGGGCCGATGAGCGCGATCGGGGGCGTCGCGCTCGCCTCGTCGCCGGGGCGCGGGCCGTCGGCGGTCACGGGTGCCCGGCGCCCTCCGACACCGCGCCCTCCGGCACCGCGTGGTCCGGCACCGCGCCCTCCGGCACCGTGCGCAGCCGCTCGGGGATGGCGGCGAGGTAGGCGTCGAGGTTCCTGCGCGTCTCGGCCGCCGAGTCGCCGCCGAACTTCTCGAGCATCGCGTCGGCGAGCACGAGCGCCACCATCGCCTCGGCCACGACGCCGGAGGCCGGCACGGCGCACACGTCGCTGCGCTGGTGGTGCGCCTGCGCCGCCTCGCCGGTGGCGGTGTCGATGGTGCGCAGCGCGCGCGGCACGGTCGCGATGGGCTTCATGCCGGCGCGCACGCGCAGCACGTCGCCGGTCGACATGCCGCCCTCGATGCCGCCTGCGCGGCCGGTGGCGCGGTGCACGCCGTCGTCGCCGACGAGCAGCTCGTCGTGCGCGACGCTGCCGCGGCGGCGCGTGGTCTCGAAGCCGTCGCCGACCTCGACGCCCTTGATCGCCTGGATGCCCATGAGCGCCTGCGCGAGGCGGCCGTCGAGCCGGCGATCCCAGTGCACGTAGGAGCCCAGCCCGGCGGGCAGGCCGTAGGCGAGCACCTCGACGATGCCGCCGAGCGTGTCGCCCGATCGGCGGGCGTCCTCGACCTCGGCGAGCATCGCCTCGCTCGTCGCGGGGTCGGCGCAGCGCAGCTCGTCGGCGTCCAGCCGGTCGACGTCGTCGGGCGTCGGCAGCGCGGCCTCGTCAGGCACGCGCACGGGGCCGATCGACAGCGTGTGGCTCACGAGCCGCACGCCCAGCTCGCCGAGGAAGGCGCGCGCGACGGCGCCGAGCGCGACGCGGGCGGCGGTCTCGCGGGCGCTCGCGCGCTCGAGCACCGGCCGGGCCTCGTCGAAGCCGTGCTTCTGCATGCCGACCAGGTCGGCGTGGCCGGGCCGGGGCCGCGTGAGCTTCGCGGCGCGGGCGCCGGTGAGCTCGCCCTCGAGCGGTGCCGCCGACATCACGCCGGTCCACTTCGGCCACTCGGTGTTGCCGATGCGCAGCGCGACGGGGCCGCCCTGCGTGAACCCGTGGCGCACGCCGCCGGAGATCGAGAGCTCGTCCTGCTCGAACTTCATGCGCGCGCCGCGCCCGGCGCCGAGCTTGCGGCGCTGCAGGTCGGCCTGGATCTGCTCGGCGGTGATCGGCACCCCCGCAGGCAGCCCCTCGAGCACAGCGATCAGTTCGGGGCCGTGGGATTCCCCGGCAGTCAGCCAGCGCAGCATGCCTACGATTCTTCCAGACCGGCCGTGCCGCTCCCGACCATCGCCGCCCGCATGGCCGCCGCGACGCGCGCCTCGTCGGGCAGCGCCGTCTCGATCTCGCCGAGCGCGAAGATGCGCGCCTGCAGCACGGCCTGGCCCAGCAGCATCTCGCGGCCGTCGATGACGCGCTCGGCGCCGAGGCCGGGGAGGTAGCGCGAGCCCTCCGGGCGCGCGTAGTCGGCATCGAGCAGTCGGGCGGGCGGATGCGCGAAGGCCGGCACGACCTCGGCCCCGGCCGGCAGGGTGGAGACGGCGGCGTCGACGGCGGGCAGCGGCTCGGTGAGCGGCTGCAGCGACACCGTCACGCCCAGCCGCTCCCCCAGCTCGGTCAGCCGCGCGCCCTTCGCCGGGCTGCGCAGGCCGACCGTCACGGTGCCGGCGCCGAGCTCCGCGAGGGCGAGCAGGGCCGCCTGCGCCGTGCCGCCGGCACCCACGATGGCACCGGAGCCGACCGGACCGAGCCCCGCATCCGCGAACGACCGCACGATGCCGCCGACGTCGGTGTTCCAGCCGCGCGGTGCGGCACCCAGCAGCAGCGTGTTGACGGCGCCCGTGAGCTCGGCGCGCGCGTCGACGCTCGCGGCGAGCGCCCGCGCCTCGTGCTTGAGCGGCGCCGTCACCGAGAGCCCGAGCCACGAGCCGTCGAGCACGTCGAGGAAGCCGGCGAGCTCGCCCGCCGCCACGAGCCGCCGCTCATAGCGCCAGTCGAGGCCCAGCTCGCGAGCCGCGGCGCCGTGCAGCGCCGGCGAGAGCGAGTGCGCGATCGGCGAGCCGACGACCGCGAGCCTGCGGGCGCCGGCACCGTCGATCCGCTGCACTCAGCCGCCCCAGCCGGGGTTGTCGCGCAGGAACTGCTGGAACTCCTGCACCGCGACCTGGTGCTGCTCGTAGGTCTCCGAGAACACCGTCTCGCCCGTCTCCGGGTTGATGGTCACGAAGTACAGCCAGGGGCCCTCGGTGGGCTCGAGCACCGCGGTGATCGCCTGATCCCCCGGGGCGCCGATCGGTCCGACCGGCAGGCCGGTGTGCTGGTAGGTGTTGTACGGGTTCGTCGCGTCGGCGCGCTCGTCGCTGGTCGTGGTCACGACGTGCAGGTTGCCGGTGCCGTAGGCGACGGTGGCATCCGACTGCAGCGGCATGTTGATGTCGAGACGGTTCTGGAACACGCGTGCGACGCGGCCGAAGTCGTCGGCGAAGCGGGCCTCGCGCTGCACGAGGGCCGCGAAGGTCAGCACGCGCTGGGCGTCGGCCTCGGCGACGCCGTGCTGCTCCAGCGCCTGGCGCTGGCGGTCGATCATCCGCTGCAGCACCTGCTCGGCCGTCACGCCCTCGTCGAAGGTGTACGTGGCGGGGAACATCCAGCCCTCGATCGTGAGCGCATCGGAGGGCAGGTCGAACCGCGCCGGGTCGTCCTTGAACGGCAGGAACTCCGACGCGGGGATGCCCAGGTCGCGCTCGAGTCGCTCGAAGACCTGCTGGAACGTGTAGCCCTCCGGCACCGTCACGCGCAGCTCGACCTTGTTCTCCGGGTCGAGGATGGCGTCGAGCGCGCCCTGCGCCGACATCTGCTGCTGCAGGCTGTAGGCGCCCGGGTGCAGCTGGATCGAGGGGTCGGCGACCAGGATGTCGGTGAACGCCTCGGCGCTCGCGATGACGTCCTGCTCGACGAGCGTGGCTGCCACGTCGTAGCCGTTCTGCCCCGACTGGATCTGCACGGTCACGTCGCCCGTGCCCGGGCCTTCGTAGTCCTCGGGGCCACTGAAGCGCTCGGCGAGCTGCGTCGCTCCCCAGCTGACGGCGACCACGATGCCGACGATCACGACGAGCGCGATGCTCCAGCCGATGATGCGCCTGCGGGTGCGGGCCTTGCGCTCCTGGCGGGCGCGTTCGCGTCGTCCTGCCATGTCAGTCCTCTTCTCGCTGGGCGACAGCGTCGCCGTCCGTCAGCAGCTCGCCGGGCGCGCGCCCGGACGCGCGCTCCGAGTCGAGCGCGTGCTGCAGGATGACGACCGCGGCCGCCTGATCGATGGTGGCGCGCTGCTGGCGCGTCGACTTGCCGGATGCGCGCATGCCGGCGGACGCGGTGACGGTGGAGAGCCGCTCGTCCACGAGCCGCACGGGCAGCGCGGCTGCCAGCTGCGCCGCCATCTCGCGCGCGTCCTGCGTGCTGGGCGTGTCGCCGCCGGAGAGCGAGATGGGCAGGCCGACGACGGCCTCGACCGCACCGAGCTCGGCGGCGAGCTCGCGCAGCCGCGCCACCGGCTCGACGCTCGCGCGCTGGATGGTCTCCACGGGCGTCGCGAGCAGCCCGTCGCGGTCGCTGCGCGAGACCCCGACGCGGGCCCTGCCCACGTCGACGCCGATCCGCACGCCCTGACGCATGGTCGCGCCCCCGCTCAGCGGAGCAGCCCCTCGCGCACGGCGACGAGCGCCGCGGGCATCGCGGCCGCATCCTGGCCGCCGCCCTGCGCCATGTCGGGCTTGCCGCCGCCACCGCCGCCGAGCACCCCGGCAGCGGCCTTCGCGAGCGGCCCGGCAGCGTGGCCGGCGTCGCGCGCCGCCTGGTTGGTGGCGACCACCACGGCGGGCTTGCCGTCGACGGCACCGCCGACGGCGACGACCGCGGGGTCGACGCCCAGTCGCTCGCGCACCTGGCCGGCGAGCGAGCGCAGGTCGTCGGCGGAGCCGACGGCGCCCAGGTCGACGGCGGCGAGCCGCACCTCGCCGATCCGCTCAGCGGCGTCGGCGATGGGCTGCACGCGGCCGGCCAGCTGCTTCGACTCGAACTCGGCGATGCGCTTCTCCGCCGACTTCAGCGACGCGACGATCTCCTGGATCCTGCCCGGCAGCTGCTCCTTGGGGGTCTTCAGCATCGAGGTGAGCTCGCTCACGAGCGTGCGCTCCGCGACCAGCTGCTCGAACGCATCCGCCCCCACCGCCGCCTCGACGCGACGCGCGCTCGAGCCGACGCTCGCCTCGCTCGTGATCGAGATGAGGCCCACCTGGCTCGCGGTGCCGACGTGCGTGCCGCCGCACAGCTCGCGCGACCACGGGCCGCCGATGTCGACCATGCGCACGGTGTCGCCGTACTTCTCGCCGAACAGCGACATGGCGCCGAGCGCCTTCGCCTCGTCGAGCGGCATCACGCGCGTCTCGACGGGCAGGTCGTCGCTGATCGCGCCGTTCGCGATGCCCTCGAGCTCCTGGCGCATGTCGGGCGACAGCGGGCTCGACCACGAGAAGTCGAGGCGCATGTAGCCGGCCTTGTTGTACGAGCCCGCCTGCACCGCATCCGGGCCGAGCAGCTGCCGCAGCGCGGCGTGCACGAGGTGCGTCGCGGAGTGCGCGCGGTTCGCGCCGCGGCGGTAGAGCGGGTCGACGACCGCGTGCGCGACGTCGCCCACGGCGATCTCGCCGCTCGTGACGCGCACGGTGTGGCTGATGAGGCCCTGCACAGGCCGCTGCACGTCGAGCACCTCTGCCTCGAAGCCCTGGCCGACGAGCCGGCCCTGGTCGCTGTCCTGCCCGCCGGACTCGGCGTACAGCGAGGTGGCCGTGAGGATGACCTCGACCTCCTGGTCGACGCCCGCCGAGGGCACCTGGGCGCCCGCCGAGATGATGCCGATGACCTCGCCGTCGGCCTCGAGCTCGTCGTAGCCGAGGAAGGCGGTCTCGCCGCGCGCACGCAGCTCGGAGTAGACCGAGAGGTCGGCGAGCTGCCGGCGGCGCGACTTCGCATCGGCCTTCGCGCGGCTGCGCTGCTCGCTCATGAGGGTCTCGAAGCTCGAGCGGTCGACCTCGAGGCCCGCCTCCTCGGCGATCTCCATCGTCAGGTCGATCGGGAAGCCGTAGGTGTCGTGCAGCAGGAAGGCGGTCTTGCCGGGCACCGTGCGGCCCGAGTCCCTGCGCACATCCGCCATCGCGAGGTCGAGCACCGTCGAGCCGGACTCGAGCGTCTTCAGGAACGTCTCCTCCTCGGCGATCGCCAGCCGCTCGATGCGCGGGTAGGCGTCCCGCAGCTCGGGGTAGGCGGTCGACATGGCGTCGAAGCTCGCGCGGAAGAGCGTCGGGAAGGTCGCCTCGTGCACGCCCAGCAGGCGCATGCCGCGGATCGAGCGGCGCATCAGGCGGCGCAGGATGTAGCCGCGGCCCTCGTTGCCGGGGGTGACGCCGTCGCCCATGAGCATGAGCGACGAGCGCACGTGGTCGGCGACCACGCGCATCCGCACGTCGTCCTCGTGGTCGGCGCCGTAGCTGCGGCCCGAGAGCTCGCTCGCGAGGTCGAGCACGGGCCGCACCTGGTCGATCTCGTACATGTTCGGCACGCCCTGCTTGAGGAAGGCGATGCGCTCGAGCCCCATGCCGGTGTCGATGTTCTTGCTCGGCAGCTCGCGCACGATGGTGAACTCGGTCTTCGAGCGCACGTCGGCGATCTCGTCCTGCATGAACACGAGGTTCCAGATCTCGACGTAGCGGTCGCTGCCGGTGGCGGGGCCGCCCTCGGGGCCGTACTCGGGGCCCAGGTCGTAGAAGATCTCGGAGTCGGGGCCGGCGGGGCCGGGCTGGCCGGTCATCCAGTAGTTGTCCTCGAGTCCGAGTCGCTGGATGCGCGCGGCGGGGATGTCGGTGAGCTCGAGCCAGAGCCGCTCGGCCTCGTCATCGGTCTCGTAGACCGTCGCCCAGAGGCGGCTGGGGTCGAACGCGTAGCCGCCGTCGGCCTCGGGCCCGGTCAGCAGCGTCCAGGCGTACTCGATCGCCTCGCGCTTGAAGTAGTCGCCGAACGACCAGTTGCCGGCCATCTGGAAGAAGGTGCCGTGCCGCGGCGTGCGGCCGACCTCCTCGATGTCATTGGTGCGGATGCACTTCTGCACGTCCGCGACGCGGGGCCAGGGGGCGGGCACCCGGCCGGAGAGGTAGGGGATGAACGGCACCATGCCGGCGATCGTGAACATGATCGCGGGGTCGTCGCTCACGAGCGACGCCGAGGGGAGGATGGTGTGGTCCCGCTGCTCGAAGTGCTTCAGGAAGCGGCTGTGGATCTCTGCGGTCTGCATCGGCTCAGGTCTTTCCAGCCCGCGCGGGGCCTGACGAGCCCGGGCGCGGTGCGCCCGGGCTCGGATCGGGTCGTGTCACTCGCCTCGCAGCTCGCGGTCGCGAGCCTTGTAGCCGTCCTTGACGGCGTCCGAGAACTCGCGGGAGCGGTCGTCGACACTGTCGAGGAACGCCTTGCCCTTCTCGGTCTCCTCGATGCGACGTGCGGCGAAGACGCCGATGACGACGCCGATGGCCAGGAACAGGAGCTTCTTCACAGCGGGTCCCTCTCGTGTCTCGCTTGCCCCGCACCGGGTTCGGCGGCGGGGCGAGGCCCAAGTCTAACGACGAAGAGGGGCCGCCACCTGGCGACCCCTCTCCTTCGGCGGATCAGCGAGCTGCGTAGTACTCGACGACGAGCTGCACGTCGGCGACGATGGGCACCTCGGCGCGCTTGGGGCGGCGCACGAGGCGCGCCTGCAGGCGGTCGAGCTGGACGTCGAGGTACGGCGGCACCGGGGGCAGCACCTGGGCGTGACCGCCCGCGGCTGCGACCTGGAAGGGCTCCATGCCCTCGCTGCGCTCGTGCACGTGGATCGTCTGGCCCTCCTTCACGCGGAAGGACGGGCGGTCGACGCGCTGGCCGTCGACCATGATGTGGCGGTGCACGACGAGCTGGCGGGCCTGCGAGGTGGTGCGGGCGAAGCCGGCACGCAGCACGAGCGCGTCGAGACGCATCTCGAGCAGCTCGACGAGGTTCTCACCGGTCAGGCCGGGCTGGCGGCGCGCCTCGTTGAAGACGATGCGCAGCTGCGCCTCGCGGAGCCCGTACTGGGCGCGCAGGCGCTGCTTCTCGCGCAGGCGGACGGCGTAGTCGCTGTCGGCCTTGCGCTTGGTGCGTCCGTGCTGGCCGGGGCCGTAGGGGCGCTTCTCGAGGTAGCGGGCGGCCTTCGGGGTGAGGGCGACGCCGAGTGCGCGCGAGAGGCGCACCTTCGAACGGGAACGGGACTTCGTGGACATGACTTCCTTCGCTGAGTCGCTGCCGCGTGAGCGGCTGTCCCGGCCGAGTGCCGGGACCTAAGGAGGGGTGCGGGCCCGGCTGCAGCTGCCGTGGCATGCTGCCGCCCGATGGGCCGTCGTCCAGACTAGCAGATCAGCTGCCGCCGGCGAGGATGGTGCGGATGCGCTCGAGGCGGGCCGCGACGTCGCGCTCGAAGCCGTGCGCCCCGGCCTCGTAGTAGCGCCGGCCGACGAGCGGATCCGGCAGGTACTGCTGCGTCGCGACGCCGTGCGGCGCGTCGTGGGCGTAGCGGTAGCCCTTGCCGTGGCCGAGCCGCTTGGCACCGGGATAGTGGGCGTCGCGCAGATGGGTGGGCACGCGGCCGAAGTCCCCGGCGCGCACGTCGGCGATCGCCGCATCGATGCCCTTGTACGAGCGGTTCGACTTCGGCGCGGTGGCGAGGTAGACGGTCGCCTCGGCGAGCGGGATGCGGCCCTCCGGCATGCCGATCATCTGCACCGCGGTCGCCGCCGCCGTGGCGATCACGAGGCCCTGCGGGTCGGCCATGCCGATGTCCTCGCTCGCGAGCACGATGATGCGGCGGGCGATGAAGCGCGGGTCCTCCCCCGCCTCGATCATGCGCGCGAGGTAGTGCAGGGAGGCGTCCGGGTCGGAGCCGCGCACCGACTTGATGAAGGCCGAGATGACGTCGTAGTGCTCGTCGCCCTGGCGGTCGTAGCGCAGCAGCGCCCGGTCGACCGCGGTCGCGAGGGCCTCTGCGGTCACCGTCGCAGGCGCATCCGCCGTGCTCTCCTCCTCCGTCGCCTCGAGCGCGTGCGCGCCGGCGGCCTCGAGCGCGGTGAGCGCACGGCGCGCGTCGCCGGAGGAGAGCCGGATCAGCTGCGCCTTCGCCTGCTCCTCGAGCGCGATCCGGGAGTCGAAGCCGCGGGGATCGGCGACGGCGCGGTCGACGAGCTCGGCGATGTCGGCGTCCTCGAGCGGCTCGAGCGTCAGCAGCAGCGAGCGCGACAGCAGCGGGCTGATGACGCTGAAGGAGGGGTTCTCGGTGGTCGCGGCGATGAGCGTCACCCAGCCCTGCTCGACGCCCGGCAGCAGCGCATCCTGCTGCGCCTTGGTGAAGCGGTGGATCTCGTCGAGGAACAGCACCGTCGACTGGCCGAAGAGGTCGCGCTGGTTCAGCGAGTCCTCCATCACCTGGCGCACGTCCTTCACGCCGGCGGTGACGGCGCTCAGCTCGACGAAGCGGCGGTCGGAGGTGTGCGCGATCGCCTGCGCGAGCGTCGTCTTGCCGGTGCCGGGCGGCCCCCAGAGGATGACGCTCTGGCCGCTCGCGCCGTCGCCGGGCGCCGCGAGCCGGCGCAGCGGCGAGCCCTGGCCGAGCAGGTGCCGCTGGCCGACGACGTCGTCCAGGCTCGTCGGGCGCATGCGCACGGCGAGCGGCGCTGTCGTCCCCCTGGCCATGCCTCCATGCTAGGCGCGACGGCTGACGCGCCAGCGCCGCTGTCGGGCCGCACGCGGTCGAGCCGGTAGCCTGAACGGCGGCCGCGCGCGCCATCGGCATGCTCTGCGCGGCAGGCAGACGAGGAGAGCCCGTGGTCACGAAGCAGGAGCAGGAGCGGCGCGTCCGCGACTATCGCGCACGCCAGACCGTGCACGAGCGCAGGAAGCGCCGCCAGACGCGAGACTCCATCATCGGCGGCGTGCTCGCCGCCGTGGTCCTCTTCGGCGGCATCGGCCTCATCTCCCTCGTCCAGCCGGCGGCGCCTCCCGCCGAGGAGACCCCGGCACCGTCCGCGAGCGAGCCCGCGGCGCCCGAGTCGGAGGTGCCCGACGCGGCGCTCGCCGAGGATCGCGCCTGGACGGGCGCGCTCACCATCAACGGCATCGAGCTCGGCGTCGAGCTCGACGGGCAGGCTGCCCCGCAGGCCGTCTCCTCCATGCTGTTCGACACCCAGCGCGACTACTACGACGGCAAGACCTGCCACCGGCTCACGACCGCCGAGGGCTTCAACGTGCTGCAGTGCGGCTCGATCGACGGCCAGGGCTCCGGCGACCCCGCCTTCATGTACGGGCCGATCGAGAACGCACCCGCCGACGACGTCTACGTCGAGGGCACCATCGCGATGGCGCGCCAGGGCGACAACGGCGACTCCAACGGCCACCAGTTCTTCATCGTCTACGGCGACACCACCATCCCCTCCGACAGCGCCGGCGGCTACACCGTCGTCGGTCGCGTCACCTCGGGGCTGGACCAGCTGCAGGAGCAGGTCATCGCGAAGGGCACGCAGGACGACCTGCCCGACGGCGCGCCCGCCGAGCCGGTGACGATCGAGGACTTCGTCCTGCAGTGAGCCCCCTCGCGCGCCGAGCGCCCCTGTGGCGTTAGGCTCGACCTGCCCGTTCCCTCGTACGAGAGACTCCGTCATGCCCGACTCCACCCAGCCCACCGACGCCGACGCGCAGCAGCCCGCTGACGCCGCCGTGCCCGAGACCGCCGAGGCGAGCACCGACGCCGCCACCGAGGCGGCCGAGCAGAGCGCAGAGGCAGCACCGACCGCTGAGCCGAGCGCAGATGCAGAGGCAGCGGCACCGGCCGCAGCCCCCACCGGCCCCACGATGGGCGAGCACGTCATCGAGCGCGGCCTCGGCCGCGTCGACGCCGAGGGCACCGTCGCGGTGCAGGACGGCGACGACTGGCGCGTCGTCGGACAGTTCCCGGATGCCACGCCCGACGAGGCGCTCGCCTACTTCGAGCGCAAGTTCGCCGACCTCGAGGGCCAGGTGCGGCTGCTCGAGCAGCGCGTGCGCGGCGGCGCGAACGCCAAGGACGTCGCGAAGGCCGCGTCGCACCTGCACGACACGGTCGTGCAGGCGAGCGCCGTCGGCGACATCCCCTCGCTGCTCACGCGGCTCGACGCGCTGCGCGGCGAGCTCGGCCAGCTCGAGGCCGAGCAGCAGGCCGCCAGCAAGGCAGAGCTCGACGAGGCGATCGCCGAGCGCACCCGCGTCGTCGAGCAGATCGAGCAGCTGGCCGCCGGCGACCTCGCCGACGTGCAGTGGAAGCAGATGATGCAGAAGGTCGATCTGCTGTTCGCCGACTGGCAGCGCCTGCAGAAGGACGGCCCGCGCCTGCCGAAGGGCCAGGCGGATGCGCTCTGGAAGCGCTTCCGCGACGCTCGCAGCACGCTCGAGACCGCGCGCCGCAAGTTCTTCGCCGAGCTCGACGCCTCGCACAAGGACGTCCGCACCCGCAAGCAGGCGCTCGTCGAGCAGGCGCAGGCGCTCGCGCCCAAGGGTGCCGACGGCATCCCGGCCTACCGCACGCTGCTCGACCAGTGGAAGGCCGCCGGCCGCGCCGGCCGCAAGGTCGACGACGCCCTGTGGGCGCAGTTCAAGGAGGCCGGCGACGTGCTGTTCGCCGCCAAGTCCGAGCAGGCCGCGGTCGACAACGAGGAGTACGCGGCGAACCTCACCGCGAAGCTCGCCCTGCTCGACGAGGCAGCCCCCATCCTGCAGAGCACGGACCGCGCCTCGGCGCGCGACGCGCTCATCAGGATCCAGCAGCGCTGGGACGAGATCGGCCGCGTGCCGCGCGAGTCGCTGCGCGAGGTCGAGGATCGGATGCGCGCGATCGAGACGCACGTGCGCGAGCTCGACGAGCGGCACTGGAAGAGCTCGAACCCCGAGCGCAAGGCGCGCTCGGAGGGCCTCGCCGGCCAGCTCGAGGACGCGATCGAGAAGCTCGAGGCCGAGCTCGCCGAGGCGAAGGACGCGGGGCGCCGGGCCGAGCTCGAGGCGGAGCTCGAGACCAAGCGCTCCTGGCTCGAGGTCGTCGCAGCGGCAGGCTGAGCCCGCGGCGCGAGCCCGCTCAGTCGCGCTCGGCCGAGAACGCCGCGTCGAAGCGCGCGGCGGAGGGCTCGAACTCGAAGCGCCGCAGCGCCTCGAGCGCCTCCGGAGCGCCCTGCATGCGATCCATGCCGGCGTCCTCCCACTCGATCGAGATGGGCCCGTCGTAGCCGATCGCGGTGAGCGTGCGGAAGGCGTCTCCCCAGGCCACGTCGCCCCGACCGGCCGAGACGAAGTCCCAGCCGCGCCGCGGGTGGCCCCATGGCAGGTGCGACGACAGGATGCCGTTGCGGCCGTCGCCCATCCGCATGCGGGTGTCCTTGCAGTCGACGTGGTAGATCCGCTCGGCGAAGTCCGAGATGAAGCCGACGGGGTCGATGCCCTGCCACACCATGTGGCTGGGATCCCAGTTGAGGCCGAACGCCGCGCGGTGGCCGATCGCCTCCAGCGTGCGCACCGTCGACCAGTGGTCGTAGGCGATCTCGCTCGGGTGCACCTCGTGCGCGAAGCGCACCTGCATCTCGTCGAACACGTCCAGGATCGGGTTCCAGCGGTCGGCGAAGTCGCGGTAGCCGGCCTCGATGACGCTCTCGGGCACGGGCGGGAACTGCGCGACGTACTGCCAGATCGACGAGCCGGTGAAGCCGACGACCGTGTCGACGCCGAGCGCGCGCGCCATGCGGGCGGTGTCCATCATCTCCGCGGCGGCGCGCTGGCGCACCCCTTCCGGGTCGCCGTCGCCCCACACGCGCTGCCGCACGATCGCCTCGTGGCGGAAGTCGACCGGGTCGTCGCAGACCGCCTGGCCGTGCAGGTGGTTCGAGATCGCCCAGACCCGCAGCCCGTGCCGCTCGAGGATCTCCTGCCGCGACGCCACGTACGCCGCGTCATCCCACCTCGAGGCGTCGAGGTGGTCGCCCGAGCATGCGATCTCCAGCCCGTCGTAGCCCCAGGAGCCGGCGAGCCTCGCGACCTCCTCGAAGGGCAGGTCGGCCCACTGGCCGGTGAACAGCGTGAACGGGCGGGTCATGGCGTCCTCATCTCGGGCATCAGCGGTCTCCTATCGGCATCCTGGCACCGTCGGCCGCGTCGCTGCGCTCCACCGCGTCGAGCACGCGCTGCACGGCGAGGCCGTCGGCGAACGACGGCGTCGGGGCGCGGCCGGCCTCGATCCCGCGCAGCAGGTCTGCCGCCTGCATGATGAAGGTCGAGTCCCAGCCGAGCACGTGGCCCGGCGGCCACCAGGCGTCGAGGTACGGATGCGTCGGCTCGGTCACGAGCACGCGCGCCGGCCAGCCGTCGCGCCCCTCGGTCACGCGCAGCTCGTTCAGCCGCTCGAGGTCGAACGCGATGGCGCCGTCGGTGCCGTGCACCTCGATGGTGAGCGCGTTCTTGCTGCCGGTCGCGACGCGCGAGACCTCGAGCGATGCCACCGCTCCCCCGTCGAGGTCGAGCTGCGCCCAGGCGGCGTCGTCGACCGTGACCGGCTCGGGCCCCGCTGGCCCCTGCCGCTCGTGCTGGAAGGTGCGCAGCGTGCCGCGCGCCGCGGTCACGCGCTGGCCGGTGATCGCGAGGATCTGGTCGACGACGTGGGAGCCGAGGTCGCCGAGGGCGCCGTTGCCCGCGGTCTCGGCGCGCAGGCGCCAGGTCATGGGCGCCTCCGGGTCGACGAGCCAGTCCTGCAGGTATGCCGCGCGCACGGTGCGCACCTGACCGATCCGGCCATCGCGCACGAGCTCACGCGCCAGCGCGAGCGCCGGCACGCGCCGATAGTTGAAGCCCAGCATGGATGCGCCGGGGGCACGCGCTGCCGCCTCGGCCATGCGCTCGGCCTCGGCGAGGCTCGTCGCGAGCGGCTTCTCGACCAGCACGTGCTTGCCGGCCTCGAGCGCGGCGGTCGCCATCTCGGCGTGCAGGTGCCCAGGCGTGCAGATGTCGACGACCTGCACGTCGTCGCGGGCGATGACCTCGCGCCAGTCGGTCGCCGCCTCCTGCCACCCGAGGCTGCGCGCGGCGGCCGCGGTGCGGGCGGGGTCGGAGCCGCACAGCACGCGCATGGCCGTGGCCGGCGCGTCGGGGAAGACGGCGCCGACGTTGCGCCACGCCGACGAGTGCGCGCGGCCCATGAACGCCGTGCCGAGCACGGCGACGCCCAGCGGGGCGCTCACGTGCGCTCCAGCTCGCGCAGGAACGCGAGCCCGTCGCGGGCGAGGTCGTCCTGGGTGGCGGCCAGCGGCCGCCAGATGGAGGCCGCGACCGCGATCGACGCGTTCTCCGCGGTGAAGCTCTCGATCACGAGCGGGCCGCGGTAGCCGACCTCGTCGAGGGCGTCGCGGATGCCCGGCCAGTCGGTCTGGTCGCCCCCTGGGGCGCCGCGGTCGTTGCCGCACACCTGCACGTGCGCGAGGGCGTCGCCCGCGGCACGGATGGCGTCGGCGCTCGAGCGCTCCTCGATGCCGAGGTGGTAGGTGTCGAGCGCGAGCCCGAGATGCTCGCCCAGCAGCGGCTCGAGCGCGTCCAGCGCCTGCTCGACCGTCGTGATGATCGACGTCTCGTAGCGGTTCAGCGGCTCGATGCCGATGCTCACGCCGCGCTCGGCCGCATGCTCGAGCACGGGCGCGAGCCGCTCGCGCAGCTCGTGGATCACGGCGGCGCGCTCCCGGGCGTCCATGCGCCACGTGCGGCCGGTCTCGGCGGTGAAGGGGCCGCAGACGCTCGGGGCGCCGATGTCGGCGGCGAAGTCGATGCACGCGCGCAGGTAGCGCTGCGTCGCCGACACGGTCTCGTCGTCGGTCGCGACGAGCGCGCGGCCCGGGCCCATGGCGCCGACGACGCTCGCGGCGAGGCCGTGCGCCTGCAGCAGCGGCGCCGTCGCCGCGGCGGTCAGGTCGCCCTCCTGCTCGAGCGGCAGCTCGACGAGGTCGAAGCCGAGGCTCGCGACGTGATCGAGCATGGCCGGGGCGGTCTCGTCGCGCAGCGGCGACTGCCACACCCACGTGTTGATGCCGATCGAGCGCATGGCGCCTCCGTTCTGCGTTCTGGTGGAGACGGCCGGCCCCCGCGCGGTGCGCGAGGACCGGCCGGTCAGCGGCTGGCCGCTAGCGGTCCTGCCAGGGGCCGGGGTAGGTCGGCAGGTCGGCGCCGCCGAAGAGGGCGTAGTGCCCGTCGGGCATCCCCTCGTTCGCGGTGATCGCCTCGTCGCGGGCCTCGGCGTCGAGCGGCGTCTGCGGCAGCACCCACTCGGTCGGCACGGGCTCGCCGTTCGCGATCATCTCGACGGCCAGCAGCGGCGTGCGCCACTGGAAGTTCGAGTACGCCGGGGCGAGCGCCGTCATGTCGCGCTCCTGCCATGCGCGGAGGAAGCTCATCTCGTCCTCGCCCGTCATGACCGGCAGCTCGGCGCCCGCATCCTCGAAGGCCTCGATCGCGGCGACGGCGCCGTCACCGGCATCCATCCAGACGCCCTGCACGTCACCGCGCGAGAGCGCATCCGTGATGATGCTCTTGATCTCCGTCGGGTCTGCGCCCGTGAAGTAGTCGTCGACGGTGATGCCCGCCTCGGTGAGCAGCCGCTCTGCGGCCGCCCAGCGATGCTCGAGCACGTCGACGCCCGGCAGGATGCGCAGCGCGACGACCGTGTCGCCCGCCTCGAGGTTCTCGATGAGGAACTCCGCGGTGTCGATGCCCCAGGCGTAGCCGCCGATCGGGTGGATGAAGGTGGTGGCGCAATCGGTGTCTACGCCGCGGTCGAAGACGATCACGGGACGGCCGGTCTCGCACGCCCGCTCGACGGCAGGCGTGAGGGCCGCGGTCGAGTTGGGCGAGATGATGAAGACGTCGCAGTCGCCCTGGCTGATGAAGTAGTCGATGTCGGCGATCTGGGTGTTGTCGTCGTCACCGGCGTCCCGCACCTCCATCGACTCGATGACGCCCTCGTCCTCGAGCACCGCGAGCTGCTCCTGCATGGTGATGAAGCCGGTCTGGCGCCACGGGTTCGAGATGGATGCGTTGGCGAAGCACGCGCGCATCGGCTCGTCGGTCTGCCACTCGGCGGTGTCGGTCATGGGGCCGTCGATGTACTGGAGCCACGGGGTCGCCGGGTCGCCCTCGAACGTCGCCGAGCGCTGCTCGAACTGCTCGTCGAAGACGGCCTGGTCGAACCACTCGCCGCTCGAGGCCTCGGTCTCGGCGGGTGCCGCCGCGGTGTCCTCCGGGGCCGCCGAGGGATCGACGCTCCCGTCGGTGCTGCAGGCCGCGAGGGTGATCGCGGCGCCGAGGGCCACGACGATGAGGCCCTTCCTGTATGTGCGCATCATTGCTCTCCTGGTGTCGGGGTTGGTGTCGGGATCGGGTCTGGGTCGGCGCCGGCGGCCGCGTCGCTGCGCGAGACCGACGCGGGTCGCCGCGCCGTGCGCCACGCGACGGCGCCGAGGGCGACGGCGAGGATGATGATGATGCCCTGCACGCTCGGGCGCCAGGTCGAGTCGATGCCCACCTGGTTGAGCACCGTGAACAGCAGCTCGAGCGCGATGGCGCCCGCCGCGGCCGAGAGCACCCAGCCGCGGCCGCCGCCGAGCACCGCGCCGCCGAGCACCACGGCGGTGATCGCCTGGAACTCGTAGCCGGTGCCGATGCTGGGGTGCACGCCGGCGTAGCCGACCAGCAGGATGCCCGCCACGGTCGCCGCGAGCGACGAGAGCACGAAGGCCGAGACCTTCACGAGGGAGGTGCGCGTGCCGGACAGGCGAGCGGCGACGGGGTTGTCGCCCACGGCGAGCAGCGTGTGACCGAACGGGGCGCGCATGAGCAGCCACGCCGCCAGCGCGAGCACCACGAGGATGATCACGGGGTACGGCAGCACCTCGCCGAGCGAGCCGCGGCCGATCTCACGGAAGCTGTCGACGGGGTTGCCGGTGGCCGCGCCGCCGGTGAGGAAGCGCACGAAGCCGTACAGCGCCAGCATCGTGCCGAGCGTCACGATGAAGCTCGGCACCTTCGCGAGCGTCGTCAGCAGCCCGTTGACGAGCCCCACGACGACGCCGACGAGCAGCATGAGGGCGATGCCGGGCAGGATCATCGCCTCGTCCTGCCCGATGATGTTGCCGGCGATCACGACCTGCGTCGCGATCACCGCGCCCATCGAGAGGTCGAACTCCCCCGAGACGATGACGAAGAACTGGCCGATGGCCGCGATGGCGATCGGTGCGGTGCGGGCCAGGAAGCGCACGAGCTGGTCGGGCTCGGCGAACCGGGGGTTCGCGACCGAGGCGATGATCAGCAGCACGACCAGCAGGATGAACACGGCACCGCCCGGCGTGGCCAGGGCCGAGAGGAAGCGCTGCCAGGGCGAGCGCTGCGCGAGCGCGGTCACGACCGGGCCCCCTTCCCCGGGAACCTCGGTGGTCGGCGCTGCAGGCTGCGCCAGGCGTAGAGCGCCACCGCGAGGATGATGACGGCGCCGCGCACGAAGTCCTTGAAGAACGGGTTCACCTCGAGCACGCCCATGACGTGGTCGAGCACCGCGAAGATCGCGACGCCGCCGATGGTGCCGAGCACGCCGCCGGAGCCGCCGGCCAGCAGGGTGCCTCCCAGCACGACCGCGGCGATCGACATCAGGTCGTAGCCGCCCTGCGAGCCGATCGTCGGGCTGCCGACCGAGGTGCGCGCGAGCAGCAGCAGGCCCGCGAGGCCGGCGAGCGTCGAGCAGAGGATGTGCGAGACCACCACGGGCACCTGCGTGCGCACGCCGGAGAGCCGCGCGACGTGGGCGCTGCCGCCCACGGCGTAGATGTGGTGGCCGAGCCGGGTGCGGTGCAGCAGCAGTGCCGCGAGCCCCGCGCAGACGAGCATGATGATCGTCGACAGCGGCACCCCGGCGATGAGGGTGGCGCCGATGAGGCGGAACTCCGCCGGCGCCGAGCCGAACGACCCCTGGAAGCTCGTGCCGAGCCATCCGGAGATGATGAGGCCGACGCCCAGCGTCGCGATGAAGCCGTGCACGCGCAGCTTCGTCACGATCAGCCCGTTCGCGGCGCCGATCGCTGCCGACACCAGCAGCGCCGCGAGCACGCCGGGCACGATGCCGGCCGCGCCCTGCGCCATGATGCCCGCGCCGACGATGGATGCGGTGCTCACGACGTAGGGCACGGAGAGGTCGAGGCTGCCGGAGATGATCACGAGCGTCTGGCCGATCGCGACGAAGCCGAGGATCGACATGAGGGTCAGCACGCTCGTGAGCGTGCCGGTGGTGAAGAACGACTTGCCCGCCGCGGCGACGAGCACGGCGCTCAGGGCGATGACGCCGATGAGCACGATGTAGACGATCGCGGTGGTCGAGATCCGTGCGCGCCGCACGGGCCGCGTGCCGGTGATGGCGGTCATGCCGCGACCTCCTCGTCCGCACCGGTCGCCAGCGCCAGCACGTCCTCCTCGCTCGACGAGCTGGGCAGCTCGCCGGCCAGCCGACCGTCTCGCATGACCAGGATGCGATCGCTCATGCCCAGCACCTCCGGCAGCTCGCTCGAGACCATCAGGATGGCGACGCCGGAGGCGGCGAGCCTGCGCATCACCTCGTAGACGCCGTACTTCGCGCCCACGTCGATGCCGCGCGTGGGCTCGTCGAGCAGCACGACGGTCGGCGCCACCGCCAGCCAGCGGGCGAGCACGACCTTCTGCTGGTTGCCGCCGGAGAGGAACTGCACCTCCTGGTCGAGCCCGCGCGCGATGAGCTCGAGCTCTGCGAGCGCGCTCGGCATGGCTGCCCGAGCTGCCGAGGTGCGCGAGGGGAACACCGCCCGCACGACGCCGAGCGCGTTCTGCAGCACGGTCAGGTTGAGCGACAGGCCCTGCGCCTTGCGGTCCTCGGTGATGAGCGCGAGCCCCGCGCGCACGGCTCGGCGCGGCGAGCGCGGGTGGAGCGGGCGTCCGCCGACGCGCATCGTGCCGCGCGAGAAGGGGTCTGCCCCGAAGATGCCGTGCAGCAGCTCGGTGCGGCCGGCGCCCTGCAGGCCAGCGACGCCGACGATCTCGCCGGCGCGCACCGTGAGCGAGACGTCGTCGACGAATCCGTTGCCGGCGCCCTCGAGCTCGAGCATCGGCTCGCCGGGCGCGCTGCCCGGCGCCGCGTCGGGATAGAAGGCCGACAGCTCCCTGCCCACCATCCGTCGGACGAGGCTGCGCTCGTCGAGCTCCTCGGCCGGCCAGCTGCCCACGAGCGCGCCGTCCTTGAGCACCGTGATCGTCGTGCAGAGCTCGAAGACCTCTCGCAGGCGGTGCGAGACGTACAGGATCGCGATGCCGCGCTCGGTGAGGCTCCTGATGATGCGGGCCAGCAGCGCCACCTCGTGGTCGGCGAGCGCCGCGGTGGGCTCGTCCATCGAGATGACCTTGGCGTCGAGGCTGACGGCCTTCGCGATCTCGACGACCTGCTGCTCGGCCACCGAGAGCTGGCGCACCGGCAGCGAGGGGTCGAGATCGGGCACGCCGATGGTCTCGAGCAGCTCGCGCGTGTCGCGCAGCATGCGGCCCCGGTCGACGAGCGGGCCGCGCCGCGGCTCGCGCCCGAGCCAGATGTTCTCGGCGATGGTGCGATCGACGAGCAGCGTGAACTCCTGGTAGACCGTCGCGATGCCGGCCCGCTGCGCCTGCAGCGGGGAGGAGAAGGAGACGGGCTCGCCGTCGAGCTCGAGCGTGCCGCGATCGGGCTGGTGCACCCCGGCGAGGATCTTCATGAGCGTGGACTTGCCGGCGCCGTTCTCGCCCACCAGGCCGTGCACCTCGCCCCGGCGCAGCTCGAGGTCGACCCCGTGCAGCACGGTCGTGCCGAGGAAGGACTGCACGATGCCGCTGGCGCGCAGCGCGATCGGCTCGGTGCCTGCAGTCGTCATGACGTCGTCGTCCACGGGCTCACTGTTGCACACGCATCGCACTTTTGTCGAGCATTGGCATAAGTTGCGTTTCGCGTGTCGGAAGTGCTCGGATGTGCTTCACTGAACGCTATGCGCACGAGCGAGATCTTCGACCTGCTGCGCGACGGCCGTGCCCGCACCCGCTCCGAGCTCGCGCGCGAATCCGGGCTCGCTCGCTCCTCCGTCGCGATGCACATCGACACGCTGATGGGCGTGGGCTACGTCGCGCCCGTCGGCGACGCCGCCTCCACCGGCGGCAGGCCCGCCTCGCTGTTCGCCCTCAACCCGAGCGCGCGCGTGGTGGTCGGCGTGGATGTCGGTGCGACGCACGTCATCGTCGAGCTCGCCGACCTGAGCGGCGACGGCATCGCCGCCTCCCGCGCCGAGCTCGACGTCGCCGAGGGGCCGGAGGCCGTGCTCGGCTGGGTCGCCGGCGCCGCTCGCGCGCTCGTCGCCCAGCAGGGGCGCGAGCTCGACGAGGTCGTCGCCGTCGGCATCGGCCTCCCCGGGCCCGTCGAGCACGCGACCGGCCGGCCCATCAGCCCGCCGATCATGCCCGGCTGGCACCGCTTCGACGTCGCCGGCTGGCTGCGCGAGCGGCTCGGCTGCCCCGTGCTGGTCGACAACGACGTGAACATCATGGCGCTGGGCGAGCAGCGCACCGCCTGGCCCGAGACCGCCGACCTCGTGCTCGTCAAGGTCGCCACGGGCATCGGCGCCGGCATCATCTCCGGCGGACGCCTGCAGCGCGGCGCCCGGGGCACGGCGGGCGACCTCGGGCACGTGCGCGTGCCCGGCTCGACCGCGCCGTGCCGCTGCGGCAACGAGGGCTGCCTGGAGGCGGTGGCCGCCGGGCCGGCCATCGCGGCACGGCTGCGGGAGCTCGGCGTCGATGTCGCGAGCACCGGAGAGGTCGTCGAGCTGGCCGCACAGGGCTCGCCCGAGGCGGCGCAGGCGCTGCGCGCTGCGGGCCGCGACATCGGCGAGGTGCTCGCCATGGTCGTCAACCTCGTCAACCCCTCGGTCATCATCGTCGCCGGGCGCCTCGCGGGTGCCGCGAAGGAGCTGCACGCCGGCATCAGCGAGGTCGTCTACCGACGCTCGCTGCCGCTCGCGACCGAGCACCTGCAGATCGCCGCCAGCGCCACCAAGGGCGACGCCGGCGTGCGCGGCGCGGTCGTGCTGGCGATCGAGCACGCCCTCTCGCCCGATGTGCTCGATGCCGAGCTGGTCGCGCCCGGCAGGCCGCCTCAGCCGGTGGTGATGCGGTAGACGTCGTAGACGCCCTCGATGCGTCGCGCCGCGTTGAGCACGTTCTCGAGGTGCGTCACATCGCCCATCTCGAACGCGAAGCGGCTGATGGCGAGCCGGTCGGTGCCGGTGTGCACGGTCGCCGAGAGGATGTTCACGTGGTGCTCGCTCAGCACCCGGGTGATGTCGCTCAGCAGCGCGGAGCGATCGAGCGCCTCGACCTGGATGTTGACGAGGAAGAGCCCCTTCGACACCGGCGCCCACTCGACCTCGATCATGCGCTCGGGCTCCGTCAGGAGCGACTGCACGTTCGTGCAGCTGCGCTGGTGCACGCTCACGCCCTGCCCGCGCGTGACGAAGCCGACGATGTCGTCGCCGGGCACGGGGGCGCAGCACTTCGAGAGCTTCACCAGGATGTCGTCGGCACCGCGCACGAGCACGCCCGCTCCGTTGGACGGGGCGCGCGGTGCGCGGGTGGGCAGCACCGGCTCCGGCTCGTCGTCTGCCGTGCCCTCCTCGGCGCGGATGAAGGCCACGACCTTCTCGAGCACCGACTGGGTGGACACGTGCCCCTCCCCGACCGCCGCGTAGAGCCCCGTCACGTCGTCGTGCTTGAGCTGCGCGGCCACCTGGGCGAACGCATCCCGGCCCATCAGCTTCTGCATGGGCAGGTCGTGGCGGCGCATCGCCTTCGCGATCGCCTCCTTGCCCACCTCGACCGCCTCGTCGCGGCGCTCGCGCTGGAACCACTGGCGGATCTTGCTGCGCGCCCTGGGCGAGGTGACGAAGCCCTGCCAGTCCTGGCTCGGGCCCGCATCGGGGTTCTTCGAGGTCAGCACCTCGATGACGTCACCGGTGGTGAGCCTGGTGTCGAGCGGCACGAGCCGGCCGTTGACCTTCGCGCCCATCGTGCGGTGGCCGACCTCGGTGTGCACGGCGTAGGCGAAGTCCACCGGCGTCGCGCCCGCGGGCAGGCCGATGACCTTGCCCTTCGGGGTGAAGACGTAGAGCTCCTTCGCGCCGATCTCGAAGCGCAGCGAGTCGAGGAACTCGCCGGGATCAGTCGTCTCCTCCTGCCAGTCGTTGATGTGCTGCAGCCACGCCATGTCGGTCGAGGACATCTCGCCAGCACCGCCGCCCTGCTTGTACTTCCAGTGCGCCGCCACGCCGTACTCGGCGCGGCGGTGCATCTCCTCGGTGCGGATCTGGATCTCGACGTGGTGGCCGCGCGGCCCGATGACCGTCGTGTGCAGCGACTGGTAGAGGTTGAACTTCGGCGTGGCGATGTAGTCCTTCAGCCGCCCGGGCATCGGCTGCCAGCGGGCGTGGATGGAGCCGAGGACGGCGTAGCAGTCCCGCACCGACGGCACGATGACGCGCACGCCCACGAGGTCGTAGATGTCGCCGAAGTCGTGCCCGCGCACCTGCATCTTCGTGTAGATCGAGTAGTACTGCTTCGGCCGCCCCGCGATGCGCCCGCGGATCCTGCCGGCCTTCATGTCGTCGCTGAGGGCCGAGACCACCTCGTCGAGGTACCGCTCCCGCTCGGGCGCCCGCGCATCCACCAGGTTCTTGATCTCGAGGTATACCTTGGGCTGCAGCACCGCGAACGAGAGGTCCTCGAGCTCGACCTTGATGGTCTGGATGCCGAGCCGGTGCGCGAGCGGCGCGTAGATCTCGATCGTCTCGTGCGCCTTGCGCTGCGCCGACTCGTCGGAGACGAAGCCCCAGGTGCGGGCGTTGTGCAGCCGGTCGGCGAGCTTGATGACGAGCACCCGGATGTCCTTCGACATCGCGACCACCATCTTGCGCACCGTCTCGGCCTGCGCGCTCTGCCCGTACTTCAGCTTGTCGAGCTTGGTGACGCCGTCGACGAGCATCGCGATCTCGTCGCCGAAGTCGGCCCGGCACTGGTCGAGCGTGTAGCTGGTGTCCTCCACGGTGTCGTGCAGCAGCGCGGCCGCGACCGTGATGGCCCCGATGCCGAGGTCGGCGAGGATCTGCGCCACCGCCACCGGGTGGGTGATGTACGGCTCGCCCGACTTGCGGTACTGCGCGCGGTGCGCCTCCTCGGCGACGATGTAGGCGCGCTGGATCAGGCCGGTGTCGGCCTTCGGGTGCTGCGACTTGACCGAGCGGATGAGCTCGTCGACGGCACCCGCGCGGTGCGAGCGCGAGAACAGGAAGGGCAGGAGCGTGCGGAAGCCGCCGGTGGACTGCACCTCGCTCATCGCGCCGCTCCCTCCTGCCTGGACCGCCTCTCGGCTCAGACCACAGCCCCCTGGTCGCGCTTGGCCTTGACCTGCGCGTCGCCGATGGTGTCGCCCTGCCTCAGCTGAGCATAGACAGGCGCCGCGACGAAGATCGACGACCAGGTGCCGACGATCGTGCCGATGAACAGCGCGAGCGCGATGTCGCGCAGGGTGCCGGCGCCGAGCGCGAACGCGCCGATGAACAGGATCGACGCGATCGGCAGCGTCGCCACGATCGAGGTGTTGATCGAGCGCACGAGCGTCTGGTTCACGGCCAGGTTGATCTGCCCCAGCATCGTGCCGCTCGAGCCGGGCGCGGTGTTCTCGCGCACCTTGTCGAACACGACGACGGTGTCGTACAGCGAGTAGCCGAGGATGGTCAGGAAGCCGATCACGGCCGCCGGCGTCACCTCGAAGCCGATGATGCCGTAGACGCCGGCCGTGACCAGCAGGTCGAACGCGAGCGAGGAGAGCGCCGCGAGCGACATCTTCCAGGTGCGGAAGTACACGGCGAGCACGAGGGAGACCAGCACCAGGAACACGACGAGCGCGAGCAGCGCCTGCCGCGAGACGTCCTGTCCCCAGGACGGCCCGATGAACGAGAACGCCACGTCGCCCGTCTCGACGCCGTACTGCTCGGCGAGCGCTGCGCGGATCTCGGCGGCCTGCTCCTCCGTGACGGCGTCGGTCTGCACGCGGACGGTGTCCTGGCCGAGCGTCGCAGCACGCGCGTCGGCGTCGGGCACGATCTCCTCGACAGCCTCGATCGCGCCGTCGACGGATGCCGAATCGAGGCTCGACACGCGGAACTCGCTGCCGCCGGTGAACTCGATGCCGAACACGAAGCCGCCGCGCACGACCGTGCCGAGTGCCAGCACGATGAGCACGATCGCGGTGACCATGAACCACATCCTGCGGCGGGGCACGACCGGGATCGAGCGCTCGCCGGTGTAGAGCTCGTTGCCGATGGTTGTGAGCGATGCCATCAGGACTCCTTGCCCGTCGTCGCGGCTTCGGCCTTGCGCTCCGCGATGGTCTGGCGCAGCTGCGCCTCCTTGGCCGACTTCGCGCCCTTGCCCGCGAGCACGGGCTCGCGGAACTTCGCGCGTCCCCGGTAGACAGCCCCGAGCGCCTGCGGGTCGAGGCCCGAGAGCGGGTGGCCGGAGGAGAAGAACCTCGTGCGGGCCAGCAGCCGCAGCAGCGGGTGCGTGAACAGGGCGACGACGATGATGTCGATGAAGGTCGTGATGCCGAGCGTGTACGCGAAGCCGCGCACGTTGCCGACCGACAGCAGGAACAGGATGACGGCGGCGAGGAAGCTCACCGCATCCGACACCAGGATGGTGCGGAACGCGCGCTTCCAGCCCGTCTCGAGCGCGGTCGTGAGGTGCTTGCCCTCGCGCAGCTCGTCGCGGATGCGCTCGAAGTAGACGATGAACGAGTCGGCGGTGATGCCGATCGAGATCACCAGGCCCGCGATCCCGGCGAGCGAGAGGCGGTACCCCTCGGTGCTCGACAGGAACGTGACGACGAGGTAGCTGAGCACGGCGGCGACCGCGAGCGAGAAGACGACGACCACGCCGAGCGCGCGGTACTGCAGCACCGAGTAGGCGATCACGAGCACGAGGCCGATGAGGCCCGCGATCAGGCCCGCCTGCAGCTGGCTGGCGCCGAGCGTGGGCGAGATGGTCTCGTTCGACTGCACCTGGAAGCTCACGGGCAGCGCGCCGAAGCGCAGCTGGTCGGCGAGGCCCTGCGCGGCCTCCTGCGTGAAGCCGCCGGTGATCTGCGCGTTGCCGTCGGTGATGATGGCGTTCGACGTGATCGGCATCAGCACGGTCGCGTCGAGCACGACCGCGAACTGGTTCGTCGGCTCCGGCAGCCCGGTGATGGCGCGGGTGACGGCCTCGAAGTTGGCCGGGCCCTCGCCGTCGAGCTCGAGGTTGACGGCCCAGCCGCCGGTCGCCTGGCCCTGCGAGTTGGTCGCGGCCGAGACCTGCGCGTCGGCGATGCTGGCGCCGTCGACGGCGACGGGACCGAGGATGAAGCGGGCGGTGCCATCGTTCGAGCAGGTGATGAACGGGGCGTCGGGGTCGGCCACCTGGGTCGGGTCGACGTCCTCGCACATGAAGGCGTCGAACTCCGACTGCACCTCTGGCGTGATCCACGCCTGATCCCAGGCGTTCTCGGGCGCTGCGGGCGGCTCGGCAGCCGGGTCGGTCTCCGTCGGCGCCGGCGTCGAGCCGGGCGCGTTCGCCTGCGCGGAGGCGAGCACCGGGCGGAACTCCATCTTGGCGCTCGCCTGGATGCGCTGCAGGGTCTGGGCGTCGGGCTCACCCGGGAGGGCGACGACGATGTTGCGGCCGCCCTGCGTCGTGATCTCCGTCTCGGAGATGCCGGAGGCGTCGACGCGCTGGCGGATGATCGACACTGCCTGGTCGAGCTGCTCCTGCGAGATCGACGCGCCCTCGGCGAGCCGCGGCTCGAGCACGATCTGCGTGCCGCCCTCGAGGTCGAGCGCGAGCTGCGGCATCCACGAGCCACCGCCCCACTGGACCGCGGCCGCGTTGGCGCCGGTCAGGCCCGCGATCAGGACGACGAGCCAGATGAGGGCGCGAGCGCCCCGGGTACGAGCCTTTGCCACGGATCAGGCGCGGTCGCGGGGGTCCACGTCGCCGGCGTCGTCCGCGCGGTCGTCCGTGACCTCGGCCTCTGCGACCTCCGCCTGCTCCTCGACCACGCGGGCGAGCGTCTGGCGGTGCACGCGCACGATCGTGCCGGGTGCGATCTCGACGAGGGCCTCGTTGCGCTCCTCGTCGATCTCGCGCAGCTCGCCGAAGAGGCCGAAGTTCAGCATCACCTCGGAGCCCGGCACCATCTTCTCCTGCAGCTCGGCAGCCTGCGCCTTGCGCTTCTTGTTGCTGCGGAACATGAAGAAGATCATCGCCGCGAGCACGACCAGCATGATGATCGTCAGCGGGTCGAACGGGAACCCTTGCTGGGCGGGGGCGGCGTTCTGCAGGAACAGCATCGTAGGGAAGAGCCTCTCAGGGGTGGTTCGTCGAGCGCAGCTGCGGGCACGACCAAGCGACCATCATACCCCGTCGAGCGTTGCATCCCCGCTGGAGCCCGGTGCCGTGTCGGCGCGCGCGTGGCGCATGCCCGACGGCGTCGCGACGCGGCCGCGCGGCGTGCGGCCGATGAGGCCCTCGCGCACGAGGAACGGCTCGACGACCGACTCGATCGTGTCGGCCTCCTCGCCGATCGCCGCGGCGAGCGTCGACAGGCCGACCGGGCCGCCGCCGAAGCGGTGCGCGATGGTGTGCAGCACGGCGCGGTCGATGCGGTCGAGACCGGCCTCGTCGACGTCGTAGAGCTCGAGCGCGGCACGCACGCCCTCCAGGTCGCTCGAGCCCGCGTGCACGAGCAGCCAGTCGCGCACGCGCCGCAGCAGCCGGTTGGCGATGCGCGGGGTGCCGCGCGAGCGGCCGGCGAGCTCTGCCAGCGCGGCGGGCTCGATGCCGAGCTCCATCAGCCGCGCGGAGCGCGCGAGCACGCGCTCGAGGTCGGTGCTCTCGTAGAACTCCAGGTGCGCGGTGAAGCCGAAGCGGTCGCGCAGCGGCGCGGGCAGCATGCCCGATCGCGTCGTCGCCCCGACGAGCGTGAAGGGCGCGAGCTCGAGCGGGATGGACGAGGCGCCGGCGCCCTTGCCGACCATGATGTCGACCCGGAAGTCCTCCATGGCGAGGTAGAGCATCTCCTCGGCGGCGCGCGACATGCGGTGGATCTCGTCGATGAACAGCACCTCGCCGGGCACGAGCGCCGAGAGCACCGCTGCCAGGTCGCCCGCGTGCTGGATCGCGGGACCGGACGAGTACCGGATCGGGCGGCCGGTCTCGGCGCCGATGATGGTCGCGAGCGTGGTCTTGCCGAGCCCCGGGGGGCCGGCGAGCAGGATGTGGTCGGGCGCTCGGTCCTGCAGCCGAGCGGCGTGCAGCAGCACCTGGAGCTGCCCCTTGACCTTCGGCTGCCCGACGAACTCGGCGAGGCTGCCGGGCCGCAGGGCGCCCTCGAAGGCGAGCTCGTCAGCGGATGCGGCGGGGTCGACGAGCGGGTCGGTCACGACCGCGCTCCGGGCCCGAGGATCGCCAGCGCGGCGCGCAGCAGGGTGCCGGTCGTTCCGACCGCGTCGGGCGCTGCGGTCGCCGCTCGCTCGATCGCGTCGCTCGCGGTGCGCTCCGCCCACCCGAGCCCCGTGAGGGCCGTGAGCACGTCGGCCCGCGCATCCGACCCCTTCGCCGTCGCGGCCGCGGCGGGAGCGGCGAGCTTGCCGCTCAGCTGCAGGATGAGCAGCTTGGCGGTCTTGGGGCCGATGCCGCTCACCGCCTTGAAGGCCTTCTCGTCCTGGCCGTCGACGGCCCGCGAGAGCTCGTCGGGCGTGAGGTGGGCGAGCACGCCGAGCGCCGACTTGGGGCCGACGCCCGAGACGGCGATGAGCAGCTCGAAGGCGTCGAGCTCCGCCTCGGTCTCGAAGCCGTAGAGCGAGAGCTCGTCCTCACGCACCACCAGATGGGTGTGCAGGGCGATGCGGGCACCGATGCGCGCGCCGAGCGAGCACGGGGGCGTCACGGCCACGGCGTAGCCGATGCCGCCGACGCCGACCACGAGCCGCTGCCCGCGGGCGGAGAGCACGGTGCCGTCGAGGCTGGAGATCACCACGTCAGCCTAGGCGGCAGGCACGCGATACGGTGGATACCGACACCCCTGCCCCGTGAAACTGGAGCCCCATGAACGCCACCACCGTGCTGTCCTTCGTCGTCGCGATGGTCTTCGTCGTCGGCGGCCTGCTGCTCATGGGGTACTCGTTCGAGACGCCGGGCTTCGAGCTGATCATGTTCTCGGCCGGTGCCGTCGCCGAGTTCATCGGCGTGGCGATCCCGGCGCTGCTGGCGCGCAGCGTCACGCGCAAGTCGAGCCGGCAGTAGGCGCAGCGGCTCCGCGCTCAGCGCCGAGCCCGCCCCGCTCTCGCGGCGGCCTCCGCCGCCGCCCAGGCGCGCTGCGCCGGCGTCGCCTGCCCGCCGCCCGCCTCGCTGCCGGGACGCGTGGCGCGCACGCGCCAGCCCTCGGCGATCGCGATCGCCAGCGCATCCGCCGCGTCCGCGGGCTTCGGTGCGGCCTCGAGCCGCAGCAGCCTGCGCACCATCTCGCCCACCTGGCGCTTGTCGGCGGCGCCGTAGCCGGTGACGGCGGCCTTCACCTCGGTGGGGGTGAGCAGCGCGATGGGGATCTCGCGCTCGGCGGCGGCGCGCAGCACGATGCCGGAGATCTGCGCGACGCCCATGACGCTGCGCAGGTTCGCCTGCGCGAACACGCGCTCGAGCGCGATGGCGTCGGGGCGGTGCGCGTCGATCGCGGCCTCGACGCCGCGCGCGATGCGCAGCAGCCGCTGCTCGATCGGCTCGTCGGCCGCGGAGCGCAGCACCTCGACGTGCACGAGGCTCGGCACCCGGTGCGCGACGTCGACGACGCCGACGCCGCAGCGCGTCAGCCCGGGGTCGACGCCGAGCACGCGCACCGGCGACGCCATCCGGCTACTCGTCGTCGTCGGCGTCGAGCTCTGCCTGCACCGATGCCGGGATGTCGAGGTTCGCGTAGACGTTCTGCACGTCGTCGCTGTCCTCGAGCGCATCGATGAGGCGGAAGATCCTGCGGGCCGTCTCGGCGTCGACCTCGACCTTGAGGTTCGGCACGAACTCGACATCCGCCGAGTCGTAGTCGATGCCCGCCTCCTGCAGCGCCGTGCGCACGGCGACGAGGTCGGTGGCCTCCGAGAGCACCTCGAAGCCGCCGCCCTGATCGGTGACCTCCTCGGCGCCGGCGTCGAGCACGGCGAGCAGGATGTCGTCCTCGGCGACCTCGTCGGTCTTCGTCACCGAGACGACGCCCTTGCGGCTGAAGTTGTAGGCGACCGAGCCGGGGTCGGCCATGGTGCCGCCGTTGCGGGTCATGGCCGTGCGCACCTCGGCGGCAGCCCGGTTCCTGTTGTCGGTCAGGCACTCGATCATGAGCGCGACGCCGTTCGCGCCGTAGCCCTCGTAGAGGATCGTCGCGTACTCGATGGACTCGCCCGTGAGCCCAGCGCCGCGCTTGATCGCGCGGTCGATGTTGTCGTTGGGGACGCTCGTCTTCTTCGCCTTCTGCACGGCGTCGACGAGGGTCGGGTTGCCTGCCAGGTCGGCGCCGCCGATCTTGGCTGCGACCTCGATGTTCTTGATGAGCTTCGCGAACGACTTGGCACGCTTGGCGTCGATGACGGCCTTCTTGTGCTTGGTCGTCGCCCACTTGGAGTGTCCGGACATGGTGCTTCCTGATCGCGGGACGGGGACGCCCCACTCTACTCGGCGAGCGCTAGGCGGTCTGCGAGCGCACGCCCGCGGCGCGCAGCTCGAGGGCGGCGAGCGCGTCGAGACCGGCACGGTCGGCGGTGCGCAGGGCGGCCAGCGGGTCCGGTGCCGCGGTGAGCACCTTCGCGGTCGGCTGCCCGACGAGGGCGCGCAGCGCGAGCAGGTCGCGACCGGCAGGCGTCTCGGCCAGCCGCCTGCTCGCGCCGGCGCGGGTCGCGAAGCGCAGTCGCGGGATGAGCCAGATCAGCACGAGCAGCAGCACGGGCAGCAGCCACAGCGCGGTGCTGACCGTGGTGGCCATCGCCTCGACCGCGCCGCGCAGCGCCGTGCCTGCGGCCGCGAGGTCGTCGGCGGAGCCCGCCCCGTCTCGGAACGGCTGGGCGACGCCCTCTCCCACGAACGGCACCTGCGCGAGCGCGTCGCCCGCATCCGTCAGCGTGGTCGCGAAGCCGCCCCCGGCATCCTCGATCTGCGTGCCGAAGGCGCCGAGCGACGCGATCGCCTCGCGCACCTGCTGCGAGATCCAGATGGCGGCGACGATGGTGCCGATGGCGACCAGGTCGCCGACGACCTGCCAGATCGCGCGGCCGGGTCTGCTGGAGTAGAGCTGCACGCTCCGATCCAAGCACGGTGGATGCGCGGCCGGGCCGATCGGATCAGGCCGATCGGATCAGGCCGATCGGATCACATCCGTGCGGTCACCTTCGACCTGGGCCGCTGCCCGACGAGGATGCCGGCACCGATCACGACGGCGGCGCCGATGATCTGCCAGATGCCGAGCTCCTCCCCCAGCACCAGCACGCCGAGCGTGACGGCGACGACGGGGATGAGGTAGGTCACCGTGGCCGAGACGGTCGGCCCGACGGCGCGCACCACCTCGAACTGCAGGATGTAGGCGACGCCGGTGCCGATGGCGCCGAGCGCGATGACGGCCAGCAGCGCGAGCGGCAGCTGCGACGGCTCGCCGTGCACGGAGATGGGCGACCAGCCCTCCACGAGGCTCCAGGTGACGAGGGCGACGAGCGCCATCGGGAAGCCGGTGATCATGAGCGCTGTCGGGTGCGCGATGCCCGGCACCTCGGTGTGCGCGAGCAGGCGGCGGTTCAGCGTCCAGCCCACGCCGTAGGAGGCGCCGCCGAGCACGGCGATGCCGAAGCCGAGCAGGTCGGGGCCCGCGTCGGCCCAGGGCTGCGCGATGAGCACCACGCCCAGCAGGCCCAGCAGCACGGCAGCGAGCTTCTTCGGCGTCAGCCGGTCGCTCGGGAGCAGGAGCAGCGCGAACAGCACCGTCGCGACGGGCGTGATCGCGTTGCCGAGGCCGGCGGCGGCCGAGGAGATGCGCGTCTCGGCGACCACGAAGGCCGTGAACGGCAGCGCGGTCAGGAAGAACGAGCAGATCGCCAGCAGCCCCCACGTGCGGCCGTCCTTCGGCAGCCGGGTGCGGGTCGCGGCGGCGAGCAGGGCGAGCGTGATCGCGGCGATGCCGATGCGCAGCGTCGCGATCTGCATGGGGTGCAGTGCTTCCAGGCCGAGCTTCATGAGCAGGAACGAGGAGCCCCAGATCACGGCGAGGCCGATCCACATCGCCTGCCAGGGGATGCGACTGAGAGCGCTGGTCACGAGTTCATCCAAAGCACCTGGTCATCCGATCACGGGCCGGTGACACGGTCGAGGAATCGCCGGTGGAATCGCGTCTCGCCCTCGACCTCCGGGTGGAACGCGGTGGCGAGCAGCGGGCCCTGCTCGACCGCGACGATGCGCCCGTCGACGCTCGCGAGCACCTCGACGCCGGCGCCGGCGCGCTCGACGACAGGCGCCCGGATGAACGTCGCGTGCACGGCCGGCTCCCCGAGCGCCGGGACGTCGATGCTCGCCTCGAAGGAGTCGACCTGGCTGCCGAACGCGTTGCGGCGCACGTCGACGTCGATGCCCCCGAACGGCAGCTGCGTCGGGAGGCCGTCGAGGATGCGCTCAGCCAGCAGGATGAGGCCCGCGCACGTGCCGTACACGGGCATCCCCGCCGCGATGCGGTCGACGATGGGCTCGCGCAGGCCGAACAGCCTCGAGAGCTTGTCGATGACGCTCGACTCGCCGCCGGGCAGCACGAGGCCGTCGACGGCGTCGAGCTGCGCGGGGGTGCGCACGAGCGACACCTCGGCGCCCAGCGACGCGAGCACGGCCGCGTGCTCGCGCACATCCCCCTGCAGCGCGAGCACCCCGACGCGCGGGGTCGCGCCCACCGCTACCAGCCGCGCTCTGCGAGGCGGTGCGGCGCCGCCAGGTCGGCCACGTTGATGCCGACCATCGCCTCGCCCAGGCCCCTGGAGGCATCCGCGATCGCCTTCGGATCCTCGAACGCGGCCGTCGCCCTGACGATGGCCGCGGCGCGGGCCTCGGGGTCGCCCGACTTGAAGATGCCGGAGCCGACGAAGACGCCGTCGGCGCCCAGCTGCATCATCATCGCCGCGTCGGCGGGCGTCGCGACGCCGCCGGCGACGAAGAGCACCACCGGCAGCGAGCCGCGCTCGGCGACCTCGGCGACCAGCTCGTAGGGCGCCTGCAGCTCCTTGGCCGCGACGAACAGCTCGTCCTTCGACAGCGACTGCAGTCGGCGGATCTCGCCGCTGATGGTGCGGATGTGCTTGGTCGCCTCAGAGACGTCGCCGGTGCCGGCCTCGCCCTTCGAGCGGATCATCGCCGCGCCCTCGGTGATGCGGCGCAGCGCCTCGCCCAGGTTGGTGGCGCCGCACACGAACGGCACCGTGAAGGGCCACTTGTCGATGTGGTTGACGTAGTCGGCGGGGCTCAGCACCTCGGACTCGTCGATGTAGTCGACCTCGAGCGCCTCGAGCACCTGCGCCTCGACGAAGTGGCCGATGCGCGCCTTCGCCATCACCGGGATCGAGACCTCGGCCTTGATGGCGTCGATCAGGTCGGGGTCGGACATGCGCGCGACGCCGCCCTGCGCGCGGATGTCGGCGGGCACGCGCTCGAGCGCCATGACGGCGACGGCGCCGGCATCCTCGGCGATGCGTGCCTGCTCGGGGGTGACGACGTCCATGATGACGCCGCCCTTCAGCATCTCGGCCAGGCCGCGCTTGACGCGTGCGGAGCCGGTGGTGTTCTCGGTCATGATGTGTCTCTCGTGCAGGGCGTGGCGCGGCTCAGGCCGGCCAGGCCGCCTGGATGTCCCGACGCATGTCCTCCAGCAGGATGGGCAGCGCCTTCGTCTTCGCGATGATCGGGAAGAAGTTCGAGTCCAGCGACCATCGGGGCACGATGTGCTGGTGCAGGTGGTCGGCGATGCCGGCGCCGGCGATGCGGCCCTGGTTCATGCCGATGTTGAAGCCCTGGCAGCGGGTGAGCTGCGAGAGCACGCGCATGGCGGTCTGCGTCAGCACCGCCATCTCGGCGACCTCCTCGGTGGTCGCCTGGTCGTACATGCCGACGTGCCGGTACGGGCAGACCATCATGTGGCCGGTGTTGTACGGGTAGAGGTTCAGCAGCACGAAGCAGGTCTCGCCGCGCGCGACGATCAGCCCCTCGTCGTCGCCGAGCTCTGGCGCGCGGCAGAACGGGCAGGCGTGCTCCTGGGGCATCTGGCCCTGCTGGATGTAGACCATCCGATAGGGCGTCCAGAGGCGCTGGAACTCGTCCGGCACACCGGGCAGCTCGCTCGACATCTGGGTGGGCGCTCCCCAGGCGTGCTCGGCGACCAGCGGCGCCTCCGGCTCGGGAGCGGGCTCGAAGGCCGGGAGCGAGTCGCGGTGCACGGCTGCGCGCTCCGCCGGCTCGTCGAGTGCGGGGTCGTCCCCGCGGCGGTGGCTCTCGTCCGTCACACGTGGGCCTTCGTCTCGACAGCCTCCACGATGCGCGCGATCGCCTCGTCGACCGGCACCCCGTTGTCCTGCGTGCCGTCGCGGAACCGGAAGGAGACGCTGCCCGCCTCCTTGTCGGTCGCGCCGGCGATGAGCTGGAAGGGCACCTTCATGAGCGTGTGGTTGCGGATCTTCTTCTGCATCCGCTCGTCCGAGCGGTCGACCTCGACGCGCACGCCCTTCGCGCGCAGCTTCGCCGCGATCTCGTCCAGGTAGTCGGCGAAGTTCTCCGCCACCGGCACGCCGACGACCTGCACGGGCGCGAGCCACACCGGGAAGGCGCCCGCGTAGTGCTCGAGCAGGATGGCGAAGAAGCGCTCGATCGAGCCGAACAGCGCGCGGTGGATCATGATCGGCCGCTGCTTCGAGCCGTCGGCCGCCGTGTACTCCAGCTCGAAGCGCTCCGGCAGGTTGAAGTCGAGCTGCACCGTCGAGAGCTGCCACGAGCGGCCGATGGCGTCGGTCACCTTCAGGTCGATCTTCGGCCCGTAGAAGGCGGCCTCGCCCGGCTCCTCCACGACGTCAAGCCCGGATGCGCGCGCGACGCGCCGCAGCGCATCCGTCGCCGTCTCCCAGATGGCCTCGTCGCCGATCCACTTCGACTTCTCGTCGTCGCGCATCGACAGCTCGAGGCGGAAGTCGGTGAGGCCGAAGTCGCTCAGCAGCGAGAGCACGAACTCGAGGACCTTGGTGGTCTCCTCCTCGAGCTGCTCGGGGGTGACGAACAGGTGCGCGTCGTCCTGCGTGAAGCCGCGCACGCGGGTGAGCCCGTGCAGGGCGCCGGAGAGCTCGTTGCGGTAGACGGTGCCGTTCTCGGCCAGTCGCAGCGGCAGGTCGCGGTAGCTGCGCGAGCGCTCCTTGTAGATGAGGATGTGCATCGGGCAGTTCATGGGCTTGAGGTAGTAGTCGACGCCCTGCTTGGTGATGTTGCCGGCCTCGTCGCGCTCCTCATCCATGTGGATGGGCGGCCAGATGCCGTCGGCGTAGGTCACCAGGTGGTTCGAGGTCTCGAACAGGTCGCGCTTGGTGATGTGCGGCGTGTAGACGTAGCTGTAGCCCTGCTCGATGTGGCGGCGGCGGGCGTGCTGCTCCATCTCGCCGCGCACGATGCCGCCGCGCGGGTGCCACACCGACAGGCCCGAGCCGATCTCATCCGGGAACGAGAACAGGTCGAGCTCGCGGCCGAGCTTGCGGTGGTCGCGCTTGGCCGCCTCCTCGAGGCGCTGCTGGTACGCGCGCAGCTCGTCCTTCGTCGGCCAGGCGGTGCCGTAGATGCGCTGCAGCTGCGGCAGCTCGGTCTTGCCGCGCCAGTAGGCGCCGGCGACGCGGGTGAGCGCGAAGCCGTTCTGGATCAGGCGCGTGGAGGGCAGGTGGGGGCCGCGGCAGAGATCCTTCCAGGCCACCTCGCCGGTCTTCGGGTCGACGTTGTCGTAGATGGTGAGCTCGCCTGCGCCCACCTCGACGGATGCGCCTTCCGCGGCACTCTCGGCGCCTCCCTTGAGCCCGATGAGCTCGAGCTTGTAGGGCTCGTCGGCGAGTTCTGCTCGGGCCTCGTCGTCAGTCACGACGCGGCGCACGAAGCGCTGCCCGGCCTTGACGATGCGCTGCATCTCCTTCTCGAGCGCCTTCAGATCGTCGCTCGAGAACGCCTCGGCGACGTCGAAGTCGTAGTAGAAGCCGTCCTGGATGGGCGGCCCGATGCCGAGCCTCGCCTCCGGGTTGACGCGCTGCACCGCCTGCGCGAGCACGTGCGCGGCCGAGTGACGGAGGATGTCGAGGCCGTCGGGGCTGTCGATCGTCACCGGCTCGACCGTGCCCGACTCGACCGTCTGCGTCTCGGTCAGCTCGCGGGCGAGGTCCTGCAGCTCACCGTCGACGCGCATGGCGACGACGGCACGGTCGGTGAAGAGATCGAATCCGGTGGTCACCAGTCCATCGTAGGCGCGCGGGCGCGTCCCGCGCCGCGAGGCACGCGACGCGCCCTGCCGGTCAGGCGGCGGCGCCCGGCTGCACGTCGAGCACCCACGTCACGCCGAATCGGTCGGTGAGCATCCCGAAGCCCGGGCTCCACGCGGAAGCCGCGAGCGGCTCGATGATGTCGGCGCCCTCCGCGAGCCGCTCCCAGATCGCGAGCACCTCCTCGAGGCTCTGCCCGCGGGCGGACTGGAAGAAGCTGCGATCGGTGATCGTCGTGCCGTGCTCGCGGCGGGTCGTGCCGGCGGTCGCGACAGGATCGACGTCGGTGCCGGGGATGTCGTAGGCCATGATCCGGAAGCCGTCCTCGTTCTCCACCTGGCCGAAGACGATCCGGTCGGCGTCCGGCGCGTCGCTCGGCATCCCGAGGTCGCCGTAGGTCGAGACGGTGACGGATCCGCCGAACGCGGACGCGTAGAGCTGCAGCGCGCTGCGAGCGGTGCCGCGGAAGTTGAGGTGGGTGGTGGTCGTGATGCTCATCGCTGTGCCCTTCGGGTCATCGGCGGGCCCGATGCCCTGCCGTGCGGCCAGCATCCGCGCCCATGCGGACAGATCGTGTCCGCTGTCGCGGTGATACTCGATCCATGGGAACCTCCGCACGCCTGCTCGCGCTGCTGTCGCTGCTCCAGGCCCGCCGCGACTGGCCGGGGCGCGTGCTCGCCGAGCGCCTCGAGGTGACGACCCGCACCGTGCGACGCGACGTCGACCGGCTGCGCGAGCTCGGGTACGCGATCACCGCGACCCGGGGCCTCGACGGCGGGTATCGGCTGACGGCCGGCTCCGAGCTGCCGCCGCTGCTGTTCGACGACGACCAGGCGGTCGCGATCGCGGTCGCGCTGCAGAGCGCACCGTCCACCGGCGTCGACCTCGACGAGGCGGCGGCGCGGGCGCTGACGACGGTGCGGCAGCTGATGCCGTCGCGGCTGCGGCATCGCATCGACGGGATCCGCTTCGCCGACGCCCCGGCATCCTCGCGAGTGGATCGGGCGGTGCTCGAGGCGGTCAGCATCGCGACCCGCGATCGGCGGACGCTCCGGTTCGCCTACGGCGACGACCCGCAGCAGGACCCACCGCTGCGCGTCGAACCGCACGGGCTGGTCGCGAAGCGGGGCCGCTGGTACCTGGTCGCCTGGGATCTCGCGAAGCAGGACTGGCGCATCTACCGGCTCGACCGGATGCGCTCGACCTCGCCCGCGGGCGCGCCGTTCGCGCCGCGCCCCATCCCGACCGGCGATGCCCGCACGCTCCTCGACGCGCGCTCCAAGGGCTCGGACGGCGCGGATGCCTGGCCGTGCCACGGCGAGCTGCTGCTCGAGCTCCCCGCCGCGGAGGCGGCCAGGTGGCTCGACGACGGCGAGGTGGAACCCGTGTCGGCCGGCGCCTGCCGCATCCGCATCGGCTCGTGGTCGTGGGCGGGAGTGCTGGCGAGCGTCGCGCGCTTCGACGCCCCGTTCACCGTGCTCGGGCCCGACGCGCTCGTCGCCGAGCTCGAGAGCTTCGCCGCCCGCATCGCCGCGGCAGCGACCGACGGGCGAGCATGAGACGACAACAGCCCCGGCGATGGCCGGGGCTGCTGCGGGTGGTGGGCGATACTGGGTTCGAACCAGTAGATACGCTACTGTCCAAGTCGCCCGCGATGCCACTGAACTAGCCGATTCTGCCCTGTATCCGTGCGGATGTGCTCGCCCTGCGCTAGTGTCACTGTTGTCCACTACTGGACACAGTTAGACACGAGTTACGCCACCTGAGCGCCACAGAACGGGGCAGCACATGGCCAAGCGCAAGCCGCGCGAGAGCTTCGGCCGACTGCGCAAGACCTCCGCAGGTCGTTGGCACGCCTCCTACATGGGGCCGGACGGCGCACGCCACAATGCGCCCGCCACATTCCATCTCGTGACTGACGCGCGCCTATGGCTCTCGAATCAGCACCGCGACATCGCTCGAGGCGAGTGGACGGCACCCGGCGAAGCGAAGCGCACCACAGTGGCAGCGCGCGTCAAGCTCGACGCATACGCACGCCACTGGGTCGAGACACGCACCAACCGCGACGGCGAGCCACTGCGCGACCGCACCCGCGTCGAGTACATCCGCCTCATCGACACGGCCCTGGCGCCGCTCGGCGACCTGGCGCTGAACGCGATCACCACCGAGACAGTGCGCACTTGGTACTCGGCGCTTGTGAAGTCGGGCCGCAAGACGCTCGCCGCGCGCGCCTACTCGCTGCTCAAGTCGATCATGACGACCGCGCTGCACGACGGGCGCATCAAGTCCAACCCCTGCATCATCCGAGGCGCACAGAACGCGAGCACAGGCAAGACGGTCGACCCGCCGACGCCCGCCGACCTCGACAAGATCGTCAAGGCGATGCCCGACCGGCTGAAGGCCGCCGTACTGCTCGCTGCATGGGTCGGCGCACGGTACGGCGAGCTGACCGAACTACGCCGCAGCGACGTGACGACGCTCGACGACCCGGCGGGCAGCATCATGCTCGTGAGCATCGCCCGAGCCGTTACGCATGTCACCGGTGAGGGGTACAAGGTGGGTATGCCGAAGTCCGCCGCCGGTGTGCGAGTCGTGCCAATCCCGCCGCATGTTGCGCCTGCCGTCGAGAAGCACCTGCGCGAGCATGTCGGCCCCTCCCCCGACGCGCTCCTGTTCCCCGCGACGGGCACTAACAGCCACCTACCGCAGTCGTCGCTCGTGAAGCACTACTACCCCGCCCGTAAGGCCGCTGGACGGCCTGACATGCCCTGGCACGCACTCCGACACTTCGGGGCAACGCGGGCCGCTCTGGCGGGCGCAACGCTCAAGGAGCTGCAGGCGCGACTAGGGCACTCCACTGTCTCCGCCGCGATGCGCTACCAGCACACCGCCGGCCGTGACTTCGACCTCGCCAGACGCATGGCGAAGCTCGACACATAGACCTCAACCGAGGATGCCCCCGCCACGATCCAACCGCGACGAGGGCAGGCCACCACCCCACTGAAAGGCAAGATGATGACCACCACCGATTCTACGTTTGAGGCGATCACCGCCGAGATCGAGCGCGCCGAGGCTGTCGCGCGTGCGACCGACTGCGGCGTGCAGGACTGCGATCGCACGTTCCACGACGGCACCGACGCGCCACAGACGTGGCACCACCGAGTCCAGGCCACCGCCGACGACGTGCTGCTGCTCGAGTTGAACATCGACGCTCAGGGCCGTGCCTACGGCGACATCCTCGCCGCCTTTGACGACGACACATTCAGCGAGATGGACGGGGACGCGGTGCGAGCGCTCGCCGACAAGCTCGAGGCCGAGCCCGCAAGGTTGCGCGCGCTCGCCGACCGGCTCGACCGCCGATCCCTGCCTGAGCAGCGGGTCGCACAGGTCGCAGCGAACGTCCGCAGCAGCCTCACCTACGTCGTCGACGACATGCGGCTGAACGCGAAGCCGCTGGCCGAAATGCTCGAGGTGGGTGCGAACCGCGCCCGCGACCTTTACAACGGGCGCGCACCGTTCACGCTCGCCGAGCTGCGCCTGATGTCGGCCTACTTCGACTGCGAGGCGGGCGACTGGATGAGCGAGCGCGGCCCGCTGTTCCAGACGCCGCTCGACACGGCAGCCGCTGAGGATCGGCTCGTGACTGCACGCGAGAGCAACGCATAGTTGCACTTTCTCGAAGCGCCAGTGCCCCCGGTATTACAGGCATCGGGGGCACTTTCGCATCGACAAGCGGTGTCATGGCTCGACTTCTCTGGCCCGCCGTGGTCCAATAGAGACACAACAGAGAACTGACAGCTAGCCGAAGGTCTAGGGGCGCACACCACACCGTGTGCGATCTGCATAGAGTTCCCCTAGGGCAGAGCGAACGGTCGCATCCGAAACGGGCACCGAGCACAACACGATCGAATGATCGTGATTGTCGCTCGGTTTTCGCGTCTCCAGGAGCGATCGATGCCCACTCCCCCAGATCCGTGGCTAACAGTCCAAGGCGCAGCAGACCTACTCAACGTCTCGCCCAAGACCATCCGCCGCCGCCTCGCTGACGGCAGCATCCCCGCGATGCGTCTAGGCCGACTCATCCGCATCAACCCCGCCGACCTCGCAGGCGCCGGAAGCCCCGTGCAGTACATCGGCGGCACAGCGTGACGGCAAAGGAAAGCCGCCTCAGCGGCGAGACTGAGGCGGCTCAAGATCTTGGAACGGGATCTACCCCTAACGATACCGCCACCCGCCCACAATCGACAGCGGCACGCCTGAGCGCGGTAGACGACCTACTCGAGTCCGCATGGGCTGGCCTCGCATCGTGCACGCTCGACCTGCACCGGCTCCGCGAGGCGAACGATCACCTATTCGCGATCTACATGCTCGGCTTCGACGCTGGCATCGCAGCTCAGGATGCCCGAGTACGGCAAGCCGAGGCCGACAGTGACCGCTACTACCTGCGGGCGATGAACGCCCCGGACAAGGCGGCCGAGATTGAGCGCAGGCTCGACGTGGCCCTCGACCGGATGCCCGACGAGATCCAGCCTCATGGGCAGCGATACTTCGAGCGCGCACTCTCCGCTGTAATGCGCGGTGATGCCGCATGAGTGCCGAGTACATCGACGCCGCCGCAGTCCTGGCCGGCGACTTCCACCCGCCTGTCCCGACTCGAGGCGGCAAGCGCAGCGACGGCCTGCACCTGCTCTACCCGGCATCGGTCAACGGCCTAGTTGGCGATCCCGAGACCGGCAAGACGCTCATAGCGTCCGCGTGCGCCGCTGACGAGCTGTACCAGGGCGGCAGCGTGCTCTGGCTCGACCTCGACCACAACGGCCCCTCAGCGACGCTCACACGGTTCCGCCGCTACGGCATCCCCGTGGACGTGCTTACCGACCCCGCAAGGTTCCGGCTGGCGATTCCCGAAGATGCCCCGACACTGCTGGCGATCATCGCGGACGCCGCGACCTGGCGGCCCACCGTGTCAGTGCTCGACAGCGTAGGCGAGATGCTTCCCATGTTCGGGGCATCGAGCAACAGTGCCGACGAGTACACGGCAGTCAATCAGCAGACGCTCGTGAAGCTCGCGCGCCTCGGCTCCGCTGTCCTAGGGCTGGATCACATGGCCAAAGGCACCGACTTTCGCGCCTATGGGGCAGGCGGCACCGTGGCGAAGAAGCGGGCGATCGACGGCGCGTATCTGCGAGTCACCACAGAGGGCGGATTCGCCAAGGGCATCGGCGGGCGCGCTGACCTCTCGATCATCAAGGATCGGCACGGCGCACTCAGGGAAGCATCCGGCCCTGGCCGTGAGCCTCGACTGGCGGTGTTCTCTCTCGAGGATCGAGAGGGCGCGCAGCACTGGACGTTCGATATACCGGCGATGCAAGCAAACGCCGCGGATGACTTCGACGCGCTGCTCGCTCAGGTGCTCGCTATGGAACCGCGACCGTCCGGGTATCGAGCGATCAAGACGGCGCTCGGCGTGCGTGACGAACTCGCCCAGCGCCTCAACCGGGCTCTCAGAGATAGCGCACCCACTGCACCCACCGCACCCGGTGCGCACCCGGTGCAGTCCCCCATGCACCGCACCCACTGCACCCCACCCCTAGGGGGAGGTGCAGGTGCGGGTGCGGGTGCACCTGTGCTCGAGGGGGTCGAGTCGTGAGAGACCTCGACGGCATGCTCGGCCTCCGGATGCCAGGAGGATGCGACGACTGCGAGGCAATTCAACAGCTCACCGCATCGGCCCCCGGCGTCTACAGGTTGCAGGTGTTCCACGACGACACATGCCCGACGCTCGCCAGGAAGCGGGGCGAAGCATGACCACCTGGGACACCTGCCACTGCCACCGCGAGCACGCGACCGCTAAGGGCTTCCTGCGGTGCAAGCTCCCCGCGCTCAAGTGGATAACCGGCCACGGCGACCACGCACTCATCGCATGGTGCGGCGCACCAACGATCACCCTCTGGCACGACGCGAACCGAGCCGCCGACGCCGAGAACCTGCTGCACGCGATCCGCTGCTCCACCGACTGCCGACAGGCACACCAAATCGTCCACATCGACCACACAAGGAAGGCACGACAATGACCCGCATCTCAACCGTGAACGATCCGTGGGCCGAGATCCGTAAGCTCGCCACGCGCATCCGCAAGCTCGAGACCGCAGCCCCGATCAACCACGCGACCGTGAGCCGTGGCGCGCTCCGCGTGAAGTCTACCGAGGGCCTGATCGTCGAAGGCTCGGCGAAGATCACGGGCATCCTCGACGGCGACGGGACACTGCACTGGACAGGCGCCGTGCAGCTCGAGGGGCCTGTGCAGATTGTCGGCAACGTCACCCGCTCAGGGGACGAGACCGCCACCGGCACGACGACGCTCAACGGGCAGACGAGCCTGAACGGGCCGACCGATATCACCGGACAGACGGACATCACCGGGCCGACCACCATCACCGGCGACACGACCGTGCAGGGCGACTTCGACGTGACCGGAGGCGGCACGATCCAGGCGGGAGCGGTCACCATCACGCCAGCGAGCGGCGGCCAAGTCAGAGCGGGCAGCACCACCCTCGCATCGAACGGCCGCATCTCCAACAGCGCCGGCATCGTCAACTTCGACGATTCGATCACGGTCGCCGGAACCGTCGCAGCCACCAACCTGCGCGTCAGCGGAGCATCAACGCACGGCAGCGCCGCGCCGAACCTGTACCTCGACCCGCTCGGCAACATCTGGAAGACCGCATGACCATCACCAAGGACACGCCCGTCGCCCCGTCTGCAGAATCTTTCCGCGACCTCGAGCAAGCCATCGAGTCCGGCCATGTGACGCTCACACGCACGATGCCGCCTCGATGGGCTGACGAGTGGCTCGACAAGCCGGCCTACCACCGCGCGACGCCCGACGAGCGTTACGTGCTCATGGTCGACGCGCTCGAACGGCAGCGGCTGGCGCGGGAGATCGACCCGACCGCCGGAAACCTCAACAGGAAGGAAACTCCATGACCGAGTTCGAAGACCAGCTCGTGCCTATCCCGGAGCAGCGGTCGTTCAAGGAGAAGCGTGACGCCGTGCAGCGGCACAAGCCGATCCTCCCGACCACACCCGAGGGAACGGTCTCGCCCGACGCTGCGGCGCTCATCTTCCCCCGCCACGACGACGACACCCAGCCCCACGAAAACCCAACCCGCCAGCTCGTGCGGGATCTGTTCACCAAGTAGGAGACACCATGAACCTCGATCGAGAAGCGCGGCAGCAGATCGGCCGCATCCAGCGCGTCAGCGACGTGCTCAACGTCAGCCTCCCGAAGCCCGTCACTGCGGCAACAGCAGAGTTCGACCGCATGGTCGCCCTCATCGACAGCCTCGAGGCCCGCGACCCGCTCGCGGCAGCCCTCAAGGCGCTAGCCGATGGGCGCGACCCCTACACCGACCCGGACGTGCGCGCAGCCCACATCTCGCGGACGGTCGCCTCGCAGGAATCGAAGACCGCGCTCACCTACCGGGCGCACGCGGATCTGCTCGACGTGTACATCGAGCACGCAGGCGACGTCGTGGACTCGTGGAAGGCACCGTTCACGGCAGCCGCGCAGAGCATCACCGACGCCCGAGAAGCACTCAAGGGACGCCCCCTCGACGACGCGGCCGGAATCGTCGCTCTCGGCGGTGACGCGGCACGGCACTACGCCGACGCGAGGGAAGCGATCGCCAACATCCGCGCAGTCGTCAACGGGTGGACGGCGCTCTCGCGCATGGCAGGCAACGGCACGATCACCGAGCGCAGCGAGTGGCAGATCATCGCCACCCACCCCGGCGACCCCGGCACCCCCAAGGCCGACCCCTACGAGCTCGCCGGCTCAGGGTTCACCCTCGCGCTCGCCGACTTCGACGAGCACCGGGCGCGCCAGCAGCACATCACCACGATCCGGGCCGAAGAGGAAGCGCGCCGAGCGCAGCGGCAACAGATCGCAGTATTCGGTTAGAACACCGCGCGGGTGCCCCGTCACGACGAGGGGCACCCGCACCACCGAGAGAGAGCACGAGATGACACGCACACCAACGGGCCTCGACAAGCCCGGACAGCGGCTCTGGAAGTCCATCGACGGCGAGTACGAACTCGCCGAGCACGAACTGGCGCAACTGCTCGAGGCCTGCCACGTCCGAGACACCATCAACACGCTCCGCGACCAAGTGCGCAGCGACGGAACCATGATCGGCTCATCCCAAGGCCCGCGACTTCACCCCGGCATCGTCGAGATCCGGCAGCAGCAGCTCGCCCTCGCTCGACTGCTCGCAACACTCGGTGTTCCCGGCCTCGAGGACGACGACCTGCCGGCATCCAAGGGCGTCCGCGGCGTCTACAAGGGGCGGCGAGCATGAGACGGCGAGCCAAGAGCGGCGACCTGCCCGCCCGCTACACCGAGGCGGGACTGCCGGCCTGGATCGACGACTACCTCGCGCCCATCAGCAACCGAGTCGACGCCTGGAACGCCTGGACGGCGCAACGCGCAGCATGGGCAGACGAGCGCCGTGTATGGGTGGCGACCAACTGCCCCGCCCTCGCAGACCACTACCTGCACCTCGAGCCGAGCCTCCCCGACGAGCCGTTCGATTACACCGCTGTCTGAGCCACGGCAGGGCCGGTCATTTCGTGCAGGCGGGGAGATACCGGCCCTATGCCGTCCGGGGGCCGGAAGGGCGGTGGGAGGGGGTGCCGCCCCTTGCCTCTGTGCGCGGCTCTGGCGGCTGTCTGGCGGGCGTGTGTGCGCGACGCCCATCGGATTGGCGGCGCGTTTCTAGTGCGTGTGCGCGTCGCTCAGAGGCTCGGAGGCACGAGATGTTGTGTAACGGCTATTCGCCCTAGTCGGCTGTCGTTGCACGACAATGAGCGTTTGGCGTCGATTGCTGAAGCTGGCTGGCGGGTGCTGTTGTGGTCGCCCGCTGGCCTGGCTCGATGGTCGATCCCGTGACGGTTGATCCTGTCGGGCCTGGCGGTGTCCCTGTTGTGTTGGCAGGGGCACCGCCTCTCTCTGTGAGCGCGTGAGAGCGTCGAGCCACCCGGTTACACGTAGGGCGGCTACGGGGATGCAGGAGCGCCCTCAGCCCCACTGCCGCCCATGCGATCCGCAATCAGGTCAGCGACGTGATCGGCGAGCGCTTTTGCGGCTTGGCCCATCGGGTCGGAACTCAAGGGCAGTCCGATGTCGGCCGCGTCGAAGTGAAGAGTGACAGCGGCGGACTCGCTGCGCGGTTCCTGACTACTGACGGATTCCAACCGCGTCTTGCGCAGCTCGAGGCGACGCAGCTCGTGCCGGGGGAATAATTCGCCAACGGGCCAAACGTCATCGTTGATCGGCCCGACTACCTGCACGATGCGATCGTCGGCGATGACTACGAGTTCGAAGCTGGGTGCCTGCTCGTCGGACTCGTCGACGGCCACCTCGGCGTAGCGAGGCTCCTGGCCTCCCAGCAGAGTCGCGGCGATCTCGAGCGCCCGGTGCCGGCTGTAGTGCGCCAGGCGCTCACTCCACACGCGATCCCATGCAGTATCGATTCGATTAAGGGCGCGGGCAACGTGGCCTCGCGGCGGCATGTCCTCTCGCATGACGGCCCCGCCTACTCGCCGAAGGTTCGGCTGCGGTCGAAGGGCATCGTGTCGTCGTCTTGATAGACGTGGCTCTCGTCTGCGTCGCAAACCCACTTGAAGCGAGAGGCAGGGTCGGCGATGCTGCGGTCATTGTTTGGGACGCGCTGAAGCGTGCCCTCGCAATCGGTCGGGTGCTCAGAAACCTGCATGACGCTCTCCTTTGAGTCGGTCTGGCCAGCATGCCGCATCGCAACCGACTCCGGAACAATGTCGGGCACACCCGACACGCCCGAAGCGGTGCGCAACTCCTCGAGCGGATGCGCCACGACCTCAAGCGTGCGACACAGATACGCCACGCGCTACCCCGGACATGCGAAAACCCCCGGATTTCCGGGGGTTTCGTGGTGGGCGATACTGGGTTCGAACCAGTGACCTCTTCCGTGTCAGGGAAGCGCGCTACCGCTGCGCCAATCGCCCTTGCGGGGTGCTCGAGGTGGAGACGGGATTCGAACCCGCGTACACGGCTTTGCAGGCCGTTGCCTCACCACTCGGCCACCCCACCAGGTGGTGTGAGATTGCTCTCCAATGAGATTGCTCTCGAGCGGATGACGAGATTCGAACTCGCGACCCTCACCTTGGCAAGGTGATGCGCTACCACTGCGCCACATCCGCGGGGCTCATCGCTGAGCACTTGGACGACTATACCTAGGGATCTCGTGCATGCCAAATCCATCCACCCCGTGTCGCGCATCGCCTCGCCGGTCACGAGCAGGTCCCCGGATGTGGCAGACTTGTGCGGTCCGCATCGCAGCGGCACGGGCGATTGGCGCAGTTGGTAGCGCGCTTCCTTCACACGGAAGAGGTCGTGGGTTCGAGTCCCGCATCGCCCACCGACAGGGCCGGCATCAGTAGATGCCGGCCCTTCCTCGTCGGTCGGCGCTACCCGCGCTCGCAGGTCTCGGCGCAGCGCTCGCACGCCTCCGCGCAGTCGCGGCAGTGGTCTGCGTCGTGCCGCCTGCACTCCGCGGCGCAGGACCGGCACACCGCTGCGCAGGCAGCGAGCAGCGCAGCGACCGCGTCGCTCGAGAGTCCGCCGCGCTTGAGCACGGTCGCCGTGACCTCGCATACCTCGGCGCAGCTCTCGCAGGACACGGCGCAGGCCTCCATGCCCTCGCGCCGGTTTGCGGCAGCGCAGCGGCGGCACTCCTCGGCGCAGCTCGTGAGCGCGGCGATGTGCTCGGCGTGGCCGCGCGCCGATTCCCGCTCGCCGGCGTCGTCCGCATGGGTCTCGTGCATGATCGGCCCTCTCCGCGAGCCGCTCGGCCCGCTCGCGGGGCACGGTACTCCGAGCTCGAGCGCCGCGGCATCCCTCAGGTCGTGGCCGCGGCGCGGCTCAGCGCGATCGCCGCCGCATCCTCGACCAGCGCGACCGCCCGATCCGGCAGCCCGGTCGCCTCGACGATCCCGCGGCGGCCCCAGTAGCCGCCGATCGCGCCGAGCAGCGCTCCGACTGCGGCGGCGCCGGCTCCGCGAGCGACGGCACCCCGCCTGCCGGTGCCCGCACCGAGCGCGGCTCCCGCGAGGGCCGCCGCACCGATGCGGCCGATCAGCGCCGGGGGTGCGAGCCGCGAGGGCGGCGCGGGCAGCTTGTCTCCGACGAGCTCGGCCGCCGCGAGACCGACCAGCAGCGCCCTCCCCCACGGACTCCGCAGGATGGGCCAGGGCGGCGCGGCGCCGGGTGTGACCGCGACGACCGCGAGCGGGGTCAGCGAGCGCAGGCCGCCGGCGACCCCGAGCATCAGCGACCGACGAGACGACGAGCGGGACGTGCGCGACATGCGGCCACCCTGGCATCGCCGAGCCGCGCGCGCCAGAGGCGCGTACGGTGGCGGCATGGATCTCCAGCTCACCGATCGCGTCATCCTCGTCGTCGGCGGCACCGGACTGATCGGCAGCGCCGTCGCCGAGGCGGCACGCGCCGAAGGTGCGACGGTCATCACTGCGGCGCGCGGCGAGGGCGCCGACGTGCAGCTGGACGGCGCCGACGCCGCCTCGGTCGACACGGCGATCGCGCGCGTGCTCGAGCGCCACGGCCGCATCGACGGCCTGGTGATCGCCGCCGCGCCGCCGGCGCAGTCCCTCGACCCCGAGCGCGCGAGCGATCCCGCACAGGTCTCGCAGGCGGTCGACGACAAGGCCATGACGTTCCTGCGCATCGCCAACGCCGTCATCCCGCACATGCGCGAGGCGGGCGCCGGCCGCATCGTCGGCCTCAGCGGCCAGAACGCGCTCATGACCGGCAGCATCACCGGCGCGGTGCGCAACGCAGCGCTCATCATCGCCGCCCAGAGCCTCGCCGACGAGCTCGCGGGCACGGGCGTCGCGGTCAACGTCGTCAACCCCGGCCCGGTCACCGAGACGGCGAGCAGCGAGGTGCCGGCCGGCAAGCCCGGCGAGTCGACGCCGCAGCAGGTCGCCGACCTGGTCGTCATGCTGCTCTCCCCCAGGCTGGCCGTCTCGAGCGAGTCGATCGCCAGCGGGCACCGGTTCCGGGGAGCCGTCGCGCTCTGAGAGCGCGAAGGGAGGGCCGGCGCTCACCGGCCCTCCCTGCGACTCGCGTGAGCCTTTCGGCTCAGACCCGCTCGAGCTCGTACTCGTACGCGTCCTCGCCGTGCACGACCCGGTCGACGCCTGCCAGCTCGTCCTCGCTCGTGACCCGGAAGCCGATCGTCTTCTCGATCGCGAAGCCGATCACGAACGCCGCCAAGAAGGCGTAGAGCATGACGCCCACGGATGCGATGAGCTGCACCAGCAGCTGCCCGATGCCGCCGCCGAGGAACAGGCCCGTCTCGTTCGCGAAGAAGCCCAGGTAGATGGTGCCGAGCATGCCGCCGACGAGGTGGATGCCGACCACGTCGAGCGAGTCGTCGAAGCCCAGCCGCCACTTCAGCTCGACCGCCAGGGCGCACAGCGCACCGGAGAGCGCGCCCAGCAGCAGGGCCCACCCCGGCGTCAGGTTGGCGCACGCCGGGGTGATCGCGACGAGTCCCGCGACGGCACCCGATGCCGCGCCCACCGAGGTGGGCTTGCCGTCCTTGACCTTCTCCACCAGCAGCCACGCGCAGATCGACGCGGCCGTGGCGCCCACGGTGTTGAGCGTGATGAGCCCGGCGCCCTCGAGCCCGTTCAGCCACTCCGCGCCCACGTTGAACCCGAACCATCCGAACCACAGGATGCTCGCGCCCAGGATCACGAAGGGCACGTTGTGCGGCTTGTGGGCGCCCTTGGTGAAGTCGAGCCGCTTGCCGAGCACGAACGTCAGCGCCAGGGCCGCGGCGCCGGCGTTGATGTGCACGGCCGTGCCGCCGGCGTAGTCGATCACGGCCGGCAGGCCCAGCAGCTCTCCGAGCGAGTAAGCCCAGCCGCCGCCCCACACCCATGCCGCGATGGGGAAGTACCCGAGCGTGGCGAAGGCGCCCGCGAAGAGCATCCAGGCGCCGAACTTCGCGCGGTCGGCGATCGCGCCGGAGATGAGCGCGATCGTGATGATCGCGAAGGTCGAGCCGTACGCGACCCCGATGAAGTCGGTGTTGGCGCTCTCTCCCGCGGCCATGGCGGCGAGGCCGAGGTCGCTGAAGGGGTTGCCAGAGAAGTCGAGCGGCGAGTCGACCGCCGACATGTTGTAGCCGTACAGGATCCACAGCGTGCCGACCAGGCCGATCGCGCCGAACGACATCATCATCATGCTGATCACGCTCTTGGCGCGCACGAGCCCGCCGTAGAAGAACGCGAGTCCTGGCGTCATGAACAGCACGAGCGCTGTCGCCACGATGCCGAAGGCCATGCTGCCTGCATCCATTGGGTGCTCCTTGGGGTGAATCCGACGGGACAGCCCGAGCATCCTCCCGGCGCGTTTCGAGCGGCCTGCCGCGCGCGTTTCCAGTCGGTTACGGATGCGTCTGCCGTGTTTCGCGCAGGTTGCGCGACGGTCCGAGGGGCATGCGCTCCGATGGGAGGATGGATCCATGAGCGTCTCGTGGATCCGGAACCCGCAAGTGTCGGCGATGCTCCTGCTGGGCGCCGCGATCCTCGGCCTCGTCATCGCCAACACCGGGCTCGGCCCCGGCCTCGACGCGATCAAGCACGGGCACCTGCCGTTCACGATCTTCGGGCTCGACCTCTCGTTCGCGCACTGGATCACCGACGGGCTGCTGGTGGTCTTCTTCTTCGTGGTGGCGATCGAGCTGCGCTACGAGTTCACGCAGGGCGACCTCAACTCGGTCTCGAAGGCCGCCGTGCCGACCATCGCGGCCATCGGCGGCGTGGCGCTGCCGGCCATCATCTACTTCAACGTCGCGGGCGCCGACGGCGCGCAGGGATGGCCGATCCCCACCGCGACCGACATCGCCTTCGCGCTCGGCGTGCTCGCACTGTTCGGCAGGCGCCTGCCGTCCAACGTGCGCGCGCTGCTGCTCGCGCTCGCCGTCATCGACGACCTCGTCGGCATCTTCTTCATCGCGGTCTTCTTCACCGAGACGCTCTCGCTGCCGCACCTGCTGCTCGCCGTCGTCGGCGTCGGCGGCTTCTGGCTGCTGGGCCGCATCTACCGCGGCAAGCGCGGCAGCTGGCCGCTGCGCATCGCCCTGCTCGCCGTCGCGCTCATCACCTGGTGGCTGGTCGCGATGAGCGGCATCCACGCCACCATCGCTGGCGTGCTGCTGGGTCTCGTGCTCTCCCCCGCCCCCGCCGAGTCGGCGCGCGAGAAGCTCGAGCCGTTCTCCAACGGCATCGTGCTGCCGGTGTTCGCCTTCACGGCGGCCTCGGTCGCCATCCCGCAGGTGCCGCTGAGCGAGCTCAGCCCGGTGTTCTGGGCCATCGTCATCGCGCTGCCGGTCGGCAAGCTCGTCGGCGTCACCGTCGCCGGCCTCATCGGCCAGGCCGCGCTGCGGGTGCCGAAGCTCGAGCGCGTGCGGCTCTCCGAGCTCATCGGCATCGGGCTGCTGGCCGGCATCGGCTTCACCGTGGCGCTGCTGATGAACGAGCTCGCGCACCGCACGGCCGAGGAGCTCATCGTCGAGGGCACGCTCGGCGTGCTCGCCGGCTCGCTCATCTCCGCCGTGCTCGGCGCCGTCTACGTGGCACTGCTCAGCCGGCGCTACCCGCCCGTCGACACCACCGAGATCTCGACCCGCGACGCCGAGGAGTACCTGCGGCGCACCGACTCCGAGCGCTGAGTCAGGCCTGGTGCGAGAGCGCCACCAGGCGCGAGATCGCCCGCAGGTACTTCTTGCGGTAGCCGCCGCCCAGCATCTCCTCGCTGAACACCGACGAGAGCGTCGTGCCGCTCGAGCGGATCGCGACCTGCGCGTCGTAGAGCCGATCGACGAGCGCGACGAAGCGCAGCGCGTCGTTTTGGTCGTGCAGCACCCGCACCCGGCGCAGGCCGAGCGCGTCGAGCCCGCGCACGAGCCCCACGTAGCGCGAGGGGTGCACGTGCGCGAGATGCGCGACGAGCGTGTCGAAGTCGTCGAGCGCCACCGTCTCGCCCAGGCCCTCGAGCGATGCCTCGAGCTGCTCGGGCTCGACCGTCGGCGCCGCGCCCGTGATGTCGCGCTGCCGGTAGTCGTCGCCGTCGATGCGCATGATCTGGAACCGGTCGGCGATCGCCTGGATCTCGCGCAGGAAGTCGCTGGCCGCGAAGCGCCCCTCGCCGAGCGCGTTCGGCGGCGTGTTGCTCGTGGCGGCGAGCTTCGTGCCGCCCGCGACCAGCTCGCCCAGCAGGCGCGTCATCACCATCGTGTCGCCCGGGTCGTCGAGCTCGAACTCGTCGATGCAGATGATGCTCGAGCCCTGCAGCTGGCGCACCGCCTCCGCGTAGCCGAGCGCGCCGACCAGCGCCGTGTACTCGATGAAGGTGCCGAAGCGCTTCGGCCCCGGCATCGCCTTCCAGAGCGCCGCGAGCAGGTGCGTCTTGCCGACGCCGAAGCCGCCGTCGAGGTAGATGCCCGGCTTGACCTCCGGCGCCTTCTTGCGGAACAGGCCGCCGCGCTTCGGCGACGTCCACGCCGTCACCAGCTCCCGCATCCGCTCCAGCGCCTCGGACTGCGAAGGATGCGCGGGGTCGGGCCGGTAGGAGTCGAACGTCGCGCCGTCGAACTGCGGCGGCGGCACGAGGCTCGCCACGATCTGCTCGGCGCTCACCTCTGGGTTGCGCTCGACGAGCGAGACCGGTGCTGGCATGCGTGCTCCTTGGTGGGCGCGACGGCGCCGCTGGAAGATTCGGTGGGAGGATGGCGTTTGCCTGAGCAGAGCCTACTTCAGGCCCGAATCCCACCGCTGCCATGCAGGAGAAGGAGTCCCCGTGCCCGAGCACGAAGCACGCATCGAGCGCTACGCCGCACCGGAGCGCGTGGTCACGACCGAGTGGGTCGCCGCCCACCTCGACGACCCTGACGTCGTGATCGTGGAGTCGGATGAGGACGTGCTGCTGTACGAGGTCGGGCACATCCCCGGCGCGGTCAAGATCGACTGGCACGTCGACCTCAACGACCCGGTGCAGCGCGACTACGTCTCGCCGGAGGCGTTCGCCCGGCTGCTCGGCAGCCGGGGCATCGGCCGCGACACCACCGTCGTCTTCTACGGCGACAAGGCCAACTGGTGGGCGACGTACGCCCTCTGGGTGTTCGCGCTCTACGGCCACGACAACACCCGCATCATGGATGGCGGCCGCGACCTGTGGATCGCCGAGGGCCGCGAGCTCACGCGCGAGCCGGCCGGTCGCGCGCGCGTCGAGTACCCCGTCGTCGAGCGCGACGACCGCTCCCTGCGGGCCTTCCGCGACGACGTGCTCGCGCACCTCGGCAAGCCGCTCGTCGACGTGCGGAGCCCCGAGGAGTACTCCGGCGAGCGCACCACCGCGCCCGCCTACCCGGAGGAGGGGGCGCTGCGCGCCGGCCACATCCCGACGGCGGCGAGCGTGCCGTGGGGCCGGGCGGTCGCCGAGGACGGCACCTTCCGCTCGCGCGACGAGCTCGAGGCGATCTACCTCGACGGCGCGGGCCTGCGGGGCGCGGAGGATGTGATCGCGTACTGCCGCATCGGCGAGCGATCCAGCCACACGTGGTTCGTGCTCACCCACCTGCTCGGCCTGCCGGGCGTGCGCAACTACGACGGCTCCTGGACGGAGTGGGGCTCGCTGGTCGGCGTGCCGATCGCGACGGGTGCCGAGCCGGGCGAGGTGCCGAGCCGATGACCCTGACCCCCGCCCTGCAGCAGACGGTCGACGACTTCCACGCGATGGAGGAGCAGGATCGGCTGCAGCTGCTGCTCGAGTTCGCCGACGAGCTGCCGGCGCTGCCGCCGCGCTACGCCGAGCACCCCGACCTGCTCGAGCGGGTCGCCGAGTGCCAGTCCCCCGTGTTCCTCTTCGTCGAGGTCGACGAGCGTGTGCACGTGCACGCGACCGCGCCGGAGGAGGCGCCGACGACGCGCGGCTTCGCGTCGATCCTCGCGCACGGCCTCGAGGGCGCGAGCGTCGAGCAGGCGCTCGACGTGCCGAGCGACTTCCCGCGGCTGCTCGGGCTCGACCGCGTGGTCTCGCCCCTGCGGCTCCGCGGGATGGCGGGCATGCTCGGCCGCATCCAGCGGCAGTTGCGCGCGAAGGGCTCACCCCTGTGAGCACGGAGCGCGCAAGGTCGAGGAGCGCGCTGCCGTTGAGCGTGAAGGGCTCACGACCGTGAGCCCGGAGTGCTCAAGGCTGAGGAGCGCGCGGCCGTAGGCCGCACGCGTCACGAAGCCTCTCGCGTCACGAGACCCTCTAGCT
>BJUU01000012.1 GCA_007988785.1 Agrococcus baldri
TACAGCATCGGTGAAGCGCGGCGAGGCGACATGCTGACGACAGATGTGTGAGAGCTGCAGACTTAGACCCTTTGTCGCGGGCGTTGCCGCAGTCGTCGACGTCGCGGGTGCATCGGCGATATCCTTGCCGAATGGGATTTGCGGTGCGCACGTGGGCGCTGAGCGGACAGCCGTTTGGCGCCGTCCCACGTGCTCGGCACCTGCTCGTGCTGCTCCTTGCCGTAACCGGCGTACTGGTCGGCCTGCTCGGTATGCATGGGTTTGAAGGCACCTCTCACGCCACGCGCGATGCCGCCCACACGCCAGCTGCCCATGTGGTGGTCGACGATGGCGGGCCGGCCTTCCTCCACTGCGCAGAGACCGGTTGCGACGAGCTCGGGCTGATGGCGGCGAGCTGCGTGCTGGCGCTGCTGGCTCTCACGCTACTGCTGCCGGCCTCCCCAGTGCGCTGGTTTGTGCGAACCTGCGCTCCACCGGTGCGCTCGTTCCCCCTCTTCGCGCGGTCAATCCCCACTCCTTCGCTCATCGCGCTCTCGATCAGCCGGACTTGATGGAGCCGATCCGGCTGCGCTCATGCAGACGCATCCCGGCGACCCAACAAATCCCCACTGACAGAGAGAAGAACACCATGCATGCACCCAAGCGCGCGCTCGCAGCGAGCGCGCTCACGATCGCCCTCGTCCTCACCGGCTGCGCCGCCGCGTCCGAGCCCGCCACGAACCCGTCGACATCGAGCAGCCCGACGGAGAGCAGCACCGGCGGCGCGCAAGCGACGGGCTTCAACCAGGACGATGTGATGTTCGCGATGAACATGATCGCCCATCACCAGCAGGCCATCGAGATGTCCGACACGCTGCTCGCCAAGTCGGACGTCGACGAGCGCGTCGCCGAGCTCGCCGAGCGCATCCGGGCGGCGCAGCAGCCGGAGATCGAGCGCATGAACTCCATGCTCGAAGCCTGGGGCGAGGAGCCCATGGAAGGCATGGAAGGCATGGACCATGGATCCGGCACGGGCGGCGGCATGATGTCGGAAGCCGACATGACGCAGCTCGAGGAGGCACCTGGGGCTGAGGCGTCGAGCCTGTTCTTGGAGCAGATGATCGTGCACCACGACGGCGCCGTGGAGATGGCAGAGACCGAGGTCGATGCGGGCGAGAACGCCGACGCCGTCGAGCTGGCCGAGCGCATCATCAGCGACCAGTCGTCGGAGATCGCCGAGATGGAAGCACTGCTGGACGAGCTGTGACGGCATGGCGGGGGCGGCACTCGCTGTCGCCCCACGCCGGTCGTCGTCGGGGGTGCCGCTGGCGCACCCCCGCTCCCCCTCCTCAACCGAATCGAGAAGAACGGTTCCATGCAACTCCATCGATCACCGCGCCTGCGGCGCATCGCAGCCACCTCTGCGCTCTCAGCCACGATCCTGCTCGCTGCCACGGCGTGCGCTCCCGCTGGCGCAACTGCAGAATCGCTCACGACCGACAACCACATCCACAAGCTCGTGCCGAGCCATGACGGGCAGTCATTGCTCGTCGGCACCCATAACGGCCTGTTCAGCGTCAACCTCGCATCCGGCGACGTGGAGGGACCAGTGGGCGAGCATGTCATCGACCTCATGGGCCTGTCCCGCGCCGATGACGGACTGCTCGCCTCCGGCCATCCCGGAACCTCTGGGGTGCAGCACCTGGAGGGGCCGAATCTGGGTCTCATCCAGAGCTCCGACTCGGGCGAGACATGGGAGGCCGTATCGCTCGAGGGCGTGGCCGACTTCCACGCGCTCACCTACGATTCGGCTGCAGACGCAGTCGTCGGCGCGCACGCGGGCCAGATCCTCATCAGCGAGGACATGGGCGCGTCATGGCGCGAGGGCGCGGCAGCGGATCCTTACGACCTGCTCGCCACCAGCGAGGGGCTGCTGATGACGAGCTTCGCCGGTCTCAGCGTCAGCACCGACACGGGCGAGAGCTTCCAACCGGTCGAGGGAGCACCATCGCTCGCGCTGCTTGCCAACGCCGAGGACACGGTCATCGGTGTCGACCTCAACGGCACGCTGTGGCGTTCCGGACCTGGACTGCAGTGGACTCCCGAGGGCACGACCCCAGGACAGATCCATGCCTTGACACCGCTGCCGAACGGCGAGGTGATCGTCGCGACGGAGTCAGGGCTGCAGCGCACCAGTGACCTCGGGCAAACCTGGCAGCCGCTCATCCCCTGAGCACCGGCAACTGAAGTCGGTGCCTATCGGCGGCTCGCGAGCACGGCCTTGATGGCGAAGCTCTCGCGGGCCGCCGAGCCCCACCGCACCCGTCAGCTTGCCGTCGCCGTCGCGGAAAGTCGTGATGAAGCTGCCACCACGCGACGATGCCGTGTCGATCACGGGCTCCGGGCCGCGGTGCCGACACCCTTGATCGACGTCCCGTAGCCCTGCACGCTGAAGCCGATGCCGCGCGAAGACACCGGGCCGGTCGCCACCCGGGAGGTCGACACCCAATTGCGACGGACCCCCACCGCCGCCTGCTCGACCGTGAGCAGGCCGGGCAGAGTCCCTTGTCGACCAACATCCGGTTGTACGGCGGATGAGGCTCGACGAGCACGATGCGCACGTCCGACTCGAGCATCGACATCGCCCGGCTCCGCCTTGACGGCCCACCCGGCTGGGTATAGCGTCGTGCCAAATGATACCCCCCAGGGGTATCTTGTGAACGGGAGGAAGACACCATGAGCAGTTCCGAGTTCCAGGTCACCGGCATGACATGCGGTCACTGCGAGGCCGCGGTCCGCGCCGAGGTCGAGCAGGTCGCCGGCGTCGAGAACGTCGACGTGAGCGCGCAGACCGGGCGCCTCGTGGTCGGCGGCTCGCAGCCGATCGACGACGCGGCAATCCTCGCCGCGGTCGACGAGGCCGGCTACGAGGCGGCCTCACTCCGATGAACACCGGCGCCCGATTGGGCATCTATGGCGCTGGCCTCGTGTTCGCGTTCGCCGGGACCTTCGCCATCGCCGGTGCGTTGGTTCCCGACGATGCCGCCGCCAATTGGGCGCAAGACGACCCGGCCGGCCACGGGGATCCGGCCGCCGGCGCGGCATCACCATCGCAACCCGCGCAGCGAGCGCAGGAGATCGACGTGACCGGAGTGACCATCGCGCGATCGGGCCTCATGATCGGGCCTATCGATGCCCCCGCGACGCCGGGCGTGACGACCGCGCTCTCGTTTCAGATCCTCGACGCCGACGCCGACGGCGAACCGGTGACCGATTTCGAGACCGCCCACGGCAAGGATCTCCATCTGATCACGGTCCGGACCGACGGCAGTGAATACCGCCATGTGCATCCGGAGCTCGATCCGGCGACGGGGACGTGGTCGCTGCCGTGGAACTGGGACAGTGCAGGCAGCTACCGGGTGTACGCCGACTTCACCACCGCTGACGCCACAGCCGTCACGCTCTCCCGCATGGTCGACGTGGCCGGCACTCTCGAGCCACAGCCTGCGACCGACGTCAGTCTGCGCGACAGCGTCGACGGCTTCGACGTGGCGATCACTGGCGAGCTGGCGGCGGGCAGCGCGAGCGACCTGACCGTCGAGGTGACCCGTGACGGCGACGCCGTCACGGAACTCGAGCCGTACCTCGGCGCGTTCGGACATCTGGTCGCGCTCCGCCAGGGCGACCTGGCCTATCTGCACGTGCATGCGCACGGCGACGAGCCGCAGCGCGGAGACGTCGCGGGCCCGGAGGTGGGATTCACCGCGGATGCGCCGACCGCCGGCCGGTATCTGCTGTATCTCGACTTCCAGGTGGACGGACAGGTGCACACCGCCGAGTTCGTGCTCGATGCGGCTGCCCCGTCGGACAGCGAGGGCGCGACCGATGAACCGGCTGGCACCGACGGCGACGCCGACCACGACGGACACTGACCTTTATCTAGCCCCGGATGCGCCCGGCGCACCGACCAGGAGACGATCATGACGGACTTGCAAGAGGCGGCTGCGGCTTCCAGCGTGGAGCTGGAGATCGGCGGGATGACCTGCGCTTCCTGCGCGATGCGGATCGAGAAGAAGCTGAACAAGCTCGACGGGGTCACCGCGACTGTGAACTACGCGACTGAGAAGGCCAGGGTCTCTGCACCCGCAGACTTCGACCCTGCGCTGCTGATCGCCGAGGTTGAGAAGACGGGCTACACCGCAGCACTTCCCGCCCCGGAGCAGTCCTCGACAGCGGACGGCGGCGGCGAGGCCCCGGATGCGGAACTGGTGAGCCTGCGACACCGACTGATCGGCTCCGTCGTGCTCACCGTCCCCGTCATCGCCATGGCGATGGCGCCGGTGCTGCAGGTCACCTACTGGCAGTGGCTCTCGCTCGCGCTCGCCGCGCCGGTGATCGTGTGGGGCGCGTGGCCGTTCCACAAGGCGGCGTGGACGAACCTGCGGCACGGGGCCGCGACGATGGACACGCTCATTTCGATGGGCACCAGCGCGGCGCTGCTGTGGTCGCTCTACGCCCTGTTTCTCGGCACCGCCGGCGTCCCCGGGATGACGCACCCGTTCGAATTCACCGTCGCCCCCAGTGACGGCGCCGCGAACATCTACCTGGAAGTCGGTGCCGGGGTGACGATGTTCATCCTCGCCGGCCGCTACTTCGAGAAGCGATCCAAGCGGCAGGCCGGCGCGGCGTTGCGCGCACTGCTGGAGCTGGGCGCGAAGGACGTCGCCGTGCTCCGTGAGGGCGTCGAGATCCGCATCCCGACCAAGGATCTCGCGGTCGGCGACGAGTTCGTCGTCCGGCCGGGCGAGAAGATCGCCACCGACGGCATCGTCATCGCCGGCACCTCCGCGGTCGACGCCTCCATGCTCACCGGCGAATCGGTTCCGGTCGAGGTCGCCGAGGGCGACACCGTCACCGGCGCCACCGTCAACGCGGGCGGCCGCATCGTTGTGCGCGCCACGCGCGTCGGCGCCGATACGCAGCTGGCGCAGATGGCGAAGCTCGTGGAGGACGCGCAGTCCGGCAAGGCCGAGGTGCAGCGCCTGGCCGACAAGATCTCCGGCATCTTCGTGCCGATCGTGATCGTCGTCGCCGTCGCCACGCTCGGCGCCTGGCTGGGCGCAGGCTTCCCCGCCGCGGCAGCTTTCACCGCCGCCGTCGCTGTGCTCATCATCGCCTGCCCCTGCGCGCTCGGCCTCGCGACCCCGACCGCGCTGCTCGTGGGCACGGGACGCGGCGCACAGATGGGCATCCTCATCAAGGGACCGGAAGTGCTCGAGTCCACGCGCCGCATCGACACCATCGTGCTCGACAAGACCGGCACCGTCACCGCGGGCAAGATGACCCTCACCGACCTGCACACCGCCGTCGGCACCGACCGCGCCGAGCTGCTCCGCCTCGCGGGCGCCCTGGAGGACGCCTCCGAGCACCCGATCGCCCAGGCCGTCGCGAAGGCCGCAGTGCAGGAGCTCGGCACCCTGCCCACTCCGGAAGGCTTCACGAACATCGAGGGCAAGGGCGTGCAGGGCGTCGTCGACGGGCACGCGGTGATCATCGGCCGGGCCTCGCTGCTGGCCGACTGGTCCCTGCACCTGCCTGCCGAGCTCGTCGAGGCGAAGGCCGCGGCCGAGCGCCAGGGCAAGACCGCGATCGCCGTCGGCTGGGACGGGCAGGCGCGCGGCGTGCTCGTCGTCGCCGACACCGTCAAGCCCACGAGTCCGGCCGCAGTGGCGCAGTTCAAGCGCCTAGGGCTCACGCCCGTCCTGCTCACGGGCGACAACCAAGCAGTCGCCGAGCAGATCGCCGCCGAGGTGGGTATCACCGACGTGATCGCCGAGGTGCTGCCGCAGGACAAGGTCGACGTCATCACCCGACTGCAGCGCGAGGGGAAGGCCGTCGCGATGGTCGGCGACGGCGTGAACGACGCCGCCGCCCTCGCCCAAGCCGACCTGGGCCTTGCGATGGGCACCGGCACCGATGTCGCGATCGAAGCCTCCGACATCACCCTCGTCCGCGGCGACCTGCGCAGCGCCGCCGACGCCATCCGGCTCTCCCGGAAGACGCTCGGCACCATCAAGGGCAACCTGTTCTGGGCCTTCGCCTACAACGTCGCCGCGATCCCGCTGGCGACGCTCGGCCTGCTCAACCCCATGCTCGCCGGCGCGGCGATGGCGTTCTCCAGCGTCTTCGTCGTCGGCAACAGCCTCCGCCTCCGCAGCTTCAAGAGCGAGGCGGTGGACCCCGCACCGACAGCCACGACCGCGCCACGGCCTGCGGCACGGTCGGCAGCAGTCGACACCCACCACTGAGAGGAAACCCCATGTCCACCAGCGATCACAACCACAGCCACCTCAGCCATGATCACGCCGGCCATCACGAGGATCACAGCCACAGCGCCACCGATGCTCACGGGCACGGTGCAGCCGCCGGCGAGATCGCCGAGTGCCCGGTGATGGCGGGCAGCACAGTGCTGAAGGCGGACGCCGAGGCTGCGGGTCTCGTCCGCGACTTCGAGGGCACCCGCTACTACCTGTGCTGCGCCGCCTGCGGACCCCTCTTCGACGCCGACCCTGCGAAGTACGCGTCCGCAGCGTGAGCTGCACCGTGCCTGGCCTCTCTCTAGATAGGTCCGGCACGGTTTCCCCGTACCCGAGAGGATGAGACCATGACCAACCCGCACGAGCAGCGAACCAACGACGCGGAGTCCCAACAGGATCACGCGCACCACGCCTCTGCGTCGGGCCAGGCCCCCGTAGCCGATGGTCCCGACCATGCCGCGCATCATGAGCACCACCAGCCTGCGGCAGCCCACGACCGGATGGGTGGCCACGCGGCCGTTGCGACGGACGGCGCCGCCACGGCCGACAGTCACGGCGGGAGCCACATGTCGCATGCCGGGCACACCGACGACGGTGGAGCCAGCGAGCACGGCGGTCACGACTCTCATACCGGCCATGGCGACCACGTCGGACAGTTCCGTCGCCTGTTCTGGATCATGCTGGCCCTGGCAGTCCCGACCGTCGCTCTCTCGGGTATGTTCGCCATGATCCTCGGCTACACGCTCCCGGACATTCTGGTGCTGGCCTGGGTCTCCCCCGTGCTCGGCACAGTGATGTACGTGTGGGGCGGCAAGCCCTTCCTGACCGGCGCCGTCAGCGAGCTCCGCTCGCGCAAGCCCGGCATGATGCTGCTGATCGGCCTGGCGATCACCGTCGCGTTCATCGCCTCCTGGGGCGCCAGCCTCGGGCTGCTGCACCACGAGCTCGACTTCTGGTGGGAGCTCGCGCTGCTGATCGTGATCATGCTGCTCGGGCACTGGATCGAGATGCGCTCCCTCGCGCAGACGACCTCCGCTCTGGATTCGCTGGCGGCCCTGCTGCCGGACGAGGCCGAGCGCGTCGAAGGCGACAGCATCGTCACCGTCTCGCCTGCCGACCTCGTCGTGGGTGAGATCGTCGTCGTCCGCCCCGGCGGCAGCGTGCCCGCCGACGGCAGGATCGTAGATGGCCGCGCAGCCATGGACGAGTCGATGGTCACCGGGGAATCACAGACGGTCACGCGCACCATCGGCGAATCCGTCACCGCCGGCACCGTCGCCACCGACTCTGGCATCCGCGTCGAGGTGACGGCCACCGGCGACGACACCGCTCTCGCCGGCATCCAGCGGCTGGTCACGGATGCGCAGAACTCCTCCTCTCGCGCCCAGCGCCTGGCCGACACCGCCGCGGGATGGCTGTTCTGGTTCGCGCTCGGGGCGGCAGCGATCACCGCGGTCGTCTGGACCCTGGTCGGGCTGCCCGACGCGGCGGTCATCCGCACCATCACGGTGCTCGTCATCGCCTGCCCCCACGCGCTCGGCCTCGCCATCCCGCTGGTGGTCTCCATCGCCACCGAGCGCGCCGCCCGCGGCGGCGTGCTCGTCAAGGATCGCCTCGCGCTCGAGAGCATGCGCACCGTCAACACGGTGCTGTTCGACAAGACCGGCACCCTCACCAAGGGCGAGCCGACCGTGACCGACGTCGCCGTCGTCGACGGGCACGACCAGGATCACGTGCTCGGACTGGCCGCCGCCGCGGAAGCCGACAGCGAGCACCCGCTGGCCAAGGCGATCGTCCGCGCGGCAGCCGCCAAGGACCTCGCCGTCCCGCGCAGCAACAACTTCTCCTCTTCCCCCGCCGTCGGCGTCACCGCGACCGTCGACGGGACGACCGTCCGCGTCGGCGGACCGCACCTACTCACCGAGGAGCGAGCGGAAGAGCTCGACATCGCCAACCAGTGGCGCTCCGACGGGGCGATCATCCTCCACGTCATCCAGGACAGCCAGGTCGTCGGAGCGCTCAAGCTCGCCGACGAGATCCGCTCGGAGTCGCGCGAGGCCATCGAAGCGCTGCACGCACTCGACGTCCAGGTCGTCATGATCACCGGTGACGCCGAAGCCGTCGCACGCTCGGTCGCGGAGGAGCTGGGCATCGACCGGTTCTTCGCCGGCGTCCGCCCCGAACACAAGGCAGCGAAGGTGCAGGAGCTGCAGAACGAGGGCCGGAAGGTCGCGATGGTCGGCGACGGCGTCAACGACGCCCCGGCACTCGCCCAGGCTGATGTCGGGCTCGCGATCGGCGCCGGCACCGACGTCGCGATCGCATCCGCCGGCGTCATCCTCGCCAGCGACGACCCACGATCGGTGATCTCGGTGATCGAACTCTCCCGCGCCGCGTACCGGAAGATGAAACAGAACCTCTGGTGGGCTGCCGGCTACAACCTCATCTCCGTCCCGCTCGCGGCCGGTGCCCTCGCCCCAATCGGGTTCATCCTGCCAATGTCCGTCGGCGCGGTCCTGATGTCGCTGTCCACAATCGTCGTGGCGCTCAACGCCCAGCTGCTCCGCCGTCTCGACCTGCGGCCTGAAGCCACGACCCGAGCCGTTCTCCATCAATAAGTGCACGGGACCGGAGGGAATCATGACAGGCATCACGACGGCCGGGACGGACTGCGAGCAGGGTGAGCACGGGTACATCACGGACAAAGCCCGATACCTCGCACGGCTCCGACGGATCGAGGGCCAGGCGCGCGGCATCCACCGCATGGTCGACGAAGAGCAGTACTGCATCGACATCCTCACGCAGGTCGCCGCCCTCACGGGCGCGCTGCAGAACGTCGCCGTCGGACTCCTCGAGGACCACCTGCGCCACTGCGTGGCCGCCGCCGCCCGTACTGGCGGCGACGTCGCCGAGGAGAAGATCCGCGATGCATCGCAAGCCATCGGACGCCTCATCCGCTGAACCAGCGATTCGGAGCAGCCGAACGACCCCGGGCGCCGCGATCACCCAAGGGCACTGGCACGCGGCTCGCGGAAGGTGAGCCGAGAAGTCTCGTTAGGTCCCGAGAATGCGGACGGCGGCCGGCGCGTGGCATCCACCGCATGGTTGACGAAGAGCCGTACTGCAGCGCCTCCAGATTTCCACCCCTGTGGCGCGCGGCGAAATTGCCGTAGTACTCCTCGAGGACCAGATGCTGGCGCAGAGACAAAGATCCGCGATGCATCCAAGTCATCGAGGCCCTCCCGGACCGGTCCAGATTCCGGTCATCCGGTCAAACGCAGAATGGCCCGCCCATGATGGGCGGGCCATTCCTCTGCATGCTCAGGTGATGTCGATGAATACCGGTGCCGAGCCGCCGATGTCGACGCCGGCGATCACGGTGTTGAAGCCTGACCAGCCGCCGTGCACCGCACGGCCTCCGCCGATGTAGATGCCGATGTGCGCGCGCCCCACACCGCCGTCGGCGTAGTAGATGACGTCACCGGGCGAGGCGGCCGACATCGGGATCGTCGGGCCGAGGTTGAACAGCGAATTCATTCCGGAGTAGGGCAGCCCCGCTGCGGCAATCGCCCGGCGCACCATGGCGACGCAGTCCTGCGAGATGCCGACCTGCGCGATCGCTGCATCCGCGATGACGCTGCCGGAGGCTCCCGCGGCTGGGGCAGTCGAGGTCTGTGCGGGTTCGGACTGCGCTGCGGTGCCGCCGCCCGCGGTGCCGGCCGTCGCTGCCGCTCGGGCCTGCTCCTCTCGTTCCATCTCCGCTTCGAGTTCCGCGCGAATCTGGGAGAGTTCCTCGGCCGTGGTGGCCTGCACATCGAGGCGCTCGTCGCTGAGTCCGTTGCCTCCAGCGGTGACGACACCCGACACGGTCTGCGCGTTCGCGCTGAGATTTGACTGCAGTTGCTCAGCGCCGGTGTCAGCGGCGAACGCCGGCAGCGCGAGCGGTGTCGCAAGGGCGGCGGCGATGGCGATGACACCAATGCGTCGGGCCCCGCGCACGAGTGCGGAACGGGTCATGCGCGCATCTTCGCGCGGCTTGAGGTTGTTCGTAGAGGTCGTCACAGGCAGCTTCTCCGTAGGTTCGAGTGCCGGGGCACAGGAGTCGACGTTACCAATCCGTTACCTGCTTGTCACCTGACACGCAGATTGAGCGCAGCAGACCGTGCTATCAGCCAGGCGCAACATTCATAGAAACTGTCAATATGCTCCGAGTGATGCCCATCTGGCCAAGTCGGGACTCCGTGCGCAGCCCGGGCATGCAAAAGCCCAGTGTGGGGCCGAATCCTCGTCCGAGAGGTTCGTTGCGCGCCTCAGGCCGCCGATGACGGACATCTTCGGGGTGGATTCGATTGTCTGAGCGTATTCCTGGAGGATTGATGAGGGGCACCGGCCGTGTTCTCTTGACGGTGACGGCGGCGCTGAGTGCACTCGTGCTCGCCGGCTGTGCTAGCGCAGCAGGCGTTGCTGGCCAAGTTGGGGATGCTGGATACATCGCAGGTGACGGCATCGTGACGGAGGTCGCACTCGAAGATCGAACCGCGCCCGGGGCGTTCAGTGGCCCCTTGGCCAGCGGGGGCGAGTTCGACTCCGCTGCGCTCGAGGGCGTCACGCTCGTGAACTTCTGGTACGCCGCGTGCCCGCCCTGCCGGGTCGAGGCACCCGTGCTGGCAGAGCTACATGCCGAGTTCGGCGATCGCGTGGACTTCATCGGCGTCAACGTGCGCGACGGGGCCGCGCAGGCCATGGCCTTCGAGGAGGAGTTCGGCATCGAGTACCCCTCGATCCTCGATGACCAATCTGCACAAGGACAGCTTGCCTTCACCGGCATCATCGCGCCCAATGCGGTGCCTTCGACGATCATCCTCGACGCCGAGGGCCGGGTGGCCGCTCGCGTATCCGGCGCCGTCACCGACACCAGCATCCTCTCAACCCTCCTGCAGGAGGAGCTGGAGCGATGAGCCTGACCGTCCTCCAGAGCGTCGCGCTGGATCCCGGCGGTGCCGTGCTCAGCGGCCAGTTGCTGATCTCCGTACCGATCGCGCTGCTGGCCGGCATCGTCTCCTTCGCCAGCCCCTGCATCCTCCCGCTGGTCCCTGGCTATCTGGGCCTGATGGGCTCACTCGTCGGCGAGGAGGGCGGCCGAGCCAGACTCATCACCGGCGTAGCGCTCTTCGTCGCCGGCTTCACCGCCGTGTTTGTGCTCGGCACCGCGCTCGTCGGCGTCGTCAGCTCGTTCCTGCTCGCATGGTCGGCGTTGCTCGTGCGCATCCTCGGAGTGCTGTTGATCCTGCTGGGCCTGGTATTCATCGGGCAGCTCCGGTTCCTCCAACGCGTCTGGAAGCCGCAACAGCTGAAAGCCGGCGGCATGTGGACAGCGCCCCTGGTTGGCGTCATCTTCGCGCTCGGCTGGACGCCGTGTTCGGGCCCCACGCTCGCCGCGATCAGCGCGCTCACGGTCACGACCGGCAGCGCCTGGCAGGGCGCGATCCTCGGCCTCGCCTACGCGCTGGGGCTGGGGATCCCGTTCCTGCTGCTCGCAGTGGGACTCGGCTGGATGGGCTCGGCGATGGCATGGATGCGCCGACATGTCCGGGCGATCAACATCGGCGGAGGGGTGACCCTGATGATCATCGGCGTGCTCATGGTGACCGGCGCCTGGGACGCGATCATGAACGAGATGCAAGGGTGGATCGCCTCCTATGTCACCATCCTCTAGCCCCGATCGGGCCGCCGCGGACCCGCTGCGGCCCGGAGACCACGTCGACGCGCCCGAGCCGGCCGAGCGCACCGGCAGCGGCCCGAAGCTCGGCTTCGTCGGCTGGCTGCGCTTCCTGTGGCGACAGCTCACCTCGATGCGCACGGCGATCGTGCTGCTGCTGCTGCTCGCGGTCGGCGCCATCCCCGGCAGCCTCGTGCCGCAGCGCTCCAGCGACCCCAACGGCGTCATCCAGGTGCGCGCCGACAACCCCGACCTGGTCTGGCTCTACGACGCGCTCTCGCTCCACGACGTCTACTCGAGCCCGTGGTTCTCGGCCATCTACATCCTGCTGTTCACCTCCCTCGTGGGCTGCGTCATCCCGCGCCTGGCGCACCACTGGAAGGCCATGCGGGCGCTGCCGCCGCGCACCCCCGCCCGCCTGTCTCGCCTCGTCGGCTTCCAGACGGTGGCGGGTGACGCATCCGACCTCGATCGCGCGGATGGGGTGCTCAAGAAGCTCGGGTACCGCACGACGCGCTACGGCGACTCGGTCTCGGCAGAGCGCGGCTACCTGCGCGAGAGCGGCAACCTGCTGTTCCACATCTCGCTGCTCGCGCTCATCCTCGTCGTCGGGCTCGGCTCGGGCTTCGGCTACAACGGGCAGCGGCTGCTCGTCGAGGGGCGCGGCTTCGCGAACACGCTCTCGAGCTACGACACGTTCTCGGAGGGGCAGTGGTTCGACGACGCGACGCTCGAACCCTTCTCCATCCGCCTCGATGACCTGGATGTGCTGTACGAGACCGAGAACCGCAATGCCATGGGTGCCCCGCTCGACTTCACCGCCCACGTCACCGTCAACGAGCCGACCGGCGACCGGGCGGCGCAGATCAAGGTCAACGAACCGCTACGCGTCATGGGCGCAGATCTCTACCTGATCTCGAACGGGTACGCACCGCGCATCTCGGTGCGCGACGCCGAGGGCGAACTCGTCTACGACGAGTACACGCCCTTCCTCGCGCAGGACGATCTCATGACGAGTCTCGGCGTGATGAAGCTGCCCGACGGGCTCGTCGAGCAGCTGGGGCTACGCGGCTTCTTCTACCCCACCGCCGTGCAGCTCGACACCGGCGCGCTCGCCTCCGGCTACACCGACCTGCTCAACCCCGTGCTCTCCCTGCAGGCGTTCACCGGCGACCTCGGGCTGGATGAGGGCATCCCGCGCTCGGTCTACGCGCTCGAGACCGACGCGATGACGCAGATCGCCGGCGGCGACTCGGGCACGGAGGCGCTCATGCTCGCCCCTGGCCAGACGGTCGAGATCCCCGGCGGGCTCGGCACCATCACGTTCGAGGACGTCGTGCGCTACGGCGTCATCGAGGTGCACGTCGACCACACCCAGACCCCCGTGTTCTGGATCGCCATGGTGCTCGTGGCATCGCTGCTGGGCTCGCTCCTCATCCCACGTCGCCGCCTCTGGGTGAAGGCGGTACCAGCCGGGCTCGAACTCGCGGGGCTTGCCCGCGGCGAAGACCCGACCCTCGAACGAGCAGTCGACGACCTGGCACGACGACTCCGTCCACCACAGGCGGAGACCGACGACTCTCAGCCACCACGAAGGACCTCAGAATGACCACCGATCAGTGGGATGCCGCCGCGCTCCTTGCCGTCTACTCCGCCATGGCCATCTACACGCTCGCCTTCATCGCGTTCGCAGTCGACCTCGCCAGACGCTCGGCAGCTAAGCCGGTCATGACCAGAGAACTGGTCGGTGCAGGCGCCAGTTCAGCAGCCGAACCGGCGATGGAAGCACCCGTGGCCGGCGCCGGTCGCGGTGCCCGGATCGGCTACGTGCTCACCGTGCTGGGATGGGGGGTGCATCTCGCCGGCACCCTGCTTCGCGGCATCGCTGCTGGCCGGGTGCCCTGGGCGAACATGTACGAGTTCGCGCTCACCGGCATTGCCGTCATCGTCGGCGTATTCGTCCTCTCACGCCTCTGGCGCGATCTGACCTACCTCGGCGTCTTCATCACCGGCCTTGCAGTCGTCTTCCTCGGCGCCGCCACCGTCAACTTCTACGTCCCACCCGTCCCGCTCCCCCCAGCGCTGCAGACCTACTGGCTCGTCATCCATGTCTTCGTCGCGACCCTCGCGACCGGCTTCTTCGCACTCGGTGCCAGCCTGAGCATCCTGCAAATTCTCAGAGAACGCCGCGCCAACGGGTTCCTGCGCTCACTCCCTGGTGCAGAGCAGCTCGAAGACCTCAGCTACCGCGTCGGCGTGATCGGCTTCATCTTCTGGACCTTCACACTGATCGCCGGCGCCATCTGGGCCGAGCACGCCTGGGGCCGCTACTGGGGCTGGGACACGAAAGAAGTCTGGACCTTCATCATCTGGGTCCTCTACGCCGGCTACATCCACGCGCGTGCAACCCGAGGCTGGCGCGGCTCCCGCTCAGCATGGCTGCAAATCATCGGCTTCACCGCGATCATCTTCAACTTCGCCGTCGTCAACCTCTTCTTCACGGGCCTGCACGCCTACTCTGGCCTCGTCACAAACTAGGCGACACTCGGAAATCCACCTTCCAGACCACCGAATCGGCATTCCCGGCCCCACGAGGATCCGCTGCGCCTTCGAAATTGAGATCTGGCAACGGCTGACGTTTCCCGCGTTACTTGTCGCATTCTCAATTCGTGCCGCGGCACCCTCCTGTCCGGACACGCGGAAGTTCATCTCTCCCCGGTGAATTGCGACACGAACGCGAGAATTGCCGGCACCCACCGGCCCTTCCGCTTCCCCGGGAATGCGCGCTTCTCGTGCGACGCGGCGGGTGAGAACCTACACCGCCCGCGCTGCCGCGGAGGGCGCGGCGGGAAGGACGAGCCGCTGCGCAGCTTCGGGATCCGCAGATCCAGCTGCCCGGCGGTGGTGGTGAGCGTGCGCGGGCGAGTGCCGTTGCGCTGCGCCACCCGCTCCACGGAACGCTCGAACGGGGCGGCGCCGATGAACGCGGTCGCTTCCGCATCGATCAGCTCCTGGTAGAGCTTCTCCGTCGCGGACCGGATCCGATCCGAGACATCCGTGTGCTGAAGTTCCCCGAGGAGCTCGAGGAGGGCAGACTGGTCAAGAGCCATCGTGCGTTGTGTCTTCCTGTGAGTAGCTTTAGTCGGTTCTCACTGACCATCGCACGATGGCTCACCACGTCAACGACGTGACACTCAGCACCGAGAACTACACCACCCCAGGGGACGTGACCCCTGTGAGCCCTTCGTGGCCGTAAGCCCGCGGCGGTTGCGCATGACGACCGGTGCAGGCTGCGCATGACGACCGGTGCAGGCTGCGCATGACGACCGGTGCAGGCTGCTCGAGGCGACTCTGTGCTCAGGTTCACGACCTGGGTTGATATCCCCGATATCCAGTCGGAAAGGCCGCAACGCCCCTCGAAGCGCACTGCACGACAGCTCGCCGCTGTTCCCCTGCTTCACGGGGAGCGTGCACCCTGCCTCGCGATCTGGTCGCCTCCGGTGCGGATACCGTGAAGCATGCGGCCGACGAGCACGGACGACATGCAGCGCATCTGGAGGGGACGATGAAGGGCGACACGCTGCAGCAGCACGCGCGCGATCGCGCCGCGGAGCTCCCCGGAGCAGGGTTGGAGCATCCGTTCGGTCCCGAGTGGGACGTGTTCAAGGTGCGCGGGAAGGTGTTCATGCTGATGACGGAGATCACCGGCGAACCGATCGTCATCGTCAAGGCCGACCCTGAGGACGCTCAGGCGCTCCGAGAGCAGCACGAGGACATCACGCCCGGGTACCACATGAACAAGCGCCACTGGATCACCCTGCACCCTGACGGCGACCTGGCGCAGGACCTCACCGCTGAGCTCGTCACCGAGTCCTACCGGCTCGTGGTCGAGAACCTGCCGCACGCCAAGCGTCCGGTCGACCCAGAGACGTTCGGCCGCAGGAGCCTGTGACGATCTCGGGCGAGCAGCTGCAGCAGTGTGCCCGCGCTGCGGCGTCTTCGCTCGACGGCGTCGCGACAGGGCACCCGTTCACGCCGCACCTCGAGGTGTGGAAGGTGCACGGCAAGGTGTTCCTCATCGTCACCGAAGATGATCCCAGCCTGCAGATCATCACCGTGAAGGTCGATCCGCATCACGGGGATGCGCTCCGCAGGGACGTCGACTCGATCACGACCGGGCGCTACCTCGACAAGCGGCACTGGATCTCCATCGGGCCCGGGCCCGGAGTGACGACGCGGCTGATCGAGGATCTCGTGCACGACTCCTACGATCTCGCCGACGACCGTCCTCGGAGGTAGCGGAGGGGCGACAGCGGGACCTTCAGCCGCCGCTCGCCGCCGAGGTGTCGACGCAGACCACTCCCCTGTTGCCCTCCTGATCAGCGATCACGGTCAGCGCCGGCGCTTCGCTGTCATCGACGACGGTGCCGCCCGCAGCGACTGCCGCAGCGATGCGCTGTGCAGCGGCCGCACGCTCGAGGTACACCTCGATGTGGAAGCGCTGCCCGGCACTCCCCTGCTCGTCCGCATCGCCGAACCACAGGTTCGGCACCCGGCCCGTCGCATCCCGGATCTCGTCGCTGGGAGAGCCGTGCCCCTGCGACTCCGCGTGCCCCGTCAGCAGCGCCGCCCACACCGGCGCGATCCGCGCGGAGCTGGCCGCATCGAGCCCGAGCTCGATCGCGCTCACCGCGCCCGGGTCGGCCGCGAGCCCGTGCTCGGCAGCGACCGCCGTGATCCGGCGCGCCAGGTCGATGTCGCGCTGCGTCACCCACTCGACGATGTGCTCGGTGTCGCCGTCGCGGTACACGGCGTCGTCGCTGACCAGCTTCAGGTCGACGTGCCCCGCACCCATCGCGACACTCGGGTGGTGACCCAGCTCGTCACCGGCCTCCCCCACTGCCGCGAGGAATGCCACGCCCGTACCGAAGCCGTCGATCAGGTAGCGGGCGTGCAGCCCCTGCGCGAGCTTGCGCCAGTCGGTCAGGGCGGCCGCGGCGATCGCACTGCCTCCGAGCATGTCCATGGCCCCGACGCTAACGGCGAATCGGCAGGCCCGCGAGTGCCCCGTTGCCCCTACGATCGACGCCATGGCGGCAGGCGACTACGTGATCGAGCCGCTCAGCGTGCGGACGTGGGATGCGTTCGCCGCGATGGTCGACCGGCACAACGGCATCTTCGGCGGCTGCTGGTGCACGTACTTCCACCCCGAGTGCGCCGAGCGGCAGCCGGGTGCCGAGGGCAGCAAGCAGATGAAGCGCCAGCTGGTCGAGGCCGGCCGCGCTCACGCGGCGCTGGTGCTGGCAGGCGGCGAGGCGATCGCCTGGGCGGAGTTCGGCACCCCGGAGGAGCTGCCGAACATCCACCACCGCAAGCAGTACCTCGCCGAGACGGACCTCGCCCCCGACTACCGCATCACCTGCATCTTCGTCGACAAGCGGCATCGCGGCGAGGGCCTTGCGAAGGCCGCCCTGCACGGCGCGCTCGGCCTGATCGCCGCGCAGGGCGGCGGCGTGGTCGAGGGCTACCCGCACGAGATCGGCGAGGGGCGGCCGAACAACTCCTTCCTCTACAACGGCACCCGCACGATGTACGAGGAGGCCGGCTTCGACCACATCCGCCCGAAGGGCATGAAGAACACCGTGATGCGACGCACGGTCGAGCCCGCCTGAGCCCTGAGCCAGCTGAGCACCGAGGAGCGCCATGCCACTGCAGGAGATCGCCGACGGTGTGCTCGTCCACCAGAGCGAGTGCATCCAGAGCAACGCTGTGGTCGTGCGCGGCCACCAGGGTGCGCTGCTGATCGACCCGGGCATCACCCGCGACGAGCTCGCCGGCATCGCCCGAGAGCTCGACGAGCGGGGTCTGCCGGTGGTCGCCGGCTTCGCCACGCACCCCGATTGGGATCATGTGCTCTGGCACCCCGCGCTCGGCGACGCGCCGAGGTACGGCACCGCCGGCTGCGCAGCGACCATCCGCGAGTTCGTCGGTCGCGAGGACTGGCGGGCCGAGCTGACTGATTACCTGCCGCCCGAGTTCGCCGACGACATCCCGATGGAGCTCCTGGGCGACATCGCGCCCCTCTCCCCCGGTGCGGAGCGCCTCCCCTGGGCCGGCCCGCGCATCCGCATCATCGAGCACCGCGCGCACGCCCCCGGCCACGCGGCGCTGCTCATCGAGGAGCCCGGCGTGCTGGTCGCCGGCGACATGCTCAGCGACGTGCTGGTGCCCTTCCTCGACCTCGCGGCCGAGCAGCCGCTCGAGGACTACCTGGCCGCGCTCGACCGCTTCGACAGGGTGGCGGATGCGGTGCGCACGGTGGTGCCGGGCCACGGCTCGGTCGGCGACGCGGCCGGGCTGCGCGAGCGCCTGTCGCTCGATCGCGCCTACGTCGAGGCGCTGCGCGACGGCCGCGAGCCGGACGACCCGCGCATCGGCCCCGACGCGCCGTTCGACTGGATGCCGGATGTGCACCGCGGGCAGGTGCAGCGCCTGCACGGCTAGCTGCGACGCGCGGTGGCCGCGATGCCGGGCATCGCGAGCGCGTCGACGGTCTCGAACACCTGCTGCAGCATCGCCGTCATGGCCGCCGAGGGCGCGACATCGGTGCGTCGCGCCAGCGCGACCGTGCGCGTCAGCTGCGGGCGCACCAGCCGCGTGCTGCGCAGGCCCGGCCGATCGCTCACGACCATCGCCGGCACCACCGCGACGCCGATCCCCCGCTCGACGAACCGCAGCACGGCATCCATCTCGGCACCCTCCACCGCGATCGTCGGCGCGAGCCCGGCGGCCGAGAACGCCGCGTCGGTCGCGACCCGCAGGTCGTAGCTGCGGCTGAACGCCACCTGCGGCAGCTCGGCGAGGTCCCGCAGGCTCAGCTCCCCCGAAGCGCCGGCCGTGCCGCCGGAGCGGCGCCTCGGTGCCGGCCCGCTCGCCGCCGAGACGACCACCAGCTCCTCCGACAGCAACGGCTGCAGCTCGGTGCCGGGCGCCGTCGCCTCGGCGCCGCGGATGACCACGAGCGCCAGATCGAGCTCGCCCGCGTTCAGCGCCTCGACCAGCACGCGCGAGCCGGCCTCGGTGATGTGCAGGTCGATGCCGGGATGCGCGATCCGGAAGGCCGCCAGCACCTCGGCGACGAGCGAGACGCACAGCGTCGGCGGCGCCCCCAGCCGCACCCGCCCCCGCCGCAGGCCCGCGAGCTCGTCCAGCTGCTCGCGGGCCGAGCGCGCATCGGCGAGCATGCGGCGCGCGATCGGCAGCAGCGTCTCCCCCGCCGCGGTGAGCGTCACCCCGGCCGGGTTGCGGCGCAGCAGCGGCGTGTCGAGCTCGGCCTCCAGCGCACCGATCTGCCGGCTCAGCGAGGGCTGCGCCAGGTAGAGCTCCTCGGCGGCGCGGGTGAAGTGCCCGATGCGGGCGACGGCCTCGAACGATCGCAGCTGCTCCAGCTTCATGGCGATAGCGTAATCGCATCGCGGCCAGCCGGACTATGCATTGGACGGATCGCACCGGCCTGCCTAGCGTTGCAGGCATGACCGCACCGAACGCATCCGAACGCCTGCTCTCGACCGCCGTGCTCGTGATCGGCACCGGCGGCGCCGGGCTGCGCGCCGCGATCGAGCTGGCCCAGCGCGGCGTCGACGTGCTCGCCGTCGGCAAGCGCCGCAAGCACGACGCCCACACCACGCTCGCCGCCGGCGGCATCAACGCCGCGCTCGGCACCATGGACCCGGAGGACAGCTGGGAGCAGCACGCGGCCGACACGCTGCGGGAGTCGTACCACCTGGCCGACCCCGCGATCGTCGAGACCGTCGCGCGGAACGCGGCGCGCGGCATCGAGGAGCTCGAGCAGTGGGGCATGCCGTTCGCCCGCGAGGCCGACGGCCGCATCTCGCAGCGCTTCTTCGGCGCCCACACCTACCGCCGCACCGCCTACGCGGGCGACTACACGGGCCTGGAGATCCAGCGCACGCTCATGCGCCGGGCGGCAGCGCTGCAGGTGCCGATCGTCGACACCGTCTACATCACGCGACTGCTGGTCGCCGACGGCACCATCTTCGGCGCCTACGGCTTCGACATCGTCGACGGCACGCCCGTGCAGATCCACGCCGACGCCGTCATCCTCGCCGCCGGCGGCCACACCCGCATCTGGCGGCACACCTCCTCCCGCCGCGACGAGAACACCGGCGACGCCTTCCGGCTGGCGGCGCTCGCCGGTGCGCGCATCCGCGACGCCGAGCTCGTGCAGTTCCACCCCTCCGGCCTGCTCGAGCCCGATGACGCGGCCGGCACGCTGGTCTCGGAGGCGGCGCGCGGCGAGGGCGGCATCCTCACCAACGCGCTGGGCGAGCGCTTCATGGAGCGCTACGACCCCGAGCGCATGGAGCTCTCCACCCGCGACCGGGTGGCGCTCGCCGGCTACACCGAGATCGCCGAGGGCCGCGGCACCGAGGCCGGCGGCGTGTACCTCGACGTCTCGCACCTGCCCAGGGAGCAGATCCTGCGGCAGCTGCCGCGCGTGTACCGCACGCTCATCGACCTGCAGATGCTCGACATCACCACCACGAAGATGGAGGTCGCGCCCACCGCCCACTACTCGATGGGCGGCGTGTGGGTCGCGGCCGAGGACCACGGCACGGGCGTCGACGGCCTCTACGCCATCGGCGAGGCCTCCTCCGGCCTGCACGGCGCGAACCGGCTGGGCGGCAACTCGCTCGTCGAGCTGCTCGTCTACGGGCGCATCACCGGCGAGCACGCCGCCGATTACGTCACCGCCCGCACGGAGGTGCGCCGCGACCCGGAGGCCGTCGCCGAGGCGCGCGACGAGATGCAGTCGCTGCTGCACGAGCACGGCACCGAGTCGGCGCGCCGCCTGCAGCGCGAGCTGCGCGACCTGATGAGCGCGCACGCCGGCGTCGTCCGCACCGAGGAGGGCCTGCAGCAGGGACTGCGCGCGCTCGCCGAGCTCGAGGCGCGCGCCCAGCACGTCACCGCCCATCCGGACATCGCCGGCTACGACGACCTCGCGCACGCCTTCGACCTGCTCGGCTCGCTGCTGGCCGCGCGCGCCACGCTCGAGAGCGCCCTCGAGCGCCGCGAGACGCGCGGCGCCCACAACCGCGCCGACTACCCCGCCACCGATCCGGCGCTGCAGGGCAACTTCGTCTGGTCGCCGTCGGCCGGGGTGGTCTTCGAGCCGCTCTCCCCCGCCCCCGAGAGCTTCCGGGCGCTCGCCGAGGCCGCCTCCGACGACTCGGTCGACGGCAAGCTGGTCGAGTAGGCCGGGTGCGACCCGGATCTCAGCGGCGTCGCGCCCAGGCCTCGTCCACCGCGTCGGCGAAGGCCGCCATGGAGGGGAACTCGGCGTCGGGCGTCACCGCAGCGCGCGGATCCGGCGTCGCACCCCAGCCGGGCTGCGCGTGGCGGCGGTTGATCCAGACGCTCGGCAGCCCGGCGGCGCGCGCGGGCAGGTGGTCGTGGAAGAGCGACTGCGCGACGTGCAGCAGGCGCCCGCTCGCGCCGATCTCGTCGGCCCGCTGCAGCAGCGCGGTGAAGTTCGCCGGGTTCGGCTTGTACGAGCCGATGTCCTCCGCCGTCAGGATCTCGTCGAAGGTCACGCCGAGCCGCCGGTTGCTGCCGGCGAAGCCCTCGCGGTCGACGTTCGAGAGGATGATCAGCCGGTAGCGCTGCTGCAGCCGGCGCAGCGCCTCCGCCGAGTCGTCGAACGCCGGCCACGCCGGCACCGAGCGGCCCAGCGCATCCGCATCCGCCTCCGTCACCTCGAGGCCGAGCGCGGCGCCCGTGCGGCGGAACGCCTCGCGCAGCACCTCCGGGTACGGCGTCGCGGGCGCCTCGCGCTCGACGGCCGCCTCGTGCTCGGCGTAGGCGACCAGCGCATCCTCGTCGGTGATCGAGCCGTCGAAGCGTCGCGCCCACGGCCCGACCACGGCGGCGATGCCCGCCTCCCAGTCGATGAGCGTGCCGTAGCAGTCGAAGCTCAGCGCGTCGTAGGCAGTCAGGTCGATCGTCATGGGTCCTCCGTGGGTGTGCGGTCGGATGGGTCAGGCCGCGTCGAGCAGCTCGGTCGCGATCGCGCGCGCCTGCTCGAGCACCGCGGGCGTGCCCTCGAGCCCGGCGCGCATCATGCCGCCCTCGAGCAGCAGCGAGAGGTGCCGGGCGAGCCGCGCGGCATCGCCCGTGCCGAGCGCGTCGAGGTGCTCGAGCAGGATCGCCTCGACCTGCTCCTTGTGCGCGCGCACGGCCGCGCGGCCGTCGTGGCCGGCGGGCAGCTCGGCGGCGGCGTTGAGCAGGCCGCAGCCGCGGAAGCCGCGGTCGTAGGCGAGCGCCGCGTGGTCGAGGTAGGCGTCGAAGACCGCCAGCACGCGCTCGCGCGCGCCGGCCGCGCCCGCCGCCCGCCGCCGGTAGAGCTCGAGCCACTCCTCGTGCCGCACGGCGAGGTACTCGGCGACGAGCGCATCCTTCGAGGCGAAGTTGTTGTAGAGGCTCATCTTCGCCACCCCGGCCTCGGCGATCACCGCGTCGATGCCGGTGGCCGCGATGCCGTCGGCGTAGAACCTGCGGGCGGCGGCTGCGAGCAGGCGCTCGCGCGCGGGGCGGCGGCGGGTGCGCCCCTCGGCTGCTGCGGTCACGTCGGCCACCTCCCTGCTGTGGCGTCCAGCATGACAGAACTAGGCCGATCGGTCTAGTTGGCTGCAGTGGATGACGCGGGTTGTCCGATGCCCCGACGGGCGAGACCATGAGAGCCGACCCGGGAGGAGCCCGATCATGACCGGCATCCGCACCACCCTCGCCGCACTGCTCGCGGCCGGCGCGCTCGCACTGGCCGGCTGCAGCGGCGGCACGAGCCCAGAGGCCCCGCCGGAGACGCCCGCCGTCACGACCGGCAGCGACGCCGGCTCCGGCGCGCCCACCGCATCCGACGGCGCGGAGGCGACCCCACTGACCGGCATGGTCGGCACCGCAGACGACCCCGAGGCGTACGAGATCGCGCTGCTCGATGCCGAGGGCAGCCCCGTCACCTCGCTGCCGGCCGGCGACTACGCGCTGACCTTCGCCGACGGCTCGCAGATGCACAACTTCCGGCTGTCGGGCCCCGGCGACGTGGATGTGGCGACGGATGTGCAGGGCACGGACACGTCGACCGTCACGGTCACGCTCGAGGCCGGCACCTACACCTTCGTCTGCGACCCCCACGAGGGCACCATGCGCGGCGAGGTCGAGGTGACCGGCTGACCCGCTGACAGGTCGACGCTCACCAGCGCAGGTCGTCGAGCTCGACGATCTCGCGCGGCGGTCGCTGCCGGGCCGTGCGGTCGTCGGCGCCCGGCAGCCTGTCGAACGAGAGGCCGGTGCGCGCCGCCAGGTCGTCGAGGCCGAGCTCGTAGGTGCGGAAGGCGTCGAGGTAGGCGGTGCGCAGGCCGTCGAGATCCTGCGTGAGCAGGAACGCCTTCGATCGCAGCGCGTCACCCAGCCGATAGACGACGATCTTCCAGTGGTCGCGCGGCACCTGCACGAGGCCGCGGTAGTGCGGGTCGTCGACGGCGAGCACGGGGCCCCCGAAGACGCTGATGCGGCGATCGACGAGCGCTTCCAGGTCGAGCACCCCATGCTCGAGCTCGCCCCAGATGCCGCCGCGGCTCGACTGGTTGAAGCCGGCCATCTGCGGCGTGATGTTCGTGAACGTGAACGAGTCGCGGTTCGCCTGCTTCGCCTGCTCGAGAGTGCCCCAGAGCAGGTCGGCGCGGCGGGCGATGTGGCCGCGGTCGAGGTCGTTGTCGCGGTAGACGGCCTCGCCCGTCTGCTGCTCCTCGGTGAGCCGGTCGTCGAGCGAGAAGCCGCTCGCGCGCCCGATGCCGGGGTGGAAGCGCCGCCCGTCGACGTTCCAGGCGACCGACCAGGCGAGGCGCCGCGCGAGGTGCATCGTGACGCTGAAGTGCACGTAGTCGAGCACCGGGGCATCCGGGTTCTCGGCCGGGGTCGGTGCGGCGATCGCCGTGCCGAGGAAGCCAGGGTCGTACCCGAGAGGACCAGCGTCGTACCCGAGCGCCTCGACCGGCGTGCTCGCTCGGGACGCACGGACCGGGCCCTCCCCGTCGAGGGTCAGCGTCATGCCGAGCGGGTCGTCGTCGGCGGCGACGAAGCCGAGCTCGGCGTAGACGCCCACCGCCGCGGGGCTCGCGAACAGGCCGATCACGGCCTCGGCGGGCGCACTCCCGCGCACCCACGCGAGCAGCCGCTCGACGATCGCCGACGCGATCCCCTGATCCGTCGCATCCGGCCGCACCATCACGTCCTGCACGGCGAAGTACCGCACGCCGTCGCCCACCAGGCGACCGACGCCGACGGCCAGGCCGCCCTCGAGCGCGACGACACCGTGCAGCGAGCCGTCGAGCGACGCCGGCAGGCTCGCCCAGTCGAAGTGGTCGTCCCAGCCGACGGATTCCGCCACCGACCGCTGCTCGGCCGCTGTCGGCAGCCGCTGCTCGAAGGCGATCACGCGCTCCCCCTCCGTCGTCGGCACCAGTGTGCCGCAGCACGATGACCACAGGCTGTGCCCAGCCGGCGGTGCAACGGTGGGGTACATGAGCAACGACACGCAGACGCAGACGATCACCGACATCATGCGCTCGACACGCATCGCCTCGCTCTCCTACCTCTCGATCGGCGGCGACATCGTGTCGACGCCGATGGGCACGCAGGAGTTCACGGAGCCGGCCACGGTCTGGTTCATCACCGAGCGCTCGAGCGACAAGGTCGACGCGCTCGGTGCCGACCCGCGGGTCAACGTGCACTACGCCGGCAAGGGCGGCTGGGTCTCGCTCGCGGGCACCGCCCGCTTCGTCGACGACGACGCGAAGCTGCGCGAGCTGTGGGATGCCTCGGCAGGTGCTTTCATGTCCGGCGGCCCGGAGGACGCCGACAACGGCCTCATCGAGGTCACCGCCACCTCCGCCGAGTTCTGGGATGCACCGGGTGCGATCGCGACGGCCGTGCAGCTCGTCAAGGGCGTCATCTCCGATGCGCAGCCCGACCTGGGTGACAACGACATCGTGCGGCTGTAGCGCGCACCGCTGCGCCGATCACTCCAGCCACTCGGTCTCGAACGCCTCGGCCGCGTGGATGTGCACCGCCTCGTAGCCCTCGGGCCCCGTGCGGAAGCTGTGCGGCACCCCGGCGGGCACGATCAGCACCTGCCCGGCGTGCGCCTCGATCGCCTGCTCGCCCACCGTGAACGCGGCCGACCCGCGGCGGATCACGAAGGTCTCGGCATAGGGGTGGCGGTGCAGGCGGGGCCCGACGCCCTCCTCGGCCGTCGATTCGAGGATGAGCGAGACGCCCGCCCCGCCAGGCAGCCGCTGATAGTTCTGCGCCCAGTCGTCGCCGTCGTCGCGCCCGTCGGCCCGCTCGATCAGGGTTTCCATCATGGCGCCGACGGTAGCGCGCGCCGGTGACTACCCGGTCGGCGGCAGGGTCTCGAGCACGGCCCAGCCGCGCGCCGGCAGCGTGAGGCGACCATCTGCCATCTCGCACTCCCCCGCTGAGACCTGCGACGCATCCGCCGCCGGCATCGTCACCGGCTCGTCGGCGAGGTTGAGGGCGGTGATCAGCCCGGCGTCGCCCGTCGCGGTGCGCAGCACGATCGCCGTGTTCGCCACGTGCACGGCATCCGTGCGCGCGGTGGTGAGCCAGGGGTTGCGGCGGCGCAGCGCGAGCAGCTCGCGGTGCACGTCGAGCAGGTGGCGAGCGGATGCGTCGAGGTCGTCCGGCGAGGGCGGCTCGGCCGGGAACTCGGGTCGGACGGCGTCGTCGCCGCCCTCTCGCTCCTCCTTGACGGCCTGCCAGCCGTACTCGTCGCCGGCGTAGATCGCGGGCGTGCCCGCGACCGTGGCGAGCACGGCGAGCGCGTGCGGCACGAGCTCGGGGCCGACGGCGCTCGCGATGCGGGTCACGTCGTGGTTGCCGAGGAAGGTGTACGGCACGAAGGTCTCGAGCAGCGCGTTCGCGCGGCCGATGGCGTGCTCGAGCTCGAAGAGGTTGCGGTCGGCGATGCCGTGCCAGATGCCCTGCCACAGCTCGTACTGGGTGAGGCTGTCGATGGTCGAGGCGTCGACGATGGCGGGATAGTCGCCGTGGATGACCTCGCCCAGGAACCAGGCGTCGGGGTGGTGCTCGCGCACCCGCGGCAGCACGCGCGCCCAGAACTCGGGCGGCACCGCGTAGGCGGCGTCGAGCCGCCAGCCGTCGGCGCCGCGCTCGAGCCAGTGGCGCATCGCCTCGACCACGAGATCCTCGGTGGCCTGCGAATCGTGGTCGAGCTCGACGAGCGCGCCGTGGCCCTCGAAGACCTCGGCCTCGCCGCCCTCGCCGAGGCGGAAGAGCGCGGCCTCGGATGCGCTCGGGTCTGCCTGCGCCGCGACGAAGGCCGGATGCTCGCGGCCGACGTGGTTGAAGACGCCGTCGAGCAGCACCCGGATGCCGCGCTCGTGGGCGGCGGCGATCAGTCCGTCGAAGTCGGCGTCGTCGCCCAGCCGCAGGTCGAGCGCGAAGTGGTCGATCGTGTCGTAGCCGTGCGTGCTGCTGGCGAAGATCGGGCCGAGGGCGATGCCGTTGAGGCCCAGCTCGAGCACGTGGTCGAGCCAGGCCTCGATGCGCGGCAGCCGGTGCACGACCTCGCTCTCGCCGTGCTCGCGGATGGGCGCGCCGGTGAAGCCGAGCGGGTAGACGTGCCACCACATCGCGCTGCGGCTCCAGTGATCGCTGCCTCTCGAGTCATCTGCCATGCAGCCATCCTGCCGGTTGCGGGAGCTCAGCGGGGCGGCTCCTGTCATGCTGGTGCCATGGCAGGCACGCCCAGCACCGGCAGCGACGAGCGCATGCCCTCTCGCCCGTGACCCGCACCATCGTGCTCACCGGCGCCTCGGACGGCATCGGGGCCGCCGCCGCCCGACAGCTGGCGCGGCACGGGCACCGGCTGCTGCTCGTGGGCCGCTCCGCCGAGAGGACCGCGGCGATCTCCGACGAGCTCGGCGCAGAGCGCTTCCTCGCCGACTTCACGAGCCTCGATCAGGTCGCCGGGCTCGCCGACGAGCTGCGCGCCGCCACCGACCGCATCGACGTGCTCGCGAACAACGCCGGCGGCATCTTCGGCCGCCGCACCGTCACCGCCGACGGCAACGAGCAGACCTTCCAGGTCAACCACCTGGCTGGATTCCTGCTCACGCAGCTGCTGCTGCCGCAGCTGCGCGCCGGCGACGGCATCGTCGTCAACACCTCGAGCTCCGCGGCACGCCTGCTGGCGCGCTTCGACATCGACGACCTCGGCGCCGAGCACTCGTACAGCCCCAACCGCGCCTACGGCAACGCGAAGCTCGCGAACATCCTGCACGCCCGCGGGCTGCTGGCCAGGTACGGCGCCACGGGCATCCACCCCGTCGCCTTCGACCCCGGCAACGTGCGCACCGGCTTCGCCGGCTCCGGCAGCATCCTGCGCCTCGTCTACCGCACGCCGCTGGCACGGCTCATCCTGATCAGCGCCGAGCAGGGCGGAGCGACCCTGCGGCACTTCGTCGACGGCACACCGGGATCGACCTGGCAGGAGGGCGCCTTCTACGCCGAGACCCGTCTCGCCACCGCCGCGGAGACGAACCCGCTGGTGCATGCCGACGTGCTCGTCGATCTGCTGTGGGAGCGCAGCGAGGCCCTCGTCGCGCCGTGGCTGCCGCCCTGGATGACGACGGGTGCGCGGTGACCGGCCGGGTGCTGCTGCTGAGCGACACGCACCTGCCGGTGCGCGCGCGGGCGCTGCAGGAGCAGGTGTGGCGGATGGTGGACGAGGCCGACGTCGTCATCCACGCCGGCGACTGGGTCGACGTCGCGCTGCTGGACGAGCTCGAGGCGAGAGCGCGACGGCTCGTCGGCGTCGCGGGGAACAACGACGGCCCGGAGCTCCAGCAGCGACTGGGCGAGGTCGCTCGCGTCGACGTCGAGGGCGTGCGCTTCGCCGTGGTGCACGAGACCGGCGGCGCGACGGGGCGCGAGCGTCGGTGCGACGCGCGCTTCGGGCCGGCCTCCGACGCTCCCGCCGACGTGCTCGTCTTCGGCCACTCGCACATCCCCTGGGACACCGTGTGCGCATCCGGACTGCGGCTGCTCAACCCCGGCTCCCCCACCGACCGCCGCCGCCAGCCCGTCGGCACCGTCATGACTGCACAGGTCGACGCGGGCGTGCTGCGCGAGGTGACGCTCGTGCCGACGCCGCACTGAGGCCCGGGAGCCGCCGAGGCTCCGCCGCCGGCAGCGGGATGGGGCCGCCGGCCCCGGGGTAGGCTCCCGGGGTACAGAAGCTGTGCTGCGCTGCAGGGATGGAGGGAATCGTGCCGGGAGTCGATCCGCTCGCGCCCGGATCCCTGCTCGCCGGCCGGTATCGCATCGGCTCGCTGCTGGGCGCCGGCGGGATGTCGTTCGTGCACTCGGCCGTCGATGAGACGCTCGGCAGAGAGGTCGCCGTCAAGGCGCTCGTCCGGACGTCGGCGGAGCCGGTGGAGCTCGAGCGCATCGGCGCCGAGATCGATCTGCTCGCCACGCTGAGCCATCGGGCGCTCGTGACGCTGTTCGACGCCGGCACCGCCGCGATCGACGGCCGCGCCGTCACCTATCTCGTCATGGAGCTCGTCGACGGACCCACGCTCGGCGCGCGCGTCGCCGCAGGGCCGATCGCGCCGGTCGACATCGCGCACCTGGCGCACGACGTCGCGGAGGCGCTCGTCGTGGTGCATGCGCACGGCGTCGTGCATCGGGACGTCAAGCCCGCGAACATCCTGCTGGCGCCCTCGCCCGTGGCGGGGCGCGAGTTCAGCGCGAAGCTGGCCGACTTCGGCATCGCGGCGATCATCGACGGCGATCGGCTGACCGCGACGGGGACGGTGCTCGGCACCGCCGCATACCTGAGCCCGGAGCAGGCGGGCGGAGCGCGCGTCGGACCCGCATCCGACATCTACTCGCTCGGGCTCGTGCTGCTCGAGACCCTCACGGGCCACCGGGAGTACCCCGGCGCGCTCATGGAGTCGCTGAGCGCGCGGCACTCGCGCGACCCGCAGATCCCCGACGCGATCGGCGAGCACTGGACCTCGCTGCTCACGGCGATGACCGCTCGCGACCCCGACGCCCGCCCCACGGCCGACGCGGTGCTCGACCGGCTCGCGGCGGCTCCGGAGACCCTGCTCGTGCCGACCACCACTGGCACGGCGGTCGTCGCGACACCCGCGGTCGCCGACGCGATGCTCGCCGAGGACGACACGGGCCCCGACACCAAGGAGCTCGCCGCCCCACCCGACCGGCGCCGTCGACGCGGCCTGGCCATCGCCGCCGCCGTCACCGCTGGTCTCGCGATCCTGGCCGCAGTGGTCGTGGTCGCGATGCAGGGCATCGGCCTGCCTCGGCCGGATGCCACGACGGGGGTGACCGAGAGCTCGCAGCAGCCCGCCGACCTCGTCACGGAGACGTCAGCGCCTCCCACGCCGACCCCCTCGACGGGAACCTCGGAGCCAGGCGGCACGGACGGCGGAGAGGACGCGCCGCCCACCGAGTCGGCCCCGACGCCGTCGACGCCCGCGGACACGGCGCCCGCGGAGACGGCGCCTGCCGAGACGGCACCTGCGGAGACGGCGCCCGCGGAGACGGTGCCCGCCGAGACCGATCCTGCGGAGACGGCTCCCGCGGAGCCGGATCCCGGCCAGCCCGAGCCCAGCGCGCCCCCGCCCGCGGAGTCGGCACCGCCGGGCTGACTCGCGCCGAGGCGGTCGCTACCGCTCGGCCCAGACGCCCAGCTCGTTGCCGCTCGGGTCGGCGAAGTGCAGCCGCCGGCCGCCCGGGAACGGGTACGCGGGCTGCAGGATCTCGCCGCCCGCGCGCTCGATCGCCGCGGCGGTCGCGTCGAGGTCGTCGGAGTACAGCAGCACGAGCGGGCCGCCGGCCGGGCGCGGCTCCGGCGCGACCAGCAGCCCGCCCACCTCGCCGTCGCCGCTCGGGGACGCGATGCCCGCGTACTCGGGGCCGTAGTCGACGAGCTGCCAGCCGAAGGCACCCGTGTAGAACGCCTTCGCGGCGTCGAGGTCGGTGACGGTCAGCTCGACGTAGTCGAGCGCGTGGTGCGTGGATGTCATGCGGCGACGGTAGCGGCGGCCGCTGACGGCACGCCGTAGAGTCGGCGCAACGTGCCAGAGGGAGGAAGACGATGCCGATTCCGGCACGCGACGGCGCCGCCGTCGAGCGAGCGCGAGCGCTGCTGCGCGAGACGGCCGAGCGACTGGCCGCAGCCCGCGCCCGCGACGAAGCGCTCGCGCGCTACGAGGAGCCGAGGCCGGTGCTCGGCGTGCTCCAGCGGCGCCCGACGATGCGCTCGCTCGGACGGGCGTGGCGGATGGGTGCCCTGCTGCTGCAGGCGGACGGCTCGGTCTGGGCGACGGGCGTCTCCACCCGCGTGGCCGAGCCGGGCCGCCCGCAGCATCACACCGCATCCGTCGAGATCCGCCGCGCCTACCGGGCGGCGGCGATCCAGGGCGGGTTCCCCATGGGCGAGACCGTCAACCACGGCATCGCCCCGATCGCGCTCGACGCCACGCTGATCGGCGGCACGGGCGCCCTGTTCGTGCGCGCCGGCGAGGCGTGGGTGCGCTGGGGCACGGATGCGCCGGTCGAGCTCGAGCGCTACCTCGGCGATCTCAGCGAGCTGCTGCTGCACCCGCCCGAGGGCGCGTAGCTGCCGCCGCTGCTGGCAGGATCGGAGGCATGCCTGCCGATGCCGCATCCCCCGACCCGTACTTCGTCGCGCTCGGCGAGGGCCGCTACGCGCCGACCGAGCAGGCCAGCGGCGCCTGGCAGCCGGGCGAGATGCACTTCGCCCCGCTCGGCGGGCTGCTGACGCACGCGATCGAGCAGCACCGGCGACCCCGGCACGCCGGCGAGGCCGCTCCCCTGCTGCTCGCGCGCATGACCTTCGACATCCTCGGCTTCCTCGCGCTCGAGGAGACGAGCGTGCGGGTGGAGACCCGGCGCCCCGGCCGCACCATCGAGCTGACCGAGGCCACCGCATCCATCGCCGGCCGCGACGTCGCGGTCGCCCGCGCCTGGCACAGCGTCGCCGTCGACACCACCGCCGTCGAGGGCGGCGCGGCCGAGCCGCTGCCCTCGCCCGCCGACTCGCTGGCCTCGGAGTTCGGCGTGAACTGGGGCGGCGGCTACGTGCGCTCGGTCGAGTACCGCGAGTGCGGCGGGCGCGCTCCAGGCCGCAACCGCGCGTGGCAGCGCACCGCGCATCCGCTCGTCTCCGGTGAGGAGGTCGCCCCGCTCGCACGCTGGATCGGGCTCATCGACGGCGCGAACGGCATCGCCGTGCGCGAGCGGCCCGACCGGTGGATGTTCCCCAACCTCGACCTGACGATCCACCTGCACCGGCAGCCGGAGGGCGCGTGGGTCGGCTACGACACGACCGTCTCGTTCGGGCCGGCAGGGCACGGCATCACGCAGACCGCGCTGCACGACGAGCACGGCCACGTCGGCTTCGCCTCGCAGACCCTCACCGTGCGGCCCTCGCCGCAGCGCTGAGCCCGAACCCGATCAGCGGTCGGCGAGCTCCGGCGGCCACACGACCGCGAAGCGCTCGAAGACGATCTCGTCCTGCTCGCTCCAGGTCGCGCCGCGCGCCGCCGCGGTGCGCTGCCAGTAGCGCCGGTGCTCGCGCATCCACGACTCGACCGAGCCGTCGTCCTCCCCCTCCGCCGCGGCGAAGTCCGGATCGACGCTCGCGAAGGGTCCGATGCGCAGCGAGGTCGAGCGGATGACGATGCGCGGCACGCCGCGGCCGTCGCACGCGATCCAGTGCGAGCCGACCCGCGGCAGCGGCTCGCCGCTCGCCAGGAACTCGGCGGCGAGCTCGCTCGTGGCGCGCTTCCTGCCGCTGAGCACGATCTCGAGCAGCGCATCCGCCAGCTCCTCCGAGTCGCCGAAGCGCTCGACCGTGTGCTCGCCGCCGGTGACCGCGACGACCTGCGGATGCGCGGCGGCGTAGGCCTGCCACATCGCCGCGGCCGCGGCGAGATCGGGCGCTCCTGCGGCGGTCACAGCTGCCGGATCACGGTCGCGGGGCTGCCGACGGCGACGACGTTCGCCGGCACGTCCCTCGTGACGACGCTGCCGGCGCCGATGACGCTGTTGTCGCCGATCGTCACGCCCGGGCAGACGATCACGCCGCCGCCCAGCCAGACGTTGTCGCCGATCGTGATCGGCTCGGCCGCCTCGAGCTTGTCGCGGCGCGGCTCGGGATCGAGCGGATGCGTCGGCGTGAGCAGCTGCACGTTGGGGCCGATCTGGCAGTCCTCGCCGATGCGGATCTCGGCGACGTCGAGCGCGGTGAGGTTGAAGTTCACGAAGCTGCGGGCGCCGATGTGGATGTGCTCGCCGTAGTCGACGAACAGCGGCGGGCGCACGAAGGCGCCGTCGCCCAGGCCCCCGAGCAGCTCGGCCAGCAGCGGCCTTGCGGCCTCCTGATCGGCGAGGAAGGCCTGCCCGTAGGCGGCGGCGAGCCGCACGGCGCGCACGTTGCGCGCCTCGCTCTCCGGGTCGTCGGCGATGTAGAGCTCACCCGCGAGCATCCGCTCGCGGTTCGTGCGCGGGTCGCCCGCGAAGTACTCGTGCTGCACGCCTTCGAGCCTAGGCACTCCCGCGCGCGCGACGCACCGCATCCGCCCTGTAATGTCTGACATCGCGCCGGCTGCCCGATCGGATCCGGCGCGCGCCATGCCGACGACGACGTACGCAACCGGAGAGATGATGGATCTGACCGCCCTGAACGACATCCTCGACGCCATCAGCGGCGTGATCTGGGGGCCGTGGCTGCTCATCCCGCTGCTCGTCGGCACCGGCCTCTACCTGACGATCCGGCTCGGCGGCCTGCAGTTCCTGAAGCTCGCCGCGGGCCTGCGGCTGGGCCTGGGCAAGAACAAGGACCAGGGCGCCGTCGGCGACATCTCGCAGTTCCAGGCGCTCACCACCGCGCTCGCCGCCACCGTCGGCACGGGCAACATCGTCGGCGTCGCGACCGCGATCGGCATCGGCGGTCCGGGCGCGCTGTTCTGGATGTGGGTGACGGGCCTGGTGGGCATGGCCTCGAAGTACACCGAGTCGTACCTCGCCGTGCGCTTCCGCACCACCGACGAGGCGGGCGAGAAGTCGGGCGGCCCGCAGTTCTACCTGCAGCGCGGCATCAAGGGCCCGCTCGGCAAGGTGCTCGCGCTGTCCTTCGCCATCTTCACCGTGATCGCGTGCTTCGGCATCGGCAACATGACGCAGGGCAACTCGATCGCCTCGAACGTCGAGCACAGCTGGGGGCTGCCCACCTGGGTCACCGGCGCCGTGCTGACGGTGCTCACGCTCGTGGTGCTGGTCGGCGGCATCAAGTCGATCGGCAAGGTCACCGCCGCCTTCGTGCCGGTGATGATCGTCTTCTACGTGCTCGGCGGACTCTACATCCTGGGCGCGAACGTGGGCGAGCTGCCCGCCGCCTTCGGCGAGATCTTCACGCAGGCCTTCACGGGCACCGCAGCGGTCGGCGGATTCGCCGGCTCAGTGCTCATCATCGCCGTGCAGATGGGCGTGGCGCGCGGCCTGTTCTCGAACGAGTCGGGGCTCGGCTCGGCCGCCATCGCGGCCGCCGCGGCACGCACCACGCACCCGGTGCGGCAGGGGCTCGTCTCGATGACGCAGACCTTCATCGACACGCTCATCGTGGTCTCGATCACCGGGCTCACGATCGTCGTCACCGGCGTCTGGGACGACATCGACGCCGCCACCGGCGAGCAGCTGAGCGCGGCCCTCATGACCGGGGAGGCCTTCACGCACGGGCTGCCGGGCGAGTGGGGGCACTGGGTCGTCACGATCGGCCTCGTGATGTTCGCCTTCTCCACCATCCTCGGCTGGTCGTACTACGGCGAGCGCAACGTCGAGCGGCTCTTCGGGCGCCGGCTGGTGATGCCGTTCCGCGTGCTGTTCGCGCTCGTGGTCTACATCGGCTGCACCATCTCGCTCGACACGGTGTGGAAGTTCTCCGACATCGCCAACGGCCTGATGGCGCTGCCGAACCTGCTCGGCCTGCTCATCCTCTCCGGCCTCGTCGTGCGCGAGACCCGGCACTACCTCAAGCACGACCCCAAGCTCGAGGCCACGAAGGAGGAGATCGAGGCGTTCATGGCCGACCAGCCCGGCTGGGCCGACTGGAAGGCCGGCGACGCGGTGGGCACCTCGCGCATCGACCTCTCGACGTTGCAGGGCCGGCCGCGCGATACGGCTCGCGAGCCCTGATCGGCGTCGCGGCTCCGGCCTACTCGGCCAGGGCGGCCTCGATCGCCGCCTCGACGTCGTCGTAGTCCTGCAGCTCGACCATCTCGCCGTCGACGAAGAACGTGGGCGTCGACTGCACGCCGGCCGAGACGCCGGCGCTGTAGTCGAGCGCGATGCGGTCGGCGGTCGCCTCCGCGGCGACGGCCTCGTCGTACGCCGCCATGTCGAGGCCGAGCTCCTCGGCGTAGCCGCGGAAGGTGGCCGCGGCGTCGTCGGTGCCCGCCCACTGCTCCTGCGTCTCGAAGATGCGCGCGTGCATCGGCTCGAACGCGTCCTGCTGCGCGGCGGCCTCCGCCGCTGCGGCGGCGGGCACGGCGTTCGGGTGGCCCTGCAGCGGGAAGTAGCGCACCGCGAACGTCACCTGGCCCTCGTAGCGGTCGCGCAGGTCTTCGACGACGGGGTGGAAGGCGCCGCACGACGGGCACTCGTAGTCGAAGAACTCCACGACCTCCGGGGCACCCTCCCCCGCGTCGTCCAGCACGTGCGTGCTCTCCTCGATGAGCGAGCCCGAGCCGCCAGCGGCGGGCTGCGAGCTCTCCCACGGCCGCACCACGAACAGGGCGGCGACGACGATCAGCACGATCGCCCCCACGACGGCGGCGATGCTGACGACTGCGTTCCTCGACATGGGTACAAGGCTACCTGCATCACGGGCATTACCTCGCCCGATGGCCCATGAGTTGGCTGTGCGCCGCTGTCGGCGCCCGCGAGTAGTCTCGCGCCGTGGAGATCGAGTTCACGGCCGTCGCCATCGAGTGGCGCGGGCCCGCGCCCTTCGTGTTCCTCCCGGTGCCACCGGACGAGGCGGCGATGATCGGCGAGCTGTCGCGAGAGCTCACCTACGGCTGGGGCTGCATCCCCGCAGCGGCCACGATCGGCGGCACGAGCTTCACCACCTCCCTCTTCCCGAGGGACGGCGGCTACCTGCTGCCCGTCAAGGTGGCGGTGCAGCGCGCCGAGGGCGTCGGCATCGGCGACAGGATGACGGCGCGGATGCGTCTGGGACGATGAGGGGCATGGGTCTCGGAGCGCGCATCGGCGGCATCGCCGCCTCGGCCTCCACCACCGCGGAGCGCACCGTCCACCGGTTCGCCAAGCCGGCGGCGATCGCGCTCGCGCCCGTGCTCCTGCGGCAGGCGAAGCAGCTGCAGCGCGCGCTCGTCTGGCTCCCGGAGCCCAAGGGGCAGCGGCACGGCAGCGCGCCGGCGCCCGAGGGGAGCGACGGCACCCAGCGGCCGCTGCGCCTGCTGGCGATCGGCGACTCCACCGCCACCGGCGTCGGCACCGATCGGCTCGCCGACAGTCTGGCGGTGCAGACCGCGGCCCGGCTCGCCGCGCATGGCCGGCGGGCGGTCGACTGGCGCATCGTCGGGCTCGAGGGCTCGAACGCCGCGCAGGTGCTCGACCGCTTCCTCCCGGAGGTCGACGGCGAGTGGGATGCGATCCTGCTGCTCGTGGGCGCGAACGACGCCCTGCAGCTCGTCGGCCGCGGGCCCTTCGGCCGCTCGATCCGCTCGCTCGTCGAGGGGCTGCGCCGGCATCTCGCCCCCGACGGCGTCATCGGCATCACCGGCACCCCGCAGATCGACACCTTCGTGTGGCTGCCGCAGCCCATCCGCTCCCTCATCGGCGGGCACGCCCGCACGCTCGACGACGTGCAGCAGCGCATCGCCGCCACCGAGCCGCAGGTCATCCACCTGCCGACCCCCGCCATCGTCGAGCCCGAGCAGCACGCGGCCGACGGGTTCCATCCCTCGGCCGCCGGCTACCGCCTGTGGTCGAGCATCGTCGCCCCGCGCATCGCCCAGGCGCTCGAGCGCCAGCGCGCCGCATCCAGAGGAATGAGCACCGTGAGCGAACCGAGCACGCAGAGGCAGCCGACCACCGAGGGGCAGCCGACCACCGAGGGCGCGCCCCGCCGCGGCATCGTGCCGCCCTACCTGCTCGAGCAGCTCGCCGCCGCGGGCCTGCCGACGGCGTCGATCGTGGCCGAGCGCACGCTGGGACTCGACCGCGGCATCCGCGCCGAGCGCGAGACCGCGGCGCCGCCGCGGCCGAGCCTGCGCCCCGAGCCGCCCGCGCGCACGCCCGGCGAGGCCCCCGCCCCGCAGCGCGTGATCAGCGACGCGAAGGGCACCACGACGCTGCCCGGCACGCGCGTGCGCGGCGAGGGCGACGAGCCCACCGGCGACGACGCCGTCGATCAGGCCTACGAAGGCCTCGGCGACGCGTGGCAGCTGCTGATGCAGGCCTTCGGGCGCGACTCGCTCGACGGCGCCGGGCTGCCGCTGCTCGCCACGGTGCACTACGGCGAGGCGTACGCGAACGCCTTCTGGGACGGCACGCGCATGGTGTTCGGCGACGGCGACGGCGAAGTCTTCGCGGGCTTCACGAACGCGGTCGACGTCATCGGCCACGAGCTCGGCCACGGGGTCATCTCCTCCACCGCCGACCTCGTCTACCGCGACCAGCCGGGCGCGCTCAACGAGTCGATCGCCGACGTGCTCGGCTCGCTCGTCAAGCAGCACGCGCTCGGACAGAGCGCCGAGGAGGCCGACTGGCTGATCGGCTCGGGCGTCTTCACCGCGCAGGTGCAGGGCGTGGCGCTGCGCTCGATGGCGGCGCCCGGCACCGCCTACGACGACCCGGCGCTCGGCAAGGATCCGCAGCCGGGCCACATGCGCGACTACGTCGACACGCGCGACGACCTCGGCGGCGTGCACATCAACTCCGGCATCCCCAACAAGGCCTTCCACCTCGTCGCCACCGCGATCGGCGGCAGCGCGTGGGAGGCGCCGGGCCTGATCTGGATGGACGCCCTCACCGGCGACCTCCCCGCCACCGCCGACTTCGCGACGTTCGCGGCCGCGACCGTGGACGCATCCGTCGCCCGCTTCGGCGAGGAGGCCGCCGAGACGCGAGCGGTGCGCGAGGCCTGGGCGGCGGTCGGCGTGACCGAGCAGGATGCGGTGCCGGATGCGTCGGCCGACGACGAGGTGCGGCTCGCCCGCACGGGTGGCATGCTCGGGCGCACCCGGGCGGCGGTGCTCGAGCTCGAGGTCATCCCGGGTGACGACCGCGAGCAGCTCGACACGCTCGTCGCCTCCGGCGTGCTGGAGGAGCTCGAGGAGCAGGCGCTGCCGGATGCCCCGCTCTGGCGCGTGACCGTCGAGACGAAGTGCGACGTGACGGTGGCCGAGCCGCTGCTGCCCGACGAGGTGCTCGCCCTGTTCCGCCGCCTGCTCGAGCTGGGCGACGAGCCGCCGGCCTGAGCGCAGCCGCTCCTCGTCCCGCGCAGGCAGCGCGCATCGAGCGCGCCTCCTTCACGGTGTGCACTTCCGCGCTCTCCTCCGCGGTGTGCAGTTCGTGCAGGCGATCAGCCGCTGCGGCGCCACAGCTGCACACTCGCGCGCAGCGGGTCCGACGTCACCGGGGTGCTCCCCCGTCGCTGCAGCACCGCAGCGAGATCGGCGAGCCACCCCTCCGGGCTGGGCACGAAGTCGCGGTTCGTTGCTCGCACGACGTGCAGCCCGATGCGCTCGAACTCGCGGTACTTCTGGATGTCGCGATCCCACTGGCCCTGCTCGCGATGCCCATCGCCCTCGTACTCCTCGACGACGCGGGCATCCCGATGCAGCAGGTCGGCCCGGCCGAGCGTCCGGCCGGTCGACGGATCGACGATCGTCACCTGCACCTCGGGCTCCGGCAACCCGGCTCCGGTGATGAACAGGCGCATGTCCGTCTCCCGCGGCGATTCGACGCCGGGCCGCACGCGCTCGAGCGCCTCGAGCATCGCGGCAGCGCCGCTGCTGCGCGACCACCGACGAGCGGTCGCCGCGAGCTCGTCGATCGACGCGAGCGGTCCGGGCAGCCGCCGATTCGGATAGTGGCCCGCCTCGCTCACGATCGCATCACCGAGCATCACCAGCTCCTGCACGGTGCAGCGTTGCGCCAGCTGCGCCCAGACGAGCGATGGGGATGCGACGCGCACGCCCTCCACCAGCCGCGTCTCGAGACGGTCAGGGGCGATGCGCCGCACGCGCACGCCGGCCCGCTTCGGGAAACCGCGCCCGGTCGCCGAGAGCACCTCGACATCGTCGCTGCGGGCGAATCGCCATGGCACCGGGAGGCCGAGCACCGCGAGCGCCGAGAGGCCGGCCAGCGCCTGCCAGGGTCGCAGCAGCGGCGCGAACGCCTGCGCGCGCTCGAGCTGCGACGCCGGCGCTCGCAGGGCGCGAGCACCGCGGAACGGTCTGGGCAGCTCGCGGCTCCTCAGCTGCGAGGAGGTCATGCCGAGCGAGCGAGCCTGCGCCACGGCGAACCCGGCGTCGCGCAGGCCCTCCGGGAGCGCGGCGTGCATCGGCAGACCGTGGCACACTCCGCGCGGTTGCGGCACAAGCCCTCCACAGCCCTGTTCCCGTTCGCTCAGCACAGCGATCGGCGTGTGCAGTTCGAGCGCTGATCGGGGCGATCGGGCGCAACAACTGCACACTCGCCATGGGGCGGGGCGGGACGCCCCAGCGGGAGGCGGGGCGGGGCGCGGCGGGGCGCCTCAGCGGGAGGCGGCGCGCATCGCGGCCTCGCGGATCTCGACGATATAGGGGGCGACCACCTCGCGGCTGACGCGGCAGTCGGCGACGAAGACGCCGTCCTCACCGGCGGCGAGCCACTGCTCGAGCTGCTGCAGGTCGTCGAGCGTCTCGATCACGACGCCCGTCGCCCCCAGCCCGCGACCCAGCGCCGCGAAGTCGACCTGCTCGATGAGCATGGGCTCCTCGGCCACGCCGCGCACCGCGTACTGGTGCACCTCGGCGCCATACGCCGCGTCGTTCACGATCACGACCACGCCGCGGCGCGCCGTGCGCACCACGCTCTCGAGGTCGGCGAGGCCCATGAGCGCGCCGCCGTCGCCCGAGATCAGCACGAGCGTCGACTCGGGCCGCGCGACAGCCGCGCCCACCGCGCTCGGGAACCCGAGGCCGATGGTCTGGAACGCCGTGCCGACCATCAGCAGCCGCTCGGGATCGGCGACCGACAGGTGCGTCGGGCCCCAGCCGATGAAGTGCCCGCCGTCCTGCACGATCACGCGATCGGCGGGAAGGATGCGCTCCAGCGCGTGGAAGAGGCTGCGCGGGTCGAGGCGCCCGTCCGGTGCCGCCGCATCGCCGGGCTCGCGCTCGAGGTGCACGCCGGTCACGTCGCCGAAGCCCGCCTCCGCCCAGCCCGCATCGCCGGCAGCGTCGGCGGCGTCGGCTTCGGCAGCCGCGCCGTCCCCGACGAGCGCCAGCAGCGCTTCCGCCACGAGCCGCGCGTCGCCCCGCACGAGCTCGTCGACGCGCGGGTTCGTCGCCTCGGGCAGCAGGTCGACCTGCACCACGCGCGCATCCGCCGCGAAGGCGTCGCCGAACCGGGTCTGGAAGGGGTTGAGGCCGGCGCCGAAGACGACCACCGCATCCGCCTGCTCGATCGCGGCGGCGGCGCGATCCGAGGCGAAGCCGCCGCAGATGCCCAGGTGCCGGTGGTCGGGCGCGAAGATGCCGCTGCCGAGCGCGCTCGAGGCGGTGCGCGCGCCGACGCGCGACGCGAGCGCGCGCAGGGGCTCCGCGGCGGCCGCGAGGTGCGCGCCGCGACCCGCGAGCAGCAGCGGCCGCCGCGCCCTCGTCAGCACCTCGGCGACCTCGGCGAGCTGCTCGGCATCGATCGTCACGAACGGCGTCTCGGGCGCCGGCAGCGCGGCGGCAGCCGCGGCATCCGCGCCGTCGCCCTCGAGCGCGGCGTGCGCGATGTCGTACGGGATCGCCAGCACGACGGGGCGGCGCTCCGCGAGCGCGGTCTCGACGGCGCGCCGCGCGGCCGCGCGCGCATCCGCCCGCCCCGCGACGATCGTCACCGCGCCGACGGCCGTGGCGATGCCCGCCTGGTCGACATCCCACGGCCGCGGCCCCGCGACGGGCTGGTCGCCCACCACGAGCACGAGCGGCACGCGCGCGAGCGCCGCCTCCGCGAGCGGCGTGATCGCGTTCGTGTAGCCGGGGCCGTAGGTGGTGGAGGCGACGGCCAGGCGCCCGCTGGCCCGGTAGGAGGCGTCGGCCGCGGCGACGGTCGCGGCCTCGTGCCGCACGGCGGTCAGCCGCATGGCGCCGCGGCGCACGACGGCGTCGAGGAACCACGCGTTGCCGTTGCCCATCAGGGCGAAGACATCGGCGGCGTGCTGCTCGAGCTCGGCGGCGATCGCCGAGGAGACGGTGAGGGATGCGTCAGACATGGTGCGCTCCGGAGGGCAGGAGGCTCGGCGCGGCAGCGCTGCTGCGACACGGCACGGATCCTCGTCGGTGGGGTCCATGTGTGTCGCGCGCGGATGCGCGTGGCCCCTTTTCTCGAGGCCGGCACCCCGGGCTCGCCCGGAATGCGTGACGGCCACGATGCTAGCCGATCGGCGGTCCGTCGCGGAACGTCTCGCGCGCCCTCGTGGGCAGTCCCAGCTGCGCGTCGTGCGGATGCGCGCGCAGGTGCTCGCGCATGCGCGGGATGGCGAAGTCGACGGTGCCGCGCGCCGGGGCGACGATGATGCCGCCGTCGAGCAGCCGCGAGCGCTGCCGGCCGGCGTTGCCCGCGGTCGAGCCCATCCGCTCGGCGACCGCCGCGGTGTCGGCCGGGCCGTCGTCCTCGGCCATCGCCAGCAGGTAGTCGCGGTCGCGCCCCGAGAGGCCGCGCAGCGCCGGCACGATCACGCTCTCCCCCATCGCCGCGTGCGCGACCTCGACGGCGTGCTGCACCGCATCCGTCGTGATCTCGGAGGTCGAGGGGGTGTACTCCCACGCGCGGGCGCCGATCGACTGCACGAGGTAGGGGTAGCCCTCGCTCGCCCTGGCGGCGCGGTCGAGCGCGGGCTCGCCGATCGTGCGGCCCCGGCTGCGCACCGGCTCGGCGATCGCCGCGCGCGTCTCGGCGAGCGTGAGCGTGTCGAGCCGCACCTGCTGCGCGCGGCGGAAGAAGGTGAGGCCGTCGGCGTCGAGCGCTGCGGCGATCGAGGCGGGCACGCCGGCGGCGACGATCGCGATGCGGCGATCCTCGCGCATCAGGTGCTGCACGGCGATGGCGATGCGGCGCAGCTGCTCGAGCGACTCCTTCGCCACCTCGTCGAGCGAGACGAGCACGCCGGCGCCGCGCGCCTCGGCGAGCTCGACCAGCCGGGCGAGCATGCTCTCGAGCCGCGGCTCGCGGTCGTAGCGCTGCGCGACGTCGGTGCGCACGCCGCCCACCTGCGCGACCGTGACGCCCGTGACCTCGCGGCTCACCGCATCCGGATCCTGCGCCTGCAGCAGCGCCGGCAGCCGGTCGTGCTCGAGCGCGTCGAGCAGGCCCGCGTGCAGCGTGCCGTGCACGACCGTCCAGTCGCGGGCGAGCGCGGCGTCCTCGACGGCGTTGAGCAGCACGGTCTTGCCGACGCCGCGCATGCCCGTCACGAGCGCCGCGCGGTAGGGCGACCACGCGCCCAGCCCGAACACCTCGCGCCACTCGTCGAGCAGCGCGTCGCGCCCCGCCAGCATCGGCGGCGAGATGCCGAATCCGGGCCTGAAGGGGTTGTCGTGCACGCGCCCACTCTGCCATCGCCCGCCGACACCGCCCGTCGACACGACGGCTCGGCGCGGGCCGGTCGCCGCACGGCGCCGCTCGTGGAACGATGGAGCAATGCCCGCGACGCCGCTGCCCCGCGCCCTGCGCACCGGCCTGCTCGTCTCGGGCGTGGTGCTGGGCGTGAACCTGCTCGCGGCGGCGCTCATCGGCGTGGGCGTCGGCGACCCCGACATGCTCGACCTCGTGCGCACCGTGCTCATGTGGCTGCTGCTGCCGCCCATCGCCGTGGCGCTCGTGCTCATCGGCGCCCACCGGCACGCCACCGGCCGCTGGCACCTCGCGGCCATCGTCCTGTGCGCCCTGGGCGACGGGCTCGGGGCGAGCACCGGCCTGACGATCGTGCTGCTGGCGCTGTTCCTGCTGGGCCACATCGCCTACCTGTTCGCGCTCTGGCCGAGCCGCAGGCGGTCGCTCGCCTGGGGGCCGGCCGCGATCGGCTACGCGGCGGTCGCGCTCATCGCCGGCACGGTGATCGCCGTCAACGCCGACGCGCTCGCGATCCCCGTGCTCCTGTACTCCCTCGTGCTCGCCGCAGTCGCCGTCTTCGCGGCGATCGACACCGCGGGCTTCCTCGGCGGCCTGCTCTTCCTCGCGAGCGACCTGGTGCTGGGCCTCGGGCTGTTCGTGCTCGACATCCCCGATCCGCTGCGCACCTTCACGGTGCTCATCCCCTACGTCGGTGCGCAGGCGCTGCTCGCCGTGAGCCTGCAGCAGCGGCTCGGCCTGAGCGAGCCGACCGCGACGGCACCGCTGCCCAGCACGGCCGCCCGCACGACCTCCGGGTATTACAAGACCGACTAGCGTTCATCAGCGACACAGGCTGGACTACTGGCCGCCCCGCCTGCTGAGATCGTTGGCATGGACACCCCCGCAGGCACCCCGAGCGCCGCGATCGGCATCCTCGGCGGCATGAGCTGGCACTCCACCATCGAGTACTACCGAGCCATCAACGAGCGCGTCGCCGCGCAGCGCGGGGGCCATGCCTCGGCGCGGCTGCTGCTGTCGAGCCTCGACTTCGCCGAGATCCGCGACTGCCAGCTGCGCGAGGACTGGGCTGCGGCCGGCGAGATCCTCGCCCGCGAGGCCGCCGCCCTCGAGCGCGCCGGCGCCACCTCGGTCGCCATCGCCACCAACCTGATGCACAAGGTCGCGCCCGCGGTCGAGCAGCGCATCGGCGTGCCGCTCGTGCACATCGGCGATGCGGTGGCGGATGCCGCCGGTCGCGCCGGGGCGCGCACGCTCGGCATCGTGGGCACGCAGTGGGTGATGGCCGAGCCGTTCTACGCCGAACGCCTCGCCCGCCACGGCATCGGCGCGGTCGTGCCGCCCGCGCCCGCGCAGGCCGAGCTCGACCGCATCATCTTCGACGAGCTCACGCAGGGCGTGGTGACGGATGCGTCGCGTGCGGTCTACCGGGCTGCCTTCGCCGCGCTCGTGGCCGAGGGCGCCGAGGCGATCGTGCTCGCCTGCACAGAGATCATGCTGCTGGTCGGCGCCGAGGACGCCGCGGTGCCGCTGCTCGACTCCTGCGCCGCGCACTCGGAGGCGCTCGCGCGGATCGCGCTCGGCGAGCTCGCGCCCGACGGGCTCGCGCCGGCGGCTCGCTGAGCCGTCAGGCGACGCTCTCGCTCCACAGCGCGCGCATCGCCTCGAGCACCGTGCTGACGGCGGGCACGCGCTCGGCGCCGTGCCGGTAGCGCAGCGAGACCGTGCGGCCAGAGCCGTCGGCGAGCCGCGCGACCACCACGTCGTCGCGCGTCAGCACGCGCAGCGCCATCGCGGGCAGCAGCGTCACCGAGCCGGTCGCCGCGACGAAGGACTGCGCGGCGACGAAGTCATCGGTCTCGAACTGGATCCTGGGGGCGAAGCCCGCGTCGCTCGCGAGCGTCTCGAGGTGCGCGCGGCAGCGCTCGCAGCCGCCCACCCAGTCGGCGCCCGCGAGGGCCGCGATGTCGACGGCGGCGCCGGTGGCGAGCTCGTGCTCGAGCGGCAGCACGATGCACGAGGGGTCTGCGCCGAGCTCGAGGCGCGCGAGCTGCACGTCGTCATGCAGCTCGTCGTACTCGAAGGCCACCGCGATGTCGGCGTCGCCGGCGAGCACCGCCTCGATCGCCTCCGGCGGCTCGAGCTCGATGACGCGAGCAGTGAGCTCCGGCACGGCCGAGCGGGCGGCGGCGATCGATCGCGGCACGAAGTCGGCGAGCGCCGAGGGGAAGGCCGCGATCGTCACGCTGCCGGCGCCCTCGGCGAGCGAGGTCAGCTCGGCCTCGGCCGAGCCCAGCAGGCCCGCGATCGCATCGGCGTGCCGCAGCAGCCGCTGCCCCGCCTCGGTGAGCCTCACGCCGGTCGACGAGCGCAGCAGCAGCGCCTGCCCGACCTCCTCCTCGAGCAGGCGGATGTGCTGGCTCACGGCAGGCTGGGTCCAGCCGAGCGCGCGAGCGCCGCCGGAGACGGAGCCCTCGCGCGCGACCGTGCGGAAGATCAGGATGCGTCGCGGGTCCAGATGCATGCGACCAGCATGCCGCACCGCGCACGCTGCGGCTGCACGCGGGGTAGCGTGGCCGCCATGAGCGAACAGCAGCCCGAGATCGAGATCACCGAGAACGCCGAGCGGCGCCGCTTCGAGGCGCACGTGGACGGCGCCCTGGCCGGATTCGCCGACTACCGCGACTCCGAGAGCGTGCGCTCGTTCGTGCACACCGAAGTCGATCCCGCCTTCGGCGGCCGCGGCATCGGCTCGACGCTCGTCGATGAGGCGCTGCGCGCGACGATCGGGCAGGGCAGGCGGATCCAGCCGATCTGCTCGTTCGTCGTGGCGCGCTCGGCGGCCGACGAGTTCGCGGCCCACGTGGTGCGGTAGCTACTCCCCGAAGCCCTCTGCGGCGAGCGCCTCGATCGCCGCGATCGCCTCGGTCGCCTGCGCGCCGGTCGCCTCGAAGCGCGCGACAGTGCCGCGGTCGAGCCCGAGCGCCAGCACGCGAAGCATGCTCTTCGCGTCGACGCCGTTGACGGTCACCTGCGCGTCGAAGCCGCTCGCCGTGCGCACGAGCTCGGCCGCCGGCCGCGCGTGCAGCCCGTGCTCGTTCGCCAGCTCGACCTCCAGCACCGCCGCGGCGCCCGAGGCGGCCGGTGCCGCAGCGCTCGCTCCCGCGGCCGGCGCCTGATCCTGCGCGGCCGCGAGCACCCGCTCGAGATCCGCACCCGACTCGGCCGCGACGGCAGCGGCCACGGCTCCCTCGACGATGGGCGCGTCGGCGATGCGGATGCGCTCGGGCGCCTCGGCGAAGTCGAGCGCTGTCTCGGCGGTCAGCACGGCGGAGCCGAGGTCGCACAGCACCACGACACCGTCGCCGGAGTCGGCGCCCGCGAAGCCGGCCTGCACCTTGTCGAAGCTCGTGCCGATGCCGCCGTCGTCGGTGCCGCCCGCGGCCGCCATGGTGATCGACGGCGCCATCTGCGCGGCGAGCTCGACGACCCCCTCGGCGATCCGCACGGAGTGCGAGACGATGACGAGGCCGACCGTCACTGCGTCTCCGCCGCGACGCGCAGGATCAGCGCGCTCGACTCGGCGCCGGGATCGCGATGGCCGATCGCGCGGTCGCCCAGGTACGAGGCGCGGCCCTTGTGGGCGACGAGCGGCTCGGTCGCGACCGCGCCCGCCTCGGCGGCGCCTGCCGCCGCCTCGAGCGCCGCGCGCACGTCGTCGCCGGCTGCCGCGGCCGCCTCGACGGCCGGGCCCCAGGCATCCACCATCGTCTTGTCGTTCGGCTCGGCCTTGCCGCGGGCGACGATGCCGTCGCGCGCGGCCGTCAGCACCTCGACGAGCGCCGCTGCGTCGAGCGCCTGCCGGTCGCCCGCGGCCATCGCGCCCTTGAGGAACGCCGTGCCGTAGAGGGGGCCGGCCGCACCGCCGACGGTCGAGATGAGCGTGGTCGCGACGAGCTTGAGCACCGCGCCCGGGGTGGGCTGCTCGTCGAGCGCGTCGAGCTTGCCGAGCACGGCCTGGAAGCCGCGGTCGAGGTTCTCGCCGTGATCGCCGTCGCCGATGGCGCGATCGAGCGCCGTGAGCGCGCTCTTGCGCTCGGCGACGGCGGCGGCGACGGCCTCGATCCAGCGCCGGGTCCAGGCGCCGTCGAGCGTGGTCTCGCCCGCGGTCATCGTCCCCACCGCAGGGCGGCGGTCTGCACCGGCGCGTCGTAGAGGTCGAGCAGCTCGTCGTCGACCTTCAGCAGCGTGATCGAGACGCCCTGCATCTCGAGGCTCGTCACGTACGAGCCGACGAGCGAGCGGGCGAGGGTGATGCCGCGCTCGGCCAGCACCTCGGCGGCGCGGCGGAAGACGATGTAGAGCTCGGACTGCGGCGTGCCGCCCATGCCGTTGACGAGCAGCACGACGCGGTCGTCCTTCGCGAACGGCAGATCCTCGAGGATCGGCTCGATCAGGCGGTCGACGAGCCTGTCGGCGGGCTCGAGGGCGATGCGCTCGCGCCCGGGCTCGCCGTGGATGCCGATGCCGATCTCGACCTCGTCGTCGCCCAGCTCGAAGCTCGGCTCCCCCGCGTGCGGCACGGTGCACGGCGCGAGGGCGAGGCCCATCGAGCGCGCCTGGCTGTTGACCGTGCGGGCGATCTCGGCGACCCGGTCGAGCGAGTCGCCGCGCTCGGCGGCCGCGCCGGCGATCTTCTCGACCAGCAGGGTGCCGGCGACACCGCGACGGCCGGCCGTGTAGAGCGAGTCCTTGACGGCGACGTCGTCGTCGACGACCACCGATTGCACCTCGATGCCCTCGGCGAGCGCGAGGTCGGCGGCGGTCTCGAAGTTCAGCACGTCGCCGGTGTAGTTCTTCACGATGTGCAGCACGCCCGCGCCGGCGTCGACCTGCTTCGTCGCCTCGAGGATGGGGTCGGGGGTCGGCGAGGTGAACATGGCGCCGGGCACCGCCGCGTCGAGCATGCCGTAGCCGACGAAGCCGGCGTGCAGCGGCTCATGGCCGGAGCCTCCGCCGGAGACGAGGCCGACCTTGCCCGCGACGGGGGCGTCGGCCCGCACGACGACGAAGGGCGGGTCGACCACCACCCGCACGAGATCGCTGTGCGCTGCCGCGAATCCCGCGACGCCTTCGTCGACGGTCTTGGTCGGGTCGTTGATGAGCTTCTTCACGGTGGGCCTCTCCCTCGGGGTGATCCAGTGCCGGTGATCCAGTCGCGAGGTCCCGCCGCTGGTCCGGCGCACGCGTCCGACTGCTCCTCACGCTACGCCTCGCACAGAGGAAACTCGACGCTTCCTGCAAAGAATTCCTCAGCACTGCATGCGCACCCCTCCCCCGCACGGTTACTGTGTCGGTACTGCCCGAGCGGGCGGTCCGGGCGATGAGGCCCGGGAATGAGAAAGCAGGGACCTGTGGATCAGAACCTCGGTCTGGTATTCCTCTCGGAGCTGGTCGGCACGGCGATGCTCGTGCTGCTCGGCTGCGGCGTCGTCGCCAACGTCGTGCTGAAGGGCAACAAGGGCTTCGGCGGCGGCTTCCTGATGATCAACTTCGGCTGGGGCCTCGCGGTCTTCTCCGGCGTGATCGTCTCGGTGTACTCCGGCGCCCACATCAACCCGGCCGTCACGCTCGGCCTGCTGGCGAACAACCTCGCGAGCGGCAACGAGGTCAACTGGGCCGCCGTGCCGGTGTACATCATCGGCCAGCTGATCGGCGCCTTCCTCGGCGCGGTGCTGTGCTGGCTCGCGTACAAGCAGCACTTCGACATCGAGGAGGACCCGGGCGCCAAGCTCGGCACCTTCTCGACCGGCCCCGGCATCCGCCACAACGGCTGGAACCTCGTCACCGAGATCATCGGCACCTTCGTGCTCGTGTTCGTCGTGCTGGGCTTCGGCGTGCAGGGCGGCACCGATGCGGGCTCGCCCGCCGGCCTCGCCTCGCTCGGCGCGCTCCCCGTCGCCCTGCTGGTCGTCGGCATCGGCGCCTCGCTCGGTGGCCCCACCGGCTACGCCATCAACCCCGCCCGTGACCTCGGCCCGCGCATCGCGCACGCGCTGCTGCCGATCAAGGGCAAGGGCTCGAGCGACTGGAGCTACTCCTGGATCCCGGTCGCCGGCCCGATCATCGGCGGTGTGCTCGCGGGTCTCGCGGCGCCGCTGCTGCTGGTCGCAGCGGCCTGATCGCGCGAGGAGGGGGTCCACGGACCCCCTCCTTCGCTCTCGCGCACCTCCAGCACCCACCACATCCATCACCCAACGAAGGAGTCCCGGTGAACGACTACGTCATCGCCATCGACCAGGGCACGACCTCCACTCGCGCCATCCTCTTCGACCACGCCGGCAGCATCGTCTCCAGCGGTCAGCTCGAGCACGAGCAGATCTTCCCGCAGGTGGGCTGGGTCGAGCACGACCCCATGGAGATCTGGAACAACACCCGCGAGGTCATCGGCCAGGCCCTCTCGAAGGCCAACGTGACCCGCCACAACGTCAAGGCCATCGGCATCACCAACCAGCGCGAGACCGCGGTGGTGTGGAACAAGTCGACCGGCGAGCCGGTCTACAACGCGATCGTCTGGCAGGACACGCGCACGCAGAAGATCGTCGACCGGCTCGCCGACGGCGACACCGACCGCTACAAGAAGCAGGTCGGGCTGCCGCTCGCGACCTACTTCTCGGGCACGAAGATCGTCTGGATCCTGGAGAACGTCGACGGCGCCCGCGAGGCCGCCGAGGCCGGCGACCTCATCTTCGGCACGACCGACACCTGGGTGCTGTGGAACCTCACGGGCGGCGTGAACGGCGGCGTGCACGCGACCGACGTCACGAACGCCTCCCGCACCCTCTTCATGGATCTCGAGACGACCACCTGGAACGACGAGATCCTCGCCGACTTCGGCGTGCCGAAGTCGATGCTGCCGGAGATCAAGTCGTCCTCCGGCGAGTTCGGCGTCGCCGCGAGCGAGTCGCTGCTGCGCGAGACCCCCATCACCGGCATCCTCGGCGACCAGCAGGCCGCCACGTTCGGGCAGGCCGCGTTCGACACCGGGGAGGCGAAGAACACCTACGGCACCGGCAACTTCCTCATCTTCAACACCGGTGAGGAGATCGTGCACTCCGAGAACGGGCTGCTCACGACGGTCGGCTACAAGATCGGCGACGAGCCGACGCACTACGCGCTCGAGGGCTCGATCGCGGTGACGGGCTCGCTCATCCAGTGGCTGCGCGACAACCTGGGCCTGATCAAGGACGCCCCGGCGGTCGAGGAGCTCGCGAAGTCGGTCGAGGACAACGGCGGCGCGTACTTCGTGCCGGCGTTCTCCGGCCTCTTCGCGCCCTACTGGCGGCCGGATGCGCGTGGCGCGCTCGTGGGCCTCACCCGGTACGTCAACAAGGGCCACATCGCCAGGGCGGCGCTCGAGGCGACGGCCTTCCAGACGGCAGAGGTGGTCGACGCGGTCAACGCGGACTCGGGCGTGGACCTGACGGAGCTGAAGGTCGACGGCGGCATGATCGCGAACGACACGCTCATGCAGTTCCAGGCCGACATCCTGCGCGTGCCGGTCGTGCGGCCGGTGGTCGCGGAGACCACGGCGCTCGGCGCCGCCTATGCCGCGGGCCTCGCCGTGGGCTTCTGGGGATCGCTCGACGAGCTGCGCCAGAACTGGCAGGAGGACCGCCGCTGGGAGCCGCAGATGGAGCAGGAGGCGCGCGACCGCACGTACCGCAACTGGAAGAAGGCGGTGCAGAAGACCCTCGACTGGGTCGACGACGACGTCGAGTGAGCGCTGGAGCTGAGAGCGGGGGCCCTTTCGGGCCCCCGCCGCGACGCCAGCTCCCCGGCCCGTCTCGGGCCGGGGTTCTCGCTGTCTACGGCGCGCGCTGCTCGGGGTTGCTCACCCAGATCACGGCGCCGGCGATCGCGATGATCACCATGATGACGCGCGCGGTCGAGACCGAGAGCACGATCGACGCCCACCAGTCGTCCTCGGCCGAGAGCCGGCCGCGCGCGACCGGCTGCTTCGCCGAGATGGCGACGGCGATGGCGATCAGGTCGAGGCCGACGAGCATCGTGACGATGCCGTAGCGCCGTCGCTGCCGCTCCCCCGTCCGCGAGGCCCGCCCCGAGGCGTGCGGCTCCGCGACGTTCGCGACCGGCAGCAGGGCGCGCATCCAGCCGTCGAGCCACCAGCCCAGCAGCACGAGCCCGAGCAGCAGCGCGAGCAGCACGGCGCGCGAGAGCGCCTCGTCGCTCGCGCTCGCGGCCTCCTCCCAGGGGTTCGCGGCGAGCCGCGCGCGCAGCACGGGCAGCGCGCGGCCGTAGAACGCCGCGCCGGCGGTGGCGTAGCCCGTCACCACGATGAGGATGGTGAGCGGATGCCGCATGCGCACGAGCATCCACGCCACCACGAGCGCGGCGCCGCTCGCGAACTCGACCGCGTCGAGCGCGCCGTAGGTGGTGGCGCCCAGCAGGCTCGTCGACTGCATCAGCACGAGCACCGCGCTGCCGAGCCCGAACAGCGCGATGCAGTAGACGGCGCCCACCCGGTAGCCGCGCGAGGCCGGGGCGACGAGCGCGGCGAGCAGCAGCAGCAGCACGCCGATGCCGCGCAGCGTCAGCGACGGCGACAGCGCCGGCGGGCGGTGCAGCAGCAGGGTGAGGCCGTAGCACGCCAGCAGCCCGCCGAGCGCGAGCGAGACGAGCAGCAGCGAGCGCGAGGTGCGGTCGGCCCAGCGCAGCGGCCAGCTGTGCCAGACCTCCTCGCCCGACCAGGTGCCCTGGCGCTGGGCGCGCGGATGCTCGGCGGCGTGCGGCCGCGCCGTCAGCTCGCGGCCTGCTGCCATGCCTGGAGCGTGCGGGTGGCGGCGCCGGAGTCGATCGACCGGGTGGCGGTGATGAGCTCCTCGGCGAGGCGCTCCTTCAGCGGGCGGTCCTTCTGGCGCGGATCGCTCTCGAGCCGCCAGGCGACGAGCGCGGCTGCCGCGTTCAGCAGCACGATGTCGCGCACCGCGCCGGGCTCTCCGGCGAGCGTGCGCTCGAGCACCTCGGCGTTGTACTCGGGCGAGCCGCCGCGCAGGTCGTCGAGCGACGCGCGCGGGATGCCGAACTCGCGCGGATCGATGTCGTGCTCGACGACGTCGCCGCGCGCGACCTCCCACAGCTCGGAGTGCCCGGTGGTGGTGAGCTCGTCGAGGCCGTCCTCGCCGCGCACCACGAGCGCCGTCGCGCCGCGGGTGGCGAACACGCCCACGAACTGCTCGATGATCGCCTTGTCGGCGACGCCCACGAGCGAGACCTCCGGTCGGGCGGGGTTGACGAGCGGGCCGAGGTAGTTGAACACGGTCGGCACGCCCAGCTGCGCGCGCACCGGGCCGGCGTGCCGGAAGCCCGGGTGGAAGCGGGTCGCCCACGCGAACGAGATGCCCGCGGCCTCGAGGATGCGGCGCACGACCGCGGGGTCGTCGTCAGCCGGCACCAGGCCCAGCGCGTCGAGCACGTCGGATGCGCCGGAGGACGACGACACGGCGCGGTTGCCGTGCTTGAGCACCGGCACGCCCGCGCCTGCGACGACGATGCTCGCCGTGGTCGAGATGTTGACGGTGTGCTGGCGGTCGCCGCCCGTGCCGACGATGTCGACCACCCGCGTGTCGCCCGGCAGCGGCAGCGCCGCCTCGAGCACGGCGTCGCGGAATCCCACGAGCTCCTCGGCAACGACGCCCTTCGATCGCAGGGCGATCAGGAAGCCCGCGATCTGCGCCTCGGAGGCCGATCCGGCCACCACCTGGGCCATCGCCCACTCGGCCTGGCGGATCGCGAGATCCTCGCCCTCCAGCAGCGTCTCGAGCACGACTGGCCAGGTCAAGAGGCGATCCATGGCTTCAGCCTATCTTTTTGCGGCACGCTGTCCGTCGGGTCGAGACCGCCCCCGGATCTGTCACTAGGATGGATCCCGTGTCCACTACTGCGCTCCCCACGTCGCCGTCGTCGGCGCCGATGATCAGGCGGCCGAACACCGTTGCGGTCGGCACGATCGTCTGGCTCGGCAGCGAGGTCATGTTCTTCGCCGGCCTGTTCGCGATCTACTTCACGCTCCGATCGATGTCGGGCGACCTGTTCGCGACCGAGGCCGAGAAGCTCAACGTGCTCTTCGCCACGATCAACACGATGATCCTGCTGGCGTCGAGCTTCACCTGCCAGGCGGGCGCGAACGCCGCGGAGCACCACCAGGCGCGCAGGACGGGCGGCCCGCTGCAGTTCAGCAAGTGGGGCATGATCGAGTGGTTCTACCTGACCTACGCGATGGGCTCGATCTTCGTCATCCTGCAGGTCTTCGAGTACCTCGAGCTCGTGCACCACGGCGTCACGCTGTCGTCGAACTCGTACGGCTCGGCCTTCTACCTCACGACCGGCTTCCACGGCCTGCACGTCACCGGCGGCCTCTTCGCGTTCCTGTTCGTCATCGGACGCGCCTACGCGGTGAAGCGCTTCGCTCGCAAGGAGGCGACGAGCGCCCACGTGATCTCGTACTACTGGCACTTCGTCGACGTGGTCTGGATCGGCCTGTACCTCGTCATCTACTGGCTCAAGTAACGGTTGGGTGAACAACGTTGGTTACACGCAAGAAGACCGGCCGCCGGCATCCGCTCGCGAGCACCGCGCTGCTGCTGATCGGCCTCGTCGCCGCCGGCGGCGCCTCTGCCGCGGTGAGCACCATCGCGAACGCGAGCCCGGCTCCCGAGTCGGCGCACTCGCAGGCCCTCACGGTGGAGGACGGCGCTGAGCTGTTCCGCGCCAACTGCGCCTCCTGCCACGGCATGAACGCCGAGGGCACCGAGCACGGCACCAGCCTGATCGGCGTGGGCGCCGCATCCGTCAACTTCCAGGTCATGACCGGTCGCATGCCGATGGCGTTCCAGGGCCCGCAGGCGCTGCAGCGCGACCCGCAGTTCACGCAGGAGCAGTCCGACGCCATGGGCGACTGGGTCGCCTCGCTGGCCCCCGGCCCCGAGCGCCCCGCCGAGGAGTGGCTCGACACCTCGGCCGTCAGCGACGAGGAGATCGCCAACGGCGGTGTGCTCTTCCGCATCAACTGCGCCATGTGCCACAACCTCGCCGGCGCCGGCGGCGCCCTCACCGAGGGCAAGTTCGCGCCGCCGCTGCACGACATCGACGCCGCGCACATCTACGAGGCCATGCTCACCGGCCCGCAGAACATGCCGGTGTTCAACGACAACAACATCGCCCCTGAGCAGAAGCGCGAGATCATCGCCTACCTGCACTACCTCGACGACAACCCGTCGGTGGGCGGATTCGACCTCGGCGCCCTCGGCCCGGTGTCGGAGGGCCTGTTCATCTGGATCTTCGGCCTCGGCGGCCTCGTGGCCGTCACGGTCTGGCTCACGTCGAAGCCCAACTGATCCATGGCCCAGGACACAGAGAGGAACAGCATGTCGGCTGATGACCAGTCGGCTCCCCGCGAGCCCAGCGTCGACGAGCACAGCGTCGTCCTGCACGATCGCGGTGCTGCCATCGAGCAGTCGGACGCGTTCGAGAACCCGGGCCTGCCGCCCCACCGCCCGCGCCAGACCGACCTGCACCCGCACAAGGAGCGCCGCGCGGAGCGCCAGGTCGTCGGCTGGTTCCTGGCCTCGATGCTCGGCTCCGTGCTCGCGATCGTCGCCTACATCGCGGTGCCGATCGAGCTGGGCAACATGGCCAGCGTCCGCGCCAACAACCTCTTCCTCGGCCTCGCCATCGCGCTCGGCCTGCTCGGCATCGGCATCGGCGCGATGCACTGGGCCCGCCAGCTGATGAGCAGCCACGAGGTGGTCGAGGAGCGCCACCTCACGCGCGGCTCCGAGCCGAGCCGTGCGCGCGCCGTCGAGATCTTCCAGCTCGGCGACGAGGAGTCCGGCTTCAGCCGCCGCTCGCTCATCCGCAACACGCTCATCGGCGCGATCGCGCTCGTGCCGCTGCCCGCCGTCGTGCTCTTCCGCGACCTGGCGCCGCAGCAGGACGCCGTCGAGGCGATCGCGCACACGATGTGGAAGCCCGGCACGCGCCTGGCCCTCGACCCCTCCGGCGCGCCCATCAAGGCGACCGACGTGACGATGGGCTCCGCCTTCCACGTCATCCCCGAGGACCTCACCGAGATCGGCCACAACGAGGGCTACCTCGACCAGAAGGCGCTCGCCGCCGTGCTGCTCGTGCGCCTGCCCCCGGAGAAGCTGCACGAGGAGCCGGGCCGCGAGGGCTGGTCGTACGACGGCATCGTCGCCTACTCGAAGATCTGCACGCACGTCGGCTGCCCCGTGGCGCTGTACGAGCAGCAGACGCACCACCTGCTCTGCCCGTGCCACCAGTCGACCTTCGACGTCTCCCGCCACGCCCGCGTGGTCTTCGGGCCCGCGAAGCGCCCGCTGCCGCAGCTGCCCATCACGGTCGACGCCGACGGCTACCTCGTCGCGCAGCGCGACTTCACGGAGCCGATCGGAGCGTCGTTCTTCGAGCGCCTGCACCACATCGACCCGGAGCACGTCCCGCTGACCGCTGCTGAGACGGAGACCCGCGCATGACCACCACCGCCCCGCGCACCTCCTTCACCGCGCAGGCGTCGAACTACCTCGACGAGCGCACCAGCATCTCGACGATGGTCGCGGCCCTCGGCCGCAAGGTCTTCCCCGACCACTGGTCGTTCATGCTGGGCGAGATCATCCTGTACTCGTTCGTGGCGATCCTGCTCTCGGGCACCTTCCTGACCTTCTTCTTCGAGCCCTCGATGACGGCCGTGCACTACGAAGGCTCCTACGTGCCGCTCAAGGGCGTCGAGATGTCGGCGGCCTACGCCTCGACGCTCGACCTCTCGTTCGACATCCGCGGCGGCCTGCTCATGCGCCAGGTGCACCACTGGTCGGCGCTGCTGTTCGTCGCCGCCATCGGCCTGCACATGCTGCGCGTGTTCTTCACCGGCGCGTTCCGCAAGCCGCGCGAGATCAACTGGGTGGTCGGCTTCATCCTCTTCATCCTCGCGATGGCCGAGGGCTTCACCGGCTACTCGCTCCCCGACGACCTGCTCTCGGGCAACGGCCTCGCGATCATCAACGGCATGATCAAGGGCATCCCGCTGGTCGGCACCTGGATCTCGTACCTGCTGTTCGGCGGCATCTTCCCGGGCGACGACATCGTGCCGCGGCTGTTCGTGCTGCACATCATGCTGCTGCCGGCGCTCGTGATCGCGTTCATCGGCATCCACCTGGTGCTCATGGTCGTCAACAAGCACACGCAGTTCGCCGGCCCCGGCAAGACCAACGACAACGTCGTGGGCGCGCCGATCATGCCGCTGTTCGCCGCGAAGGCCGGGTCGTTCTTCTTCATCGTCTTCGGCTTCCTGGTGGCGATCGGATCGACCTTCACGATCCTGCCGGTCTGGGACTTCGGGCCCTACGACCCATCCCCGGTCTCGGCGGGCACCCAGCCCGACTGGTACATCGGCTTCGCCGACGGCGCGCTCCGGCTCGCCCCCGGCCTGGAGTCGGAGATCTTCGGGCTGACGCTGTCGTGGAACATCCTGCTGCCGATCGCGGTGCTGGGCCTGTTCATCGTGCTCGTGATGTTCTATCCCTTCATCGAGGCATGGATCACGAAGGACAAGCGCGAGCACCACATCGCCGAGCGCCCCCGCAACAACCCGACGCGCACGGGCATCGGCGCCGCCGGCGTCTGGTTCTACGCGGTGCTGTGGGCTGCGGCCTCCTCCGACCTGATCGCGACGCACTTCCACCTGAACGTGTTCCAGGTCACGTGGGCGCTGCAGGCGGCCCTCATCCTCGGCACGATCATCGTGTACTGGCTGACGAAGCGCATCGCGCTCGCGCTGCAGAAGAAGGATCGCGAGATCCTGCTGCACGGCTACGAGTCGGGCAACATCCGCAGGCTCCCCGGCGGCGAGTTCATCGAGGTGCACGAGCAGCTCGACGAGTACTCGGCCTGGAAGCTCAAGGCGTACGAGAGCTACGCGCCGGTGATGGTGCGGCCGAACGCGAAGGGCAGGATCACGCCGGCGACGCACCTGCGGGCCGCGCTGTCGCGCTGGTTCTTCGAGGATCGCATCGAGCCCATCACGCGCAGCGAGATCGAGGCGTCGAAGCACGACCATTGAGTCCGGAGCGCTCACCCTTGCGGTGAGCGCGGAGGACTCAAGGCTGAGGAGCGCGCGGCGAAGCCGCACGCGTCTCGAAGCCCAACGCGGAGGGCCCGGGTTCGCCCCGGGCCCTCCGTCGTTCGATTCTGAAGGAATACGGGCGGCGCGGATGCGTTGGCCAGGGTGGAGAGGACACCCATGAGCATCGAGTTCGGCGCCCACACCTTCGCGGCGGTCCCCGCGGTCGACGGCACTCCCGTGAGCCACGCGCAGGTGCTGCGCGACGTGGTCGCGGAGGGCATCGCAGCCGACCGGGCGGGCCTGGCGTTCTTCGGCATCGGCGAGCACCACCGCGAGGACTTCGCTGCCAGCGCCCCCGAGATCGTGCTGGGCGCGCTCGCGGCCGCGACCGAGCGCATCCGCCTCGGCACCGCCGTCACGGTGCTCTCCTCCAACGACCCCGTGCGGGTGTTCGAGCAGTTCTCGACCCTCGACGGCGTCTCCGGCGGCCGCGCAGAGCTCATCGTCGGCCGCGGCTCGTTCGTCGAGTCGTTCCCGCTGTTCGGGTACCGGCTCGAGGACTACGGCGAGCTCTTCGAGGAGCGCCTCGAGCTGCTCGCGGCGCTCGTCCGCGAGGAGCCCGTCACCTGGAGCGGCCGGCTGCGCTCACCGCTGTCGCAGCAGTCGGTCTTCCCGCGCTCGCACGCCGCCGAGCACGGCGGCCGCATGCCCGTGTGGGTCGGCGTGGGCGGCAGCCCGGAGTCGGTCATCCGCACCGCGAAGCACGGCTTCGACATGATGCTCGCGATCATCGGCGGCAGCCCCGCGCAGTTCGCGCCCTTCGCGGGCCTGTACCGCAAGGCGATGGAGCAGTTCGGGCACACGGATGCGGCGGGTGCGCCGCTCGGGCGCGTCGGCATGCACTCCCCCGGCTTCGTCGCCGAGACCGACGAGGAGGCCAAGCGCATCCTCATGCCGCAGTGGATGGTCTACCGCAACCGCATCGGCCGGGAGCGCGGCTGGGGCGACGCGACCGAGCGCGAGTTCGACGCGCAGGTGGCCGAGCACGGCGCGATGTTCGCCGGCAGCCCCGAGACGGTGGCGCAGAAGATCGTCTGGGCGGTGGAGACGCTCGGCGTCGAGCGCTTCGACCTGAAGTACGACTCCGGCACCAGTCACGCCGACAACCTGCGCTCGATCGAGCTGTTCGGCTCGGAGGTCATCCCGCGCGTGCGCGCGCTGCTGGGCCAGTAATCACTCGAGCACCGCCTGCGCGCGCTCGAGCAGCTGCTGCGCGGAGGTGGCGCCGCGATCGTCGCCCCTGCCGGCGTTGGCGAGCGCGTGGCCGAGCAGGTGCGTCGCCGCGATCGCCGAGACGCGCGCATCGCCCTGCCAGCCCGCCTGCAGCTCGTCGGCGAAGGCGCTCAGCGCGACCGCCGCCTCGGTGGAGGGCGCGCGCTCGAGCGCCGAGACCACGACGTGGCCGAACAGGGCGCCGCGGTCGTCGGCGGGGTCGCCGCGGCCGGCGGTGTCGATGTCGAGGATGCCCGTGATCGCGGAGGGATCCTGCTCGTCGACGAAGATCTGGCCGAGGTGCAGGTCGCCGTGGATGGTCACGGGCGCCGGCACCGGGGTGCTCGCGTAGCGCTCGCGCACCGCCTGCGCGAGCCTGCCGGTCTGGCGCGCGAAGACCGGCGCGGTCTCCTCCATGCGCTCGGCGTACCAGCCGACGCGGCGCGCGAGCGACTCGCGGGCGCCGATCGTGACCGGCACGGTCGCGATGTGGCGCGTGAGCTCGTCGAGGCCGCGCGCGAAGCGCGGCCGGTCGATGCGCTCGAACACGTCGATCGCGGGCACGCCCTGCAGCTCGCCCAGCAGCACGAGGCCGGCGTCCGAGAAGCCCAGCGAGCGCGGCACGGGCACGCCCGCGTGCAGGAAGCGCTCGTGCAGGTCGTGGATGGTCGAGGCGAGCGTCGGGTGCACCACCTTCGCGAACCAGCTGTCGGTGGCGGTGTCGACGCGCAGCACGGCGCGCTTGCCGGGCCGGTACGCCTCCATCCGCAGGCTCGCGCCCTCGGCGGCGATGCCGAACTTCGCCAGCACGACGCCCGCGGCCTCGGGGTACGACACCGCGGGCAACGAGGGCAGCGACGGGTCCTGCGGGTACACCCAGGCCGTGAGGCGCCTGCCCGCGGCATCGGTGAGCTCGACGGTCTGCTCGTCGGTGGGCGCCGACGGCGAGGTGTTGACGTAGATCGTCACCCGCTCGATGGTGTCCTGCGGGGTGCGCACGCCGCAGGCGTAGCCGACGATGAAGCCCTCGTTGACGGGCTCCACATCCTTCTGCGTGAAGTCGACGAGCTCGCGCCCGCTCTCGGCCAGGAGCCGCATGAGCACTGCGGCGGCGTTGTCGAGCATGGGCACCATCCAACACCGCTCTGCCCGTGCGGCGCCTGCGGCGCGCGTATCGTGGGGCCATGCGTTGGCTGGGACGGCTCAGGACCGAGCAGCAGGCCACCTGGCTGCAGGTGGTGAAGATCGTCGTGGCGATCGCCGTCTCGTGGTTCGTCAGCCAGCTGCTGCTGGGCGCCGAGCTGCCCATCTTCGCCGCGATCGCGGCGCTGCTGGTGGTGGCGCCGAGCGTCAACCAGTCGCTCGGCAAGGGCATCGAGCGCTCGATCGGCACGCTCGGCGGCGTCGTGCTCGCGTGGCTCGCGAGCCTCGTGCTGCCGCCGGGGCCGCTCATGGTGCTGGCGGTGACCGTGCTGGCCGTGATCGTCGCGCGGCTGCTGCGGCTCGCCCCGATGGCCTCCAACCAGCTGCCGATCAGCGCCATGATCCTGCTCGCGCTGGGCGCCGGCACCGGGCCGCTGTTCGGCTTCGAGCGCATCGTCGAGACCCTGATCGGCGCGGTCTGCGCGCTGCTCATCAACCTCGTCGTCGTGCCGCCGGTGCAGCACGAGCCCGCGGAGCGCGCCATGCGCGAGCTCGCCCACGCCATCGCCGACGCCTACGACCGCGTCGACCGCTCGCTCACGACCGGCACGCCGAGCGATCGGCTGCTGGAGGATGCCAGGGCGCTGCGGGAGCGCGTGCAGGGCGCGCGCGCCGCGATGGACGACCTGGAGGACTCGACGCGCCTCAACCCCCGCACGAAGCGCCTGCGCGAGCGGCTGGAGCGCGACGAGCGGCTGCTGCTGACCCTCACGGTGCTCGCGAACCGCGTGATCGGCATGTCGCGCTCGATCGCCGATCGCAGCGAGGCCTTCGCGCCCGGCGCATCCATCGCCGGCGAGCCCACCGTGCGGCAGATCGGCACCGAGTCGCGGCGCATCGCGCACGAGGTGCGGACGCTCGTCGACACGCAGGCGCTCGACGACGGCCGCACGCGGTCGATGCCCTCGCTCGACGGCCCGATGCTCACCAGGCCCATCGAGGTGCCGCGCCCGCACCCGGAGCACTGGGTGCTGATCGGCGCGCTGCTCGAGGACGTGCGTCAGGCGAGGGAGTCGCTCGAGGCCGGCGCCGACGGCGTGTAGGGCGTCAGCCACTGCAGCCGCCAGAACTCCTCGGCCGAGAGCTCGAACGAGTGCGTGTCGACCGAGACCGAGCGGCGCACCGCATCCGGGTCGAGGTGCGAGCGCGCGATGATCGACACGGCGCTCTGGCGCAGCAGCGCCGACTTGCCGTAGTGGATGGCGAGGATGTCGGGGGTCGCGGGCGTGTCCGAGACCACGTAGGCGCTCGCCAGCAGCCGCGAGCGGCCCAGCATGCGCCACGAGAAGTGCCTGCCGGCCCAGGCGGCCTCGGCGATGACCTCGCGGTCGCCCTTGTCGGGGCGGTGGTACTCGTAGACCTCGCGCAGCTGCAGGGGCGAGCTGTGCACGAGCTCGAAGGTCACCCGCGGGTTCTTGCGCTCGGCGTTCGTCCAGTACGGGAAGGTCGTCGCTCGGATCGCCCAGGTGCCCCGCAGCAGACGAGCGAGCTCGGCAGGATCGGCGACGCGTGACATGCGTTCAGGATAGCCACCGATACGCTTCGAGTCATGGCGAGCGGTGACCTGCAGCATGCGGTCCTGGTCGCGGCGAGGGCCTACCAGGCGCGCAGCGACCGGCAGGGCGAGCCGTACGTGGCCCACGCGGTGCGCGTCATGCTCGACGTCGAGGGCGACGACGCGCGCGCGGTCGCGATCCTGCACGACGTGATCGAGTGGGGCGCGATCAGCACGCGGGAGTTCCTCGGCGAGCACTTCCCCGAGCCCGTCGTCGAGGCGGTCGACGCGCTCACGATGCGCGAGGGCGAGCCGCTCGAGGACGCCGTGGCGCGCATCAGCGGCAGCGAGCTCGCCGTGCGCGTCAAGCTCGCCGACCTGCGCGACAACGCGCAGCGCTGGCGGCTCGACGCGATGCCCGACGCCGCGACGCGGGCGCGCCTGCTCGCGCAGTACCGGCGCACGGCGGAGCTGCTCGGCACCAGCCTCGACGAGATCTGCGGCCGCGCCGTCGAGTAGCCGCCGCTACCAGATGCCCCAGGGGCGCCGGCGCACCCGCCGCTCGATCGGCAGCAGCAGCCGCAGGAAGAGCCGGTAGCGCGGCTCGTCGAGCACCAGGTCGTGGCTCGGCAGGTGGTCGACGATGGGGCCGAACAGGCGCTTGAAGATGCCCGGCCCGTGCATGCGGTGCGACTCGTCGTCGGCCCGCCACGAGGGCGGCGTCGCGTAGGTGTCGTAGACCTCGGAGCCGTGCTCCTTGAACCACTGCATCGCCGTCCAGCGCATCAGGTGGGCGCCGCCGCGGATGGCGCGGTCGGGCACCGAGCCGCCGTCCTTCGCGAGCGCGTAGCGGCCGAAGCCGATCATGAAGGCGGATGCCTGGGGGCCGTCGTGCGCGCCGTCGTATCCGAACCAGAAGTGGCCCTGGCCGCGCTCGCACAGCTCGCCCCAGAGTGTGCGGTAGTAGTCGTACGGCTTCATGGTGTCGACGCCCTTGCCGCCCGCGACGGTCTGCATGAGCTCGTACATCTGCCGGTAGGTCGCCTCGCCGGGCGCCGCCTTCTCGACCCGGTAGCCGTGCTTGGTCGCGTTGCGGATGTGGTTGCGCAGCTTCTTGTTGAAGCCGGCGAAGATGTCGTCGACCTCCGGCGTCAGGTCGACCAGCACCGTGTGGATGTTCTGCTGGATGGTGTTGGCGGCGCGGTAGCCCGCGTCGGCGAGCAGCGCTCGGCGCTCGGGCGTGTCGAGCTCGTAGGGCTCGACCTTCACGGCGTACACGCCCTTCGTGACGTCCGCGCGTGCCGCGCGCAGCGCATCCGCGATGCCGGGCAGGTCGTCGAAGGCCGCACCCGGGCCGAGCGGCAGGTACCAGAAGCGGCCCGCGAGGCTGCGGTGCTCGAGCGCGAGCGCGTGCACCGTGGTGCCGGGCGACTCGAGCACGAGGAAGACGGGGTGCAGCCGCTCGGTCGACTTGAGGCGCGCGTAGGCGAGCCCCTGCGTCCACTGGCCGCCGTCGGGGTTCGCCTGCACGCGGGCGTCCCAGTCGCGCAGCTCGTCCTGCCGGGCGCGGCGGATCGTCCATGCGCCACTCATGCTGGCCTCCTCATCGCAGTGCGTCGGTGCCGGGCTTCACGCGCCACTCGATGCGCCGCACGACGCGCTCCCACAGGCGGTGGCGGATGGGTCGCAGCACGATGTCGAACGACGGCAGGTAGCTGACCACGGGCCCGAACTTCTTCTTGAACTGCCCGACGCCGTAGTACCAGTGCGTCTCGTCGTCCATGTCCGCCGGCTTCGGGGTGCCGCACAGGTCGAAGGCGGTCCTGCCGTCGCGCGCGGCATCCTGCATCGCGCGCCACAGCAGCAGCGCCGCTCCCCCAGCGATCGCACGGGAGGGCCGCGAGCCGCCGTCCTTGTAGACGGCGGTGCGGCCGGCGAGCGTCACGAAGATGGCGGCCTGCGCCTCGCTGCCGTCGTCGTCGTAGCCGAAGTAGAAGCGGCCGTTCCGGGTCTTCGCGAACTCGCCCCAGAACAGCCGGTAGTAGGCGTACTCGCGCATCGCCGCGACGCCCTTGCCGCCGTTGATGGTCTTCAGCAGCTCGTAGAAGCGCTCGAAGTCGGCCTCGGTCGCCTCGTGCGCCTCGATCGTCTCGATGCGGTAGCCCTTGTTCTCGGCGCCGCGGATGGAGGAGCGCAGCTTCTTCTGGAACTGCATGATGAGCTCGTCGCCGAGCGTGAGGTCGAGCACGACCGTGTGGGTCAGCAGCTGCATGTCGCGGCTGCGCACGGCGCCCGCGGCCTGCATGCGCGCGATGCGCTCGGGCGTGCGCAGCAGATGCGGCTCGACCTTGATCGCGAGCAGGCCGGCCTGCTGCCGTCCGAACTCGCGCACGGCCGCGACCATGCCCTCCAGGTCGTCCATCGTCGGGCCGAGCGGCACGTACCAGTAGCGGCCCAGCCAGACGCGGCCCTCGTGCGCGAGCGCGTAGACGGTCTGCACGCCCTCGACGACGAGGAAGCGCGGCGTGAGCCGGTCGTAGCGCTTGATCTCGCCCATCGCGCGCGCGCTCGTCATGATGCCGCCGTCGGGGTTCTGCTCGATCAGCTCGTCCCAGCGCGCGATCTCGTCGTCGGTCGCGAAGCGGACGCTCGTGCGCGGGCTCATCGCAGGGTGTCCGGGCCCGGCTTGATGCGCCACTCGATGCGGCGGACGACGCGCTCCCACAGCTTGTGGCGCAGCGGGTGCAGCACGAGGTCGAACGAGGGCAGGAAGCTCGAGATGGGCCCGAACCGCAGCTTGAACTGGGCGAGGCCGTGGAAGGGATGCGTGGGGTCGTCGGCGCGCTCGGGCGGCGGCGTGCCCGCGAGGTCGTAGGCGAGGATCCCCTCGGCGATGGCATCCTGCATCGAGGTCCACAGCAGCAGCGCGGAGCCGCCGTTGATCTTGCGGTCGGGGCGCGAGCCGCCGTCCTTGTAGACCGCCGTCCTGCCGGCGGTGGTGACGAAGATGCCGGCCTGCGGCTCGTCGCCGTCGTCGTCGTAGCCGAAGTAGAAGCGGCCGGTGCCCTGCGCGGTGAAGGCGCCCCAGAAGCGGTCGTAGTAGGCGCGCTCGCGCATGCCCGCCATGCCCTTGCCGCCGGCGACGGTGAGCATCATCGCGTGCATGCGGTCGAAGGTCTCCTGCGTGGGCTCTGGCCGCTCGACGCGGTAGCCCTTCTTCGTGGCGCCGCGCACCTGCCGGCGGATCATCTGCGAGAACGAGGCGAACAGCTCCTCCTCGCCCTGCGCGAGGTCGAGCACCACGGTGTGCGTCATCACCTGCATGTCGCGGCTCTGCTCGAGGCCGAGCGCGACGAGCTCGTTGATCGATTCCGGCGTGCGCTCGAGGTGCGGCTCGATCTTCACGACCAGCAGGTCGGGCTCGCGCCTCGCGAACGCGCGCAGCCCCTCGACGACGGCCGCCATGTCGGTCGCGGTGGGGCCCATCGGCATGTACCAGTAGCGCCCCAGCGACACCGTGCCCTCGAGGGCGAGGGCGTGGATGCGCTCGGTCGCGCCGCCGGGGCTCGCGAGCGGCGCGTCGATGACGAGGAAGACGGGCTCGAGCCCGTCGAAGCGCTTCGTCTCGGCGAAGGCGAGCGACTGCACCATGTGGCCGCCGTCGGGGTTCGTCTCGATGAGCGCATCCCACTCGGCGACCTCGTGGGGCTGGGCGCGGCGGACGGAAGCTGCGATGGGCATGGAACCTCTCGGACTGGCGGGCGGCTCCAGTCTAGGAGGCCGCGGCGCCGGTCTGCGGGGGCCTCGTCGGCTCGCCGCGCAGATCGCGCACGAGCAGCGTCGCCCCCACGATCGCCACCGGCGTGGCGACCACCGCGAGGCCCGGCACGAGCAGCAGCAGGTAGGCGACCATGCCGAAGCCCAGGGTGCGCCACGGCCGCGTGCGCAGCAGCGCGCGCCGCTCGGCGAGCGACATGCCGCGCGCATCGCCCGCGTGCCCCGTGAGCTCGCGGGCGAGGGTCCTGCCGCCCAGCACGGCGCCGAGCGTGAGGCCGAGCGCCGTGCCGACGAGCGGCACGAGGCCGACCACGAACACCAGCAGGCCCGTGCCGATCGCCATGCCGATGAGCACGGCCGCGTCGCGCAGGCCCGAGCCGAGCGATGCCCAGAAGCCCGGCTCCTCCCCTGCCGGGAGGCCGCCGAGGCGGCGCTCCACCGATCGCGAGATGCGCTCGTAGAAGGGGTCGCCGACGGCGAGGGTGATGGCCGCGAAGGTGAGCACGCACAGCACGATGACGCCCACCAGCAGCCCGAGCGCGAGCGCACCGCGCAGCAGCTCCGCCCACACCGCGTCCCAGCTGTCCGCGAACGGCGTGACGGCCGCGGCCCATCCGCCGACCTGGAAGCCCAGCACGATGACGAGCGCGAGCATGAGGCTGCCGACGATGAGCGCCGGCAGCGCCCCCATGGCCATGAGGCCGGGGCTCCTCGCCCAGGTGCCGAAGCCGCGCAGCAGCAGGCCGGCACCGGCGAGGAGCTCAGAGATGGCGTGGCGCATGCGCCCATGCTGGCACGCGGCGCTGTGCTCGGCGCCGCCCTTGACAGGCGCGCGCCGAGGCGTAGCGTCGGGGGCACCACGAGCGAAGGGATCGACCATGCCGGATCCGCACATCAAGGACGAGGAGCTCTACGAGAAGCTCCGCGACGAGGGCAACTCGAAGGAGAAGTCGGCCCGCATCGCCAACGCCGCGGCCAGGGACGGGCGCGACGAGGTCGGCGAGCGCGGCGGCGAGGCCGAGGACTACGACGATCGCACCGTCGAGGAGCTGCAGGGGCGGGCGAAGGAGCTCGGCATCGAGGGCTACTCCGACCTGCGCAAGGACGAGCTGATCGAGCGCCTCCGCAACCACTGAGCGCTCACAGGTCGGCGGTGAGATGATCCGGCTGTGAACGAGACAGCCGGCCGCGACGAGACGCCCGAGGAGCGGGCCGACCGCAACTTCGCCGACATCCTGCAGGAGCTGCGCGTCGTGCTCACCGGCACGCAGCTGATCTCCGGCTTCCTGCTCGCGGTGGCCTTCCAGAGCGGCTTCCGCGACCTCGACGCCGACGAGGTCGTGCACTACCTGGTGCTCGTCGCGGTCGCGGGCCTCGCGACGCTGCTGGGCATGACGCCGGTCGTCGTGCACCGCCTGCACTTCGCCAAGCGCATGAAGCCCGACGTCGTGCAGCTCGGCAACCGCTTCCTGATCGCCACGCTCGTCGTCGTCTCGGCGCTCGTCGTCGGCGTCACCTCGTTCATCTTCGAGGTCGTCGTCGCGCGCACGGCCGGAGTGTGGGCGGGAGCGGCGACGGCCGCGGTCGTCGTGCTGCTGTGGCTCCTCGCCTGGGCCGCGCGGCGACGCGCGCCCGACAGGGACGACTGACGCGCCAGCGCGTGTTGCGCCGCGTTACCGCGGCCCTCGCACGCCCCACCGGCCCGCTGCCAGCATGGCGGCATCGGCCGGATGGAGGGAACGATGACGGCGCACTGTCGCGAGCCGCACGCGTGGGACGGCATCTCGAGGGTCGACCTCGAGCGCCCCTCGAGCCGCAAGTGGAGCCTGCACCCCGGCACCATCGGGGCCTGGGTGGCCGAGATGGACTTCGGCACCGCGCCGCCCGTGCGCGAAGCGCTGCACCGCGCGATCGCCGACGACGTGCTCGGCTACCTCTCGCCCGCGACCGCGGCGGAGCTCGCGGCGGCGACCGCCGACTGGCAGCGCACCGAGTTCGGCTGGCACGTCGACCCCGAGCGCGTCCACGCGGTCTCCGACGTCATGGCGGCGCTCGGGGTCGCGGTCGAGGAGTACTCGCCCGCGGGCTCGCCGGTGATCGTGCCGACGCCCGCCTACATGCCGTTCCTCACCTACCTGCAGACGCTCGGCCGCCGCGTGATCGAGGTGCCGGGCGTCGAGGTCGACGGCCGCTGGCGGCACGATCTCGACGGGATCGACCGCGCGCTCGCGGCCGGGGCCGGCACGCTCGTGCTCTGCAACCCGCACAACCCCACCGGCACCGTGCTGCCTCGCGACGAGCTCGCCCGGATCGCCGAGATCGTCGACCGCCGCGGCGCCCGCGTCTTCGCCGACGAGATCCACGCCGCCATCCGCTACGACGGCCGCCAGCACGTGCCCTACGCCTCCGTCTCCCCCGCAGCCGCCGCCCACACCATCACCGGCACGAGCGCGTCGAAGGCGTGGAACATCCCCGGCCTCAAGGCCGCGCAGCTCATCACCTCGAACGACGCCGACGAGGCGCGCTACCGCCGCTTCGGCTTCGCGGTCGCGCACGGCGCATCCACCCTCGGCGTCATCGCCTCGACCGCCGCCTACCGCGAGGGTAGGCCGTGGCTCGAGGAGGCGGTCGGCTACCTGCAGCGCAACCGCGACCTGCTCGCCGCCGCGCTCGCCGAGCGGCTGCCCCAGGTGCGCTGGCGCCCGCCGGAGGCGACCTACCTCGCGTGGCTCGACCTCGGCGGGCTGGCGCTCGGGGAGCGCTCCCCCGCCGCGCTGCTGCGCGAGCGCGCGGGCGTCGCCCTCACCGACGGGGCGCTGTGCGGGGCCGGCGCCGAGCAGCACGTGCGGCTGGTCTTCGCCACGCCCGCGCCCGTGCTGGAGGAGGCCGTCGAGCGCATCGCGGCCGCGCTGCACCCGGTCGGCGCGGGATGAGCGCCGAGTGGGGCTTCGCCACCCGGCAGATCCACGCCGGCGCCATCGTCGACGCCGAGGCGGGCGCCCGCATCACGCCCATCTACCAGAGCGCCGGCTACGTGTTCGAAGGCTTCGACGACGGCGCCGAGCGCTTCGCCGGCCGCAGCGCGCGGCGCGCCTACTCGCGCAACGACAACCCCACGAACGTCGTCGCCGCGCGCCGCATCGCCGACCTCGAGGGCGGCGCCGACGGCGTGCTGGTCGCGAGCGGCCAGGCCGCCATCGCCGCGGCGCTCGCGGCGCTCGCGCAGGCGGGCGACCACGTCCTCACCACCGACCGGCTCTACGAGGGCACGCGCGAGATGGTGCGCGGCGCCCTGCGCCGCACCGGGCTGCGGTTCGAGGCGCTGCCGATCGATGCGGAGGAGGACGCCTGGGTCGCTGCGGTGCGCCCCGAGACCCGCGCGATCTACGCCGAGTCGATCGCCAATCCGCTCGGCGAGGTCGCCGACCTGGCGATGCTCGGTCGCGTCTCGGCCAGGACGGGCGTGCCGCTCGTGGTCGACAACACCGTCGCCACCCCGTTCCTGTGCCGGCCCTTCGAGCACGGCGCGGCCATCGTCATCCACTCCACCTCCAAGTGGCTCAGCGGCCACGGCTCCGTGATCGGCGGCGCGATCGTCGACGGCGGCGCCTTCGACTGGAACGCGGCTGCCGAGCGCTTCCCGCAGCTGCACGAGCCCCGCCCGCACGGCGCGCCCTCGTTCGCCGAGCGCTTCGGCGCGACGGCCTACGCCGCCTATCTGCGCTCGGTCGTCGTGCTCGAGCACGGCCCGAGCTTCCCGGCCACGAGCGCCTTCCTGCTGCTGCACGGCATCGAGACGCTGTCGCTGCGCATGGAGCGGCACGTCGCCAACGCCCTCGCGGTCGCCGATGCAGTGCGGGGGCACCCCGCCGTCACCCGCGTGCACTACCCCGGCGCGGGCGACGGGCAGGAGGCGATCGTCGCGCGGCTGCTGCCCGACGGCGCTGGCTCGATCGTCTCGATCGATCTCGCCGGAGGGCGTGACGCGGCGCGCGCGTTCCTCGACCGGCTGCGGCTCGTCAGCCAGATGACGCACATCGGCGACGTGCGCACGCTCGCGATCCACACCGGCTCGACCATCCACGGCAAGCTCGAGGAGCAGGAGCGCCTCGAGCTCGGCATCACCCCCGGCCTCGTGCGCATCTCCGTCGGGCTCGAGCGCGCGGACGACGTGATCGCCGACCTGCTGCAGGCGCTCGACGCGGTGGTGCCCTGAGCCTGCGCTCCTCACGCGCAGGCAGGACTACCGTGGCCGCATGCCGCGGATGCAGCCGGTGGAGTCGTCGAGCATCGAGGCGGTCGGCTTCGAGCCGACGCGCAATGAGCTGACGGTGCGCTTCGTCGGCGGCGGCACCTACGTCTACGGCATGGTGCCGCGCTCGGTGTTCGACGACCTGCTCGCCGCCGAGTCGAAGGGCCGGTTCGTGAACCAGCGCATCAAGCCGCGGTACCCCTTCCGCAAGGCATGACCCCCGCGCCCGCTGTGTGACGCCGTGTTGCAGCGCGGCGTGCGACGACCTCTGCGATCGGCTTTGCTTAAGCCTGCACAAAGCATTGCTTATGGAGGTCATCGTGAACCGCTCCCCGCATCCCCGCCGCGCAGCCATCGCCGGCACCGTCGTCGTCGCCCTCGCGCTCACGGCCTGCTCGGCCAGCGAGGCGTCCTCGCCGCAGGCGGGAGGCGACGGCCCGGTCGCCGGCGGCACGCTCATCTACCTCGAGCACCAGGCCTACACCTCGCTCTACCCGCCCTCGGCAGGCTTCTACCCCAACGGCGCGCTCGTCAACAACCTGACCGCGCGGCTGCTGCACCAGGACCCGGAGACGCTCGAGCTCGAGCCGTGGATCGCGACGGCGCTGCCCGAGGTCAACGCCGACGCCACCGAGTACACCTTCGACCTGCGCACCGACGTCACCTACTCCGACGGCACACCGCTGACCGCCGAGAACGTGGTCGCCAACATCGACCTCTTCGGCCTCGGCGACCAGGATCGCGCGCTCATCGTGAGCGAGGCGATCAACAACTACGAGCGCGGCGAGGTCGTCGACGAGGACACGGTGCGGTTCCACTTCAGCGCCCCCTCGCCCGGCTTCGGGCAGGCCGTCTCGACGATCAACTCCGGCCTGCTCGCGGATGCCTCGCTCGAGCTCGACTCCGAGGGCTTCGGCCCCGGCAACGCCGCGCAGGTGATCGGCGCTGGCCCCTTCGTCGTCGAGTCGGAGGAGCTCGGCTCCACCATCCGCCTCACCGCTCGCGAGGACTACGCCTGGGCACCGCCGAGCGCCTCGAACCAGGGGCGCGCGCACCTCGACGCCGTCGACATCGTGATCGCCCCCGAGGACAGCGTGCGGATCGGCTCGCTCACCTCCGGCCAGGCGCACATCGCCCGCCAGGTGGAGCCGCAGCACGAGCAGCAGGTGGCCGCCGCGGGCCTCGAGATCGTCGCCGCGCAGACCAACGGCGTGAACAACGGCCTCAGCTTCCGCTTCGACCATCCGCTGCTGCAGGACATCCGGGTGCGGCAGGCGCTCATCGCCGGCATCGACCGGCAGGAGGTCGTCTCGTCGATCTTCTCCGACGGCTACCCCCTCGCGACCTCGTCGCTCAGCCAGACGGCCCTGGGATACCAGGAGCAGGCCGGCGCCTACGCGTTCGACCGGGAGCGCGCGAACGCGCTGCTCGACGAGGCGGGCTGGGAGGTGGGCGCCGACGGCATCCGCACCAGTGAGGGCCAGCGGCTGCACCTGGTCGTGAACGAGGCGCTGCCGCAGCCCCGCTCCCGCGACGTCATCACGCTCGTCTCGCAGCAGCTGCGCGAGATCGGCGTGGAGCTCGAGCTCTTCCAGGGCGACCAGGCGGCGCAGACGGCCGCGTCGACCGACATCGACCAGATCCAGATCTACCACTCGATGGTCGGCCGGGCCGACTTCGACGTCATCAAGAGCCAGTACTCCATCGAGAACCGCAGCACGCTGCTGAACGCCGACGAGTCGGGCGCCCCGATCGACGGCGAGCTCGAGGCGCTGCTGCAGCAGGTCGCCTCCGAGCCCGACACCGAGGCCCGCGCCGCCGCATCCGCCGCCGTGCAGGCGCACCTCACCGAGCAGGCCTACGTGCTCCCGTTCTTCGAGGAGCCGCAGGTCTACGGCCTGCAGCCGGTCGTGCACGGCTTCGAGACCGAGTCGGTCGGCCGCCCCGACCTCGCGGGCGTCTGGCTCGAGGGCTGATCCCGGATGCCCTACGCAGTCCGGCGCACGGGGCAGGCGGTCCTGGTGATCGTCGCGACCTTCGTGCTGGCCTTCCTGCTCCTGCACGCGCTGCCGGGCGACGCCATCGTCGCCCGGTACGCGAGCCCGGAGCTCGGCCTGACGGCCGCGCAGCTGCAGGAGCTGCGCGAGGTCTACGGCGCCGACCAGCCCATCTGGGTGCAGCTGTGGCAGTCGGCGGCCGGCTTCCTCACCGGTGACCTCGGCACCTCGCTGCAGAGCGGCGCGGACGTCGAGGCGCTCATCGCCACCGCGCTGCCGTCGACCCTCGCACTGGCATCGCTCGGCTTCGCGGTCGCGGTGCTGCTCGCGGTCGGCATCGCGGTCGCGGCGACCTTCTCCGGCGCCGAGTGGCTGCGCCGGGCGTTCCGCTCGCTGCCGCCGCTGTTCGTCTCGATCCCGGTCTTCTGGCTCGGCATCGTGCTGCTGCAGGTGGTCTCCTTCCGCCTCGGCCTCGTGCCCGTCATCAACGCGAACCCCGTCGAGGCGCTCGTCCTGCCGGTGCTCACGATCGCCGTGCCGATCGCCGCCCCGCTCGCGCAGGTGCTCATCCGCAGCATCGACGACACCGTGGCGGAGCCCTTCATCGCCGTGGCGCGCTCGCGCGGCGCGAGCCCCCGCTGGCTGCTGTCGAAGGAGGTGGCGCGCAACTCGCTGCTGCCGACCCTCACGATCGCCGGTGTGCTGTTCGGCGAGCTGATCGCCGGCGCCGTCGTGACCGAGACCGTCTTCGCCCGCACCGGCCTCGGCCGCCTGACGCAGGAGGCGGTCGCGACCCGCGACATCCCGGTGCTGCAGGCGATCGTGGTCATCTCGGCGGTCGGCTTCGTCGCCATCAACCTGGCTGTCGACCTCGTCGCCCCGGCGATCGACCCGCGGCTGCGGAAGGCGGTGCACGCGTGAGCGCCACCATCGCGAGCCTGCTGCCCAAGCGCGCGGAGCGCTCCGGCAGGCCCAACCCGCGCGCCACCCTCGTGCTCGCCATCGCGGTGCTCGCGATCGCGCTCGCCTGGGCCGTCGTGCCGTGGCTGTTCACCGCGCAGGATCCCATCGCCGGCGTCGCCCTCGACGCCCTGCAGGCGCCCAGCGCCGAGCACCCCTTCGGCACCGACGCCACCGGCCGCGACCTGCTCGCCCGCGTCATCTTCGGCGCCGGCAACTCGCTCGCCGGCGCGGCCATCGCCGTGCTCGTCGGCCTCGTGGTCGGCACCGCGATCGGCGTGCTGGCGGGCTCCACCGGCGGTCTCGTCGAGGAGGCGCTCATGCGGGTTGTCGACGTGCTGCTGGCCATCCCCGGCCTGCTGCTCTCGCTCAGCGTGATCGTGCTGCTCGGCTTCGGCGTCACGAACGCCGCGATCGCGGTGGGCGTCACCTCGATCGCCGTGTTCGCGCGGCTCGCGCGCTCGCAGGTCGTGCGGGTGCGCCGCAGCGACTACGTCGAGGCGGCGTTCGGCTCCGGCGGATCGTTCCTGGCGGTGCTGCGGCGCCACGTGCTGCCCAACTCGCTCGGCGCCGTGCTGGCGCTCGCGGCGCTGCAGTTCGGCAGCGCCATCCTGCAGATCTCGACGCTCGGGTTCCTCGGCTACGGCGCGCCGCCGCCGACGCCCGAGTGGGGCCTGCTCATCGCGGAGAGCCGCGACTACGTCGCCACCGCCTGGTGGCTCACCACGCTGCCTGGGCTCGTCGTCGCGGCCGTCGTGCTGTCGGCCAACCGGGTCGCGGCAGCAGTCAGAGGAGGAACCGCATGAGCGCGCTGCTCACGATCGACGACCTGGCCGTCTCCTACCGCGCCCGCAGGGAGCGCCGCACGGTCGTCCACGGCGTCAGCCTCGAGCTGCAGCGCGGCGAGGTGCTCGCCCTGGTCGGCGAGTCGGGCTCCGGCAAGACCACCATCGGGCAGTCGATCATCGGGCTGCTGCCGGAGGGCGGTCGCATCGAGCGCGGCGGCGTCCACCTCGAGCTCGCCGGCGGCCCGGTCGACCTCACGAAGCTCGCGCCGCGCGCCATGCAGCAGCTGCGCGGCGCGCGCGTCGCGCTCGTGCCGCAGGATCCCGGCACCTCGCTCAACCCCGTGCAGACGATCGGCGACTCGGTGGCCGCGCCGCTGCGCATCCACCGCTGGGGCACGAAGGAGGCGATCCGCCGACGCGTGCTCGACCTGCTCGAGCGCGTCGGCCTCGACGATCCCGCCCGGCGCGCGAGGCAGTATCCGCACGAGCTCTCCGGCGGGATGCGGCAGCGCGCCCTGATCGCCGCCGCGATCGCGCTCGAGCCCGACCTGATCGTCGCCGACGAGCCCACCAGCGCCCTCGACGTCACGGTGCAGCGCCGCATCCTCGACCTGCTCGCCGACCTGCGCGCCGAGCTCGGCTCGAGCGTGCTGCTCATCACGCACGACCTCGCCGTCGCCGCCGAGCGCGCCGACGACATCGCCGTGCTGCGCGCCGGCAGGCTCGAGGAGCACGGTGCCGCGCGCACGGTGCTGCGCGAGCCGCAGAGCGACTACACCGCGGCGCTGCTCGCCGACGCGCCGGCCCTCTCGGACGCCTCGCCCCGACTCCCCCGCCTCGCCGCGCAGCCGCTCGTCACGATCGACGCGCTCGTGCACGACTACGGCCGTCGGGGAGCCGGCACAGGGGCGGATGCGTTCCGTGCGGTCGACGACGTCGGCCTGCAGATCGCGCCGGGCACGACGCATGCGCTCGTCGGCGAGTCCGGCTCGGGCAAGACGACCATCGGCCGGGCGCTCGCGGGCTTCCACCGGCCCTCGTCGGGCGCCATCCGGATCGGCGAGCTCGACGTGCTCGCCGAGCGCGGCAGCCGCAGGCTGCGCAGGGCGGTGCAGCTCGTCTCGCAGAACCCCTTCGCCTCGCTCGACCCGCGGCGCACGATCGGGCAGACGATCGGCGAGCCGCTGCAGAACCTGCCGCTGGGCGACGGCGGCGTGCGCGATCGGCGGCTGCTCGCCGAGCGCGTCGCGGCTGCGCTCCAGCAGGTCGCGCTGCCGGCAGAGACCGCCGATCGCCTGCCGCGCGAGCTCTCCGGCGGCCAGCGGCAGCGCGTCGCCATCGCCCGCGCGCTCATCATCGAGCCGCAGGTGGTGGTGCTCGACGAGGCCGTCTCGGCCCTCGACGTGACGGTGCAGTCGCAGATCCTCGAGCTGCTCGAGCGGCTGCAGCGCGAGCTCGGGCTCACCTACCTGTTCATCACCCACGACCTCGCGGTGGTGCGGCGCATCGCCGACACCGTCACCGTGCTGCGGCGCGGCCGCGCGGTCGAGACGGGCACGGCGCAGCAGGTGTTGACGAGCCCTCGGCACGAGTACACGCAGGCGCTGCTCGAGGCAGTGCCCGCACCCGACTGGCTGCGGGACGCCCGCCGCGGCCAGGAGGCGCGCACGTCGACCGGGCAGCTGGAGGTGGCGTGATGGCGCCGACGATCGGATTCTTCACCCGCGTGCTCGACGACGCGTCGGCGGCGGAGCGCTACCGCATCGCGCTCGAGCAGATCGAGCACGCCGAGCGGCTCGGCTACGCGAGCGCCTGGGTGGCGCAGCATCACCTCGACGGGGCGGAGGGCGGCCTGCCGTCGCCCTTCGTGCTGCTCGCCGCAGCCGCGGCCCGCACCGAGCGCATCCGGCTCGGCACCGCCATCCTCACGCTCGCGCACGAGCATCCGGCGCGCGCGGCCGAGGACGCCGCGGTGCTCGACACCCTCGCGGGCGGTCGGGCCGAGCTGGGGCTCGGCACGGGCGGCAGCCCGCGCACGCTCAGCGCCTTCGGCGAGGATCCGCAGCACCGCCGGGCCATCTACGACGCGAAGCTCGTGCGGCTGCGCGGGCTGCTCGACGGCACGGGCGACGAGGCGCTCTACCCGGAGCGCACGGGGCTCGCGGATCGCATCTGGCAGGCGACCTTCTCGGCAGAGGGCGCGCGGGCGATCGGCGCGCAGGGCGACGGGCTGATGCTCTCGCGCGTGCAGCCGCCGCCCGCCGGCGCCGAGGCGGCGCCGCCCCGCGTGTGGGAGGTGCAGCGGCAGCTCGTCGACGCCTACCTCGAGGCGCTGCCCGCCGGGGTGCCGCCGCGCATCCTCGCCTCCCGCAGCGTCGTGGTGGTCGACGCCGTCGAGCGCGGCGCCGTGCGCGCCCACGCCGAGGCCGGCATCACGAGGCAGCTCGCGCAGCTGCACGGCATCACGCCCGGCTCGCTCAGCCTCGACGAGCTGCTCGTGCGCAGCGAGACCCACCTGGGCACGCCGGCGGAGGTCGCCGACTCGCTCGCCGCCGACAGCGTCGCCGCCGGTGCCACCGAGGTGTCGATCCAGGTGCACTCCGTCGACCCGCACCACACCATCACCCATCGCTCGCTCGAGCTGTTCGCGCGAGAGGTCGCGCCCGCCCTCGGCTGGCGCATCGCAGCATCGACCCAGGAGGCCCGCCATGCCGCATGACGTCATCGACCACCTCGCCGAGATCCCCGCCGGATCCCGGCTCGACGAGATCCGCAGGGCACGGCCGGATGCGCGCGAGCACGCACAGCAGAGCTTCCTGGCGCTGCTCGAGCCCGCGGAGCCGGGCGAGCTGGCGCTCGAGCACCGCTACGCCGTGGCCGCGTACGTCGCGCTGCTGCACGACGCGGCAGACGGCGCACCCGGCACCCCCGGCCGCGCCTCGGCCTTCTACCTCGAGCTGCTCGCCGACGCCGCGGAGGCGGCCCTCGTCGACGGCGTGCGCGACGCCGCGATCGCCGGTCGCGCATCCGGCCCCTACGGCGACTACCGCGAGCCGCGGCTGCGCGGCGAGGCCGTCGCCGGCCCCGTCGCGGCGATCGAGCGCGGCGTGCTCGGCGAGCGGCTGGCGGTCGCCCTCGAGCACGCGCACCTGCTGGTGCTGCACCCGCGCGACGCGCGGCCCGAGGCGCTGCGGGCGCTCACTGCTGCGGGCTGGGGCGCCGACGCGATCGTCTCGCTCAGCCAGCTCGTCGCCTTCCTCGCGTTCCAGCTGCGGCTCGTGCACGGCCTCCGGGTGCTCGCCGCCACGCCGGACCCCGCCATCACGGACCCCGCCACCCCGGCATCCGCCGCCGCGCTCGAGGAGGCCCGCGCGTGACCCAGATCGCCGACTACCCGACCCTCCGCCGCCCGGAGGCGTTCACGCAGGACGGCCTCGGCTGGGTGCCGTGGGCGCCCCCGGTGCCCGAGGATGCGCTCACCGACGCGCAGCGCGAGGGCCTCGTCGAGCCCGGGCGCGCGACGAGCCCCTACTTCCGGCTGCTCGCCCGCGACCCCGAGGCGCTGCGCGCCCGCACGCTCACCGACCTCGACATCTTCCACAACGAGAACGGCGGCATCCCGCGCTGGGAGCGCGAGCTCTCGGCGGCGGCCGCATCGCGCGTCAACGGCTGCGTGTTCTGCGCCTCGGTGCACGCGAGGGCCGCGACGCGCCTCTCCGGCCGCGGCGACGACGTGCAGCGGCTGCTCGACGAGGGCACAGGCGCGCGCGTCGACGAGCGCTGGGATGCGATCACGGATGCCTCGGCGGCGCTCACGGCGACGCCCTCGGCCTTCGACGCCCGGCACGTCGAGCGCCTCAGGGCGGCGGGCATCGACGACGCCGGCATCGTCGACCAGCTCAGCGGCGCGGCCTTCTTCAACTGGGCGAACCGGCTGATGCTCTCGCTCGGCGAGCCGGAGGTCGTCTGATGGGCGTGCCCCGCGTGCTCGACCACATCGTGCTGGCCGGGCCCGACCTGGCCGCGCTCGTCGACGCCGTCGAGCGCGACACCGGCGTGCGCGCCGCGCCGGGCGGGCGCCACCCGAGCGGCACCGCCAACGCGCTCATCGCGCTCACGCGCGAGGGCCGGCGCGTGCGGCAGTACCTCGAGCTGATCGGCCCGGACACCGAGGCGGGCTGGAGCGCCGATCGCGTGCCGCGCTTCGGCATCGACGCGCTGACCGCGCCGCGCATCGCGAGCTTCGCGATCGCGCCCGACGACCTGGATGCGGCGGTCGCCGGCGCGCGCGCCGCCGGGCTCGGCTTCGGCGACATCGAGCCCCTCTCGCGCACCACGCCGGACGGCCGCGAGCTCGCCTGGCGGCTGGGCCTGCCGCAGGACGAGGCGCAGCCGCCCTTCCTCATCGACTGGGGCGCGACGCCGCATCCGGCGCTCGAGCCCATCCCGGCGCTCGAGCTCGTCGCGCTGCGGCGGCTGGCGCGCGATCCCGCCGCCGAGGCCGATCGCCTGCTCGCGCTCGGCATCCCGATCGGGCGCGGGCACCACGAGCTCGAGGTCGTCGCCGCTGAGCGGGACGGATTCGAGGCCGAGGTGGCGACGGCCGCCGGGCCGGCGGTGCTGCGCTGAGGCGCCGGGTCCCTGCGAGAAATCTGATAGCCTGCTGAGGAGCCGATGATCCGCCGCCGCAGGGCGTCGCGGGATCCGCACGAAGAGGGCATGCCCGTCGCACCGCTCCCCCGCCGCCGACCGCGCTAGCATCGCGATGCCGCCGCGCGTGCGCCGCATGCCCGCGATGGAGGGATGTGGATGACGATGCCAGAGGACGATCAGCACCGGGACGATCAGCACCGGGACGAGCAGGGCAGCGCAGGGCACGGCCGAGCCCCGCATCCGCCGCTCGAGCGCTCGCGATTCGGCGGCACCGAGCGCGAGTCCGGCAGGCGCAGGCACGAGGACGAGGCTCCCTTCTCGCGCAGCGACATGAGCAAGGGGCCCACCGAGCTCATGGAGCACCGCGAGCCGCGCGTGCACTGGCGGGTGCTCATCATCGCCTCGGTCGTCATCCTCGCCTTCTCGCTCTGGGCGATGCTCATGCCGCAGCAGGCGAACGCCACCATGCTGGCGGTCGTCGGCTGGATCTCGACGAACCTCGGCTGGTACTACGTGCTCACCGTGACCATCGTGATCGGCTTCGTGCTGTGGGTGGCGCTCTCGAAGGAGGGCAAGGTGCGGCTCGGCCCCGACCACTCGCGGCCGCAGTACGGACTGTTCACGTGGGTGGCGATGCTCTTCGCCGCCGGCGTCGGCATCGACATGCTCTTCTACTCGGTCACCGGGCCCGTGGTGCAGTACCTCGACCCGCCGACCGGCGAGGGGCAGAGCATGGCGGCGACGCAGGACGCCGTCGTCTGGACGATGTTCCACTACGGCATCGCCGGCTGGTCGATGTACGCGCTGCTGGGCATGGCGATGGGCTACTTCTCGTACCGCTGGGGCATGCCGCTGTCGATCCGCGCCGCGCTCTACCCGCTGCTCGGCAAGCGCGTGCGCGGTCCGCTCGGCGACAGCATCTCGACCATCGCGCTCGTCGGCACCGTCTTCGGCGTCGCCACCTCGATGGGCATCGGCGTGGTGCTGCTGGGCGTGGGCTTCTCGATGATCTTCGGGCTCACGCAGGGCATCGCGCTGCAGATCGGCCTCGTGGTGGTCGCCGTCGTGCTCACCATCGCAGCCACCACCTCCGGGGTCGACAAGGGCATCCGCTGGATCTCCGAGCTCAACCTGTGGAGCGCCGCGGCGATGATGCTCTACATCCTCTTCACCGGCCAGACGGCCTACCTGCTCAACGCCCTGGTCGAGAACATCGGTCGCTTCATCGTGACGCTGCCGGAGCGCACCCTGCAGACCTTCGCGTACGAGCCCGACGGCGCCGAGTGGATGGGCAGCTGGACGCTCTTCTTCTGGGCGTTCTGGCTCGCGTGGGGGCCGTTCGTCGGCGTCTTCCTCGCGCGCATCTCGCGCGGCCGCACGCTGCGGGAGTTCGTCATCGCGGCGATCACCGCGCCGGTGCTGTGCGACTTCTTCATGGTCTCGCTGTTCGGCAACTCGGCCCTCTACGAGGTGATCGTGAACGGCAACACCGCCTTCGCCGAGCTCGCCGTCGAGAGCCCGGAGGCCGGCTGGTACGCCCTGCTCGAGATGTTCCCCGGCGCGATGTTCCTCATCGGCCTCGCGACCCTCTCCGGCCTGCTGTTCTACCTCACGAGCGCCAACTCGGGCGCCATGGTGATGTCGAACTTCTCCTCGTCGATCCCGGAGCCGAGCCAGGACGGCCCGAAGTGGCTGCGCATCTACTGGGCGCTGCTCACGGCGCTGCTGACGATCGCCATGCTGCTCGCGGGCGGCGTGACCACGATGGAGTACGCCACCCTCATCTTCGCGCTGCCGGTGACGGTGATCGCCTACCTCGTGATGCTGTCGTTCTCGAAGGTGCTGCGCATGGAGCGCGCCGAGCGCGAGGGCAGGGTGCTGCAGCGGCGCACCATGGCCACGACCGGCGGCAAGGCCCCGGAGCGCTCGTGGAAGCAGCGGCTCGAGCGCATGCGCTCCTTCCCCTCCAAGCGCCAGGTCGCGCAGTTCCTCGACCGCGTGGTGCGGCCGGCGATGGCGGATGTGGTGGCCGAGTTCCGCGCACAGGGCTACGAGGTCGAGCAGGGCCGGATGGCGAACGCCACCACGGGCGTCGACGAGCCGCTGCTGCGCGTGTCGATGGAGGAGTTCCGCGACTTCCACTACCAGGTGGCGCTCGTCGAGGCGCCGGTGCCGATGTTCGGCGGCCGCATGTCGCGCGAGACCGACGTCTACTACCGGCTCGAGGTCTTCACGCAGACGGGATCCGGCGGCTACGACCTCATGGGCCTGACGAAGCAGCAGATCATCGACGACGTGCTCGACCGCTACGAGGCGCACCTGGCGTTCCTGACGGTGAGCGAGGAGTCGGATGTCGCCTCGGTGCTCACGCCGCGCATCCCGCACCCGCCGAGCACGCTGCCCGCCCTGCCGAAGACCGCCGACGACATCGAGGATCTCGGCCCGGAGCGCTGAGCGGAGCGCGGCGCCGCACGCGGGGGCTTCCGCTCGGCGCCGTTCCGCGTTTGGGTGGGGGCGCGGAGACATCCTCCGCGCTGCAGTCGAGGAGGACGGCAATGGCATCTGTCGCACGGATCACCACCATCAGCGCGCGATCGGAGCGGAGCTTCGAGGACGCGATCACGCAGGGCATCGCGCGCGCGGGCGAGACGCTGCGCGGCATCGAGGGCGCCTGGGTCAAGGATCACGTCGTCAACATCCGCGACGGCGCGATCACGTCGTGGCAGGTGACGCTCGAGGTCACCTTCGTGCTCGACGACGCGGGTCCCGCGGTCGACGGCTCGAGCGACTGAGCGGCGACGGAGGGCCGTCGGCGGTGCACTCCGCCGACGGCCCCTCCCTCCTCAGACGATCGAGACGGCGGCGCCCAGCCGCTGCTCCGCCAGCCGCGCGCCCTGCCCGAGCGATTCGAGCTTGGCGGCGGCGATGGAGGGGTGGATGCGGCCGCCCAGGCCGCAGTCGGTGGAGGCGATGACGCGCTCGGGTCCGACGAGCCGCGCGAAGCGCTCGACGCGGTCGGCGACCAGCTCGGGGTGCTCGACGACGTTGGTGGCGTGGCCGACGACGCCCGGCGCGATGCGCTTGCCCGCCGGCAGCTCGAGCTGCTCCCAGATGCGCCACTCGTGCTCGTGGCGCGCGTTGGCGGCCTCGAAGGAGTAGCTGCCGGCGTTCACCTCGAGCACGAGCGGGGCGATGTCGCCGAAGGCGACGTCGGTGGTGTGCGGTCCGTGCCAGGAGCCCCAGCACAGGTGCAGCCGCACGAGCTCCTCCGGCAGGTCGCGGATCGCGTGGTTGAGCGCCTCGACCCGGATGCGCGTGAACGCGAGGTAGTCCTCGATCGACGGCTCGGGGTTGATCTGGTCGAAGTTCTCGGCCAGCGAGGGGTCGTCGATCTGCACGATCAGCCCGGCGTCGGTGATGGCCCGGTACTCCTCGCGCAGCACCTCCGCCCACGCCCAGATGTGCGCCTCCTCGTCGCCGTAGTGGCGGTCGGCGATGCGGGCGGCGGAGCCGGGCGAGAGCGCCGTCAGGAAGCCCTGCCCGCCTCCGGCCTCGCGCAGCCCCGCCTGCAGGTTGGCGATGTCGCCCGCGAGCGCCTCGTGGCCGGTGTAGCGCAGCTCGCCGGTGGTGGCGGGGAACGCCGTCGCCGGCGTCGACTCGAAGAGCGGATGCTCGGGGTCCTGGTACGCGTCCCGGAAGCGCACCCAGTCGCGGCGGTCGGGGAACGAGGTGAGGCGCACGTCGCCGGGGGCCGAGCGCTGCACGGGCTCGGAGAAGATGTCCTCGCCGGTGATCTCGAGTCCGCTCACCCGCTGGAAGACGTAGGTCCACCAGGCGCCGTAGTCGAGCGACGACGACATGGCCTTGCCGTACTCGCCGTCGCCGATGATCGTGATGCCCAGGTCGCGCTGCCTGCGCACGAGGTCGGCGACCGCCTCGGTGAGCAGCCCGTCGAATTCCGGGGTGCGCTCGAGCGTCAGGCCGTCCTCCGCGAAGCTGCGCGCCCCGTTCGCGGCGATGAGCTCCGGGGTGCGCGGCAGGCTGCCGGCGTGCGATACGTCGATGCGGGTCATGGGAGTGCCTTCCGGGTCGGTGTCGGCAACACAAGCAGTCGCCGACGCACGACGCGAAGCGGACTCGTCACGCTTCGTCACATGGCCGCGCCCTCGTCGGTGACGGGACGCGCGCATCCGTGTGCTTCCCTGTGATTCACATCTGAGTACGCTGGCAGGCAACCGAACCGGGAGATGACGATGTCGGACATCACATTCCAGCTGCTCGCCGTAGGGCTGTACTTCGCGGCGATGATCGCGATCGGCATCTACGCGGCACGCAAGACCAAGAGCCACGAGGACTACATGCTCGCGGGCCGCGACCTCAACCCGTTCACGGCGGCGCTCTCCGCAGGCGCCTCCGACATGTCGGGCTGGCTCATGATGGGCCTGCCGGGCGCCATCTATGCCGCGGGTCTCATCGAGGCGTGGATCGCGATCGGCCTCACCATCGGCGCCTTCCTCAACTGGCAGTTCGTCGCCCCGAGGCTGCGCGCCTACACCGAGGTCTCGAACAACTCGATCACGATCCCCAGCTTCTTCGAGAACCGGCTGCGCGACCGAACGCGGCTGCTGCGCTTGGTCTCCGGCGTCGTGATCCTCGTCTTCTTCACGTTCTACGTCTCCTCCGGCATGGTCGCCGGCGGCGTGTTCTTCGAGTCTTCGTTCGGCGCGCCCTACATGTGGGGCATGCTGCTCGTCAGCGGCGTCACGCTGCTCTACACCCTCTTCGGCGGCTTCCTCGGCGCATCCCTGACGGATGTCGTGCAGGGCCTGATGATGTTCCTCGCGCTCATCCTCATCCCGGTCATCGCCTTCTTCACCGTCGGTGGCCTCGCCGGCGTGCAGGAGGGCATCGAGGCCTCCGGCGCCGAGCTCACGGGGCTCTTCCCCGCCGACATGACGGGCCTCGTCTGGCTCGGCGTCATCTCCTCGCTCGCGTGGGGCCTCGGCTACGTCGGGCAGCCGCACATCATCGTGCGGTTCATGGCGCTCAAGGACGTGCACTCGGCGAAGGCCGGCCGCAACATCGGCATCAGCTGGATGATCATCTCGCTCATCGGCGCCGTGGTCTGCGGCTTCGTCGGCATCGCCTACGTCCAGCAGAACGGCATCACGCTCGAGAACCCCGAGACGGTCGTGCTCGTGATGGCGCAGGCGCTCATGCACCCGTTCGTCGCCGGACTCATCCTCGCGGCGGTGCTCGCGGCGATCATGTCGACGATCTCGAGCCAGCTCATCGTCTGCTCGTCGGCGCTCGTGGAGGATCTCTTCCAGGTGTTCGTCAAGCAGCAGCCATCGCAGAAGGTGCTCGTCATCCTCGGTCGCGCGTGCGTGCTGCTCGTCGCGCTCGTCGCCGCGGTGCTCGCGCTGAACCCCTCCGACACCATCCTCGGCCTCGTGGGCTTCGCCTGGGCGGGCTTCGGTGCGGCCTTCGGCCCGATCGTGCTGCTGAGCCTGTTCTGGCGGAAGCTCACGAACTGGGGCGCGCTCGTCGGCATGATCGTCGGCGCCGCGACCGTGTTCATCTGGGATGCGATCGAGCAGGCCAACACCCTCGACGGCGTCGTCGCCACCGGCTTCGAGTTCTTCACGCTCTACGAGATCGTGCCGGGCTTCTTCCTCAATCTGCTGGTCGCGGTCGTCATCAGCCTCGCGACCCACAAGCACGACGCCGACGTCGACGACGAGTTCACCCGCACGGGCTCGATGGTCGCGCTCGGCAACGCCGGCAAGGCGCACGCCGGCGACGGCGCGCACGTCAGCCCAGGGGCCTCGGCAGACCGCGACGCGCTGCCGTGATCGTCACGTGACCGACGCCCGCCGTTCACCGGCGGGCCACGGGCGCCGCGATACCCTGATGGGTCGCGGCGCCTCGGCGCGCGAGGGGCGGCGCGCGACGAGCACGGGAGCGACATGAGCGAGACGACATCCGGCGTGCTGGCGAGCGGTCACCTCGCTCCCCCTCCCCGCACGCTCCTCGACGTGCTGCGCGCGAGCGTGCTCGCGAACCCCGACGGCTCCGCGCTCGAGGATGCCGCGGGCGCGCTGAGCTACCGCGAGCTGATGGCCGCCGTCATCCGCACGGCCGCCCGACTCGTCGCCGAGGGCGTCGGCCGCGGCGACCGCGTCGGGGTGCGGATGCCCTCGGGCACCAGGGAGCTGTACATCGCGATCCTCGGCGTCATGGCCGCGGGCGCCGCCTACGTGCCCGTCGACGCCGACGACCCCGAGGAGCGCGCCGAGCTCGTCTTCGGCGAGGCGGGCGTGCGGGGCGTCATCACGGGGCACGGGCGGTACACCCCGGCTGCCGCGACCGGCGGCACCGGTGCCGGTGCGCCGCTCGCCGCACGCGAGGCGGCGCTGTTCGCGGGCGCACCCGCGCATCCGTCCACTGCCGGCCTGCCCATCCCGACGCTGCCGACGCTCGACGACGACGCCTGGATCATCTTCACGTCCGGCTCGACCGGCACACCGAAGGGCGTCGCCGTCAGCCACCGATCGGCGGCCGCGTTCGTCGACGCCGAGTCTCGCATCTTCCTGCAGGACGAGCCGATCGGTCCCGGCGACCGCGTGCTGGCGGGCCTCTCTGTCGCCTTCGACGCCTCGTGCGAGGAGATGTGGCTCGCGTGGGCCCACGGCGCGTGCCTCGTGCCCGCGCCCCGCTCGCTCGTGCGCAGCGGCATGGATCTGGGCCCGTGGCTGACGCTGCGCGGCATCACTGTCGTCTCGACCGTGCCGACCCTCGCGGCACTGTGGCCCGCATCCGCGCTCGAGAACGTGCGGCTGCTCATCTTCGGCGGCGAGGCCTGCCCGCCGGAGCTCGTCGACCGGCTCGCGACCGAGGGTCGCGAGGTCTGGAACACCTACGGGCCGACAGAGGCCACCGTCGTCGCCTGCGCCGCGCAGCTGCTGCCCGGCGAGCCCGTGCGCATCGGCCTGCCGCTCGACGGCTGGGATCTCGCGGTCGTCGACGAGGCCGGCCGGCCGGTCGCCGAGGGCGGCGTCGGCGAGCTCATCATCGGCGGCGTCGGCCTCGCTCACTACCTCGACCCGGCGAAGGATGCCGAGAAGTACGCGCCGCTGCCCTCGCTCGGGTGGCAGCGCGCCTACCGGTCCGGCGACCTGGTGCGCTACGACCGCGACGGGCTGTTCTTCACCGGCCGCGCCGATGACCAGGTGAAGGTGGGCGGCCGCCGCATCGAGCTGGGCGAGATCGAGGCCGCGCTCAGCGCGTTGCCCGGCGTCAGCGCCGCGGCGGTCGTCGTGCAGCAGACGGATGCGGGCAATCAGGTGCTCGTCGGATACCTCGGCTGCGACGTGGAGGGCTTCGACCGCCAGGCGGCCAACGAGCGCCTGCGCGAGGCGCTGCCCGCCGCGATCGTGCCGGTGCTCGCGCTGCTGCCGGAGCTGCCGGTGCGCACCTCCGGCAAGGTCGACAAGCGAGCGCTCCCGTGGCCGCTGGACGACGGCGGGCTCGATGCGGCGGGCGGCTCGCCGGGCCTGGCGGCGCTGGCCGGCGACTGGCAGGCGGTGCTGGGCCTGCCCGCCACCGACGAGGACGACGACTTCTTCGCCCTCGGCGGCGGCTCGCTCGCCGCCGCGCAGCTCGTCACCCGCATCCGCGAGCGCGATCCCGAGTTCACGGTCGCCGACATCTACGCCTACCCGCGGCTGGGAGCCATGGCGGCAGAGCTCGCCTCGCGCGCCGACAGCGGCCCGCAGGAGCCCGCGTCGACGCACGAGGTGCGGCGCACGCCGCGCGGCACGCAGTGGATCCAGACGCTGCTGGGCGTGCCGCTGCTCATCCTCGGCGGGATGCGCTGGCTGCTCGCCGCGCTCACGATCTCGACCCTGCTGCAGGCCTGGAGCGGCTTCGAGGCGCTGCCGAGCGCGAACGGCTGGCTGCTCGTGCTCGGGCTCGCGGTCTTCGCGACCCCCTTCGGCCGCATGGCGATCGCCGTCGTGGCGGCGCGCCTGCTGCTGCGCGGCCTGCAGGCGGGCGACTATCCGCGCGGCGGCGGCGTGCACCTGCGCCTGTGGCTCGCCGAGCAGATCGCGCAGCAGGCCGGGGCGGTGAGCCTCGCGGGCGCGCCGTGGGTGACGCTCTACGCGCGGGCGCTCGGGGCGCGCATCGCCAGCGACGTCGACCTGCACTCGGTGCCGCCGGTGACCGGCATGCTGCGCATCGGCAAGGGCGCATCGATCGAGCCGGAGGTCGACCTGACCGGCTACTGGATCGACGGCGACGTGGTGCGCATCGGCGCCATCCGGATCGGCGCCCGCAGCGCGGTGGGCGCGCGCTCGACGCTCGCGCCCGGCACCCGCATCGGCAAGGGCGCCGTCGTCGAGCCCGGCTCCGCCGTCTTCGGCCGCGTGCGCTCCGGCGAGCGCTGGGCGGGCTCCCCCGCGCGCAGAATCGGCTCGGCGACGTCGTGGTGGGCCGCCGAGCGGCCGCCGCACACGAACGGCTGGGCCTGGGCCTACGGGCTCTCGGCGATCGGTCTCTCGCTCATCCCGCTGCTCGCGTTCCTGGCTGGCGGCGTCGTGCTGGCCCTCGGCATCCGCGGTGCCGAGGGGCTCGGCGAGGTGGCGCTGCGCTCGCTCGCCTGGCTCGTGCCCGCCACCGTGGTCGCCGGCCTCGTGCTCGCCGGCCTGGTGGTGCTCGTCGTGCGGCTGCTCGCGATCGGCGTGCGCGCCGGCACGTTCCCCGTGCACAGCGCCGGCGGATGGAGCGTGTGGGCGACCGAGCGCGTGCTCGACCTCGCCCGCACCATCCTGTTCCCGCTCTACGCGTCGCTCTTCACGCCGATCTGGCTGCGACTGCTGGGTGCCCGCGTCGGCCGCGACGTCGAGATCTCGACCGTGCTGCTCATCCCGAAGATGACCACCGTGCACACCGGCGCGTTCCTGGCCGACGACACGCTCGTCGCCTCCTACGAGCTGGGCGGCGGCTGGGTGCGCGTGGCGCACGCCGAGATCGGCGAGCGCGCCTTCCTCGGCAACTCCGGCATGGCGGCCGCCGGCAACCGCATCCCCAACGACTCCCTCGTCGCGGTGCTCTCCGCCGCGCCCAGGAAGTCGAAGAAGGGCTCCTCCTGGCTCGGCTCGCCGCCCGTGCGCCTGCGGCGCACGCCGGTCGAGGTCGACGCCTCCCGCACCTACGCCCCGCCCGCCCGCCTGCGGGTGGCCCGCGCGCTGTGGGAGCTGTGCCGCATCGTGCCCGTGCTCGTCACCGTCGCGATCGGCATCGCCGTCATGCTGGCCCTGCTGTGGATCGCGGATGCCTGGGGCGGCCTGGCAGCGGTGCTGCTGAGCGGCGTCGTGATGCTGCTGGCGGGCGCGGTCGCCGCGGGAGCGAGCACGCTCGCGAAGTGGCTGCTGGTCGGCCGCATCCGGGCCGCCGAGACGCCCCTGTGGTCGTCGTTCGTGTGGCGCAGCGAGGTTGCCGATACCTTCGTGGAGATGGTTGCAGCACCGTGGTTCGCGCAGTCGGCAGCGGGCACGCCCGCGCTCGTCTGGTGGCTGCGCAGCCTGGGCGCGAGGATCGGCCACGGCGTCTGGTGCGAGAGCTACTGGCTGCCGGAGGCCGACCTCGTGAGCCTCGGGGACGCATCCGCCGTGAACCGCGGCTGCGTCGTGCAGACCCACCTCTTCCACGACCGCATCATGTCGATCGACGAGGTGGCGCTCGAGCACGGCGCCACGCTCGGCCCGCACAGCGTCATCCTGCCCGCCGCCCGCATCGGCGAGCACGCCACCGTCGGCCCCGCCTCGCTCGTGATGCGGGGCGAGCTGGTGCCCGATCGCAGCCGCTGGAGCGGCAACCCGATCGGCCCGTGGCGCGAGGTGCAGGTGGCCGACTACCACGCGGTGAGCCGGTGAGCCGCAGCGAGCCGCAGGCACCGCGGCCGGCCACCCGCCCGCTCGGCGGCGAGCCCTACGCGCCCGCCTCCGGCGACCTGGGCTGGAGCGCGACCCACTACGACCTCGAGCTGCAGTACCGCATGGCGACGAACCGGCTCGACGGCGTCGCGCGCATCACCGGGCGCGCCGAGCGCGAGCTGCGCGCCATCCGCCTCGACCTCGTCGGCCTGCGGGCGAGCCGCGTCTCGCTCGACGGCGCGCGCCGCACGCAGCACGCGCAGCGCCCCGGCACGCTCACCGTCACGCCCGCCGCCCCCGTCCCGGCGGGCGCGAGCTTCGAGCTCGAGATCGCCTACGCCGGCTCCCCCACGCCCCGCCGCACCGCGTGGGGCACGGTGGGCTGGGAGGAGCTCGAGGACGGCGTCATCGTCGCCTCGCAGCCCACCGGCGCGCCCACCTGGTACCCCTGCAACGACCGGCCGTCGAACAAGGCGACCCACCGCATCCGCATCACCACCGAGCAGGGCTACCGGGTGGTCGCGAGCGGCCTGCTCGTCGACGAGCGCACGAGCTCCGGCCGCACGAGCCGCACCTTCGAGACGCGGGTGCCGGTGGCGACCTACCTGACGACCGTGCAGATCGGCCGCTACGTGCGGCGCGCGACGGTGCACGACGAGGTGCCGGTGGTGGCGTTCTACCCGCCGGCGCTCGAGCGGCGGGTGCTCGCCGACCTCGCGCCGCTGCCGCGCATGCTCGCGTGCTTCGTCGAGCGCTTCGGGGCCTACCCCTTCGACGACTACACGGTGGTCGTCACGCCCGACGACTTGGAGATCCCGCTCGAGTCGCACGCGGGCGCGGTCTTCGGCGCCAACCTCATCGACGGGCGCGGCGGCGAGGAGCGCCTGATGGCGCACGAGCTCGCCCACCAGTGGTTCGGCAACAGCGTCGGCGTGGCCGGCTGGCAGCACATCTGGCTGAACGAGGGCCTCGCCTGCTACGCCGAGTGGCTGTGGTCGGAGGCCGCCGGGCGGGAGACGACGGATGCGCTGGCTCGCTCGCATCACGCGCGGCTCGCGGCGCTGCCGCAGGACATCGTGCTCGGCGACCCGGGCGCCGCGCTCATGTTCGACGACCGCATCTACAAGCGCGGGGCGCTGCTCGTGCACGCGCTGCGGCTGACGATCGGCGACGTGCGCTTCTTCGGGCTGCTGCACGACTGGACGGCGCTGCACCCGCACTCGACGGCGACGACCGCCGACTTCCGCAGGCTGGCCGGCACGATCGCCGACGAGCCGCTCGAGCGGCTGTTCGACTCCTGGCTGCTCGAGACCGCGCTGCCGGCGCTGCCCGCGCGTGCCGCCCGCGGCGTCGGACCGCGGGCGCGCCACCGGCGCTGAGCGGTCGCGGTCGCGCGAGCCGCCCAGCGCCCGGTCAGAGCGCGCGAGCGCGGTACAGCCGCGTGGCGACGACTGCGGCGATGCAGATCCCGAGCACGCCCAGCACGATGCCGCCCGCGACCATCGCCGCGAGCGGGATGCCTGCGAGCGCCTGCTGCATGGGCGCGAGCGCGCCCGTCGCCTGCGCGAGCCACGCCAGGCCCGCCACCACGAGCGCCGGCGCGTAGGCCATGAGGCGCCCGCGGGAGTAGCCGATGCGGAAGAACACCGGCAGCTGCAGCGCCATCGTCACGCCCAGGAAGGCCGCGGCCGCGGCGTGCGCGATGAGCAGGATGCCGGGCGCCACCTGCTCGCCGCGCGCGAGCGCCATCACGAGCGTGACGGCCGTGGCCAGGATCGCCGCCGCCAGGTAGTAGGCGACGAGGGCGAGGGTGCGGCCGACGACGACGGCGCCGCGGGTGACGGGCAGCACCCCGTAGAGGGTGTCGAGGCGACCGTGCTCGTCGCCCAGGAACGGGGCGGAGACCATGATCGAGGTGACGAAGCCCGCCGCCACGATCGCCATGCCCGGCACGGGCAGCGCGATGCCGACGACGACCACGAACAGCAGCGTGAGCATCGTCTGCGTCCGTGCGAACCAGGAGCGCAGGTCGAAGCGTGCGAAGGCGGCGATCATGCGGCGAGCTCCGCCCGCTCGGCGCCCAGGTGCACGACGATGTCGTCGATGCTCGCGGCATCGATCACCACCTCTGGGCCGAAGGCCGCCGAGTCGTCGATCCTGATGAGGCCGGACCACTGCTCGCCGCTGCGCTGCAGCCCGACGACGGGCGCGCCCGGTGCCGCGCCGGCGCCGCGCACCATCGCGAACTGCTCGACCACCTCGTGCAGCGGTCCGCGGTCCGCCACCCGCCCGCCCACGAGCACGACGAGCTCGTCGGCGAGGCCCTCGAGCTCTGCGGTGATGTGGGTCGAGACCAGCACGCCGTGCGAGGGGTCGACCATGAACTCGCGGATGATCGCGGCGATCTCGCGCCGCGAGGCCGGGTCGAGCCCGCTCGATGGCTCGTCGAGGATCAGCAGCTCGGGCGCCTGCGCGAGCGCCGTCGCGAGCGAGAGCTTGATGCCCTCGCCCCGCGAGAGCTCGCCGACCCGTCGCTGCTGCGGCACCGAGAGCCTGGCGAGCAGGTCGACGAACCGCTGCTCGCTCCAGCTCGGGTAGAACGGCGCGATGCGACGGCCGAGCGTCGACACCCTCCACTCGTCGGCGGCCGTCGGCTGGTCGAGCACGATGCCGGTGCGCGCGAGGGCTCGCGAGGAGCCGGCCGGGAGCCCGAAGGTCTCGACGCGGCCGCCGTCGGGGGCGATGAGGCCGAGCAGCGCTCGGATCGCGGTGGTCTTGCCGGCCCCGTTGGGGCCGACGAGACCCACGACGGTGCCGCGTGGGATCGCGAACGAGATGCCCTCGAGCGCGAAGTTCGGTCGCTGGACGCGCAGATCCTCGATCAGCGCCAGGGTGTCAGTCATGCTTCCTCCAGATCTCGTCGAGCCGGTCATGGATGTCTGCCTTGCTGAGTCGGGCGTCGCGGGCGGCGAGCCGCAGCTCGCCCAGCAGCCCGTCGACGCGGTCGTGCAGCGCGGTGCTCGCGGTGCCGGGGTCGATCTCGAGCACGACGAAGCCGCGCCCGTGCGCGCTCTGCACCAGTCCCTCGGCGATGAGCTCGTTGTAGGCGCGGGTGACGGTCACGATGCTCACCCGCAGATCGGCCGCGAACTGCCGCAGCGAGGGCAGCGACTGCCCCGCCCGCACCTCGCCGGAGAGGATCGCCGTGCGCACCTGCGTCTTGATCTGCTCGTAGATCGGTGTGCTCGAGCTGGTCGAGACAATCACCCGCATGACGACCTCCTGTTCGCATACACCATAACAGTTGGCTCGTTCGGGTCAACCGGCTCGTCAGACTCGTCGATCTCCCTCGATCGCGAGGCTCACGACGAGCTCCGCTCCCAGGTCGAGGTCGTGCACCCGGTAGCGACGGCCGGAGCCCGGCACGGATGCGACGAGGCCGTCGGCGCGCTGCTCGAGCACGACCGCGGCCGGCTCGACCCGCAGGCCGCGGCCGTCGGCCTTCAGCACCGCCTCGATGCGCGTCCAGCGCCGCAGCGGGTCGGTGCCCGCGGCCGGCAGCAGCGCCCGCAGCGCCGCGAGCCGCTCGGGGGCGGCGTCGCGCCGCTCGGCGTCGATGCCGATGCGAGCCCCGTGCACGGCAGCCACGACATGCCGCTCCCCCGCGTGCGCGAGCGAGACGCCGATGTCGCGCGCGGCGGGCGGATCCATCACCACGGGCCGCCCGTGCGGCCCTCCGCAGTCGGGGCACCGCCGCACGATGGTGACGGATGCGTCGTCGACGCCCGCGAGCTCGGCCACCAGGGTGCGCAGGGCGTCGTGCGCCTCGGCGCGACTGCCGCGCACGAGCTCGACCCGCGCATCCGTCGGCACCCCCATGCCGTCATCCTCCCAGGGCGCCCGGATCGGGCGTAGGGTGCCCGGCATGGCGGTGCTGGCGGATGTCGTCGACCTGGGCTCCGAGCTCGAGCGCTCATACCCGGTGCGCGTGCGGGGCAGGCTGAAATTCCGGGTGGGGCAGCTCGTCTACGTGGCGTTCTCGCTCGACGAGACCGTCATGGAGTTCGCCCACCCCAAGCTCGAGCGCGACGCGCTGATCGCGACCGCCCCGCAGACCTACTCGCTGCCGGCGCCCTCGGACATGCGATTCCACTGGATGCACGCCGTGCTCGCCCGGCTCGAGCCGACGAGGCGCGCGAGCTCGTCGTCGACGCGTGGCGCATGGTGGTGCCGCAGAAGCTCGTGCGCGCCTACGACCTCGCCCACCCGGCCGGTCCGGGGCGCGATTGACGGGATCCCGCTCAGTCGGGACCGCGCCTGCCGAGGATGCCGGCCAGCACGGCGTGCAGCAGCGGCACCGCCGAGGCCGCCATGAGCACGACGCCGAGCGGCGGGTTCCAGGCCAGCAGCAGCACGCCGGCGACGAGCAGGCCGGAGAAGAGGATCGCCGAGACCACGCGCCGCGCAGCCCGCTCGAGCCGGGCGAGCTTGCGCTCGACCCTCGGCGCGCCGACCGCGAGCCGCCCCTCCTCGATGCGGTTGAGCACGTCGTCGAGCCGGGTCGGCAGGTGCGCGATGAGGCCCGCGGAGGCGATCGCCCGCTGCGCGACGTCGTGCACGACGTTGCCGCTCTCGGCGCGCAGCAGCTGCGCCGCGTAGGGCTCGACCGCGTTCCAGAGGTTGAAGGCCGGGTCGAGCGAGCTGCACAGGCCGGAGGTGAGCGAGGCGGCCCTGGCGATGAGCAGGAAGTGCTCGGGCAGCTGGAACGGCATCGAGCGCAGCAGCTCGCCGAACTCGGCTGCGAAGTCGCGGAACTCGCGCTCGTCGACCTCGCGCAGCTCGGCGACGCCCATGCCGCCGAAGCGCTCGAAGGCGCGCACCATCGCCCGCTCGAGCACCGCCTCGTCGGCGGAGGGCAGCAGCGCGCCGACCTCGCGCATGCCCTCGACGAGCCCCCTCCCGTCGCGAGCGGCTGCCGCGATCAGCAGCCGCCGCAGGCCCGAGCGGGCGCTCGCGGGCACCTCGCCCATCATCCCGAAGTCGACGAACGTCAGCTGCCATTGCGCACCCGGGCCGCCGGACGCATCCGCACCGCCCATGCGAGGCGTGACGAACAGGTTGCCGGGATGCGGATCGGCGTGGAAGAAGCCGTGCGTGAAGATCTGGTCGAACATGACGGCCGCGAACTCCGCGGCGACCGCGGCCGGGTCGATGCCCGCCGCGCGCAGGCCGGCGATGTCGTTGATCTTGATCGCCGAGACGTCCTCGAGCGTCAGTACGCGCCGGGTGGATCGCTCCCACACCACCTGCGGCACGCGCACGCGCGCATCGCCCTCGAAGCACTCGCGGAACCGCTCGGCGTTGGCGGCCTCGTGCCGGTAGTCGATCTCCTGCAGGCTGGTCTCGGCGAACTCCTCGACCAGCGCGGGCATGTCGACGCGGTCCGAGATCACGTGCACGCGGCTCAGCCAGCGGGCGACGCGGCGCAGCGCCGCCAGGTCGACGTCGACGATCGCCTCGATGCCGGGCCGCTGCACCTTCACGATCGCGTCGGTCAGCCCGGTGTCGGCGGTGTCGACGGCGTTCAGGCCTGCGCGGTGCGCCTGCCCGAGCGAGGCGGCCGCGAGCGGCTGCTGCTCGAAGGCCGTGTACGCCTGCGCGAGCGGCATGCCGAGCTCGCCCTCCGCCAGCTCTCGGATGCCCGCGAAGGGCACGGCGGGCGCCTCGTCCTGCAGCCCCTCGAGCTCTGCGGTGATCTCGGGCGGCAGCACGTCGAGCCGCGACGACATGAACTGGCCGACCTTGATCATGAGGCCGCCGAGCTCGAGCGCGAGCGCGTGGAAGCGCTGCGCGAGCCGCTGCAGCCTCGCGCTGCGGCCGCGCGCCGCGAGCGCGCCGAGCCCCAGCCGGGGCAGCACGAGCTCGAACCACCAGACGAGCGCGACGTGCCGCGCCGCGAACCGCATGATGCGGCGGTAGCGGGCGCGCGGGGCGCTGGCGTCGGTCATCGGCCCTCCTCGATCCCGACGTGCCAGCGGCACCCGGCTCAGTCTTGAGCGAGGATCGAGTAGAGCCTACGACGCGCGTCTTCGAGCACGGTGACAGCCTGCTGCACCTGCTCGGGGGTGCCGGTGCGGCCCACCTGGGCCGCGGCCTGCGCGAGCTCGATGCCGGCCTTCGGCAGCGCGGTGTGGCCGACGCCGTCGCGGCCGCTCGAGGCGAGCCAGGGCGCGTCGCCCGCGGCCTCCGCCTCTGCCCTGCCGCCCTCGCTCAGCGAGTAGGTCTTGCGGCCGCCGGCCTCCTCGGCGGTCAGCAGGCCCTCGTCCGAGAGCAGCTGCAGGGTCGGGTAGACCGAGCCGGGGCTGGGCTTCCAGGCGCCCTCGCTGCGCTCCTCGATCTCGCGGATGATCTGGTAGCCGTGCATCGGCCGCTCGGCGAGCAGCGCGAGCACCGCCGCGCGCACGTCGCCGCGGCCCATGCGGGTGCCGCCGCGTCGGTCGAAGGCGCCGCGCAGCTGCTCCATCGCCTCCCAGATGCCGTTGCCGGCAGCGCCCGGCCGGAAGCCGCGCTGGCCCCCGCTGAATCCCCCGCCTGCGTATGACTCGTGCACGATGCCCTCCTCGTTCCGTCGCGTCTCGACGATAGTCAACGATATGTCGTCGACGGATGCGGGGGAAGAGCCGATCACGGTGGTCCCGTCCGCCGAAGGGAGGACGGCCGCTCCCCCGTCTGTGCGACGCGGCGGACGGAGCCCCGCTCGTAGCGTCGAGGCATGACCTCCACCGCATCGCTCACGACCGGCGCCGGCACGCGCATCCACGGGCTCGACTCCCTGCGCGCGGTCGCGCTCGGGCTCGGCATCGTGCTGCACTCGCTCATGCCCTTCCACCCGGGCGCCGGCGCCTGGATGTTCAGCGACGGGCAGTCGAGCCCGGTGGCGCAGGAGCTCGTCAACGGCATCCACCTGTTCCGGATGGTGCTGTTCATGGCGCTCGCCGGGTACTTCGGGCGCATGGTGCTGCACCGCCGCGGCGCCGGCAGCTATCTGCGCGACCGGCTGCTGCGCATCGGGCTGCCCGCGGTGGCCTTCTGGCCCTTCGCGGTCGCCTCGACCGGCGTGGTGATCGGCATCGCCGCCGCGCTGCAGGGCTGGGAGCCGCCGGCGCTCGCGCCGCAGGGCGAGGCCATCGACCCGCTGCTGCTGCTCTCGCCCGGCCACCTCTGGTTCCTGCTGGTGCTGCTGCAGTGCGTCGTGCTCACGCTGCTCGCGCGAGCGGTGCTGCTGCGCGCGCTCGGTCGGGAGCGAGGCCGGCGCATCGCCGAGCGCATCGGCGCCGCGCTCGCCTCCCCCGCCGGCGTGCTGCTCGCCGCCGTGCCGTACACCGCCGGCCTGCTGCTGCAGGAGTCGATCGCGGGCGGTCTGCGCGAGCCCGTCACGGTGCTGCCGACGCCGAGCTCGCTGACCGCCTACCTGGGCGCGTTCCTGGTCGGCTGGTTCCTGCACGCGCGGCCCGGCTCGCTGCAGGCGCTCGCGCGGCAGTGGCCGTGGCTGCTGGGCGCTGCGGCGGTGCTGCTGGTCGCGGCCTCGCTGCTGCAGGGCGGCAGCCTGCCGCCGCTGCTGCACGCGCCGGTGCTGGCGGTCGCCGGCTGGGCGACGGCCTACGCGCTGCTCGCGGTGAGCGTGCGGTTCCTGCATCGCGAGAGCCCGGCGATGCGCTACCTCGCCGACGCCTCCTACTGGAGCTACCTCATGCACCTGCCGATCGTGCTCGCCCTGGGGCTCGCGCTGGCCGGCCTCGACTGGCCGATCGCGGTCAAGCTGCTCGTCACCTGGGCCGGCACCGCCGTGCTGCTGCTCGTGCCGTACGACTTGTTCGTGCGCAGCACCTGGATCGGCAGGTGGCTGAACGGCCGCCGGCGCCCGCGCGCCCTGCGGCTCGGCCGGAGGCGTGTCGACCCGCTCGCGTGACCGGGGCGCTCTGCGCGGTCGTGGGATGATCGGCGGGGCGGTCCGCCGCCGCCCGCCGTCCCACCGACCGCAGCCGAGAGGCCCGCAGCCGCATGAGCACCACGCCCTCAGACCGCACGCCCTCGCGTCTGCGCATCGCGCTGATCGCCATCGCGGGGGTGGTGGTGATCGCCCTCGCGATCGGCATCCCAGCGCTGCTCGGCGGCGGCTCCCCCGAGCCCGCCGCGACGACGCCGGCGCCCTCCGAGACGCCCGTCGCAGCCCCGACGCCGACGCCGGATCCCGCGGCGCAGCTCGACGTGCCCGGCTACGAGCCGAACCCCGGCCCGTTCAGCCTCACCCCGGTCGCCGAGGCCGAGGGCGAGACGATCGATGCCGCGCTCGCCCTCGATGCCGGCACCGCCCGCAGCGGCGACGTGCTCGGCTTCAGCTTCGAGGCGACCGAGCTCGCCTCCCCCGCCTGGGGCTCCGCCGACTCCAACATCGAGCCGATGCTCGCGGCGCTCGACCAGCCGATCCTGCGGTTCGGCGGCGTCACCGTCGATCGGCGCACCTGGTGGACCTCGGCAGACGAGCCGGCGCCCGAGTGGGCGAGGGCGACCGTCACTCCCGCCGATCTCGAGCGGGTCGCCGCGACCGCCGAGGCGGTCGACGCCGAGGTGACGATCGCGCTCGACCTCGGCCACGACGACCCGCAGCGGGCCGCCGACATGGCCGCGCACGCCCGGGAGGCGTTCGGCGAGCGGCTGCTCGCGATCTCGATCGGCAACGAGCCCAACGGCTACCACCACCCCGACGACCCGGAGCGCTCGATCCGCGGCGAGGACTGGACGACCGATGCCTACCGGGAGTCGCTGCGCACCTACGCCGACGCCATCGAGGAGGTCGCTCCCGGCATGCCCATCGCGGGCCCGGGCGCCTTCGATGCCGCGTGGTGGCGCGCCTTCGCCGAGGCGGAGCTGCCGACGGCGAGCGCGCTGACGATGCACTGGTACCCGCTCTACAGCTGCGGCACGGCCAACCCGCACGCGAACGCGACGATCGAGAACCTCACCTCGCCCGAGATGCGGGAGCGCGCCCAGCGCTTCGTCGGGCGGGGCGTCGAGGCGGCCTCCGAGCTCGGGCTGCCGCTGTGGGTGGAGGAGACGGGGCCGACCTCCTGCTCGGGCGGCAACGAGACCTCCCGCACGCACGCGCAGGCGCTGTGGACGACCGACTTCGCGCTGACGCTGCAGGAGGCCGGCGCGTCGCGCGTCGCCCTCCACTCGACGCTGCAGGCGTGCCGCGGCGGCGCACCCATGAGCCCGATCTGCGCGAGCGGCCCGCACGGCGACCCGGGCGAGCTCTTCAGCGGGCGCACGAGCTTCCTCGCCATGATGCAGCTCGGCTGGCTGCCCGAGGGCCAGACGCTGCTGCCGACCGTGAGCGGCGACGGCGAGGTCTTCGTGCACGGCGTGATCGGCGACGACGGCTCGCTCGCCCTCATGGTCGTCGACCAGCGCGACCCGCAGACCGCGGCCGGCGCAGCCCCCGTGCGCATCTCCGCGCCGACGGGCGTGCCCGACGCGCCGGCGTCGTGGACGCTCACCGACGGCTCGCGGCTCTCGGCGCCGACGCTCGACGCCACGCAGAGCACGCTCGGCGCGCCCACGGCGCTCGAGGGAGCCTTCGCCGATGCCGAGCTCACGCCCGAGCAGCCGCTCACGATCACGAGCGAGCCCGGCTCGACGACGCTGCTGCGCTTCAGCGCCCCGTGACGCCCGGCGTCGCCGTGACGCCGCCCGTGCCTCAGCCCGCGGGCTGCACCCGGTGCCCGCTCGTCGGGTCGAAGGCGATGACGCTCGACTCGGCGACGGCGAAGGCGAGCTCGCTGCCGATCGCGGGCTGCGCCCCCTTCGGCAGCCGCGCCGTCCACCGCGCCCCGTGCCCGGTGCCGTAGACGTAGGTGTCGGAGCCGAGCTCCTCCACCAGCTCGACGGTGACGCGCACGAGCGCGGCATCGGGTCCGGGCTGCGCGACGAGCGCGAGGTCCTCGGGACGGATGCCGTAGGTCAGGGTCTTCCCGGAGTGCCCGGGTGCGTGGAACGGGAGGGCGAGGTCGCCCACCCGGGCGCCCTCCGCATCCGACCACGAACCCTCGACGAGGTTCATCTGCGGCGAGCCGATGAAGCTCGCGACGAACAGCGTCTCGGGCTCGTCGTAGAGCTCGCGGGGCGTGCCGACCTGCTCGATGCGGCCCTGGTTCATGACGACCACGCGGTCGCCCATCGTCATCGCCTCGGTCTGGTCGTGCGTGACGTAGACGGTGGTGACGTCGAGCGTGCGCTGCAGCGCGGCGATCTGGCCGCGGGTCTGCACGCGCAGCTTCGCGTCGAGGTTCGAGAGCGGCTCGTCCATGAGGAACACCGCGGGGCGGCGCACGATGGCGCGGCCCATCGCCACGCGCTGGCGCTGGCCGCCGGAGAGCTCGCGGGGCTTGCGGTCGAGCAGCTCGCTGAGCTCGAGCAGCTCGGCGGCCTTCGCGATCAGCCGCTTCCGCTCGGCGGCCGGCACCCTGGTGTTCTTCAGCGAGAACTCCATGTTGCCGGCCACCGTCATGTGCGGGTAGAGCGCGTAGCTCTGGAACACCATGGCAACGTCTCGCTGACTGCCGTCGACGCCCGTCACGTCGCGATCGCCGAACGCGATGCGGCCCGAGTCGGGGAACTCGAGTCCGGCGAGCGCGCGCAGCGTCGTCGACTTGCCGCACCCCGAGGGGCCCACGAGCACGAGGAACTCTCCGTGCTCGATCTCGAGGTCGATCGCGTCGATCGAGGGCCTCGTGGCGCCGGGGTAGGTGAGCGTGACGTCATGCAGCGAGACGTTGACCATGGTGGTGGGGTGCTTCCTTCAGGGGGTGTGCGTCAGCCCTCGAGCTGCGGCTGGAGGTCGTTCGAGTACAGGCCCTCGAGCTCGGTCTGCAGCTCGGCGAGCGCGCCGGGCACATCCGCATCGGTCGTGAGGATGCGCTGCAGCGAGGTCGCGAGGGCGAGGTCGCCGCCGGGCAGGAACACGCGCATGAAGTCCTGCGTGCGCGTGCGGGTCTCGAGCTGGTTCACCGCGACCTCGAAGTTCGGGTTCTCGGCGTAGAGCGCGCTGGCGTCGGCGTCGGAGCGCACCGGCATGTAGCCGGTGACGGACGAGAACTCCACCGTGTTCTCGGCGCTCGTCAGGTGGTCGGCGAGCATGGCCGCGGCGAGCTGCTCCTCGGGCGTCGACGCCGAGGAGATGGCGATGCCGGCGCCGCCGGTGGGCACGACGAGCTCCTGCTCGACGGGGCCGCCGGGGAGGAACGCGACGCCCACCTCGAAGCCGGCCGTGTCGGTGACGCCGCCGAGCGAGCCGGTCGAGCCGATGAACTGGCTCC